>CANFRV010000020.1 GCA_947449575.1 Flavobacteriales bacterium
AAACTTCCTTAAAATGTCCTTGATTTTTGCTTACTTTTCATCAAGGAAAAGTGAGGGAATGATAATCGAAGCAAAATCGATAGTCTTTTTTATAATTTATAATGGAATAATATTTTTAATTTGTCCACAACATTCGGGTTTGATCCCATATTTTAGCGACGGGATAATGGAAATAAAAAAGCCCTTGACATTAAATCAAGGGCTTTTTGTGATATAGAGTTTTTGTACTTTATTTATTTTTTACGGCTTCAACAACAGCTTTGAACGCTTCCGGGTGATTCATTGCTAAATCAGCAAGAACTTTACGGTTTAATTCAATACCACTTTTGTTTAGGTCACCAATGAATTTAGAATAACTCAATCCATGTTGACGAGTACCCGCATTAATACGAGCAATCCATAATGATCGGAAATGTCTTTTCTTTTGTTTACGACCTTCGTACGCATAATTTAAACCTTTTTCAATTGCATTTTTAGCAACTGTCCAAACGTTTTTTCTTCTACCAAAGTATCCTTTGGCTAATTTCATGAAGTTCTTTCTACGAGCTCTTGAGGCTACGTGATTTACTGATCTTGGCATATTTTTTTAGTTTTTTGATAAATAGTGCTTCATTATTGCAGAAGACTTAGCTACTAATTTACCGGGTTAAACAATGTAAACCAATGTGCTTATTTCATGCACAATTGTAATTTGATATTTGACAAATCTGCTTTATGTACTAGACCTGCATGTGTCAAATTTCTTTTTTGCTTTTTAGTTTTCTTCGTTAAAATGTGACTTTTAAAAGCGTGTTTTCTTTTAATTTTACCACTTCCAGTTATCGTGAATCTCTTCTTTGCACTGGATTTAGTTTTCATTTTTGGCATCTCTCTTCGTTTTTAAAGTGTGACTCTATATCAGCTTCTTTCTAGGTGTTGGGTGTTGGGCTTTTGGTGTTAGGCTGTAGTTACCTACAAATACCTAATACCTAAGACCTAATACCTAATTCCTAATATTATTTCTTTTTCGGGTTGATCATTATGATCATTCTTTTTCCTTCTAATTTTGGTAACTGTTCAACAGTACCAACGTCTTCTAATTCTGTAACAAATTTTAATAATAGTATTTCACCTCTATCTTTAAATACAATTGTTCGTCCTCTAAAAAAAACGTATGCTTTTAATTTGTTCCCTTGTTCTAAGAATTTACGAGCATGTGCTAATTTAAAGTTAAAATCATGTTCATCTGTATTAGGACCAAAACGAATTTCTTTTAATTCAACTTTACTTTGCTTTGCTTTTAATTCTTTTTCTTTTCTTTTTTGGTTGTACAAGAATTTACGGTAATCCATTAGTTTACAAACCGGAGGATTAGCATTTGGAGAGATTTCAACTAAATCTACATCCTGTTCTTCAGCCATTTTCATTGCTTCAGCCGTTGAAATTACAATTGGTTCTGCACCATCCATAATCAAACGAATTTCACGAGCCATGATTTTCTCGTTTATTCTATGCTGATCTTCTTCTCTTTTAACAAAGGGCTTTCTATTATCTTTTCTCATTCAATTACTTATGCATTTATTGACAGTTCATTTTCAATCGCTTTTTGAATCAACTCAGTGAATGACTCGATTGTCATTGACCCAGCATCTCCTTCATTTCGTTGTCTCACAGATATTTCATTGTTATCCGCTTCTTTTTCACCAACGATAAGCATAAAAGGTATTTTTCTCAGTTCAGAATCTCTGATCTTTTTCCCAATTTTTTCATTACGATCGTCTACGAAACCGCGAATATCGGAATTATTTAGCAATTCTAACACATTTTTTGCATACTCATTGTATTTATCGCTAATTGGAAGGATAGCAACTTGATCAATACTCAACCAAAGTGGGAAATCTCCAGCACAATGTTCTAACAAAACAGCCACAAATCTTTCCATTGATCCAAAGGGTGCTCTGTGAATCATAACTGGTCTATGTTTTTGATTATCAGCACCTGTGTATTCCAATTCAAACCTTTCAGGCAGATTATAATCTACTTGAATTGTTCCTAATTGCCATTCACGACCCAATGCATCTTCCACCATAAAGTCTAATTTCGGACCATAAAATGCGGCTTCACCATATGCAACAATTGTTGGCAATCCTTTTTCTTCTGCAGCTTCAATGATCGCATTTTCAGCTTTTTCCCAATTTTCATCCGATCCAATATATTTAGAAGGATTATTAGGGTCTCGTAATGAAATTTGTGCTTTAAAATTTTCAAATTTCAATGTTTTGAAAATGTATAACACTAAATCAATTACTTTTTTGAATTCATTTTTTACTTGTTCTTGCATGCAAAAGATGTGTGCGTCATCTTGTGTAAATGCCCGAACTCTAGTAAGTCCATGTAGTTCACCACTTTGCTCATATCTGTAAACCGTTCCAAATTCAGCAAATCGCGCTGGTAATTCTTTGTACGACCTTGGCTTTGATTTGAAAATTTCACAGTGATGAGGACAATTCATTGGTTTTAACAAAAATTCCTCGTTATCATCTGGTGTTTTAATCGGTTGAAAAGAATCTGCTCCATATTTTTCATAATGTCCAGAACAAACATATAATTCTTTGCTTCCGATATGTGGGGTAATTACTTGTTCGTAGCCGGCTTTTCGTTGTGCTTTTTTAAGGAAATTCTCTAATCTCTCTCTTAACGCAGCTCCTTTGGGAAGCCACAATGGTAAACCTTGTCCAACTCTTTGAGAGAAAGTAAATAATTCTAATTCCTTTCCTAATTTTCGGTGATCTCTGCGTTTTGCTTCTTCTACTTTTTCTAAATATTCAGTTAATTCTGAAGCTTTAGGAAATGTGATCCCATAAATTCTTGTGAGTTGTTTATTTTTTTCATCACCTCTCCAGTATGCTCCAGCAATGGAAGTCAATTTCACTGCTTTAATAAAACCTGTATCTGGCATATGAGGCCCGCGACATAAATCAGTGAATTCTCCTTGCGTATAAAAGGTGATATTTCCGTCTTCTAAGTTTTCTAATAATTCTAATTTGTAAGGATCATTTTTATCTGTAAAATAGGAAATAGCATCAGCTTTTGATATTTCTTTACGTATGAAAGGATTTTTAGCTTTTGCTAATTCCTTCATTTTAATTTCAATTTTATCTAAATCTTTTTCAGTAATGGTTTGATCCATGAAATCAATGTCATAGTAGAATCCATTGGTTACCGGAGGGCCTATAGCTAATTTCACTCCAGGAAAATGAAATTCGATTGCTTCCGCCATAATGTGAGCAGATGAATGCCAAACGGTTGATTTTCCTTCTTTGTCATTCCAAGTCAATAATTGAATAGTCGCGTTTTCGTTGATAGGACGATTTGCGTCTATTACTTCGCCATTGACTTTTGCTGCTAATACGTTTCTTGCTAAACCTTCAGAAATGCTCAGAGCAACATCCATCGAACTTGCCCCTTTTTTAAATTGTTTAACTGTTCCGTCAGGAAGAGTGATATTTATCATTACTTTTTACTAAAAAATGTTGCGCAAAGATAAGCTAATTCATTGAATTGAAGAGTTGACTTTATCTTTTATTTTGCTCTTTTTTGGTTTTTTTCTAAAATAAATTTGGTTCTATATTTTTAGTTAATAAATTTTTATTAATTTAACCTAATTTTTTAATTCATTATTACGTTAAAATTCGAGCTATTAAAGTAAATTTTTATTCTTCGCCTTTTGTCACCATTTCACTTTTTTTTTCAATAGGAATCTATGTAGGTTTTAGCGCCATTTCATTTGATGAATCTTTGTTTCAAGTTGTTTTATCTACTATTTTTTTAATTTTTTCTTTTTATTTCTTCTCAGCAATTAAGGGTATTTCTTTTTTTGCTACTGCATTTTTCTGTTTTTCATTAGGCGTTTTGTCAATGAATGAAACAACTAAATCAGATGTCAATGCTAGATTTGAAAAAAAATATCAAGTAGGAGATTCATATCTTCTGAATATTTTGGAGGTAAATAATCCGCATAAGCAGTGGAAAAAAGTAATTGGAGAAATTCATCACATTAAGTCGAAGAATAACGTTATCCCTTGTAATGAAAAGGTGGTACTTTTTATAGAGACAATGGATGATACATTGCTAGTTGGGGATAATCTAGCTCTAAATTGCGACCTACTTCCCATTCTAAATAAAGGGAATCCAGGGGAGTTTGACGGCGAATTTTATTACAAAAGTAAAGGAATTGATAAAATTGGATTTGTAGCAAAAAGGTCGTATATTAAGAAAGGAAATTCTATCTCTTGGATCAGTAAGTGGTCTTTGAAATCGCGTGATTATTTAGGGGATATTTTGGAAAGGCATTTTAAAGGACAAGAATTAGCATTGGCACAAGCCTTGATTTTAGGGGATAGAAGTTTTTTGGATCCAGAAACAACAACAGATTTCGGAAATTCTGGGGCGATGCATGTGTTAGCAGTATCTGGATTACATATTGGGATTATTTTGCAGATTATTTTATACATTCTAAAGTATTTTTCACGGTTGATTTCTCGTAATCAAGCATTAATTATTGCCTTGTTTTTAATTTGGATGTATACGTTCATTTCAGGATTGTCAGCTTCTGTTTTGAGGTCTACATTTATGTTTTCTGTTTTAGCAATTTCGCAATTAAATGGGAAGAATTACAATGCGCTTAATAGTTTATTTTTTACATGCTTTGTTTTATTATTAATCAATCCTTTATTTTTGTTTGATATTGGTTTTCAGCTTTCTTGCCTAGCAATGTTAGGTATATTTTGGTTTTATCAACCTATTTCAAAATGGATTTTTATTAGAAATAAATGGCTCAGAAAAATATGGGAAGGAACGGCAGTTGGAATAGCCGCGCAATTTGTTACAGTGCCATTAACGCTTTTTTATTTTCATCAATTTCCTAATTATTTTATTCTTACGAATATTGGTTTAATGTTTTCAACAGGATTAATATTAGGTTTTGGCATGTTTGTTTTTTCTTTTTCATGGTTGAAATATTTTGGAAAATGGGCCATATTTCTTCTTTCAATCATTTTATTTTTAACGTTGGAATTTGTATCATTTATTGATGATTTACCAGGATCTGTAGCTACTGGATTTCAACTTCATTGGGGGATTGTTTTATTTTCTTTTAGTGTGATAGTAGGTATTTATTTGATGAAGAATAGTAATGAAAAATTTTTATTAGGCTTCTTTATTTCGGCTTTTTTTATAGTGTTTTACGTGACTTATCAGCGGTATGAAAAATTAAATTACAGAGAAATTTGTTTCTTTAATCATTCTAAGGCGACATTCATTGTGAAGGACTGCAGTGCGATTTTTTGTTTTTATGACGGAGAAAAAGCCGATATCGAAAAATTAAAATTTATTATTAATTCATATGCGAAGGTATATCCAGGAGAAGTGAGGTATTTTTCAATCCATGAAAATGACTGGAATATCAAGAGAAAAGGACTTTCAATTGCAGTAAATCATTTAAAAACAGGATTTAACATTGAAATTAATAAACAAGTATATTTTCTTAAATCGAATTCATATGGATCTGTTGATGGTTTGCAAAAGAAAATTGTTTGTTTACCGTGGGTCGAGCCAAGTTTAAAAACGGATTACTTACTAAAAGAATCTGCCGTGAGATTTGTGATAAAATGAAAAATCAGGAATTTACAGAGATGAAAAGGTAGATATTAGCTATTTATTATTTAGTTTTATTCACTGAAGCGAATTTATAGCAAAAATGAGTTCTAAAATAGTCCAATATATACTTAATTATCTCTGTGAATAATGAAAAAGTCCTTACTAGTGTTTTTTACTTTTATCTTTCTAAATTATACAAATACGGTTGTTTCTCAAGATATTTCTGGACAGTGGTTTGGGGTTTTGACATTCAATGGTGTTTCATTGAGGATTAATATTCAAATAAATAAAACGGGGAATGGGTTCAATTCAACATTGGACAGCCCAGATCAAGGAGCGAAGGGAATACCTGCTGACCTCACAACCTTTGAGAATTCCGAGTTGAAAATTGAAATAAATAAAGGGAAAATTGGTTTTAGTGGAAAATATTCTACGGATAATAAAATCACAGGAACTTTTACGCAAGGTGGGCAATCTATTCCTTTAGAGTTTGGAAGATCTGAACTAGTTTTGAAGCCAATCCATTCTCAAGAACCGGTTAAACCTTATCCGTATTATACAGAAGATGTGTCGTTTACAAACAAATCGGATCATGTCACTTTATCAGGCACGCTTTCTTTGCCTTCTGAAAAAGGAAAATTTCCGGTTGTTGTGTTGATTAGCGGAAGTGGTCCCCAGAATAGAGACGAGGAACTATTGGGACATAAGCCTTTTTTAGTTTTGGCTGATTATTTAACACGGAATGGCATAGGCGTGCTTCGATTTGACGATCGTGGAACAGCAAAGTCTGAAGGTGATTTTAAAAGTGCAACAACGGAAGATTTTTCAAGAGATGTGGAAGCGGCAGTAAAGTATTTATTGAAAAGAAAACAAGTTAACAAGAAGAAAATAGGTCTCATTGGTCATAGTGAAGGAGGAATAATTGCCCCCGTTGTAGCCGCTAAACTGAAGGAAGTTTCTTTTATTGTCTTGATGGCAGGAACCGGTATTTCAGGGGGTGATTTATTATTGTTACAGCAGTTGTTAATCGGCAGGTCTGAAGGGGTTTCGGAAGAACAGTTGCAACAAATACAAGAAATGAATAAAGGGGCATATTCCATTATTCAATTAAATCAAGATACCGTAAAGTTAAAAAGTGACTTAGAAGATTATTATCAACCCATTTTACAAGACAAGGAAATGGTTGATTTGTATGTTGACCAATTAACAAGTCCTTGGATGAAATTTTTTATCACGTATGATCCAAGTTTAATTTTAAAGGATGTAAAATGTCCTGTTCTTGCATTGAACGGGTCGAAAGATTTACAAGTTCCTTCTCGAATTAATTTAGAAGCGATACGTTCTGCATTAGAAAAAGGAGGAAATGTCGATTTTACAATCAAAGAATTCCCAGAGATGAATCATCTTTTTCAAGAATGTCAAACAGGAGCAATTAAGGAATATGCTATGATCGACCAAACTATTTCACCACTTGTTTTGGAGGTAATTTTAAAATGGATAAAGAGTAAATAGTTGTAAATAATCAGGGTGTATGAGAGAAGGTGTTTTATTTTCAGAAACGCAACGTTTTAGGACTTGGTGGGTATTAATTCTGCTGATTGGCTGTAGTACTTTTTTTTTGATGGAGATCGTAGATAATTTTGCAACGAAAAAAGAGTCAAAGGAAGAAATATTTTATATATGTGTAGAGATTTTAAGTCTGGTTATTTTCAATTTTCTTTTTATTATTTTTCGCCTAGAAACGCAAATTACAAAAGAGGGTGTTTATGTCCGCTTTTTCCCTTTCCATCTAAAATTCAAATTTTATGACTGGAAAAATATTTCTAAATTCTACATTAGACAATATCAGCCGATTTTAGAATATGGAGGATGGGGAATTCGAATTGGTCTTTTCGGCAAAGGAAGAGCATTTAATGTAAGCGGCAATAAAGGCTTGCAATTGGAATTTAAGGACAACAACAAACTCCTTATAGGTTCTAATAATAGTGAGGAATTAGAGCGTGTTTTAATTACCTTGGAAAAAAAATAAGCAAAAAAAAATCTACTCGGTTTGGAGTAGATTTTTTTAGTGAATTTATATTATCTGTTTAACATTACTGGCATCACCAACATTAAAATATCTTCATTTTCATTGTCTTTGACTGCAGGAGTAAGTATTCCCGCACGACTTGGGTCACTCATTTCCAACTTGATTTCAGAAGAAGTCATGTTGTTTAACATTTCCATTAAGAAACGAGAATTGAAACCGATTTCCATGTCTTCCCCATTGTAATTACATGTCAATCTTTCATTAGCTTCATTATTAAAATCAAGATCTTCGGCTGATAAAGCTAATTCTGAACCAGCTAATTTAAGTTTTATTTGATGTGTGGTTTTATTTGAAAAAATTGAAACTCGTTTGATTGAGCTTAAAAACTGCGCTCTATCAATTGTTAACACATTTGGATTTTCCTTTGGAATAACAGCCTCGTAATTAGGATACTTACCATCAATCAAACGACATATTAAAATAAGATCATTGAAAGTAAAAATAAGATTTGATTCATCATACTCAACTAATATTTCTTCCTCGCCATGTAAGTTAGATTTTAATAGATTCAATGGTTTTTTTGGTAAGATAAACGTTGAGTTTCCAGTTGCTTGAGAATCAGTTCTTCTGTAACGAACAAGTTTGTGAGCATCTGTCGCAACAAAAGTAATGTCTTCCGGTGTGAATTGACAAAAAACTCCGCTCATTATTGGTCTTAAATCATCATTTCCAGTAGCGAAAATTGTATTATTAATTGCTTTAAAAAATATCTCACCTGAAATTTTTAATGAATTTTTCACTTCAATTCTTGGTGTTTTTGGAAATTCATCTCCATTGCAGCCAACCATTTTAGATTTTCCGTTGTCGTAGGCGATTTCAACTGCAAAAGTGGTCATATCACAAATGAACGTACAAGGTTGATCTGGAAGATTTTTCAAGACGTCTAATAATATTTTTGCGGGAATTGCAATTTTACCAGATTCTTTTGCTTCAACATCTAAGCTCGTTCGCATAGTTGTTTCCAAGTCAGAAGCCGAAATAATAAGATTACTTTCATTAATTTCAAATAAAAAATTATCTAAAATTGGCATCGAATTACTTGTTGATAAAACACCTGAAATACTTTGTAAATGTCTTAAAAGTGTTGTACTTGATAAAATAAAGTTCATGTGAAAATATTAAATTATTGCAATTAATTTGTCTAAACAACAAATGTAAATACAATTTATCAGATTCTTAGGTCCAATTTTAAAAAATAGATAAAAGTTTTAAAGACATATGACTAAAAGACCTTTATTGCATACATTTTTGAATTTAATTTTAAAGTCTGTAAATCTTTTGGATGAAAGTCTTCCGTCTAATAAAAAAAAGATTAACTTTGTCTTATGAGTGATTTTGTAGTTTCAGCACGTAAATATAGACCCCAGACCTTCGACACCGTTGTTGGTCAAAAGTCAATTACGTCAACGTTGAAAAATGCAATAAAAAATGATCATTTAGCCCAAGCATTTTTGTTTTGTGGGTCTAGAGGAGTGGGAAAAACAACTACTGCTCGAATTTTAGCAAAAACCATTAATTGTTTTAATAAATCAGAAGCCATTGAAGCTTGTGATCAGTGTGACTCATGTATCTCTTTCAATTCTGGTTCTTCCTTTAATGTGTATGAATTAGACGGCGCATCAAATAATTCGGTGGATGACATTAGGAATTTAATAGATCAAGTTAGAACTGCACCTCAGTTAGGATCTCACAAGATTTATATAATCGATGAGGTTCATATGTTGTCAGCATCTGCGTTTAATGCTTTCTTAAAAACCTTGGAAGAGCCGCCAAAGCACGCCATTTTTATTTTAGCGACAACAGAAAAACATAAAATAATACCTACCATATTATCTCGATGTCAGATATTTGATTTCAATAGAATTAAAGTGGCAGATATCGCGGATCATTTGGCATCAATTGCTGTTAAGGAGCAAATAAATGCCGAACCCGAAGCCTTATTTTTAATTGGTCAAAAGGCAGATGGTGCGCTGAGAGATGCTCTTTCCATTTTTGATCAAATAGTCACTTTCGTGGGTAATAACCTTACGTACCAAAGTGTAATTGATAATTTAAATATTCTTGATTACGATTACTACTTTCGCATTGTAGAAAGCGCCCAAAAAGAAGATATTCCGAGTTCTCTTTTGTTGTTAAATGATATTATTGAAAAGGGTTTCGATACCCATAATTTTATTGTTGGTTTATCGGATCATTATCGAAATTTATTAGTTTGCAAAGATGCTCGTACCGCTAAATTATTAGAGGTCGTTGAATCAGTTGAACAAAAATATATAGACCAGGCTAAATTAATAGACGGCGATCAATTATTAAGAGCTTTAGGCGTTTTAAGTAAAACAGACGTGGAATATAAAATGTCTAAAAATCATCGTTTATTGGTTGAAATGGCTCTCATGCAATTGTGCTCAATTCAAAAAGAGTTCCAAAAAAAAAACATTTAACTGATCCAGTTGAAATAATTCCATTTCCAGAGCAGGCTATAGAACCATTATTACCAAAGGGATTATCGTCAAAACCTTCAAAAGAAGCAATTACAACGTATGTGAAAGAGGAGCCTAAAGTATTAATGGTACCTTCTGGGCAATTAAATACTTCCAATATTTCCATAAAAAAAAGTATGGAACCTTCGAATAATACCTTACTAAAAGAAGAGTTATCGAATCAGATTTCACAAAGTGAGAGATTTAGTGTAGACCAAGTAAAAATGGCTTGGAGACGATATGCGCATGAAGTAAAAGCCAAAGGATTAGGCACGTTCTACAATGCGATGATTAAAAGAGATCCTAAAATAAAAGATGAAGTTTGTTTCACTATGGAGGTCGATAATCAAGTTCAGATCGATTATATTACGCCTCATGTTCCTGATTTAATTCAATTTTTACGCCAAGAATTGAAAAATTATCAAATTACTGTCGACTTTTTTTTAACAGAAGATAAAGATTCTGAAATGAAGTTTTTAAGTGGAAAAGATCGCTTTGCTTCCATGGCCAAAAACAATCCTAATTTGCATTCATTTAAAACAATATTTAATCTTGAGATAGAGTTTTAACCAATTTTGATATTACTTTTGACCGAATTCTTTTACTACTAATAATTTTTAAAAACGTATATAATGAAAAAAATAGTTAATTCTGCTGCATTACTTGGAATGCTTATCGTTGTTAATTCGTGTGATGTTCTTGAAGAGGCTGCTTCAATAGTTGGAACTGCTGCGACTACTCAACCTGCAAAACCGCAATTGACCAATGGCGAAGTTATATCAGGACTCAAAGAAGCGTTGACAATCGGTATAAAAAATTCAATAGGCTTTACTTCTGTTACGGATGGATTTTTAAAAAACACAGAAATCCGTTTGCCATTCCCTGAAGATGCTATAAAAGTCAAGCAAAAGGCAATTGAATGGAAAATGGAAGGTCAAGTAACTAAATTTGAAACAACGCTTAACAGGGCCGCTGAAGAAGCAACAAAAGAAGCTTTAAACATATTTAGTAATGCAATAAAAAACATGACTGTGCAAGATGGGTTTGCTATTTTAAATGGAGGAAATGGGGCAGCAACTCGCTTTTTAAAGGATCAAACAACAGCTCAACTCGTGGAAGCGTTCAAACCAAAAGTGGAACAAGCGATAGCAACAGTGAAGTTAACAGATTATTGGAATCCTGTGATTACGAAATATAATACAGCGATGAGTGTTACAGGCGGGCAAAAAATAAATCCGGATTTGACTGACTACGTGACAAAAAAAGCAATTTCTGGACTTTTTGTGATGGTTGAAAAGGAAGAAAATAAGATTAGGGTAGATCCATTGGCGAGAATTAGCGATTTATTAGCAAAAGTTTTTGGGAGTATTAAGCTTTAAACTGCGTATACTTATAAATTAATTTAAAATAATTACTATGTATTTTCCCGATTCTGAATTGGTGTTAAATGAGAAAGGTCAAGTGTATCACTTGGGTATTTTTCCTGAAAATATTTCTGATAAAATAATTGTTGTTGGTGATCAAGATCGTGTTAAACTGATTGGTGATTTTTTTGATTCCATTGAATTTTATAGTCAACATAGAGAGTTTTGCACGTTGACAGGTCTCTATAGAGGAAAAAGAATTTCTGTTATTTCAACAGGTATCGGAACAGATAATATAGATATAGTACTTAATGAGTTAGATGCCTTGGTAAATATTGATTTTAAATCGAGAGTACCAAAGCTAGATTTGTCATCATTGAACATTGTTAGAATTGGAACATGCGGAATTCTTCAGCCAGAAATCCCTCTTCATTCTTATATTCTCTCAACGTTTGCTTACGGCCTGGATAATGTTGCACATTTTTACCCTTTACAGTTTAGTGAGGAGGAAGATGAATTGAATAAACAGTTAGATAAGCATCTTGATCTTCCTTCAAAAATTCGTCCATATGTCTCAAAAGCATCTGATGATCTCGTGCAAAAATTAACTTCAGAAAAGGTTTACAAAGGCGTTACTGTTACTAGCAGCGGATTTTATGCACCGCAAGGAAGAGCTTTACGCTTAGGTTTAAGTACTGAATTGATGAATGAGAAATTAACTTCATTCCGTTTTCTAGACTATAAAGTCACTAATTTTGAAATGGAAAGTTCTGCGCTGTTTGCACTTGGGAAAGGTTTAGGTCATCACTGTGCGACTATCTGTTTAGGCGTTGCTAATCGACCAAATAATGAATTCACAAAAGGTTTTGCAAAGGAAATGAATGAATTAATTGTATACGTGTTAGAAAGAATTTAATGCTATAAATTCAATAAAGTAACAGGTGTATTTTAATTATTGAGGAACCGTCGCTTTTTTGACTTCGTTCAAATTCATTGGGAAATAGATATGTCCCAGTAAAATAGGGTTAAGAGCAAAATACTGACATTTTACAAGAGTTCCATTCGGCAGAATA
The DNA here is from genome assembly GCA_947449575.1 of Flavobacteriales bacterium. Lineage (GTDB taxonomy): Bacteria > Bacteroidota > Bacteroidia > Flavobacteriales_D > Crocinitomicaceae > CAIUKX01. Next base: position 12,644 of record CANFRV010000020.1, read on the forward strand.
CACCAGAACTTATCGATATCTGTGTTTACTAAAACACCAAATTCATTTTCCTGCGCAATTTCAGATTTAATTCGAAACATGCTAAGTTTGGTTTGTTTTTTATTCGTTTCAGTTAACGTTAAAACCGCAAAAGGAGTCGTTTTTTTTATGCTATCGACTTGTTTTTCATTTAATTCGAAGTTTGCACTTTCAAAATGTATTTTTTTGAAATTATTTAAATAGGTATAAATTAAAGCTGTATCTACCTTTGGAAGTTTCATGTTTTGCTGATACACATCGAATTTTTGTCCATTTTTAGAAACTCTAAAGCTTCTCGTTGGTTCTTGTATATATTTCACATCAACATCTGCAATTTGATTAATTGACAAAGCAAATATATTTGTACACACCCATTTTCTCTGATCCGCAAAAAAACGAGGTTCTATAATTCCATTTAAACCTTTAATTTTCATCAAAACAGGAAGATCACTTTTCCCATATTCTTTGGAATCTAAAAGCATTACTTGCCCATAATGATCCTGCGCAGGAACACCAATATACCAGGTTTTTGTCCATTCTCCATTTTGAAATATTTCTACTTTTGTATGCTGAGTAGTCAACATTTTCGTATGTAAACTTCTAGAAGATTCAGGTAAATAACCTTTGAATTCAATATTTTTAATTGCATCTAAAATAAAGCCAACACTTTCTTGCTGAATGCAGTCACCGCTAATGTGTGTCCAAATTTTCCCCTTCTTCACGATATCCATTCTATTTCCTTGTGAGTCGGAAATAATAATTTTGTCGATTGATTCAATATCATCAATATTAAATGCAATTAATTCAGAATTTGATACACCACTTTTTTTAACAAGGTTATATGTGTACCAACCTAAAAACAGTATGAATACGAAGGAAACCAGTAAAATTACTATTTTTTTCATCGTTATTTTTCTTAATTATCTTGTTGTTATTGTACTAAAATTCTAGGAATTAGTGGAGTATTTACGCTTTCTTAAAAAGTGCATTAAAAAAGCTAAAACCAATATTATACCACATGGAATGAGAAGGTTCATTATTTTATAAAAACCAGCATCTTCTTTTATTTTTTCATTATTAATTCCATGAACATCAATTTGTCTGCTTCTGATATCAATAATTGAATTGTCCCCCATCATGTAATCAGCAAGGTTTTGAATGAATTCTTGGTTACCAAATGAATGTTGAATTCCAAGTTCTGCCAATTTAGGGTCAAAACGTAAATCATTTATTTGCGAAGGACGATACAGCATGTTTTTACCATCTTTGCTGGGCATTGAATCATATTTGTTTTCTATAAACCGACCATTTCCAACTAAGAGTACTTTACCTTCTTTAGCACTGCGTTCATTGAATATAATCGCTGGGTTTTTAGCAAATTCGTCGACAATTCTATTTTTAAAATGTGAATCAAATTTCCCTTCAATTAATCCGGCTACACATATCTTATTTGATTCATTTTCAGGGTCAGGAACAAGTTCAGGATTTTTCCCATAATTAAGCGCTAAACCTAAACTGACCATAGGAGCCATACCTGATCTTGTGGAGTTAGATGAAGACGTAAGAATTTTAGAGGTTACATTTGTTTTTGAAGCACCGACAAATTCTACTTCAGAAACATATTTTAAGGAAACCGTTTCTAAATTTCGGGCAATTGGATGTTTCGTTGGTGTTGCTAGTACATGAAAAAACCATGGAATTATTGATTGCTTCGCAAATGGAACGGATTTTGGAGCACAATTAACATCTAAAATATAATTATCGTTTATTTTTAAACCATAATCAAATAACATTCGATCTATCCCTGTATTGTATCGAATTGTATGTGTTGTTCCTTTTTTATCCAACGTATCTTCATCAATATTTAAGGCATCTAGGAAGCACATTAACCGACCTCCTCTCATAACAAATTGATCAATGATGTATAAATCTTTATCTGAAAAAGCACTTGTTGGTCGAGCGATTATTAATCCATCCACATTATTCAGCGCAGCTAAGGAATCATTAATTGTAATATCGGTTAATCCAAAATAAGGCGAAAGTAAGGCTCTCATTCTTTGAGTATTGCAATACTTTAATTCGCCATGTCCTTGTAAAAAAGCGACTCTTGGTTTTTTATTTTGCGTTGCTCTGCGAATAGAGCTCATCAAAATATATTCTAAATTATTTATAGAATTTTGCACCATTTCAGAAATTGCATCTAAATGATACGGTCTACCAGGCGGCGTTCCAGGAAGGAATTGTATTGTATTTGCAGTTGATCCACCGTATTCGATTACTGCACCAGGCCAAAGCAATAGTTGATTCAACGAACCATCTTTGGTGTAATCGACATCCATAGGCATTATTCCTTTTCCTTTTCCATAAAGGGTTTGATGCAATGTTAGTTGTTCTTGTTCTGTACCAACCATAGGATTAATGAATTGGTATTCAATTCTATTTCCCGCAATTTCTTTAAATTCTTTTAATTTATCCTCGATTGCATTTCTAAAATGTTTTAATTCAGAAGGAAGATTTCCCTCTAAGTAGATTTTAATATTTAATCTATCTTTAAAAGTAGAGGTATCCGAAAGGAAATCAATTGTACCTTTTGATAATGAGTATCGTTGGTCTTTTGTCGCATCCCACCGTTTATTTGTAAAAGAACTTATTACATTTATAAGAATAATCGCAACAATTACAATTGCTAAAAAGGTCCAATTGTACATACCTTTCATGATTGTTTTTTTCTCTGCCATATTTATTTTTTTAATGTTTTGATAACAGTCAATGCGGAGTATATGAAAAGTACAATGATCGATATGAAGTAAACCAAGTCACTAGTATCTACAACTCCTCGTTTTATTGAGTCAAAATGATAGGTCATTCCACAATATTGTATAACTGAATCAAAGCTCCCCATTTGATTGAAAGAACCAATCAAATTTAAGCCATCGTAAAAAATCCAGCATAAAAACATTCCCAAAATGAAGGCAACAATCTGACTGTTTGTGATGGATGAAGCAAAAATTCCAATCGCGACAAATGTAGACCCTAACAGAATTAATCCTAGGTATGAAGTAAGAGTTGCTCCTGTATCTATTATTCCTACTGGATTTCCAAGATTGTACATTGAAATGTAGTAGACAAAAGTTGGAATAATCGCGATTATTAATAGGGTAACACCAGCAAAATATTTTGCCAATAGAATTTTTAAGTCCGAAATTGGACGAGTGAACAACAATTCTATGGTGCCTGTTCGTCGTTCTTCAGCAATTGATCTCATCGTAATTGCTGGAATAAGTATTAAAAATATAACCGGTGATAAATTAAAAAAGGGTATTAAATCAGCTTCTGTACCTTCTAATAAATTAGTATTGTATGAAATAATCCAATGAAATAATCCCGAAGCAATCAAGTAAATCAGGATAAAAATATATCCTATAATTGAACTGAGGAAGCTTCGTATTTCTTTTAAATAAAGTGCTTTCATTCTAACGTTTAATATTAAGCATCAAAAATAAGATTTCCATTGGAAATATGGGCATTCATTTACTAAAGATATCTAAATAATTATTTTCAACCTTGCTCTAGTCATAAAAAAAGTCCCGAAAAGAAACGGGACTTACTAAAACTAGAATGATGATGAAATACTATGCAATTTTAACATTGACGGCATTGACCCCTTTTTTACCTTCTTCAAGATCAAATGTTACCTCATCATTATCCTTAATTTTATTGATAAGACCTGACACGTGTACAAAATATTCTGTATCAGTACCTTCTTCTTTAATGAAACCAAATCCTTTTGCTTCATTGAAAAATTTTACAATTCCTTTATTCATTTTTAGATTAATTAATTTGACACTAAAAATAACATAAAAAAAGAAATATAAGTACTAATATTCAATATTTTCTTCTTTATCATAGGTGATTTATTTGAATCATTCTTTTTCCTAGATTTTAATTTTGGGGATACTCATGGATGTAGTAGCTTCATTTTTTAAGAATTAATATACTATTTATCAATATAATATATTTGATTATCTGTAGTGTATTTCTAGGTGTTTTTCAAACTTTTCGCACTATAATCTCATTATTTTTGTTAAAATTATCCATTCACAACAAAATAAATTTGGAAATATTAAAATAATTACTGAATCTTTGCATTATCAATTCCACAGCGGTGGATTTAAATTTTATAAAGAAGAGGTTAGAGACTGGCTCATAGATCCTCTGGCAACCAACTTAAAGTCTGTCTTTTGGCAGATTGGAAAACCGGTGCCAATTCCTGATTCCGAATTTACGGGAGAATATAAATTAATAAAATATGGAAGCAATTAAAAAAAGTACCGCATTCAATTCACTTTCTTATCTCAAGAAAAAAACAATTTCACTAACAAATTTTGATTTTCGACATTTTCCATGCTGTTTTAGTATGTGATTTTCGCTAAAAGAATTTATCATACACGATTTATTCCAATTAAAATTTTTAGTTATTCATTTGTTTTTAATAGTAGATATTATGTCATTCAATCATACAAGTTTTAATACCAAAGATCAAAATATTCCAGTTTTGAATAGTAATCCAATTTCTTTTGAATCAAAAGTCTTCAAATTATCAACGCCTTTTATTACAGAAGGTCAAAAGGAATTAAAAAATATACAAGTTACGTATCATACGTATGGTGAATATATTCCCGGTAAAAGTAAAGTCATTTGGGCTTGTCACGCATTAACGGGAAATAGCGACGTGTTTGATTGGTGGCAAGGATTGTTTGGAGAAAATGCTTTTTTCAATCCTAAAGATTTTTTCATCGTTTGCGCAAATGTTCTAGGTTCTTGTTATGGTACAACAGGGCCAGAGCATAGCGGGGAGAATGGTGATCCGTTATTGAATAATTTCCCATTGATAACGCCTCGAGATATGGCGCGTTTACACGATCTTTTAAGAAACCATATCGGTGTGGCAAGTGTTAATACGCTAATAGGAGCTTCTTTAGGAGGACAACAAGCATTAGAATGGGCGATAGAGGAGCCAAAAATAATTGAAAACTTAATTTTGATTGCTACCAATGCCAGACATTCAGCATTTGGAATTGCTTTTAATGAATCTCAAAGGTTAGCAATATATGGTGATCCAACGTATGGGAAAGGAGAAATTGGGGATGCTAAAAATGGTTTGGCGATTGCAAGAAGTATTGCTATGCTTAGTTATCGCTCTTATTCAGGGTATGAGAAAACACAAGCGGAGCAAGATGATGCGCTAACGGATGGATTTAAAGCCAGCTCATACCAAAGATATCAAGGAGATAAATTAGCAAAAAGATTTAATGCATATTCATACATTACACTTAGTAAAGCAATGGATTCTCACAATGTGGGACGTGGAAGAGAATCCATCCAAAAAGCATTGAGTTTAGTGGAGGCAAAAACCTTAGTAGTTGGAATAGATTCTGATTCATTATTTCCAATTTCTGAACAGTATTTTTTAAAAGAGTCTATTTCCTCCGCTAAATTCGCTATGATTTCATCTGATTTCGGTCATGACGGCTTTTTAGTTGAAAATACGCAATTAGTAAATATCATTAGTGATTTCTTATACAATCAATTTAAAAAACATTTACCAACAACATTTAAAAAAAAATAAAAAGTAGAAAATGAGAAAGCAATTAACAATAGGATTATTCGGATTTGGCTGCGTTGGAGCAGGTTTATATGAAGTATTAAATCAATCTAATTTATTAGATGCGAAAATAAAACGAATCGTTGTAAAAGATCCAACAAAAAAAAGGACCTTGAGTGCTGATTTTTTTGGATTTGAAGCTTCCGAAATATTAAATGATTCTGAAATTAATTTAGTAGTTGAATTAATTAATAATAGCGATGATGCCCTAGAAATTGTGAGGGAAGCGTTGTCAAAAGGGAAGCATGTTGTATCAGCAAACAAGAAGTTAATCGCAGAGCATTTAGATGAATTGATTCAATTAGCGAAAGAAAATAAGGTTTCTTTTTTATATGAAGCATCTGTTGGAGGCTCGATTCCAATTATTAGAAATTTGGAGGAATATTACAATAATGATTCTCTTTCTTCCGTGCAAGGGATTGTCAATGGAACAACCAATTATATTTTGACACAGGCGAATTATGGGGTTTCCTATGATGATGCTTTAGCAAAAGCGCAAGAGTTGGGTTTTGCAGAGTTGGATCCAACGTTGGATGTTGACGGTTTTGATTCGAAATATAAATTGACGTTATTGATAAAACATGCATTTGGTACTTCTGTTAATCCGGGCAATTTGTTCAATTATGGAATTCGTCAAGTTAAACCGCAAGATGTTTCATACGCGTCTGAAAAAGGATATCGAATTAAATTGTTTGCGCGTGCTGAAAAAGTAGGGAACAAAATAGTTGGTTTTGTCGCTCCACATTTTATTAATAGTGTTCATCCAGCGTATCAGGTTGATAATGAATTTAATGCAGTGATTGTGGAGGCTTTGTTTTCAGATAAACAATTATTTTTCGGGAAAGGAGCAGGAAGTTTTCCTACAGCAAGTGCAGTTCTTTCTGATATTTCCGCCATTCAATTTGAGTATCAATATGAATACAGAAAAGCAGTGAAGGATGCGACACCAACGTACACAGATGATTTTTTCTTAAGAATCTATTTAGCTTCTAATTCATTAGATAAAATTAATGAGATCCCCTTTTACAAAATAGACGAGGTGTTTCAAAGTTCTAATTATAGTTTTCAAACAGGCTGGGTGAAATTTAGTGATTTGAAGAAAATTGATTTTAATAATGAATCAAATTTATTTTTTGCAGTTTTACCAGATGCATTTGCGGACGAATATGAAGTAGAGAAGGTGATAAATAAGAGTAAATTTGTTGTCAGTGAATTTTAAACTAGAAGTTTAATATAATAGTATGAGCCTAGAATTAATTAGAGTAGAAGAGCCTTTTGTTTTTGAATTAAGAAATGAAGAAGGCGTTGTTTGTGGAATTGATGCAAGCCCAGCGATTGGAGGCAAAGGAAAGGGGTTTCGTCCAATGGAATTAATGGCAGGCTCTTTAGCAGGATGCGCTTCTATTGATGTGCTCTTAATTTTAAAAAAACAGCGTATTATCCCCACTCATTTCACGATAAAAATTGAAACGAAAAGAGTGGATGCGATTCCTTCTTATTTTGAGGAAATAAAATTAATTTTTGAAGTGAATAGGGATGTCCCAGTAGAAAAATTAGAGAAAGCAATTGACTTGACATTGAAAAAATATTGTTCCGTCTCTGCCTCTTTAAAAGAAGAAGTAAAGATCATCTTTGAAGTGAAATATAGTTAAAAAAAATAGAAATGAATCAAGAAACTCAAGCAATTCGAATCCAAGCCGAGCGCTCTCAATACAAAGAACATTCTGTCCCGCTTTATTTAACTAGCAGTTATGCTTTTGATGATGCGGAAGAAATGCGTGCATTATTTGCGGAAGAAAAGGATGGGAATATTTATTCACGTTACTCCAATCCAAATGTTCAGGAATTAATAGATAAAATGTGTGCTCTTGAAAAATCAGAAGATGGATGGGCGACAGCATCAGGAATGGCTGCTGTTTATACTGTTTTTGCATCCTTGTTGAGCGCAGGTGATCACATTGTTTCTTGTCGTTCTGTTTTTGGATCAACTCATAGATTGTTAACGGAGTTTTTACCAAGGTGGAATATTACTTCTACGTACGTTGATTTTGATCAATACGACGAGTATGCGCAAGTAATTCAAGAAAATACGAAACTTGTTTACATCGAAACACCTTCAAATCCTGGTTTAGATATTATCGACATTGAAAAATTGGCAACTATTTGTAAAAATAAAAATGTGCTTCTAATCGTTGATAATTGTTTTGCAACACCTATAATACAGCAACCTATTTTGTTTGGAGCAGACATCGTTATTCATTCAGCTACTAAATATATTGATGGGCAAGGAAGAACATTAGGCGGAATTATTTTATCTACCAAAGAAATTATCAATAAAGTAGAAGCTTTTGCAAAGCAAACAGGACCTTGTTTAAGTCCTTTTAATGCATGGGTTCTTTCCAAATCGATTGAGCTGCTTCCTTTAAGAATGGAAAGACATTCTTCAAACGCATTAAGTATTGCAAAAAAGTTAGAAGAAAATAACCACGTTAAATGGGTGAAGTATCCTCATTTGAAAAGTCATCCTCAATATGAAATTGCCAAAAAACAAATGAAATGGGGTGGGGGAATAGTGACTTTTGAAATTGAAGGTGGACTGCAAGCTGGGCGAAATTTTTTAGATAAATTACAACTATTTTCATTGACAGCAAATCTAGGAGATACAAGAAGTATCGCGACTCACCCCGCATCAACAACCCATTCAAAATTATCCTCCGCGCAAAGGGAAGAAGTAGGTATTTCTGATGGTTTAATTAGATTATCAATAGGTTTAGAATCTTTGGAAGATATATGGATGGATGTGGAGCAAGCGTTGAAATGAGAAAATAAATACTTTTTTTCAAATAATTACAGATTAGAAAGAATTAGTTCAACTAATTTATGTATTTTTGATTAATGATTCGATTTTTTCTTTTATGCTTAGTTTTTTCAACTACTTCAAATCTTTCTAGCCAAAGTTTTTTATCTGTAGGATCACGGTCAAACGCATTGGCAAATGCTTCCGTTGCTTTGTCAGATTGTTGGGCTTACCATCATAATCCAGGTGCACTCGCTGCTGTTGTTACCTCTGAAATTGGATGTAGCTATGGAAATCGCTTTTTTCTGAAAGAACTTCAAAATCAAGGCTTGGTGTATGTTCAGCCGATAAAGATTGGGGTTATTTCTTTTGGGGCTCAACTATATGGGCTAGATATATATCGGGCTAGTCGAATTGGCGGAGGGTATAGTTTGAAATTATCGGATAATTTATTTGTCGGCGTTCAAATGAATTATCAACGTTTGCATCTTTCGTCTAATTACGGCACGAAAAATTCGGTCACTGCAGAAGCGGGAGTGTATTTTAAGTTAACGAATGAGTGGAAAATAGGAGTGAGTGTTTTTAATCTTGCACGAGCTAAACTATCTCTCTTTGAAAATGAAAGAAGTCCAACTGTTATGAGATTGGGAGCGGTTTACCAATTCTCAAAAAAAGCATTATTTGCTATTGAGATAGAAAAAAATGTAAATTATTTTCCACGATTAAAAGGTGCTATTGAATACATTCCAGGTAAAAATTTCTATTTACGAGGAGGAATTGCAACGCAACCCATTGAGTTTACCTTTGGCTTCGGATATGTTTTCAAGGTTTTTCAATTTGATATTGGCTCTTCCTATCAGCAAGTAGTAGGTTGGTCACCCCATTTTTCATTGGCTTATAAATTGAAAAAATGACCAAGTTTAGAGTATGTATTTCTTTTTTTGTTTTTCTACCTTTTCAATTTTTTCCCCAAGAAAAAACCGATATAATTCAGCAGAGGATTGAATTTATTGGGGAGCAAGCTGGGCAGGAAGAAATCGATCTGACGACCATTTTAGATCAGTTAAATTATTACTTTGAGCATCCTTTGAATTTAAATTTTGCTTCGTATGAGGATCTTGAAAATTTAGGCCTCTTGAACGAATTTCAAATTAAAAATTTACTGCTTCATATTCAAATGAATGGAAAATTAATAGTTATTTATGAACTTCAAAGCTTAAAATTCTGGGATTTGGGGACCATACAGTTACTTTTACCTTTCGTGAAAGTGGATGATAAATTAGACCAAGTGCATGTCGGATTAAAAGAAGCCTTGAAATATGGTGATTTTGAAACTTTTACGCGATTTCAAACAACTATTCAAAACAAACATGGATATTCTGCTGTTCCTGATTCGATTAAAAAACAAAATAGTTCCTATTATTGGGGAAATAAGGATCATTATTATGCAAGAATGCGCTATTCGTATAGAACTAATTTTAGCATTGGAGTTACCGCCGATAAAGATCCGGGAGAACAATTTTTTAAAGGTAGCGAATCGACTGGATTTGATTTTTATTCACTTCATGCTTTTTATAAAGGAGGTAAATATCTCAAAGCTATTGCACTGGGAGATTATCAAATTCAGATTGGTCAAGGTCTTAATGTTTGGTCAGGTTATGCGTTTGGGAAGTCATCTGATGTCACAAATATTAAAAAGTCAGCCAATCCAATTCGACCGTATACTTCTGTTGACGAATCTCGATTCATGCGAGGAGCAGCAATCGATTTAGGGTATAAAAGGTTTTCTCTGACCAGCTTTGCATCTTGTAAAAAGATTGATGCTACCATTTCTTCTGATACTTTGGCGAATGAAATAGATTATATTTCTTCTCTTCAAGTGACTGGACTCCATCGCACGTCATCTGAAATAGCAAGGAAAAATGGGATACTTGAAAAAATGATTGGAGCAAATTTACGATATCGAACAAGAGATTTTCAGCTGGGAATTGCCACTATTTATCAAGGATATGATCGAATGTATACAAAAGAATTTTTTCCCTATAATCAATTTGATTTCAGAGGAAAGGACTTAATAAGTGTAAGTGCCGATTATAATTGGATTTTGAAAAATGTGAATTTTTTTGGTGAAATTGCTAGATCATCTAATTCATTTTCGCAATTGCATGGTGTGTTAATAGCTGTAGACCCAAGAGTTTCAGTGAGTGCGCTTTATAGAAATTATAATCGCGGATATCAAACATTTTACAATAATGGATTTTCAGAAGGCAGTAATACCCAAAATGAAAATGGAATCTATGTTGGTTGGAAAGTAAGGATTTCAAACTCACTTTCATTCAATTCCTACATGGATTTCTTTGCATTTCCATGGTTGAAATACCTAGTTAATCAACCCTCAAAAGGCCATGAATTTTTATCTCAATTAACCTATAAACCAAGTAAAACAATTGAGATTTATGGTCGTTTTAGAGAACAATTGAGAGAAAAAAATAGTCGAAATTCAGATGGGACCATTGTAGAAATAGAAGAGGTAGTGCAAAGAAATTATAGATTTAATTTATCATACGCAATTTCAGAAGCATTTACACTCAAAAGTAGAATCGAATATGTTACCGTTCATCGAAAAAGTAATCTTCCTGAAAATGGAATTGTTATACTGCAAGATATTCAATTCAGGCCAAAATCTTCTCCTTTTGATGTTTCTTTAAGATATGTACTTTTTCAAACGGATAGTTATGATTCTAGGATTTATTCATTTGAATCAAATGCGTTGTATGTATATTCAATTCCTGCATACTACTATCAGGGCTCTCGCGCATACTGCATGATTCGCTATTCTTTCCTAAAGAATTTTGATGTATGGATAAAATATGGAACTAATATCTACAATAATCGAAAATCAATTGGCACTGGACTTGAGGAAATTAAAGGAAATGTAAAATCTGATATCACAATTCAACTGCGAATGAAATTATAATTCTTGGTCTTATCTTATTAAATTGATACTACCAATAAATGGCCTTTTTTTGTCTGAATATAAATCTTTGACACTTGCGGTCCAACTGTAAACTCCATCGCTTACTAGTCGTCCCTGATAGGATCCATCCCATTCAGCATGCACGTCATTCGTTTCCCAGATTATTTCTCCCCAGCGATTAAAGATGTATAATTTGAATTGTGATTCATCGATCCCTTGCACGAATATCTTCCAATTTTGATTAAACTCATTTCCATCTGGCGTAAAAGCGGTTGGTGCATATAGTATTACATCTGAAATTACATGTAATTCATGTGTAATCGAATCAGTGCATCCTAATGCAGTGTTGACCGATAAGGTGATTGGGTAATCGTCAATAATACCATCAGGGAAAATAAAGGTAGGATTTTGACTACTACTTGTTGTAACGCTTGATTCCGGAGAATACCATTGCCAGCTTACAACATCATTGGATGAGGTTTCTTGCATTTGTACCGTTGTTTCAAAAATAGTAGTTGGATTTGAATTGATAGTGAAATCTGCTGTGGGTTTAGGTTTTGCAGTTATTAATCCCACGAAAGAAGAAGTATAAATACAATTATGAATGGATGTGATAGTGGTAGTGATAGTATATGGATTTGCCGTACTGTAATAGTGAGATGTAGAATCGGTAAAGTTTTCTAAAGTCGAAGTGTTATCACCAAAATCAAAATCTGTTGAGATGATATCTGATGCAGGACTTGATGTATTTATGAATTCAAATTTTGCAGGCGCACATTTTTCAACTTGATCAGGAATTAATGAGGCTGTAATGGTTGGAAAAAAAGTAATCGTCATGCAATCTTGCGCATTTGGAGAACCGCAAACTTCTGTAATCGTTACGCAATAATTGGTGCCCGAGTTGATTGGATCAACTGTTAAAGAAGAGCCCGTACCTATTATAGTACCATTTTCAGTCCATGTGAATGTATAAGCGGTAGATCCTCCAGTACCAGTAGCATTTAACGTAATATTATTTTCAGGACAGATCACAATATCTGGGGTTAATGTGCTGATAGAGAGTGGTGGTGGTTCATTTATAGTACCAGATATCGTTGCTGTACAACCATTCATATCAGTTACAATTACTGTATTTAATCCTGCTAGTAAGTCTGTCGCAGAATTCGTTGTGGAAAGCGATTGCTGCCAAAAATAAGTATATGGCGCTGTCCCTTGATTTACAAGTAATTCCATTATTCCATCATTCCCTGAATTGCAAAGAACATCTTCTTGATTTGCAATAGTTACAATCATTGCAGGAATTTCGGTGACAGTTAAAGAAATATCCCCAGTGCACCCGCTCGGCGCCGTAACTGTGCAGGTATATGTACCAGCGCTTAATCCTGTTGCTGTTTCAGTTGTTTGTGCAAAAGGATCATTCCACAGATAGGTGAGACCAGATGTTGATGGTGTCATAATCGCTTTGGCAGTTCCATTAGCACCGCTAGGGCAAGAAACTTCTGTGGTTAGCCCGGTAAGTAAAATAGTTGATACCGTAATAATTGCAGATGAAGTAGCTGGACAAAGATCAGCGGTTGTCATTGTAACTGTATATGTTCCAGCTAATAAACCAGTTATCGTTGAGGATGTTTGCCCATTTGACCAACTATACGTATAAGGTGGCGTACCTGCTGAAGGTATTGCTGTTACTGACCCCGCGCCTAAATTACAAACATCTGGCGTCATGGTTGTAGTCACTGCTGCGCTTAAAGTCGTTATAAAAGTGGTATCTGAAATACTCGCAATAGCAGCACCGCAAGTTGTTGCAGTGAGAAAATAACCCGTTGTTCCTGGAGGTGGATTAGACACATTCAATGGTGCTCCACTGATATAAGGGAACGTTTGTCCCAACGTATTTTCCCATTGCGTAGTAGTTGAAAAAGCAGAGGTAATCGTTTGAAAAGGAACCACTGAAATTGAATAATTGGTAGATGAATTTTGTGTAAATCTTTGCCCATCCAATTGTGCTGCCCATGCTGTATTATTTCTTCCAGTAACAACGCTTGCAATCGTTCCAGTAGAATTTTGAATCCCTTGTACAGCTAAACCATTATTCCACGCGATGCAAAATGATTTATTACTTATAAACATATCAATAAAATTAGATCCTTCATACAAGACAATCGAAGCCGTAAAACAATCTGCTGGCGTTTGACACACAGAACTGAAATAACTTACATTTTCATAACTAATAACAAATTGTCTATTGGGCGCTGTGCCAATCATCTGATAGGCAAGACCTCCTGCAAAAGGGAAATATAAATCTTGCCAAGAAAGAGCAATGGAATTCTGAGCGCCAATAGTTGTTGAATTGGGCAGGGTTGTGCAGCTCCAAGGGCAATAACCATTTGCTTGCGTGATATCAAATGTAACTATACCATTACTCCCGATAACAAGTTGATTATAGTTGTTGCCATAAAAATTAAAATTAAAACCAATATTGACAGCCGGACTATATTGGTCATCGGTGAAAGTTAATAAAGTAGGACTATTTAAATAGATTCCTGAACCAGTTCCTCCAGATCCTCCCGAACATTGAGAAATGTTAACTTGTTGACCAGGACAAGCAGAAGCATCAATGCCAAGGCAGACATCAATCGCAGGTAACTGCGAAAATAAAGTTGTGGAAAGGAATAGTGAAAAAAGAAATTGTAATACTAATTTCATGTAAAATAATAGTTATAATATCTTGTAAACGAATTTTTTATAAAAAAAGTTGCGTTTATTTGCACAAAGGTAAATCAAAAAGTTTACTTGCATTTAAAAAGCGTCCCAAACGTTCATTCAAAAACTTAAAATAAGTGAAGTCCAATTTAAAATCATGTGCTAGAACGATATACTATCACAAGCTTTAATTAAAACTCGTATAAAAGTAAATTCTGAGCAAGTAAATGTGATTTTGTATTCTAACGTTGTCCGGTCATAAATTATATTTTAACTTTGCGTAAATTTTTTTTAATTAGAAAGCATTATAGTATTAATAAAAGATATGAGAACTAAATTCCTGAATCAAAGTCTTATTCTATTTTTATTTACTTTGTTACTTATTTCATGCAGAGGTAAGGAACATCCTCCTATTTCATTTTATTACTGGAAACAGACATTTGAATTAACAAAGGAGCAGAGTACGATGCTGAAAGAAGCGAATGTGAAGCGATTGTTTGTTAAGTTCTTCGATGTAATTCTTGATGAAAATAAGCAAGCGAAACCAATGTCTAAGATTGATTTCAAACAGTCAACAAATCTAGAAGTGGTTCCATGTGTTTTCATCCAAAATGAAGTATTTCTAGATAATAAACAAGTTGAAAATTTAGCGAAGAAAATTTCAAAACTTATAATTGACATAGCTCATCATCAAAAATTAAAAGTGCATGAAGTTCAAATCGACTGCGATTGGACCCAAGGAACGCGCGATTCGTATTTTTCGTTTCTCAAGGAGTTGCAAAAGCAACAAGCGAATATCAACCTTGTTTGCACCATTAGATTGCATCAAATTAAGTATCAGAAAAGTTCAGGAATTCCTCCTGTAAAAAAAGGACTTTTGATGTGCTATAATATGGATGAAATAGATGAATTTACAACGCCAAATTCCATTGTTTCACAAAAGGTCTTTAAGCAATATATTCAAGAAAATACTAATTATCCAATTGCATTGGATTTGGCCTTACCAATTTATCAGTGGGGATTGATTTTTCGCCTAGGTAAATTAAATATCATTTCGAACGATCTAAATAGTGATGATCTCAAAAATCGATCTATCAGTAAAGTGGGTGAAAACACGTTTAAGGTCAAAGAAAATGTTGTTGTCAATCAAACCAATCTGTGCAAAGGAGATCTCATCCGTTTCGAAACTTCTCCCCAAGAGGATTTATTCCAAATAGCTAAACATTTTAAGAAAACAAATCTTACCTTTGATCAACTTATTTTTTACCATATCAGTCAAGATAATTTAAATACATACCATGAAGCAACTTTATCAGAGATCAATAGCCTTATTCCTTAGTTTCCTAATTACATTTCAATCCATATCATGCGCCTGGAGTCCATACATGGAATATGATATGCTTTTTGATCGTGACTATGTTTTTAACCATACTAAGAAAAATTCCAGTTTCAACGCATGGTATTATAATGTTGATCTCTATGATAATGAAAATTTGAAGAGTCAAAATGCTGAAAATTGGTCAGTTTTTCTAGAAGGTGCCTTTCGTAAAGAGGACCTAGTAAAGTTTATCTATCGTGAGGAAACAAAATTTGCTGCGCGTGATAAGGAACTAATGGTATTGCGAACCAAACGATTGAAAGCCTTAACATCTGCTCAGAAGGAAATACAATTTGTTGACTGTATTGGATTTGCGTTAAAGGTTGAAAAACTATTAGCAAACTATGCCCAAGATCCTTGGGAGGATAAACCTAAAAAAATTGTACTAACGGATTTTACTCCTTTAATCAATCAAGCAACTTCGCAAATAAACACAAATCAAGATGTTTTTTTAAAAGAAAGATATGCCTTTCAATTGTTGAAACTCTATCGATATAGCAAACAATATAGTGCGTTTATATCAAATTTTAAAAAGTATTTTGACGGCAAACAAAGTATGATGAGTTTTTGGGCAATGGAACATTTTGCGGGAGTCTTATCAGAATTAAAGAAAACCGCTGAAGCAAATTACTATTTTACCAAGGTATACGTTAATTGCCCAGCGAAGCGCAGCACTGCTTATTTAAGTATGAAATTAAAGTCTCCTGCAGATTTTAGTCAAACCTTGCTTCTATGTGCAAACGATGAGGAAAAAATGGCACTCTATTACATTCATGCGATGCAGACGAAAATGTTAGCTTTGTCCGATTTAAAAGAAATCAGTCAGCATCTCGGAAATCACGAATATGCACGTGTCGTGATGTCTCATGAGATCAATAAGTTGGAGAAAATAGAGTTGACGAAACTTAATTCTGAAGAAGACGAACAATATTTAGGTGATCGTATTAGAGAACTTCGATTATTAAAGGATCAAGTTCCTGCTTATATTAAGGAATTGATTCAATTGAATCAAGGAATGCTGGCAAAGGATGACAATGACCAATTCTGGCATTTATCTCTTGCATACTTATATTATTTAGATGCACAATATGATAGTTGTTCAAATGTGTTGAGCGAAATACATCCTTCGAGTCCAGAAATACAGAAGCAATATGATATTATTTATTGTGTTAATTATTTGGATGCAAGAACATCTCTAACTGTGGAGGATGAAAATGTCATCGGAGAGAAATTGTATGCAATCAATGAAAACAATCCCAATTACCCTTTCATAAACGGTGATGCATTATCAAAGTCTTCGTATGGAAATGAGAGTTTTTTGATGGAAGAATATAATACCATTAATGAATTCATTTTCAAAAAAATAGCAGCTCGATACCTCTACTCGAATTCTTTTATTAATTTAATTTTCTCTGGTGAATTTTTCTCTAATGATTTATGTATAAAATCTACTACTTTCTCGGAAGATGAGGGAAATAACTCATCGAATTTCAAAATAAAAGTGGCTGACATAGATCGACTTATTGTGGATTTGAAACGAACACCAGAGACTAAATTATCGCTTTTTGCAGCATCTTATTATTTTCAACCCCCATCTTATTCTAATGAGGAAGAGGAAGAATCTCCGAAATTACCGACTTTGCATTTTACTATTTGTGAGCAAAAATTAAATGAATTGAAAGCAACTATTTTAATGCGAAATCCAGCTAACATAGATCAGGTAATCGATATTTACTCATCACTTCCGGGCGATTTAACCAATCGATATTATGTATATGGTAGTCCTTTCACTTATAGCTCCAAAACACCTAATTTTGCCCATCACGATGAAATTCAGGATCAATTTCCAAAAATCAATCGATTGACATTTGCACTAAAAATGAAGCAATTGATGGGACAGCCAATGACAGCGGAGAATGCATTTCAGCTGGCTCTAGGGTATTATAATAGTAGTTATTATGGTTTACAATGGAAATTGTTAGCGTATTATCGACCGTATAGCAGTCCCGATGGAAATGTAGACATGAGCGTGGTAGAAAATTACTTGAATACCGCACTTTCACTCGGCGGACTCTCTCAGGAAAGACAGGCACAAGCTTATTTTATGTTGGCAAGATGTGAGCAGAATCGGTACGCCTTGAACAATGGTCCTTTTCCTGAAGGAGACGATTATGAAGGAGGTTTTACAGATTACTTCAATGAAATGAAGTTGTCAGGTAGTATGCGTAATCTTCAAAAGTTAGCTTCCAATTATTACGGGACTGCTACCTATCAAGAAATAATTCGAGAATGTAAGTATTTCAATTACTATTTGAATTAAGGCGAAAAGCTTGTTTGCAGTAGATCTTTAAATTGTAAATTACTTTCTGAAAATATTAATCTAATTGAGGTTAATAACAAAATGTTAGCCAAAAATTTATTATTTATGGTCAGTTCAAAAGTTTTGGTTTATTATCTTCTTTTTTGAAAATAGTCTATATTTCTCTTATTAGAGCGTGCATTTTTAGCTGTCTCCCTTACTTATAGGGATTGGTTTTAAATTCTTAAAAGAAGGAACATAAATTTGTTGATAATTTTACATATGTTCCAAGGATAAAAGTGACAAAGCATATAAAAAAAAGGTACATTTGCCCCGTTGATTTTAAATACATTTAAATATGTCTAGTAAATACCAAGTTCAAATTGATGCTTTCATGGAAAAAGTGAAAGCTACAAATGGTCATGAAAAAGAATTCCTTCAAGCAGTTCACGAAGTTGCTGAAGCGGTAATTCCAATTATTGAAGAAACTCCTAAGTACAAAGCTGCTAAGATTTTGGATAGAATGGTTGAGCCAGAAAGAACTATTATTTTCCGCGTTCCGTGGTTAGATGATAAAGGAGAAATCCAAGTAAACCGTGGTTTCAGAGTTGAGTTTAATTCAGCTATCGGACCTTATAAAGGTGGTTTGCGTTTTCACCCTTCTGTGAATTTATCAATCTTGAAATTCTTAGGTTTCGAGCAAGTTTTCAAAAACTCTCTTACTACATTGCCAATGGGTGGTGGAAAAGGTGGTTCTGACTTCGATCCAAAAGGAAAATCAGATAATGAAGTGATGAAATTTTGTCAATCTTTTATGACAGAATTATGTAAACATATTGGTGCAAATACAGATGTTCCTGCTGGTGATATCGGTGTTGGTGGTCGTGAAATCGGTTACATGTTTGGTCAATATAAACGTATTCGTAATGAATTCGTTGGTGTACTAACAGGTAAAGGAATAAACTGGGGTGGATCTTTGATTCGTCCAGAAGCTACTGGATATGGTACTGTATATTTTGCGAAAGAAATGTTGGCTACGAAAGGAGACTCTTTCAAAGGGAAAACTGTGGCAGTTTCAGGTTCTGGAAATGTAGCTCAATATGCTTGTGAAAAAGCGACAGAGTTAGGTGGTAAAGTGGTAACTTTCTCAGATTCTGAAGGGTATATCTATGATGCTGATGGTATCGATGCTGCTAAATTGGCTTTCGTAATGGAGTTGAAAAACGTAAAACGTGGTCGTATTTCAGAATATGCTGCTAAATATCCAACTGCTAAATTTGTGGCAGGTAAACGCCCTTGGGAAGTTAAATGTGATGTTGCTTTACCTTGTGCTACTCAAAACGAATTGAACGAAGACGAAGCAAAAGTATTAGTTGCAAATGGTACAATGTGTGTTGCTGAAGGTGCAAATATGCCTTCTACTCCAGAAGCAATTACTGTTTTTCAAAATGCTAAAATCTTATTCTCTCCAGGAAAAGCATCGAATGCTGGTGGTGTTGCAACTTCAGGTTTGGAGATGTCACAAAATTCTTTACGTTACAATTGGACAGCAGAAGAAGTGGATACTAAATTACACAACATTATGGTTTCTATTCATGACGCTTGTGTGAAATATGGTAAAGATTCTGATGGAAATGTTGATTATGTGAAAGGTGCAAATATAGCTGGATTTGTGAAAGTTGCGGATGCAATGATTGATCAAGGTTTAGTTTAATATAAATACTAATTTCAAGCAGGTCGGTTTCTTTGGGAACCGACCTTTTTGTATTAAGAAGTGTATGTTTTTTAGATAGTAGATTTTTAGAAAATAGACATTCGACTTATTGAGATTTGATTTCAATTGTTAATTCAGTGTATTGATTATGGAGACATTAGAAAAAAGATATATAGACTACGATCGAACAGGTTTTGGTGATGATGAATTACTAAGTATTTACACAAAATTAGTTCGTCCTCGATTAATCGAAGAAAGAATGTTGATTTTGTTGCGTCAAGGAAAAATTACCAAATGGTTTTCAGGCTGGGGGCAAGAAGGAGTTTCTGTGGGTTCTGCGTATGCGATGAATCGTGATGAATATATCCTTCCAATGCACAGAAATTTAGGTGTTTTTACATCACGAGATATTCCTTTACGAAAATTATTTGCCCAATTTCAAGGGAAACTATCTGGTTTTACGAAAGGTAGAGATCGCTCTTTTCATTTTGGAACGCAAGAGTATAACTTAGTAGGAATGATTTCTCACTTAGGACCGCAATTAGGGATTGCTGATGGTATTGCTTTGGCTTCTGTTTTGAAGAATGAAAAAAAAGCAACATTGGTTTTTACTGG
Source organism: Flavobacteriales bacterium (assembly GCA_947449575.1). GTDB lineage: Bacteria > Bacteroidota > Bacteroidia > Flavobacteriales_D > Crocinitomicaceae > CAIUKX01. The sequence goes on from CANFRV010000020.1 coordinate 32,810, forward strand.
TGACGGTGGAGCGAGTGAAGGAGATTTTCATGAATCTTTAAATGTTGCTTCTGTATGGGATTTACCGGTTATTTTTGCAGTTGAAAATAATTGTTGGGGGCTTTCTACTCCTAGTGTCGAGCAATTTAGATGTAAGCAATTTATCGATAAAGGAATTGGATATGGGGTTGAAGCTGTTCAAGTAAATGGAAATAATATTTTAGCGGTCATCAATACGGTTCGCAAAATTACTGCTGAAATTAGAGAAAATCCAAGACCAGTTTTACTTGAACTAATGACGTTCAGAATGAGAGGTCATGAAGAGGCTTCAGGTACAAAATATTATCCAGAAGGTTTACAAGATGAATGGATGAAACAAGATCCAATTGCTAATTATGAATTATTCTTAAAAGAGCAAGGGTTATTAACTGATGCATTAATTACGACAATTAGCGATTCCATAAAGGCTGAAATTGTAGATGAATTCGAAATTGCATTTCAGGAAGAAGCTGTTCCAGTAAATATGGAAAATGAGCTGAATGATGTATATGCACCTTTTAATCAGGTAGTGATTTCTCCAGAAACTTCAAATAAAACAGAAAAAAGATTTATTGATGGAATACAAGATGGACTTCGTCAATCGATGGAGAAATATCCAGAATTAGTCATCATGGGACAAGATATTGCAGAATATGGAGGTGCTTTTAAAGTTACTGAAGGTTTTGTAGATCTTTTTGGAAAAGGTAGGGTGAGAAATACACCAATTTGTGAATCAGCAATTGTTGGTGCTGGTTTAGGTTTGTCAATAGCGGGAATGAAAGCAATTGTTGAGATGCAATTTGCGGATTTCGTTACCTGTGGATTTAATCAAATCGTTAATAATTTGGCTAAATTACATTGGAGATGGGGTGAAAAAGCGGACGTTGTTGTTCGAATGCCTACTGGAGCTGGTTCAGCTGCTGGTCCTTTCCATTCTCAAAGTAATGAAGCGTGGTTTTTCCATACTCCAGGATTGAAAATTGTATATCCTTCTTCTGTTGAAGATGCCAAAGGATTATTAAATGCAGCAATTGAAGACCCGAATCCTGTCTTGTTTTTTGAACACAAAAATCTATACAGAAGTTTAAAAGAAGATCTGTCAGATGATTATTTCACGGTCGAAATAGGAAAAGCCAGAACCGTAAGAGAAGGAGATGACATTACAATTATCACTTATGGAATGGGCGTTCACTGGGCAAAAGAGATCTTAGATGAACATCCGGAAATTAATGCAGAACTTATCGATTTACGTACTCTTTTACCTTTAGATACAGAAGCAATTTATAAAGCAGTTAGAAAAACCGGGAAGGTAATAGTTCTGCACGAAGATTGTATGACAGGTGGAATTGGGGGTGAGTTAGTAGCATTGATTAATGAAAATTGTTTCAATGATTTGGACGCTCCAGTAAAACGTATCGCTTCAATCGATACGCCAGTTCCATTTGATGCAGATTTAGAAATTCAGTTTTTACCGAAAGGGAGGTTTGAAACTGCTTTGGTTGAATTGGCTCGATATTAACGCTAAGAGATAGATACAAAATAAGATTTAGATTTCACTAAACGCATAGCTCGCTTCTTTTTGGAGCGAGTTTTTTATTATATATCCTCCCTATTGATTTGGATTTTTATCATTTAATACCAATTATTGATTTGGATTTTTATCATTTAATACTAATTATTGATTTGGATTTTTATCATTTAATATGTATATTTGATTTTAATTTTGATTAGTTGGTATGTATTTAGAGAGAGAAATAGACAAAGAACTCTTTATTTGGAAAGAATCAAATGGGAGGAAGCCTTTGATTTTAAGGGGTGCTAGGCAGGTTGGAAAATCTTCTGCTGTGAGGAATATTGGTACTAAATTCAAGTACTTCATAGAAATAAATTTAGATGAAAGTGCTCATCTACGTTCTTTGTTTGAAAATGAGATGACTGTTGCAGAAATTATCGAGCAATTATCGGTTATTACACAAACGCCAATTATTCCGGGAGAAACGTTGATTTTCATTGACGAAATTCAAGCATGTATACCTGCAATTTCTGCTTTGCGCTATTTTTATGAGAATTCTCCAGATTTACATGTTATTGCAGCAGGCTCTTTAGTAGAATTTGCGTTATCAGAAATTCCTTCATTTGCAGTTGGAAGAATTAGATCTATGTTTATGTATCCATTCTCATTTGAAGAATTTTTACTTGCCAATAAGGAAAAAGGTTTGTTAAATGCATTGAATATTGCTACTACAAAAAAGCCGCTTGCTGATATTTTTCATGAAAAATTAAAAAAGTATCTAAAGAAGTTTTTAATAATTGGAGGAATGCCAGAAGCCGTTAGAACATATGTTTCTACAGGAAATCTGCTAGAAGTTCAGAGAGTTTTGGATGATTTGGTTTTGTCGATACAAGTAGATTTTTCTAAATACAAAAATCGAGTTCCAGCATTAAGAATTAAGGAGGTTTTTAATACAGTTGTGCAGCAAGCTGGTTGCAAGTTTAGTTATTCATATCCAAATGCTACTCTTACAAATATTCAGATTAAAGAGGCTTTGTTACTATTAGAAATGGCAGGTTTACTATACAGTGTGACGCATTCTGCATGTAACGGAATTCCTTTGGGTGCAGAAATAAATACTAAAAAGAGAAAAATATTACTTTTTGATACGGGGATTTATCAACGAATTTTGGGATTAGACATTGCAATATTACTATTAGAAAATGATGTGAATATAATCAATAAGGGAAATATTTCAGAATTGTTTGTAGGATTAGAATTATTAAAAAACACTTCATGCTATGAGAAACATGATTTGTATTATTGGCAACGAGACAAGAAAAATAGTCAAGCTGAAGTTGATTATGTCATTCAACAACAAGAGAAAATAATACCATTGGAAGTAAAAGCTGGCACAAAAGGTTCTATGCAGAGTATGTATTTGTTTTTACAAGAGAAAAAAAAGGATTTTGGTATTCGTTTATCAATGGAAAATTTTTCGGAAATAGAGAAAGTGAAAATCTATCCTTTATATGCAGTTAGGAATTTATTTTTGTAATGAAATAGACTTATTTTTCTACCTTTGTCCAATAAATAAAATGATTTTTAATATTTTATTTTAATCAAAAAATAAGAAGATGAATATCGAAAAGGATTTGCTTTCAAGAAGTGGTTCAAAATGTGAACTTTGTGGTTCAGAAAATGAATTAACAAGTTATGAGGTTGCACCATTACAAAATAATGGTCGTGTGGATGATTATATTTTAGCTTGTTCTACTTGTAAAGGGCAAATCGAGAATCCGGATACAATTAATGCAAATCATTGGCGTTGTTTAAATGATAGTATGTGGAGTGAAGTCCCTGCCGTTCAGGTAATGGCTTGGAGAATGTTGCAACGTTTGAAATCACATGGTTGGCCGCAGGATCTATTAGATATGCTTTATTTGGATGAAGAAACTTTGACTTGGGCTAAAGCTACCGGCGAAGGAGAAGATAAAGAAGCGGAAGATTTTCATAAAGATTGTAATGGAATTAGACTAGAACATGGAGATTCTGTTGTTTTAATAAAAGATTTGAAAGTTGGAGGAGGTGGATCTTTAACTGCCAAAAGAGGAACTGCAGTTCGAAATATTAAATTGGTGCACGATAACACTGATCATATTGAAGGGAAAGTGGAAGGGCAAACAATTGTGATTTTAACTCAATACGTCAAAAAATAGTTTGGCATTAAACCCACTAATTAATCGCTATTCCTGTTTTAGAATTCCGAATTCCTTTGCCGTTTGATAGGTAGAATGATATCCTTTGTCTACGCCAAAAATTCCTGTTTCTCCTCCTTCATTTATTTGGTTTCCAGGTTTTATGAGTAATTGATGACCTAAATTATCAACCTCGTAAAGGGTTACGACTATATTTTCAAATTCATCTGTGTATTCTTTTCTTGTAATATCTTTTATACCCAAAAAAGTCGAATCAATTTTATCTGGAATAGTATCTGAATTGTGCACACCTGTCCATTGATCAACGAGTAGGGAAGCGTTTTCAGGTGCAATGATTGGATCATTTTTTCCTTGATAAATTATTATTTTAGGATACTGTCCATTATAGTTCGGATTTTGGTCTTTTATTGAGCTAATTAATCTTTCTCTAGGAAGCTGTATTTCCCCGAGCATTGCTTTCATAGCCTCCGCTGGATTAGTAGCTATTTGATACGCTCCCCCTGCAAAAATAGCCGCAGCCTTAATTTTACTAGGATAAACTGCACTTACAATAACACTCATCGCAGCTCCTGCAGAAAGTCCTGTTATGAAAATTCTATTGGTGTCAATGAAATAATGCTCTTGCATATATGCAATCATTTCAAAGATGGACTGATTTTCTCCTTGGTTTTTTTGCTGGTCAACTTTAGTAAACCAATTGAAACATAACTGAGCATTATTTAAGAATTTTTGCTGTGGATAAACTACGATAAAATTGTTTCTATCAGCTAATTTATTCCAACCGGTTAATTCGGCAACGTCATTGGCATTTTGAGTACATCCATGGAGAACAAGAACGAGTGGTTTGTTTTTTATCGTTTGTAGAGTGTCGGCATGAATAAACATTTTTAAATTACCAGGATTTGTTCCAAACGTTGGTATCTCTTTTAATGATTTTTGACTAAAAGAGAAAGTTACAGTAACTAAACTAAAACAGAATAATGGGATAATTTTCAACATTTTTTTGATTCTTTGTAGATTTTTCTTTTACCACTTATTTCGCCACGGGCCTATAAATCGTAAAAGTACCTGTCGTGATATTTTCAATTTTTAAATTACTTTTCCCTAATTTTCTGCCAGTGAAAGCAGTATTTTGATGCGCTAAAACATAGTCGCCAATTCCGTTAACACTATAAATGATGGACGTGTGGTGTGCCATCGCTTCTTCGTATGTCATTTTATTTTCCACATATTTTATTTTTACTTTTTCAAATTGTATGATGTCCCCGGGGTAAATGCACTCTTTTTTATAATTAACTTCTTGACCAAATTTGTAACCTCCATCCCATTTAGCATTTACTAATGTTAAGGCTTCGTTGGCAACATCCCAACATTCGCCTTTTCCTACTTTTTTATTCATCTTGGAATTAACAAAGGTGATGATACCTTTATTTAAAGGCAAATCATCTTTGCAGTCCGAACTTAGTGAGAGTAAGATAGGTGTTAAAAATAATAAAAGAAAAAATTTCATTGATTTCATAACGTGTATTTTAGAGTTATATTGAATAACGGGGAGTATTTTTAATTGTTACATTTGTTCTAGTATTCCTTTTACGATCTCTTCGTTGACTTCTAAATAGTCAGTTGAAAATAGGGAAGAGGTCGTTTGCTTTGAGACTGTTGTCCCAGAAAAGTGAATGGCATTTGGTTTAATTTCAGAGATTATTTTTTTGATATTATACGAATTTACGCCTCCTCCAGCCATGATTTCAATTCGACCATTGGCATATTTAACAATTTCTTTTAATTTTTGAAATCCTTCATCAACATTGGAAGCACCACCTGAAGTTAAAATCCTTTTGAATTTCAACTGTATTAATAGATCCATTGCTTTTTTCCAATTTACAATATCATCAAAAGCTCTGTGAAAAGTGAATTCTAAACCTTCTACTGATTCAAGCATCTTGATAATTGTCGCAAGGTCTATTTCTTTTTTTTCCGTTAAAGCACCCACGACAACTCCTTTTACTCCCAGTAAATTGTAGCGTTTAACATCTGTAATCATCACCTGAATTTCATATTGGGAATAAATAAAATCACCACTTCTTTGACGAATAAGTACGTGTGTTTTAACAGCAGAACTAACAGCGAACTGAATCATTCCAATGGATGGTGTAGTGCCACCTTGTTCTAGATTTTGACAAAGTTCAATTCGATCGAAATTGTATTTTTTCGCTAATAGAATCGCTTTGACTGAGGCTGCACAGAGTTCTTTTTTCATAGTGTTACTTGAAATCAATGTCTAATTCGTCTATAAATGTCCAAGGTGTGGTGCCTTCACCATCTAATCCCGTTGGAATTTTGGTTTTAGCAATCACGTGAACGCGAATATATTTCCCTTTTTTGTTTACTTTTTGCATGAAATTTTCTGTCACTTTCTCTTTCTTCAGCACTACCCATTTCCTTTTATTCTTGGAAATGGAAAGCTGCACCGTTTCAGGAAGATAAATCCAGGAACCTTTCGCGTCTAAAAAGCCAAGTTTAAAATTATTTATCTTTTTTATAGTTGTTAAATCAAGTATAAATTCAATTGTATCTTCTGAGAAACCCAACCATTGATCTCCTTTCCATGGACGAGCTCCCTTTATCCCATCAACTAATGCTAATTCTCCCCTAACATTATATTTACTATTCGGCTTTGTTATTAACTCAACAGGCAAACCAATTACTGGACTCATGTGAAAATCAAATACTGTTTTTGTTGAATCCTCGGATGTAATTGTAATACTGCTAGTAGATGAAGAGATAGACCTATCTAAAAAAGTGGTGTCTTCAGATCTAACATTCCCACCTCCCCAGCCATAAGGACTGCCATCGTAATCAATATGGACGTTAAATTCTTCGTCTTTATTGCTAGAGGAAACAATCAGACCAACTCCTTTTTTTGTTCTCACAATACCAATTTTAGGATATACGATTGCTTTTGAATAGTGAACTTTATATCTGTCCAAAAAGGGGAATTGATATTTCATTAATATACTTTGAAAATCAGCAAAGGAAGGTTTTTGCTCTCTGCACCATAAGGCTTCTGACATAGCTAATGCGCGAGGAAAAGTCATATATTCTAACTTATCCATCGTTCCAATATATTCTGTCCAGATATTCCCTTGACCCCCTAAAATATAGTTCCCTTCTTCAAAGGTGAGGCCTTTCGGAATTGGGTTAAATTGATATACTTTTTCAAGTGGGAGAAATCCACCTATTGCAAGCGGTTCATTCGCACTCCCACTTTGATAATGATCAAAATAGCAATATCCAGACGGAGACATCACCACAAAATGCTTTTGTTTTGCCGCTTCAATTCCTCCTTCTTCTCCGCGCCATGACATAACCGCCGCATTTGGAGAAAGGCCTCCTTCTAGGATTTCATCCCAACCAATTAGTTTTTTTCCTTTTGAAGTCAAATAGGAATCGATTTGACGGATAAAATAGGATTGAAGTGCATGCTCATCTTTTAGATTATTATCTTTCATTGTTTTTTGACAACGTGGACATTCATGCCAGCGCGTTTTAGGTGCTTCATCACCGCCGATATGAACATATTCAGAAGGAAAAAGAGGAATCACTTCATCTAAAATTTCTTTTATGAATTCTATTGTTTCAGGTTTTGAACAATAGATATCCTCAAATACCCCCCATAATCCTGGAACGGGTTGTTGCTTTCCTGTGCATGAATATTCTGGATAAGCGGCCAGTGCAGCTCTGCTATGACCTGGCATTTCTATCTCAGGTATGACAGAAATAAATCTTTTGGAGGCATACTCAACGACGTCTTTTATTTGTTCTTGAGTGTAAAAGCCACCTTCGCGTTTTCTTTCATATGATCTAGGAATATCATTGTAATGTCCGATAATAGTACTGTCTCTCCATGCACCGATTTCAGTTAGTTTAGGAAATTGCTTTATTTCAATTCTCCAACCTTGATCATCTGCTAGATGCCAATGAAAAGTGTTGAATTTGTACAATGCCATCAGATCTATAAAATGTTTCACCTCTTCAACAGTAAAAAAATGACGGCTAACATCTAAATGCAAACCTCTCCAATTGAATTTAGGAGAATCATTGATGAAGCATTTTTGGATGGTAGTTCCGACCTCATTTTCTTCAATTAGTTGTAAAAATGTATTCACTGCATAAAAACAACTTTCATCAGAACTATAGGTAATCGTAATATTTTGATCAATATCAATGGAATAAGAATGTTGAGGAACATTTTTAATTTTTTTAAAAATAAGGACACCCTGATTTTCCTGAAGACTTGCATTGATTGAAAAGGCTTTTTGAAGTTGATCTTTTAAATAATTACCTATTTCAAGAGGAAGATTTGTTGAGTTGATGAAAATATGCTTATCTATTATTTCAAAAGCACCCGACGTTTTTTGGTAGACAACTGGCTTTGGAATAACGGGACAAATGGCACGTGCATTTGATTGCGCAAACATGCTACTTACACCAAGTAAACAGAAAAAGAATAGACTGATTTTTATCATTGTATGAAATTAATGAATTTTATGCTTTATCAATTAATAATTGATAAGATTCTTGAATTTACAAAAAATGAACCAAAAAATAGATCTTTATTTTTTATTACCAAATACAAAAACGTCCATACCCAAGTAATTTAGCTCATTAATTATTTCCATTTCGTTTCTCTGTGCAACTTTGATTGAATCACTATTTTCTTTGTGTATAATAGATACAAATGAATCTGAAATCTTAGTCTCTAAGCCAAATTTCTTTAATTGTTGAGCAGCTTCAGATGCAAACCCTTTACCCCAATATTTTGGTTTTAAAGAATAGGCAATTTCAAACACTTCTTTTTCAAGAACTATTCTTGGATGAATTCCAGCCATTCCAAGAAATTCGTTACTAGATTTCTCGATTAAAGCTAAATGTCCTAGACCATGTTTTTCATATTTTTCCAGTTGCATGCTGATCCATTCAGTGGCAATTTCAGTTTTATCTTTTGAGATATCGGGAATTCCTAATAATGCTAATCTATCATTGTTTTGAAAGAATTCTGTCCAAGTATCAACATCATTCATTGTTAATTTTCTAAATTGTATTCTTTCTGATTCTTGGTTGAAATAGTTCATGGATTTTATTTAAATTAATTCATAATTTGTACTTCTTCCGCCTGCTAATTCTTTCCGAAGTATTTCTTTATTTATTAAATCCTGAATATCTCTTAATGCAGTATCTGCTGAACATTTATTTATTTTAGCCCATTTAGAAGATGTTAACTTTCCATCAAATCCATCAAGTAGTTTATTAATCATACTTTTTTGGCGATCATTTAATGAAAGTGTTGAATTCTCCATCCAAAAGAAATGTTTTTGTAATACTTTTGCTAATATGAAATTTGTTTCATTCAATGAATTTGTTAAGCAATTTAAAAACCAATCTATCCAAGATGTAATATCCAGATTACTTTTTTGAGATTTTTCTAATATAGTGTAATACTCTTTTCGTTCTGTTTTTATTTGAGCCGACATACTGTAGAATCGCTGAGAACTTCCATCAGCCCTTGCTAAAAGCATATCCGTTATAGCTCTTGCAATTCTTCCGTTTCCATCATCAAATGGATGAATCGTCACAAACCAAAAATGCGCTAAAGCAGCCTTTAATACTGGTTCTAGTTTGTGTTCATTATTAAACCATTGAAAAAAAACAGCCATTTCGGAGTCAATTTTATCAGCATCAGGAGCTTGAAAATTTACCCTTTCTTTACTCATAGATCCAGATACAACTTGCATCGCACCATGATAATCATCCCTCCAATTTCCAACTATTAATTTAGACATTCTGTTTCTTCCTGTTGGAAATAACGAACAATGCCAATTAAATAATCTTTCTTTTGTTAAAGGTTCTTCATAATTTAGAGTTGCATCTAGTAACATTTCAACGACACCGTCAATATTTCTGTCAGAGTTTACTAAACCAGCTATGTCCATGCCTAAATGCCTCGCTATAGAAGATCGAACTTGATCATGTTCTAATATTTCACCTTCTATTTCACTTGATTTTAGTACGTCTAACGTTAATGTTTGCAAAAACGCCTCACTTTTTAATGCAAATCTGATAGATTCCATTTTACCTAAAAGTTTTCCTTGCATGTTTCTAACGGTACTGAGTGATGCCATGAAAGTATCATTTTCCCAGTAAAATTGAGGCCATTTTGTTTGTTGATAGATGTAGAAACTCATAATTTATCTCATTTTGCGGTGATTAATTAGGTTATTCTCCGCATTTAATGCGTTAAAAATACGATTTATTCTCAGCATTTAAAAATTATTCTCACTTTTTTATGTGGTGAATAAATTTCTTTGACATAAAAAAGAGGCTTTCTGAAAGGAAAGCCTCTGTGCTATTAAATTATTCTATAAAGAAATCTGATATTGTAAAACTGCCATTCCTCTTCTTGAATTCGTTACGTTGTCTCCCTTTGAATCTTTGGAATAAACTGGTCTGGACTGGTAAGACAAGGTTAATTTACTATGATGATCTCCGTTAATTAACCAATTTATGCCTCCTTCATATAACATCATATTATTTTTTAAGGCCTCGTACTTTGAAATTTGAGCACTTCCATAAATCTGGATACTTCCTTGTCCAGGTAATAAATCGTCTTTGAATTTATAGCCAATTTGAGTAAATAAAGTCCGCCCGGTTCCGATAATTGGAGCCGCATTTCCGCCTGCTCCTGACGATACAGCACTACTGCTATTAATACCCGTTGACGGATTCATAGCACCTGTATATCGTAAGTAATTTTTACCCATTTGGAAATCTGTGAAAGCTGAATAGAGTGAGATGCAATTGCGTTTTGAACTTAAAGGTATTTCTGTAAAAATATCTGCTCCAAGTAGGGTCATATTTACATTTGCAGTATCTCCTGGACTTTTAAGTATCCACAATGCATTTTGCTGTTGAATCCAACCTGCACCAATAGTAAAAATTTTCTTTTTTCCGTGATAAGTACCTGTGGTATATGCCAATGTATTATCTTCTTGATCAAAGAATTGGTAGCTTAAGTAACCTTGTGTTTGCAGTTGCGGTGGTCTTGGAGAAATCATCGCCTGCGTAGTGCTTATTTTTGACACAAAAGAAGTATTACTTTGTGCAGTCATTGGGTCAGAAAGCGCAAGTCGATAGTCTAATTTACCAATTTTACCTTTTGCATAAATAGATAATTTACGAAGAAATTGATCTGTAATTCCATTGGTTACTTGCTGGTAGAGTGGAGCATCACTTCCTAGAATTGATCCAACACCTGGTGCTGAAAAACGAGTCATTCCGCTCCAACCACTTAAACCTGTTCCAATCGTAAACATTTTAGGATGAATTCTATATTCTCCGACTAAATCATGAAGAAAAGCACCTGCGTTTAATTTTGAAGTAATATTGAAATTGTTTTGTCCAAATTGCGCATATAAAAAGATACGATCAGTAGGTTGAGCCAGAAAGTTGGCTCTTATACGTCGAATACCAATGTCAAAAGGATTTTGATTACTGTATCCATTTAATGTTGAGCCAGGATTAACATCAGTATATCGTGACCAAATTTGAGCGACCACAGTAGCTTTTATGTAATGGCTTCCTGTTTCATTTAATTTTTTCTTGAATTCAGGATATTCAATTTTTTTGCCCGGCTCAGCAGTTGCCGTTGTTTGCTGACTATGAGCAGGTAGCGTCAATAGTAGAAGCCCGAAGAATAAGAATTTTATGTTCATATATAATTTTTTAAGTAAAAATTGATCCTCCTTGTTGATATTCGTGACTACATAATGTCATTGTTTATTTCTGAATGAGTGACGAATTGTATCCAAGGTTTATTTTATTTTATTATTTTTTTTAACCGCTGCATATTTATGTTTTGACTTCGACACAGGTTTAAATTCTTCAATTCCTAAGATGGTAAATGAACCGCCCGCATTTTCAAAATCATCTTTTATATGATACAGATTTTCAATGACTGAATGATCCACTAATTTACATTTTGTCACATCAAAAATAACTGTATCACTAAAAGGGAAGTGATCTATTTTCTTTTTAATACCAATGTAATTACTGAAAACAGCAGCTCCTGAAACACTGATTTTATGCCCTTCAATTTTAGCTTTAGAAGAAAAAAGATTAGCTGCAGGTGCTCCATTTATTAAATGTATGATCAATTTCACTAAAATTCCTGCACCAATACCGATTAGTAAATCAGTAGCAAGCGTAACAACTATAGTGGTGATGAAAACGACAACTTGGTCCCAACCAATTTTAGCCATATGCCCAAATTCTTTTGGGTGAGCTAATTTATAACCAACTCCGATAAGCATTGCTGCTAGAGCTGCTTTAGGAATTAGATCACTGAATTTGACAGCGAAAAGCAAAAACAATAAAATGAAAACACCATGATAAAAATTAGCCCATCTTGTTTTTCCTCCATTTGAAACATTGGCAGAAGAACGAGCAACTTCACTAATCATAGGTAACCCTCCCAGAACCCCTGCGATAATATTTCCTACACCAACTCCAATAAGATCTTTATTTGTGTTTGATTTTCTTTTGAAAGGATCAAGCATGTCAATTGCTTTTATTGTTAATAAAGCTTCAAGACTTCCAACTAATGCGAACATAATCACAAATTTTATAAAAACTCCAAGTTGTGAAAATCCATCAAAACTAACATTTACTCCAATGATGTCAACCAAACCTTTATCGAAACTCAACAATGGCTGAAATTTTTTCGTGATAATTTCTCCAGCGGCATTTTTCACCTCAGCTATATTTTTCACATCTAAATAAATTGCTAATGGAATTGCAACTATTAATACGATAAGGGCAGAAGGGATTTTTTTAATTGCTTTCACAGGAATCATTGGCCACCCAAAAACGATTGCCAAACTTACTAATCCAACAATGGCTACTTCTTTATGAAGAAAGAAATTCGCAAAGGTGTTTTTTAATTCACCCAATAATTCAAGAGGCTCAACCATTGGTTTATCTTCTGGAGTAACTGGGTTAAATCCAACTAAAATATGCAATTGCTTACTAATGATAATAATTCCTATTGCAGCAAGCATACCATGTACAGCGGACAAAGGAAAAAATTCACTTAATGAACCTAATTTAAAAATCCCAAAAAGAACTTGAATAACTCCAGCTACGACTACAGCCCCTAAAGCTAATTTCCATCCTAAATTGGAATCTCCATGCCCTAATTCTGCAACCGCCCCTGCCACAATAACGATCAATCCTGCGGCTGGACCTTTAATTGTAAGCAATGAACCAGCAAAAAAAGCAACAATTATTCCTCCAACCATTGCAGTTATTAATCCGTAAATAGGAGGGAAGTCACTTGCGCCAGCAATCCCTAAACTTAATGGAAGAGCTAATAAGAATACTAAGAATCCTGAAATAGCATCACTGCTAAAGTTTTCTTTTAAACCTGTAAAACCATCTTTTGGAAGGTTGTGTTCTTTGTTTTTTGTTGTCATAATTTGAAGTTTTAATTGATACTAATTTTGTTATATATTATTTTAAGTTTATTTGTTTGAATTAGAGTGTTCTTTGCGTTTTTCCATTGTATTTTTTAGCATTTGGTCCTAGGAAAATTCGAGCATAAATACGAATCACCGCCAGACCATTTAAGACAAAACTCAATGCGGTAAAAAGGGCTAACAATATCTGATTTTCATGAATATGTGAAAAGATTAGATCTTCCCCAATGAACGAAGGGGTAATTGGAAACCCTGCAAGACCTAGACAGGCAATAAGAAATAGAAAAGTGATCTTAGGGTGTTCAAACGAATGACCATAGAATTGATCTAAACTAATCCATTTTTCAAGTTTTCTCAAACGTTGAATGCATAGATAACCGATAATTCCAGAAACAATGACACCGCTCAAATACCAAACGTGATGAATATTATCGAAATGTTCGTTAAAAGAAATAGCTAAAGCAATGAAACAATGATTCAGGATGACCAAACTCCAGCTCAGTCTGACACTATTTCTTTCGGTAAAAGCTTTAAATACGCAGGATAAACCTATAAAAGCAAAGAAAACAGGTAAATATTCTAATATTCCAGGACTTATAAATTCTTGGTTTAGATCAAAAGCAATCCCAATAATTAATATAGGAATAGATATAAAATAAATATTTTGAAAAGTTAAGAAATTTAACCTGCCCCCAATTTTTTTAGAAGGATTCCATAAATATTTGTACATCAGGGAGTCCAAATTCCATTCTTTTAGACATAAAATGTACAGGGAATATTCTAGTTTTTTTGGCCAACTTTCTTCTATCGACTTAGTATGAGGAACGAAGTTGTAAAATTGTTCACGTATTTTATAACTCACAACTGAAGGAGAAACCAATAATTGATACGTTCTTAAAAATGCATTTCCTGAAATATGAATCAACGCTAAATTATCGAATCCTAAAGCTATTTCGATGAAGATAATTCCGATTTGTGCAATGGAAGAATAGGCAATCTGACTTTTCACAGAGGATTGAACACGAGATGTTAGAATAGCAATTATTGTAGTGGCAATACCGACAATCACGACCAATACTCTAAATGAATCTTGATGTTCCCAAAAAGGATATGTTCTTAACATTAAAAAAGCACCTATATGAATAGAAAGTGAACCATAAAAAATAGCGCTTGATGGAGTTGGACCTTCCATCGCTCTCGGAAGCCATGACGAAAAAGGGAATTGAGCCGATTTTGCTGCGGCAGACAAGAAAATTAATAAGGCGATAATTACACCAGTATAACTATGATTCAATAAATGCTCATGAACTAAACTGGCATCATTAATTTTTTGGAAAGTAATGTTCTCATGAAATAAATGGTGACTCAGCCACATGGCTAAAATTACCCCAACATCGCCAATTCTATAGATTGAAAATACTTTTACGGCATTTTTAACAGGTAAATATCTATCTCTGTAAAAGGCAATTAATAAAAAGGAAGATATTCCCAAAACTTCCCAACCAATAAAAAGGGTTTCAAAATTTCCAGAAAAAACAATAAAGTTGAAGCCAACATAAAAGAAAATAATAATCGAGAAAAAACGTTTATATCCTTCTTCTCTATGAAGATAAGTTCTACAATAGGCAACTATTAGGAACGTTAAAAAGGCTCCGATTAATGCAAAAACAGCTGAAATTTTATCAAAATATAAATCGATAAAAAAGTTATAGCCATCAGATTTGTAGATAGAAAATTCTTTTAAGTCAATAGGTGTATGTTTGTTAAAAAGCCAATAAGCAACGAAGCCAATACTGAAAAGTAAATGAATTCCAACAGTAGAAAGTGACACCCAGGAAATAATTTTTTCATTATTTGGAATGACAATCGTAAGAATAAAACCAATCAATGGAATCAATACGAATAATTGAAGATAAAAATCCATAATTAATTATTTTTTAATAAGTAAACAGGTAAGTTTTCATGCGTAGATTCAATCTTTGAGGTAATATTATCTGTTTCTTCTATTGCCAGAGTAAAAGGGGCATAGGGTACAAATTGATTTTGTTCAAAAAGAAAAAATGATTTTGTGTCAGGATGTGCCACAATTAATTTAATCCAATCATTTTCAAACCACTCAAAAGTTGCTGGATTTTTTTGAATCGTTTCCAACACCACTTCAGGATAATGCTCCACGATTACAAGCAAACGCAAAGGATCATGCACTTCAATCATTTGACTTGGCAGACCTGTTCTTAGATCTCCATCAATTCCATTCGCGACACCAAAAAGCCCCATGACATTATGAGGTAACTTTGTACCGGCGCCCAATTTTTGATTATCTACTCTTGAGAAAAAATATTCTAAATTAATTCCACCACATACTGGAGCTACTGCATTCAAAATAGTGAGTAAATATTTCCCCGTTGGATCAGTCGCATAATCATAAGAATTGAAAAAAGATCTTCTGTCCAAAAAGACACCTTTTGAAAACTCTCTTCGACCAACAATGCATAAAGTATTTGTTGCGTGATTTAATTCTGGCCGAGGTTCAAACAAGGAAACAGTTCTCAATTTCACTTTTTTATGAATCTTTTTAGCAGAATCATGCGTGTTAATGGATAAAAATCTTCTCGATCTCTCTTTTGCATTTAAATCTAGCCCTGCTCTTAAGGTGAGTTTATTTTCTAGGTGTAATTTATAATTGACATCTGATAAGACACGAACATCGTAAAACATAATTTCATCTCTTGCGGTATCATGCAGTGCACCAACAAATTGAGACTCATCAGGAATAAGAATACCTCTCTCTTTTAGTATTTCGCGAACTTTTACATGATTCCCCATGAAACTCACTACTCTCGCATTTACAGATCCCGGTCGTCCTGAACAAGCGCCACAATCATATCCAGCATAATGAGTGTTGTTTACACTACTTGAGCCATGCCCAATTGCGTATATTATAGGTGCGAACTTATCAATTAGACCGATACTTCTTAACATTCCTTCCACTCTATCCGCCATTTCTACAACGGTAAATCCTATTTGCAAACCATCTTTATCTACTTCACCATTTATATTTTCGATGGTCAGAAGAGAATCTTTTTCCATATGCTTAAAAGAAGAAACGGAAGAAGCACTCGCTGAAGGAGCAAAGACGTTAAATAACAATTTAATAGCAGAAATAAATCCAAAAGTATGTGTGTAAAACCAACCTGCGATTAAACCATTTGTTGTGTGTGAAAAATGAAAATCTTTTTTTATTTTCTTTTTATTTTCTGTTTCTTTAATGATGAACTTTGGTGTTACTGGAGCAGGGCAAACTTTGGTATGAAAGTCACTGTGCTCTGGCTGAAAGTAGAATTCTATGTTGAAGTGACCAGCAGTTCCAAATGTTCGACAATTTTTATCCAACGTTTCAACGTTTCTTCTAAATGAACATTCTCGATCATCAATGCAGAAGATTGCTTGAAAAGAAACAGTTACATTTTCTGAGCTTTCTTGCTGTTTATTTTGTGCTAATCCGCATAAAACTTCATCATAATAATTCCATTCAACAATTTCCTGCCAAAGAGAATACACCTCAAACAATTCATTTTTCTTTACTTCCTGTAGAAATGGACGAATTTTACCATCTACTTTCATTCCCAAAGGAGCCCAAATTTCACCAAAATGATCGTCTAAAGCGTCAATTTCAAGCAGTAATTCAAAGGTTATTAATTCTTCTAATTTAATTTTTCTAGCATCTAATAGGGTAGAAGGGTTTTCTTCAATGACAGAGACTATTCCTGACCATCCTGGATGAGAAAATTGTTGATCAAAAATATATTGTTCAAACAAGGATTCATCGCCCACTAAGATTTTTAGTAATTCACGGTTGGAAATAGATTCTTGAGTTAAAAGACTCTTTACTCTTTTTGTTTTAAAGAAACTATTATAACTATTTTTTTCAATCTCGCGAATGGAACTCAAAAAACCTAGCTTATTTGTCGGAAAATTCCATATAGAAACCCCTTGATCTAAATAGCTGCAAACCGTTCTAAATAATAGAGGATGCACAAGAGAATCTAAGTCAATTTTAAAATTATTTTTCCAATGAGATCTCAAAGAGCCAATTTGAGGATTCAAAGTTTCATCAAATTTTTTGTTAAGCAGTATGTTAGCCCAAATTTCTTTGTTTTCAATTCCTTTATGCTTGACTATTACTCTCTCAAAAATGGAGTTATTAATCTTCCTAGCTTTATATTGAAATCTATATTCCTCTAAATTGAGATATACTTTGTATCCAAAAAAATCGGATGCAGTATGAAGCGCTTCATGAAAACTCTTTTCTTGAAAGGCATGCAATGTATTATGATGAATAAAATCTTTTAATGGAGCCTGAGCAGGTAAATAATGTTTTAAATTATGTATAGTTTTTTGCTCGTCGAATTTTTTTGATTGTATCATATACCTATTTCTAAATGCTAAACATTGTATTTAAAAAATACAGTTGAATGGAAGAAGAATGAATAATTCTTACTTCAGGGATACTTAAATTAATGAAAAGGGAATTCTTACTACAGAATTGTAATTCAATAAATTTAAAAAAGTCGTTAAATCAAAATTTGAATATTCACCATCCATTTCTCGGATTTCAAAACAGGGTTGTTTTGATCGTGAACTGTAAAAGCGTCCCTTTGACTTAGTATTGCAGGTTCAAAGGTGAAATTTTGATGAGCTGGACAGGTGTCCAAATCAATAAGGTCATCTAGGTTTTCATTGGAAGATGTTTCAACTTCTTCATTTTCAATGATTAAAATAGCTGTTTTATCCTTTTTTTGATCTAGGTTAAGCGCTGTTTTTTTGTCGTTTTTTTGAAGAAAATCACAGCGAGAATTAACGGAAAATGTCAATGTACTTAACAGTAATATAACAGTTAATAAACTTAATATTCTCGCGCACATTTGTCTAATCATGAAGACAAAATTACTTTATTTCATTGAAACGTTAGTAGTATTATTTGTTATTAAGTTGTTAAATAATGATATTGCTCATAAAAAAAAGAGGCTATCAAATCTGACAGCCTCTTTCTAAAATTGGGAAAAAAGTATTATTGTCTAACAATCAATTTTTGAGTTGAAACAACTCCATTTGCTAATACATTAACCATGTATACACCATTTGATAATGCATCTGTGTTAATTGCTACAGTGTGAGCACCAGATACAGTTGTTCCTAAATTATTTGTGTAAGCTACTTTACCAGCAAGGTCAGTAATTGAAATTACTACTTGAGTTTCAGTATTTAATTTAAATGAAACATTTGCTTGTCCGTTTGTAGGGTTTGGATACACACTTAAACCAAATGTATTTTCAATTTCATTTAACCCTAAATCATTAAGGAAATTCATTCTAACCATTGGAGTTGAAGTAGTGTAAAACCAAGTTCCAGTTTCATCCATGTAAAAAGAAGTTTGTTTTTGTGAAATACCAGAAGTTCCTACGATTAAATCATCACCAGGTCCACCTCCTGAACCAACAGTAATAAGGTATGGAGTAGCGGCAGTAAGGGTAGATGGAGCGCCAAATGACAAAGTAACTTTTGTTCCAGGTTCGCCAGTAACGATCGCATGATCATCTGTTTTATCAACAAAAATAAAGTCGCCAGTTGTTGGGTCAATTGAATAAAGTGTTCCATACATCACAGCATCTACAACAGCACCAGCTGATAACACAACATCAATTGAATACAATGTTTCATCAGCAAAAATATCGAAAATATTTCCTACTTCGAATGCCAAACCTTGGTTATAACTTCCACTATTTATTACTCCTTTATCACGTGCATAAATTTTAGAAGTAACATCCATTGAAATAGGAGCTAATGCATTATTGGTAAGGTCATTTTCAAGTGACGAATTAGTTGCAGAATTAACTGCTGAAATCACAGAATAGTTTGCTACGGTTGCTGCAGGAGTAAATGTTTCAACTGCATACAATGTATCGATTTGACTTGAAGTTAAAGCGTAATCTATACTTGTTCCAACGAATGAAGCTGATGCAATCGTTGCTGTATATACTGCATCTGTTTGATCAAAAATCCCCATGTTTTGACATTTTGCGCCAAAGAAAATTGGTTGTACTTGGGTTGTTGGTGTCTGATAATATGCTAATCTCTTACCGAATGGTCCGTCTACACCAAGAAGTGTTTCTTGAATTTCTAAATCGTAATCGTCAGTTACGGTGATTTTCACATCATCAATTGCCCAATACCAACCCCAAGCTGCTTGATAATTGAATTGAATTAGAACAGATGCTTGGTTACCTGCAACACTAGAAATATTTAAAGAAGTTGATTTAGGATTTCCAGTATTAATACCAGTAATCTCTGTACCATCTGTCACAACAAAATCTGTCCAAGTAGTACCACCATCATTACTCACTCTAACAAGACGAGTATCCAAATACGTTCTATATGAATTTTCAAATACGATACTTACATTCGGATTACCCAACGTACTAAAAGGTGTCGTTAAGGTTAAATTACAGTTTTGCGTTCCTGCAGCTCCTTGGCTATCTGAATCTATTAATGCATATCCATTAGCAACAGATGTGAATGCTGCTGGACTTAACGCTGTAACTGGTATCAGTGAAGCATCCGTTGTAATCGACCAATCGATTGCTGGTGAACTTGTGTTGTCCAATGCCCATAAGGTAGGGTCAGAGAAATCCCAAGAGAATAGAGTAGCCCCTTTTTCTTGGTTCATCGCAGTAGGTTTAACCTTTTCAGTTGAAATGGAAGATTTCTTTCCTGCAACTGGGTAGTTCATTTTACTAATTGTTTGAGAATTTACCCCACATACAAAAGCAAAACTAAATAGACTTAAGTAAACTTTTTTCATAATTATAGTTTTTTTGTAAAAATAAACAATTATTCATTTGGAAGTTAATAATTTAATGACTTTTTTTTAATAAAAGTATCAAAAATATCAATTGAGAGTTTTAAATCAAGTAATTACATTTACAAAGAAAAACGAGACAATTACCTAAATAATTGCCTCGCCTTATATAGTAACGTTCCTTTCTATCCGAGTTAATCGGGAAGAAGGACCGAGAAAAGGTTGCACCGAAGCACAACCTTATATTTTACATCATTCCACCCATTCCTCCAGGCATTCCACCCATTCCTGCCATACCAGCGCCAGCTTCTTCTGGAGAATCTGTAATAACACATTCTGTGGTTAAAAGCATAGAAGCGATTGAAGCTGCATTCTCAATAGCAATTCGAGTTACCTTAGTAGGATCAATTACACCTGCAGCATATAGATTTTCAAACACTTCAGTTCTTGCATTAAAACCAAAATCATCTTTTCCATCTCTCACTCTTTGAACTATTACAGCACCTTCTTCACCTGCATTTGCTATGATTTGACGAAGTGGTTCTTCTACCGCACGACGAATAATTGCGATTCCTGTATTTTCATCTTCATTTAGACCTTTTAAAGAATCTAAAGTAGGAATACAACGAATCAACGCAACACCTCCACCTGGCACAATTCCTTCCTCAACAGCCGCTCTAGTTGCCGCTAAAGCATCGTCAACACGGTCTTTTTTCTCTTTCATTTCAACTTCAGTTGCAGCACCTACATAAAGTACAGCAACTCCACCTGCTAATTTAGCTAATCGTTCTTGCAATTTTTCACGGTCATAATCAGAAGTTGTTGATTCTATTTGAGCTTTAATTTGCCCAATTCGAATTTCAATATCTGCTTTTGCTCCAGCTCCATTAATTACAGTCGTATTGTCTTTATCAATTTCAACTTTTACAGCGGTTCCTAGTAAATCCATGGTTGCATTTTCTAGTGTCAATCCTCTTTCTTCTGAAACAACTTGCGCTCCTGTCAAAATAGCGATATCTTCTAACATTGCTTTTCTTCTGTCTCCAAAACCTGGTGCTTTAACAGCTGCAACTTTTAGAGAACCACGAATTCGATTAATTACTAAAGTAGCTAATGCTTCATTATCAACATCTTCCGCTATTATCAATAAAGATTTTCCTGCTTGAACAACTGGTTCCAAAATTGGAAGTAAGTCTTTCATGTTAGAAATCTTTTTATCGTAGATCAAGATCAATGGGTTTTCCATTTCAACGATCATTTTCTCTGCATTCGTTACGAAATAAGGAGATAAATAACCTCTATCAAATTGCATTCCCTCTACAGTTTTAACTTCTGTTTCAGTTCCTTTTGCTTCTTCAACCGTGATAACTCCATCGTTGCCTACTACTTTCATTGCTTGAGCAATAAGCGCTCCGATTGTTTCATCATTATTAGCAGAGATTGTAGCAATTTGTTTGATTTTGTCATTATCTGAACCTACTTCTTTCGAAATTGTTTTCAAATGTTTCAAAACTTCAATTACCGCTTTGTCAATTCCTCTTTTTAAATCCATTGGGTTGGCTCCAGCAGCAACATTTTTCATTCCTGAACCAATAATAGCTTGCGCTAATACGGTTGCAGTTGTAGTTCCGTCTCCAGCGATATCAGCAGTTTTAGAAGCTACTTCTTTCACCATTTGAGCTCCCATATTTTCAACAGGATCTTTTAATTCAATTTCTTTAGCAACTGTAACACCATCTTTTGTTACTTGCGGTGCGCCAAATTTCTTTCCAATAACAACATTTCGTCCCTTAGGTCCAAGCGTTACTTTTACAGCATTTGCTAATGCATCTACTCCTCTTTTTAATTTTTCACGTGCTTCAACGTCAAAATATATTTCTTTAGCCATTTTTTTATTTTTTTATACTAGTGGAAGAGTTGCATTGCAACTTCTTTGCTCTGTTGAGACATTGCTTGCAATGTCTTTACTATAATATTCCGTAGATATCTGCTTCACGCATAATAAGATACGTTTTCCCTTCTAATTTAATTTCAGTGCCTGAGTATTGTCCGAATAGCACATTATCACCAACTTTAACCGTCATTGGTTCATCTACTTTTCCTGCTCCTGCAGCAACGATTGATCCTTGTAAAGGTTTTTCTTTTGCAGTATCGGGAATAAAAATACCACTTGCTGTTTTTTGCTCTGCAGCTACTGGTTCAACTAAAACCCTGTCTGCTAATGGCTTGAAAGATATTGACATATTTTGTGTATTTATTTTAAATAATTTCAGTTCAAACTTCCCCAATTTTATGCCATTCGTTATTACACGCCATTTTATCTGATTTATAAAATTTAGGGCACAAAAAAATGTCAGTATAGTGACATACTGACATTTAAAATAATTTAAATTTCTTTTATTTTTTTGGTGAAGCAGGATTTTCTTTGCTTGCTTTTTCTTTTGTAGGTTCTTTAATTTTTGCTGGTTTAGACATACCAGTTAAAATAATACTCACCACCATGATGGTAGCCGCTAAAGTCCACGTTGCTTTTTCAATAAACTCATTCGTTTTTTTAACACCTCCTAATTGTTGACTTGAACCAAATTCAGAACTTAATCCACCTCCTTTTGGATTTTGCACGAAAACGACAAAAATTAAGAAAATACTTGCTAAAATAATTACGATTGATAATAAAGTTGCCATTTGTTATGTGTTTAATTTTTTTGTTAATTCTTCAATTTGCTTTGCAAAGAAAATCTTTTTTTCTGGATTAATCACAATTAATTGTTCATATGAGTAAATTGCTTTCGGAAAATTACCTTGCGCTGCGAATATTTTTGCTAGTGTTTCACTTACTGGTAGGCTGTTTTCGTCTAAACTTTTTCTTGCTTTTTTTACTGGAGAAAAAAATTCTGTTTTAGGTTTTTCTGCTTCTTTTTCTTCTTTTACTGGTCTAGAAATGGAAGGTTCTTCCTTTAAAAATTGATTAAGGAGATGATTTATTTTACTTTTCTCATCTGTTTCATCCCTGTTCTGATCGTTACTATTCGATTTTAACCAAGATGAAAACGCTTTTTTGGGAGGAGTGTTTTCAAGTGAATAGCTGCTTGCCGATGTGTTAAAATTAATTTCTTCAATTTCAGTATTATTTTCTTCAAGAATTAATTCATCTGTTTTTTCGATGTCATTTGTTTCTTCAATCGCATAATTACTCGTTATGGCATGCGATAAAACCTCCATTTCTAATGGGTCTTCACTAATAGAAGATTCTTCATGTACTGTTTCAGAATGAACCTCTTTTTCTTGTTCAATAACATTTTGTGAAGTTTCTTCCTCTTGCTTTGTTTCTATTATATTGTCGAAAGCGATATCAAAATAAGCCGCTTCTACTTCCGTTTCAGATTCATTTTCTACAGTTTCAATCGTTTCGTTTTGAGGAGTACTGAGGTCAAGAATTATTTCTGATTCACTTGTTGGAAGTAAATTTTGTTCTAGTTCATTATTTTCGTTTTCAATTTCGGTGATAGGATCAATTTCAGAAACCAATGCCTCGTCGCTATTTACTTCTGTAGCTTTTTCCTCTTGATTAGATGAATCAATGATGTTCGGCGGTATGTTTTCAACTTCAACAAGTGCTTCTTCTTTTTCGTTAATCAGTTCAAATAACCTCATTCTATCGGTAATTCGATAGGCATGTTCTTGCAAAGCATCGTCAAATCTAACATCATTACTAACAGATAATGCTTTTAGATAAAGTATAGAAAAAGCTTGGGCATACGGATATTTAATCGTCAAATCATGTAAATGACTGATATCATTTGACCCGCATAAATGCGGATTTCTAATTCGTCCTGCTATTTCTTCTAAGTTCATCATTACCAGTTCGAAAATAGTTTATTTATTAGATCCTGCACAATTTGTTTATTAATTTCTTCTAACAATTGACTTTCAATACTCGCTAGGTCGGAACTTGAGTCGTAATCTGAAAAACGGGTACTTGTCAATATCATTTTATCTTCTTTTGGTTGGGAGATAAAAATAGTAAAATTAACGGAAATCGTCAATCTATTTTTTGCTGCATTATCTCCTGGTTGAATCGCAATAGGAGTAACTAAATAATTACTAATTATTCCTTCGATTGAAATCTCAGCGAGCTCTTTTTTAGGATTTAAAATTAATTTTGTATTATTTTGAATACCGTCTTTAATTTTTTCTGACAGATTTGGAGCGTAACTAATTGGCGCGTTGGGTGCAGATAATTCTAATGTTTTCACAGCAAAAGTTTTCCATTCTGGAGGCATTGAACCATCTCTAAACGAAATACTTTTAGGCCAACAGGAAGTTAAAAGGATACTTAAAAAAGAAAAGTAGATAAATTTCATTAGTCTGTTAAATTATATTCTTTAATTTTTCTATACAACGTTCGTTCAGAAATACCCAATTCTTCGGATGCATATTTTCGTTTTCCTCGGTGTTTTTCTAATGCCTTTTGAATTAATTCTTTTTCTCTGTCTTCCAATGATAGTGATTCTTGAACTTCTTCTTGCAACTCGACATCCTCTGTATTATTTACAGAAAATTCACTAGTGGATTCTTGAACCTTGTCTGAATTTGTCAGTAATCTAGTGTTATTGGGAGTGTTCAATTCTTGGTATAACCGATTAACCATAGCTGATTGATCAGTACTTAAAGAAATTTCCCCATTTTGCCCTATGAGTTCAATGACTAATTTTTTCAGTTCTCCTAAATCTTTTTTCATATCAAATAAGAACTTATACATCAATTCTCTTTCTGAAAATTTATCGTTGTCTTTATTTTCTATCACGGGAAGCGAATGGTCTTCTTCTTTGGGCAAGTAGGAAGCTAATTTAATCCCATCAATTTCTCTTTCTGTTTCAATCACAGACAGTTGTTCTACTAAGTTTTTTAATTGTCGAATATTTCCAGGCCACGAATAATTGGACAAAACTTCTGCGCCTTCAGTAGTTAGTCGGATAGCTGGCATTTTATATTTATCGGCAAAATCACTCGAAAATTTTCTGAAAATTAGATGGATATCCTCTTTTCTACTTCGCAAGGGTGGCAAGGAGATAGGGATAATGTTTAATCTGTAAAATAAATCTTCTCTAAATTTCCCGGAAGAAATCGCTCTTTGCATATTTTCATTGGTCGCTGCAACTACTCTTACATTTGTTTTGATAGGTTTTGACGCCCCAACTCTAATAAATTCACCTGTTTCTAATACTCTTAGCAGTCTAACTTGCGTTTGCATTGGTAGTTCGGCAACTTCATCTAAAAATATCGTTCCTCCGTTTGCTACTTCAAAATAACCTTGTCGACTTCCACTAGCACCTGTAAATGAACCTTTTTCATGTCCGAATAATTCCGAATCAATTGTTCCTTCTGGAATTGCACCGCAGTTTACAGCGATATATTCTCCATGTTTTCTAGCACTTAATTGGTGTATTACTTGTGGTATAATTTCTTTTCCAGTACCACTTTCTCCCGTTACTAGAATTGAGATATCAGTTGTTGCCACTTGAATTGCCACTTCTAGCGCTCTATTCAATAATGGAGTGTTTCCAATGATTCCGAAACGTTGTTTTACTTGTTGTAAATTCATCTTCGGTAAATTTAAATCGTGTTTGGTTTACAAATTTCTTCTACTTCTCCTAATAAGGTGGAAGATGTGCAATTTTTTATTCTTACGAGAACGTATTGCCCTTTTTCAAAATCTCCTTTTGGAAAAACGACTACTGAATTTCTTTCGTCACGCCCGCTCATATCTTCTTTTGATTTTTTGGAAAATCCTTCCACAAGTACTTTGGCTAATTTACCAATTTGATCCAGATTGTTTTGTAAAGAATTCGCGCGTTGCTTATCAATTACTTCAACTAATCGACTTGATTTTAGAGTTTCAGGAATATCGTCTTTGTATTTTCTTTCAGCCAAGGTTTTTGGTCTTTCTGAATACGTATACATGTATGCAAAGGTGAATTTTACTTCGTCTAAAAGTGAAAGTGTTGCTTGATGATCTTCATCTGTTTCCCCGCAAAATCCTATAATTAAATCTGTTGAAATACTGCAATTGGGTATAATTCTATTTATCGCTTCAATTCTGTTTAAATACCATTCTCTAGAGTATCCTCTGTTCATTTTTTCTAAAATTTCAGAACTTCCTGATTGCACAGGTAAATGAATATACGGACAAATATTATCGTGTTTTGCGATTGTCTCAAGCACTTCATCGGTCATGTCTTTCGGGTGTGAAGTCGAAAAACGCACGCGTAAATCAGGCGAAACGGTGGCAACTAATGCTAAAAGTTGAGAAAAATTAGTGGTAGAAATTGTTTCATCTTTGATTTCACCTTTTGAAGTGATGTTCCATCGATAACTATCCACATTTTGACCTAATAAAGTAACTTCTCGATATCCTGCAGAAAATAAATCTTTGCATTCTTGCAGAATTGTCAGCGGATCTCTTGATCGTTCTCGGCCACGCGTAAAAGGAACAACACAAAAAGAACACATATTATCGCAACCTCGAGTAATACTAACATAACTAGAAACACCTCCTTGATCTAATCGAACGGGAGAAATATCAGCGTATGTTTCTTCTCTGGAAAGTAAAACGTTAACGGCTTTTTGTCCATTTTCTACAATATTTACTAAGTTAGGTAAATCTCTGTAAGAATCTGGACCTGCCACAATATCAACGAGTTTATCGTCCTCAAGAAGTGATTTTTTTAACCTTTCAGCCATACATCCTAAAATGCCAACTGTTAAATGAGGTTTGTTTTTCTTATGTTTTCTAAAATCTGTAAGTCTTTTTCTAACTCTAACTTCCGCATTATCACGGATGGAGCAAGTATTTACTAAAATTACATCTGCTTCCTCAATATTTCTTGTCGTTGAAAACCCGTCGTTTGCCATTATGGATGCAACAACTTCACTATCAGAGAAATTCATCGCGCAACCATAACTCTCAATATATAATTTTTTATCGTTTTTTAAATTTGTTGTAGCAACTACCAAAGCTTCTCCTTGTCGATCTTCATCGTGCATCTTCGGATGTCTTTTGTCAATATCGTTCATCGTTTCTTAAAATGTGATATCAAAAGTACATAAAAATAGGTTTCTATGTCAAAATGGCAGTTTTATTCTTTGTTAAAAAAAATAAATTTTTTAGTGGTTTTTATCAACATCGTTTTATTGTGCTTTTTATACTTTTATTCTGCCTCTACTATTTAACTCATTATTTGGATATGGAGTAGATTTGATGGTCATTAATCATTCGTTTTGTTTTTATTAAATCTTTTTATTTTAAATATAACATTCTGTTATGTAGTTTATTACAACTGTTTTTTAACTGATACAAAAGAAACAAATTGGATTTTGAAATAAAATACGTTTAATTTGCAAATCATTTGAGTAGAAAAATCTATTCATTTTAATAAATTTATTATCAATATTTTTGATTAATGGCTAAAAATCTAGTAATTGTCGAATCGCCAGCGAAAGCTAAAACCATTGAAGGGTATTTAGGAAAAGATTTCGTTGTAAAATCAAGTTACGGACATGTTCGTGATTTGGCTAAAAAAGGAATTGCGATTGATATTGAGAATAATTTTCAACCAAATTATGAGGTTTCGCCTGATAAAAAAGCAATTGTTTCTGAATTGAAAAAATTAGCAAAGGAAGCGGAAGTTGTTTGGTTAGCAACGGACGAGGACCGCGAAGGAGAAGCTATTTCGTGGCACTTATACGAATCATTGAATTTAGAAAAAAAAGAAACGAAACGTATTACTTTTAATGAGATTACTAAAACGGCAATTTTAAAAGCAATTGATAATCCTCGTATTATCAATCAAGAATTAGTAAACGCTCAGCAAGCAAGACGTATTTTAGATCGTTTGGTAGGATTTGAACTTTCTCCTGTATTATGGAAAAAAGTGAGACCAAGTTTGTCTGCAGGTAGAGTTCAATCTGTTGCTGTTCGATTAATTGTTGATAGAGAAAAAGAAATTACTGCTCATAATTCGGAAACGTTTTTCAGAGTAAATGCTATTTTTACAAAAGGAAAAGATAGAATTAAAGCTGAATTAAATAAACAACTTGTCGATAATAAAGAAGTTAAATCTTTTCTAGATAAATGTAAGAATACTGAATTCGAAGTTTTAGATGTGACTAAAAAGCCAGCGATAAAAACACCTGCAGCACCTTTTACTACGTCAACTTTACAACAAGAAGCAAGTTTAAAACTTGGTTTTTCAGTTACTCGAACAATGTCTGTAGCGCAAAGGTTGTATGAAGCAGGAAAAATAACATACATGAGAACTGATTCAGTAAATTTATCTGAAACAGCGATTAACGGAGCTACTTTAGAAATTGAATCTGCTTACGGAAAAGAGTATTCTAAACCTACAAAATACAAAACCAAAAATGAAAATGCACAAGAGGCTCACGAGGCGATTCGTCCAACTGATTTTTCTGCACATACAATAGATGGTGAAAGTGAAGAAGTACGTTTGTATGAATTAATCTGGAAACGTTCAATTGCGTCTCAAATGAGTCACGCAAACTTAGAAAGAACGGTTATTAAAATTGGTGCACCTTCAATTACGGAAGTTTTTCAAGCGAGAGGAGAGGTAATAATATTTGATGGTTTCTTGAGAGTTTATCTGGAATCGAATGTGGAAGATGAAGATGATGAGGACGATGAAAAAGAATCTGATTCGGCCTTATTGCCTGCAGTTTCTCAAGGTGAAAATTTAGGAAAAGAAGTAATTCGTGCTACTCAACGTTTCTCAAGAGCTTTACCTCGTTATGTAGAAGCTTCTTTGGTGAAGAAATTAGAAGAATTAGGAATTGGTCGTCCTTCTACATATGCTCCAACTATTACTACGATTCAAAAACGTGGGTATGTTGAGAAAAAAGAAAAAGAAGGTGACGAAAGAAAATATGAATTTTTTGAATTAAAAGGTTCAACTGTTTCTGAAGAAACAAAAATTGAAATTACTGGAAAAGAGAAAAATAAACTTTCTCCAACTGATATTGGTGTTGTTGTCACAGATTTTTTAACGGAACATTTTGAACGAATATTAGATTATAATTTCACAGCAAAAGTGGAGGCTGAATTTGATGAAATCGCAAAAGGTTTGGTCGAGTGGACAAAAATGATACACGATTTTTACACTCCTTTTCATGCAAGCGTCGAACATACATTAGAACATTCAGAACGAGCTTCTGGTGAACGTGAATTAGGTGTTCACCCCGTTTCTGGAAGAAGAATGATTGTGAGAATAGGTCGTTTTGGGCCAATGGTTCAAATCGGTGATGAGAAAACAGATGGTGAAAAACCTCAATTTGCTTCTTTGCAAAAGAATCAATCAATCAGTTCAATCACTTTAGAGGAAGCCTTGGAATTATTTAAACTTCCTAGAACTCTTGGTGAATTTGAAGAATTAGTCATAAAAGCAAATGTGGGTCGCTTTGGACCGTATTTACAGCATGGGAAAGCTTTTGTTTCTTTACCGAAAGAGGAAAGTCCAATGTCTGTGGAATTAGACAGAGCAATTGAAATTATCCTAGAAAAACGTCAAGCTGATATTGATAAGATTATAAAATTATTTCCTGAAAGACCAGATGTTCAATTATTGAACGGGCGTTGGGGACCGTTTTTAAAAATAGGAAAAGATAATTTTAAATTACCGAAAGATGCTGAAGTCGAGAAATTGACCTTAGAAGAATGTATTACTATTTCTGAAAATCAACCGGTAAGCAAATTTAAGAAAAAAGGGCCAGTGAAGGCAGAAGTGAAAGTAGTAGCTAAAAAAGTGGTTGCTAAAAAAGCACCTGCAAAGAAGAAAACGGCTGTAAAAAAAGCACCTGCTAAGAAGAAATAATAAAATTATAGACATTAATAAAAGTCCCTTTCCAATAAAGAAAAGGGACTTTTTTATATTTTAAGCTTGAATTCAGCAAGTATAAGTTCTCTACTTTTAAGTTCGTAAATATTTCTAGTATGTGACTTGCCGCAATAAGTTGACGCTTTCTTTATTCTTATCAAATTTTAAGAGTTGAAACAATTCTTTCAATAATAATCTTAATGATTCTTTTATTTATATCTGTGTAATTAGTAATGAAATAATCATATTCATCATTTGTAAAACAACCTGATATTAATCCAATTATTTCATTTCGTAAAGCAATGTTTTTAAATAAAACAGTTTGAATAAATATTTTTTTTTGTGTCTCTGACAAATTTGTGAAATCAGTTTTAGAAAGAGTTTTAGAAAGTCGCATAAAAATAATTTCATGCTGAAGCTTTACTACAGGTCTTATGGTTGTGTTTTGAAACATTTCATCAGGTTTCATGTCTTTATTTAAACTTGATGATATTTTCGGTCTGATTTGAATTTTATCCATGATTATTTTTTTTCATAAAAAAAAGAGAGAAATTCCCTGCTTAATAATTTTTAGGGATGCTTACATCTGAAATTCAAATGTCTCCAGTTTGATAATTTCCCCAAAAAGTAAGTCCCAATTTTTTTCTCTTGTGCCTTTTTAGACATTGCGCCGTGTTGAGTGGTTAGTTCCATTTTGAAACTAACCACTTCTTCATTCATTTCCTTTGATTCAAAAATATTTTAAAGGTTATTTTTTATCTTAAGCCAATCTATTTACATCTCATTTAAAGCTTGTTCAATATCAGCAATTATATCATTGTAATTTTCTATTCCAACGGATAATCTAACGAGTTTCTCTGAGATGTGCATTACTTTCTTGTCTTCTTGAGGCACATCAGCATGCGTCATGGTTTGAGGATGTTCAGCTAGACTTTCCGTCCCTCCTAAACTTACCGCTAATTTGATTAATTTCAAAGTGTCTAAAAAATGAAAAGCTTCTTTTTCTCCTCCTTTCACATCGAAAGCAATCATTGCTCCTGCAGCTGAATACTGTTTTTTGTAGATCATTTTTTCTCGTTCATCATTACCATCGTTGATGAAGCCAAGATAATATACTTTTTCTACTTTTGGATGATTTCGTAAATATTTAGCGACAAATTCTGCATTGCGAGCTTGCTCATCCATTCTTACTTTTAATGTTTCTAAACTTCTCATTAATAGCCAACCAGTCCACGGGCCAGCCATATTTCCTAAAAATGTCCGTAAACCTTTTACTCTAGCCATCAATGCTTTGGAACCTAAACAAGCGCCAGCAATTACATCTGAGTGACCACCGATGTATTTTGTAGCAGAATAGAGTACTAAATCTGCTCCATGTTTCAACGGATGTTGCCAAATTGGGCCCATATAGGTATTGTCAACCGACAATATCACTGGTTTCTCTTCAGTCGAAAAATGATGTTTAATTTCTGCACACATTTCAATATCAATCAGTGCGTTTGTAGGATTTGCAGGGGTTTCGATATGAATCATTGTCAAACGATTTCCTTTTCCTGTCGCCTCAATTCGTGCAATGATTTGTTCTTTTGAGTCTGTTGCATGAAAACCAACAGCTTCAATTTGTAATTTCTTCAGAAAGTGGTTAATAAAATGATCTGTTCCTCCATAGACAGGGCGTGAATACAACAATAAATCTCCAGGAACCATGAATTCCATTAAGGCTGTTGATATTGCTGACATTCCACTCTCGAAAACGGCACAATCTTCAGCACCATCCCACAAGCAAAGTCGATTTTCAAGGATCTCTAGGTCAGGATTGTTTAATCTACTATAAATCAAACCTAATTCTTCTCCTTTTTCTTTTTCTCTGATGCCATAGGCTAACTCAAAAAACTTTTTCCCTTCCATTGCAGAATTGAAAACAAATGTGGATGTTTGAAATATCGGGCATTTCAAAGCTCCTTCCGATAACGACGGTTTATAACCATAGGTCATCATTAAACTTTCTGGTTTCATTTTTGAATAATCCATAGAATATTTTTCTTTATTTAGGATACAATATTATACTATATTCTTTAATTAATTAAAGTTTTAGAATATTATACTTTTAATTATTGTTTTTATAGAATTTAACACTTAATTAAATGTGAATTTTTATTCCAAAATAGAAAAACTTTCTATTATATGTGAAAGTAGTTATTATCGTTTATTAAAAGCTATTCCATTCCTTGTAATAGAGAAAATAAGAATTGAGCTAAGGAAGTATGAATTCTTCAATCATTTTATTGTTTTTTAAGAACCACAATTAAAAACGCACACTAGTATCATTTACAACTCAACAAATCGAACCGTTTTTTATATAATATGATACTATCAATGTCAGGTTAAATTTGGTTTTTGTCTTCATTTTTAATTTTTCTTTAAAAAAAAACGAAAATTTTATTTTTAATAAATGCGGTACTTATTGATAAATTTAAATTGTTTAAATTACTGTTTATTAATATTTTAAATGTAAAAAAATCGCTTTATCATCTTCATGTTAGATGTGTTCATTAGTATAGATTTAGGAAGTTTTTTACTTTTTTTCAAAAAAAAATAAAAAATATGCGGTTATTAAATAAATATGTCCTACATTTGCACTTTAATTTTAAGAAAAATTGTTTTTGTTTAATTTAATTTAATTTATTATGAAAAAGAATGTAATGTTTGTATCGTTGTTTATGTCAATGTCAATTTTCGCTTTAACTAGCTGTGGTGGTGGTGCTGCAGAAGGTGAAGCTGCTGCTGCAGATTCTACAAAAGTTGAAGCTGCTGCTACTGAAGCTGCACCTGCTACTGAAGAAGTTTCTACTGATGCTGCTGCTACTGAAGCTGCTCCTGCTGCTGAAGCTGCACCTGCTGCTGACGCTGCTGCTGCTCCTGCTGCTGATGCTAAACCAGCTGGTGACGTTAAAGCGCCAAAATAATTATTACAAACTCCAATTGATTTTTAATCAATGTAATTTGTAACTATTTTTTAAAAGCCCGATTAAAGGAAGTTCTTTTGATCGGGCTTTTTTTATTTAGTTACTTAAAGATTTGATATCTTTTTACTAAATTGCAGCAACGATAATTTTAATTAAACTATTTTAAATCATCACTTTTTGGAACTACTTAGTTCATTTTATATTCATTAGCTTTCCAAGCTAATTTTGAATTTACCACTTATCATTTTAATTATCTTCTCTTACAATATTTATTTTTAATTTTACTTTTTTTATTATAGTAAAATTACAAAATGTTTATATTAAAGATTATTAGGTATGCTCAAAATTTTTAAGGTTGCAATTATACTTACCTGTATTTTAAATAGTGTAGTTGCAATGGGGCAAAGCACTTTCACCGTTAGCGGAACTGTTACTGAAAATTCTTCTGGAGAGGTTTTGATTGGTGTAAAAATTAAGGTAAAAGATATCTCAGGTGTGGGCGCGTACACAAATGAATATGGATTTTACTCTTTAACCTTAAAAGAGGGGAAGTATACGCTTGAATTTTCTTCTGTTGGACTTGAAGTAAAGTCGCTAGATATTGATCTTAATGAAAATAAAAAGTTAAATATTGAGTTAGCCATTCCAACAAAAGTCATTGATGAGTTCGTTGTAACATCAAGGAGAAAAGATGAAAATGTGCAAGGTGCTCAAACTGGAGTAGATGTGTTGAATCCAAAGCAATTAGCAAAAATACCTGTGCTGTTTGGCGAAAAAGATATTATAAAATCCATGCAGCTAACACCTGGTATTAAAAGTGGAGGCGATGGAAGTTCTGGATTTTTTGTTCGTGGCGGTTCTTCTGATCAAAATTTAATTTTATTGGATGAAGCTCCTGTTTACAACGCTTCTCATTTATTAGGTTTTTTCTCTACATTTAACAGTGATGCCATAAAGACCGCGACCATTTATAAGGGGACTCAGCCAGCACAATATGGAGGAAGATTATCTTCGGTACTGGATATTAGGATGAATGAAGGGAATAATAAAAAATTTAAAGTCAGTGGTGGTTTAGGAATCATTTCTTCTAAATTGAATATTGAGGGGCCTATTGTAAAAGGTAAATCGTCATTTTTGATTACAGCAAGAAGGACATATGCCGATGTGTTTTTAAAGTTGTCCAAGAAAGAGAATTTGAAGTCTAGTTCACTTTATTTTTATGATGTAAATGCAAAGCTAAATTATAAGTTAGGCGAAAAGGATAAATTATATATTTCGGGCTATTTTGGACGTGATAAACTGGGTGTTCCTTCTTTTGGATTAACGTGGGGGAATATTACAGGAACAGCAAGATGGAATCACATTATCAATGATAAAATATTTTCGAACACCTCATTTATTATTAGTAATTATATTTATAATATTGGTATTCAGTCTAATGGATCCACGATTTCTGTGAATTCGACTCTACAAGACTATAATTTAAAGCAAGAGTTTCAATATTATCCGAATTCTAGAAATAAAATTAAATTTGGTGTAAATTCAATTCATCACAGTATAACTCCAGGTCAAATAGAAGCCGGTGAAACTTCAGGAGTAAATACAATTCTTCAAAAACCACGATTAAGTTTAGAAAATTCTGTATTTATATCAAATGAATGGGTTGCATCTGAAAAATTTAATATTATTTACGGTCTTAGAGGGTCAGGTTTTTCTCAATTAGGCAACGGTGGAAATTACTATACCTATGCGCAAGACGGAAGTGTACTGACGACGGACGTCTATGCGACGAATAAGATTGTCAATAACTATTTTAATTTTGAACCTCGTATTACCGCTAGCTACATGTATTCAAAAACGGCATCAGTAAAAGGAGGGTATTCGAGAAATGTTCAAAATATACATTTAATTTCGAATACAACGGGAGATAATCCAACCGACATTTGGATACCAAGTAGCAAAAATATAAAATCTGAAATTGCAGATCAATTTTCTTTAGGTTGGTTTAAAAATTTCCTAGATAATAAATTTGAAGTCAGTGTAGAATCATACTATAAGTCAATGCAAAATCAAATTGATTACAAGAATGGAGCAAATACACTTGCAAATGATCTACTCGAGGGTGAATTATTATATGGAATAGGAAGAGCCTATGGTTTAGAGACGTATATTAAAAAGACATCGGGTAAATTCACAGGTTGGATAAGTTATACCTTATCTAGAACAGAAAAGAAAATTAATGGTATTAATTCAGATAATTGGTACGCTGCAAAACAAGATAGAACGCATGATTTATCCCTAGTGGCAATTTATGATTTAAATAAGAAAATTACAATTTCTGCCACCTTTGTTTTGTATACTGGTAGCGCAGTTACATTGCCTTCCGGTAAATACTATGTTAACAATCAGGTTCAGTGGTTGTATACAGATAGAAATGGCGGTAGAATGCCAACGTATCATCGAATGGATTTAGCGCTTACGTGGTATAGAAAACAAACTGACAAATATGAGAGTAGTTGGAATTTTTCAATTTTCAACGTCTATGGGCACGAGAATGCGTATAGTCTTTCATTCAGAGAAAGTGCAGATCACACAAAAACAGAGGTGGTTCAGACGAGTCTATTTAAGATGATTCCTGCTATTACTTATAATTTTAAATTTTTATAACGATGAAAACCAACTATTTATTTGTCTCTATTTTTGCGATCGTAGCAGTGGGTATTTTCTCAAGTTGTACGAAAGTTATTACGCTTGATTTAAAGAATTCGGATCCTTTATATGTTGTTGAAGGAGAAGTGAACAAAGGAGAATTGATTCATTCTGTCAACATTACTAAATCAGTTAAATTTAGTGAAGTAAATAATTTTCCTGCAGTAAGTGGAGCCCTCGTCGTCTTATCCGATAATGCAGGGAATTCTGAAGTGTTAAGTGAGGTGTCTCCCGGAAAATATTCATCTTCTTCAATACTGGGGGTGGAAGGTAGAGCCTATACTTTGTCCGTTAAAATAGAAGGGAAGGAGTTTGTAGCGACATCCACAGTTCCGCAGCAAGTTAATTTAGATTATCTCTATTTTCTTGAAGGTGGATTTGGTGGAGCAGGGGAGAAAGTTCCAGTTCCTATAAGGCAAGATCCAGCTGGAATTTCTAATTTTTATCGTTTTAACATGTCTGTAAGTCGATTTGAGGAAAACAATGGATGGGAAAATGACTCTACTATACTTATTCAAGATGATGCGTTTTCTGACGGTTTAATCTCTCAGCAACCACTATTTGGTTCGTTAGGTTTTTTTATGCCAAATGATACATGTAAACTTACCATGATGTGCGTCGATAAGAATGTCTACAAATATTTTTACTCATTGAGTTTGAATTCACCCAATGGTGCAGCAACTCCAGCTAATCCAGTAAGTAATTTTAGTGGAGGATGCCTTGGGTATTTTACCGCTCAAACGAAACAAACGGTAACTGTTATTGTTCCATAATATGTAAATATAGTAGCTTTGGCTATATTAATTAAATAAGCTTTATAGTTTTCCTAGTAACCTGACATCCTCTGTTACTATACCTGCAAAGATATTTATCTGAAATACAAAGAAGTAAAACATTCATATGATACACTTTACTTGCAGTCAAATCCTTTATTAAATGGTCTTACAAATGCATGTTAGGTCTTCAGAAAACAATTTATTATTCTTCGAAGATTACATTTTCTCTTAATCAAGGAAATGTGAGATAATTTTATTAGAAGAATATTTGAGAGGTAAATTGGAATAACAGACTTGAAATATCAATTAAGCCCAGATTAATGAGATTTGCCTATTTTTTTTTAAAAAAAAAATAGGCTTAAAAAAAAACGAGCTTTCATTAGAAAGCTCGTTTTTTAGTAAATTTATCTTATTTATTTTATAGAAATAGTAACACGTCTATTTTGTGCTTTTCCTTCTGGAGTTGCATTATCAGCAATTGGGTTTTCTTCACCATGAGCGTTAGATGTAATTCTAGAAGCTTTGATTCCTTTTGAAACCAAATAATTCTTAACTGCGGTAGCTCTTCGTTTAGATAAAGCTAAATTGTATTCAGAGGAAGCTGTTGCATCCGTGAAACCGTCTAACGAGATACTTAATTTCGGATCTTCCTTCATTGCTTTTACAAGTGCATCAAGGCTAGATACTTTAAAGTTACTGCTATTCACAGGGAAAAGTACACTTTTTGCTAGGTCAGCTTTTGAATTCGCTGGCTCAGGAGCAGGTGTCTCGATTACAACTTCTTCAATTACAGGTTCTGGAACGATGTTATTGATAGAATCCAATTTCTCTAATTCTTTTAGGTAGTTAGAAATTTTGATAACTGAACTATCAGTATAACAACAGTCATTTTTAAAATCGCCAGTCATTTTAGCAATCTTAACAGAATCAGCAGGATTTTTTTCTAGAATTGCTTTTTCTAGTGCTTTACCGTAAGCAGACAATTTCATTGTCTCATCTTCGGTATATACGTTCATATTACAACAATCTTGCGAAAACAACAATGAAAAATGTAATGTAAACCCAACTAGTATAATTAGTTTGTTCATATTTTCTATTGTATTTATTGATTATTTATTAATAATTCCTCTTAAATGTTGTAATGCATCTTCAGCTTCTTTCGTTTTAGGAGCTACCTCGCATTTTGCAGGAGTAGTGCTTCCAATTTTAAAGATTAATCCCAAAGCACCTCCCATGTATTTATCTTTACCTATATTGGCTACTGCTTGAGCTTGAATCCCAACATTTGTAAATATCCAATAATTTGCACCCAAACCAAGGTTTAATCCTGGAGTATTTTTTGAATCTATTTTTTCAACTGTGTTTTTACTATTTTCAGTATAATCTCTGTATGTATAACCTAATCCAGCTAAAGCAAACCCTTCAAAACGCTTCGGTTGTTTTATGAAATTGTACTTAAAGTTTAAATCTACTGCTAAAAAGTTATGTGGGTTATAAGAAGTACTTGAAAAAGCTAATTGTACACCAAAACCTTTCACTAAAGCTTTGTCCATTGTAAACTTATAAGGAGACCATTTTGCATCTCTAATTCCTGCAAATGTTTTAGTATCTTGATTATCATCAATAATGTTCATTCCAATTCCTACTTGCCAAGGTGTTTTAGTTAACCAAGTTACCAAAGATTTCTTTTCTGTTGGAGTCTTTGCAGTAGCATCTTGAGCAAAAATACTTGTTGTCCCTGCAAACATTAAAAAAGCTGTTAAAGCTATCGTTACGTTTTTTTTCATTTTTAATTTAATTAATTTACAATTTAAAGTCGTTTTACAAGCAATGTATCATGTACTTAACTAATAATTGTCACAAAAGTAGTTAATATTTTTTACGTAGACAATTTCTTCTACTATTTATTTTATATTTATTTCTTTTATTAGCAATGTTTTAAGATGGCTTTCTATTTTGCTCTCTTAAAAAAGCTTAATAGCCCTGATTTTTTTTCTTTTGCAGGTTTATCACCATATCCATATCCATATCCATATCCATAACCGTGTTCTATTTTGGAACCATTCAAAAGAATGGACATGTTTTTGAATTTTTTCTCTTCATAGACCGCTTTTGGTATTGTTAGCAAACGTTTGTCCAAATAATCTAATCTGCATATGTAAATTAATACATCCGCATAGTCACTTAGCATTTTTGTATCAGCAACCATACCGATTGGCGCTGTATCAACTATAATATAATCATATTCATTTTTTGCTTCTGCAAAGAGACGGTTAATTCTCACGGACATTAGTAATTCAGCCGGGTTGGGAGGTATTGTTCCTGAAGGAAGCAGATCAACATTTTCTGTGCCAGGTAAATGTTTTACTAAATCTTGCCATTTTATTTTCTCGTTGATTGCATAATCGGAGATTCCTGCCACATTTTTCATTCCTAAGTATTCTAGTAACTTAGGTGAACGTAAATCCATCCCCATTAAGAGTGTTTTCTTCCCTGCTAAACCATAAGCGGCAGCTAAATTCACAGCGGTAAATGACTTCCCTTCTTTACTTAACGTGGAACTAATCATTATTATTTTTGAATCACCAGAGTTGAGACTTAAAAAATTAATATTAGTTCTCAATATTCTAAATGCCTCTGTAACAGATGATCTGTCGGCTTGCGTCACAATTAGTTTTTCGGTCTTGTCGGTGTACGGAATGTCTCCAATTAATGGTAAGTTAAAATTAGTGATATCTTTCTTACCATGTATCTTGGTATCAAAGATATTCAATACATAAATTAGTCCTATCGGCAGCAATAGGCTTAGTAGGAAGCCACTTAAAAAAATTATTTTTTTCTTTGGAGAAACCATGATACTGTCGCTGTAAGCATAGTCAATAATCTTTGTCGTTGGTTCAACTACTGCTAGAGACAATTGGGTTTCCTCCCTTTTTTGAAGTAAAAATAAATACAAAGATTCTTTTATTTGCTGCTGTCTAGCGATCTCTCTAAAATCTTTCTCTTGCTTGGGTGCTGCAGTTAATTTGTTTTGTAGTTGATTATTTTGGTTTTTAAGATTTCTATTCAATATTTTAATTGAATTGATATGATTTGTTAGGTTATCTTTTAAATTTATTTTAAAATTTTCTAATTGATTGTCTATGTTAATTATCACTGAATTTTTTTCACTTGCATTTTGAATTAATTTATTTCTTTCTAATTGCAGCGTATTAATTGTTTCTATTGTTTTTTCTATTGAGGGATTCATTATACCAATATTTGATGGAATTAATTCGCCTCGTTTACTATTTGAAACATGCTCGTAGGTGTATTCTGCAATCTTCAATTCGGTTTCATTCTGAAATAATAATTTCTGATTATCTGCTTCATTTTCAAAAAACAAGGATGCATTTTTGGTAAGATCAAATATTTTATTGGATGCTTTAAAATCAGAAACGTCACCTTCCACTCCTGATAATTCTTTTGTTATAAAATCAATTCTTTCTTCTATAAATGATAAAGTGTTTTTGGATACTTGTTTTTTATCTTCTATAGCATCTTCACTGTGTTTTTTTATTAAGCAATTGATGATTGCTTTCCCTTCATCAATATTTTCTATTGTTGTTGCTATTTTAATTGCACTTGACTCTTTATTAATTGCTTCAATTTTTATATTGTTTTGATATTTATCTACAACTTTATCAAATTTTTCAATGTGCACATCTATTTCCTTGTTTTTTAAAGCTTTGTTTCTAGTATCAGTTGGCACAATTATTATTTCCCCAACCGAAGTGTTGAATTTAGATCCAAATGATTGCTTGGTCGTTTTTTTACTGGCTATATCTTCAATTGTAAAAGTTGATTCATCTTTAATAATAATTTTAAATGTAGCTTGTTTATCATATATTGAGGAATCCCCCCCCACTATATTTAACCTAATATATGTATCAGAAAAAAGCTTTTTTTTAGTTATTCCGGATTGATCGAAGTAACTAATATTAGTTTTTAACTCAGCGGTGACCAAAGATAATATGGTCCTTGATTTTAATATCTCAATTTCATTTTCTAATTTACTTTTCACGCCACCAAGGTTTAATCCCATATCTGAAAACGATGATAATGAACTTTTTAAATCTCCTTTTTTCTCATCTTTCACTAAGATACTTGCAGTTACATCGTAAATTGGTGTTGAATACCTGATGTAAAAAAATGTAGCGGTCATAACCACAAAAAAAGAGATCAAAAACCATTTCCATTTTAGAAGATAGGGAAACAATACTTCTTTGATATTTATAGATGAAGACGTTTCTAGATTCTGAAATTGGGATTCACTCATTTGGCAAGAAGATTAACAGTAGTTATTATTAAAGAGGCAACTGAAATGAAAAGTCCAGCTGCAGAATTAAAATTTGCTGAATTTATTTTTGGTTTATTGGGCTCAACATAGACTACATCATTTTGATTTAAATAATATACGGGTGAATTAAAAAAGTCTTTCGATGTGAGGTCGATACGGAATTCTTTTTTTACTCCATTTTCATCTCTGATAACTACTATATTCTTTCTAACCGCAGTTAAATTCAGATCGCCAGCAACACCTATTGCCTCTAGGACTGTTATTCTTTCATTGGGCACTTGAATGGTACCTGGATTTCTCACGTCTCCTAAAACCGTAATTTTAAAGTTTTGGATTTGAATAGTTACTTTTGGATTCGTAATGTACTCTGCGTATTTTAATTTCAAAGCAAGAGTTAATTCTTCCTTTGTTAAATCTGAAGCTCGGATTTCCCCAATGATAGGCAGATCAATAAATCCCTTTGAATCTACTAAATAACCGTTATTGGAAGGTGAACCTGTAAAATAACCTCTGTTCGTCGATTGCGATGCAGTTATCAGTGGCAAGTTAAATTGTTGATTATTTACTTCATCCCCATTGAAGACAAGAATGGATAAGAAATCATCTGATTTTATTTTTGGAGAATAATTTTTTGTTTCACTTTGTATTTCTTTTCCATCTTGAAAATACA
This sequence comes from Flavobacteriales bacterium, assembly GCA_947449575.1. GTDB lineage: Bacteria > Bacteroidota > Bacteroidia > Flavobacteriales_D > Crocinitomicaceae > CAIUKX01. The sequence continues at coordinate 74,281 of CANFRV010000020.1, forward strand.
CAATGTCTTTTCGCGTAATGCAAGAGGTAAATATGAGAAGTGCAATAAGTATTCTATAAACGTTAATCATTTTCTTTAAAATTAAATATATTTTATCCTTACCAGGTAATTATCAAATCTTCTACTATCTAATTCTCAACAGCTTTGGTGAAATGTATAACAAAGTTAAGATATTTTTTAAGATTCTAAAACATTCTAGAGCTATTATTCATGATCACAAACTATTTTAACGCACTTGATAATAGTGAAAATATGAGTATGATTTTTATTATGAGCAATTATTTTTAACTGCAATCCAAAGCGTGTTTCTGGTCAGATTACGTTTTATATCTTTATTATTTCTAGATGTTCGAAACCCCCAACTTACTTATCATTATTGATCAGCAGGCATTTTCTTCGCCTCTAAGCATATTATAAATGGTTAACCAAATGATTTTTAGGTCAAGTATGAAGCCCCAATTTTCGATATACCAAATATCATGATTTACACGTTTAATTATATCTTCATTAGTTTTGGTTTCTCCTCTGTATCCATTTACTTGCGCCCAACCCGTTATTCCAGGTTTTACATAATGCCTGATTAAATAATTATCTGTTATATCAGAAAAATCTTTCGTGTGTTTCAGCATGTGAGGTCTTGGCCCTACGATTGACATTTGTCCCAAAAATACATTTATAAATTGTGGAAATTCATCTAGGTTTGTTTTTCGTAAGAGTCTTCCTATCTTTGTAATTCTTGAATCATTTATACTAGCTTGTAGTGTTCCTGATTTTGAATTTTGTTTCATTGTTCTAAACTTATAACAATAAAATTCTTTATTATCCATACCAGTTCGCAACTGTTTGAAGAATATTGGGCCTTTAGAACTTATTTTAATTAATATTGAGATAATAGGTATTAACCATGGCAAAATGGCAATAATTATTAGTAGAGAAAAAATAATGTCAAAAAGTCGCTTAATCAATTCATTAATAGGGTTTTCGAGCGGTTCTTTTAATAACAGTAATACTGGTGTTTCATTGTAATAATCTACACTCATTTTTCTATAAATAGAATACTGTTTTAGATTCGGAATAATTTTTATTCGAATCATTAATTTTTCGGAAAGAGAAATGATTGTATTAATGTATTTAATGTCTTTATCCGACATGGATATGTAAATTTCTTCGATTTTATTATTTTGAATGAAATTCAGCGATTTTTCATAGTTACCCAAATACTCAATTTCTGTATCGCTATCTTTTTCGTCAAAGTACCCTATTAATTTATATCCAAAACTTAAGTTAGAATTTAGAAATTGAATAATTTGTTGCGTTGCTTCGTTATGACCTATAAATAATACAGTACGGTAATTGTATCCCTTAGCTCTTATCATCTTAAGCAGATCTGTAAATAAAAATCTGAAAATTATTATTAAAATGAAAGCAGTTGAATAGAAATATAAAATTCGTAATCTAGAAATATCCGTTAATTTTAATCCAACTATTAGAATAGTGATTAATGCGATATGCAGAGTGAAAATCTTCAAAAGTTTTAAAAATTGATTTTTAAAACGTTCAATTCTAATGAGCTTGTAAGAGTTTAAATTAAAAGAGATACCAATCCAAAAAATATTTATTAAAATAAAAATGAGGCGAGGTTCTTTTAATGATAAACGATCTAAATTACCGTTTTTGATAAGAAAAGATAAAATATAAGTGATGTTTAAAAGGACTAAATCGCTAATAAACAATATAAGCTTAGTATATTTAGAGAAACGTTTTTTTGAAAGTTTTTCAAGCAAATTATTCATCGTTTTGTTAAGGTTCTATAACTTCTTTTTTGATTAAAAAATATGTTAGTATAATAATCAATTAAGATCGAATAAGATCGAAAGTACAATAAAAGGTAATATATTTGTAATTTACAAATATAGGATGTTAAGTCTATAAATATTAATTTTTTAAATTATTTTTTCACTAGTGTCCGATAAAACTTTTAAAAAAAAGCGGGATTTCCGTTAAAAGATTTCCCACTTTAATGTAATTTGGTTTTGCGAACATAAATTACATGAATAAAAGTAGCTATTTTTTTGGACAGTCCGTTTTCGGACAGCTGATTTC
>CANFRV010000021.1 GCA_947449575.1 Flavobacteriales bacterium
AGTCTTGGATCTAATTGTCTGAAAAAAGTTGTGTAGCTATTTCCTTCGCCTTTCACTTCATCATCAGCTTCCATTTTGTTAAACCAATACCTAAACTTTTCACTCCCCAAAACGGTACTCGTCCTTTCATTCAACAGGACCCCAAATGGCGAATAATCATGAGCTTCACGAATGTCTGCCATGTAGTAATCTATTGTGCCAGCATTATCGTGAGGAATTGGTTTATCGGATATGACACTCAACACATTGCCTAAATGGTTCGCTAATTCGTAATTGCGTTTTCCAATATGATGTGTTATCACGGTTGAATTCGCATCATATGTTGTCAATCCAAGCATAGAAACATGTCTATCGAGCACGCCTAATCTGCTACTTCCATAGATATGATTTTCTGCTAAGTAGTAATCGACACTTTCTTCCGTTTCATTGATGGCACGTTCGTACACACTCATCGTGTTTCCACTTGCGTCCAATATATAGTATGTCGATTTTTCAAGCACGTCACTAGAAGTTAAAACATGTTTTCCAACACGATGCCCCATTGCATCATACTCAAATGTAATATTTTTCTTTGAGCTTCCTATAGGTCTCGTAATTTTTAACACTTTCCCGTCAACCCTCCATTCAATATTCTCGATGTCTTCTTGTTTGTCATAGATTAATCGTCCTTCTTGGTCATAGCTATAATTGTTGACATCATTGATCGTCGCAATAGTTGGGTCAAACGAGCCCATGTCGTCTATGTCATCTGCAAAATCGGCTGCGTTTGTTCCATCGTTTACATGGTATAACCTATTTTGCACTAGTTTTCCAGATGGGTTGCGTTTATAATTGTAAGTCAGTTCGTCGATTGCTGTTCCTATTGAATTGTGCCTGATTTGAGACAAAATATTCCCATTAGCATCATATTGAAATTGATTGAAATACTTGTCATCATAAGTACCAGAATAACCCCATGTATTGGTTGACAAATTCAAATTGTCAAAACTTCTACTTTCACTTAATCTATTCAATTGGTCATAGCGATAGGCATTCCCTAAAGGTAAAATCTCCCTAGTTGTTGGTTCGGTAATTGTTGTCACCATGCGACCAATGTTTCCATTGTATAAATCATTACTGTTGGCAATCAAATCACTTCCCGTTTGGTCAGCTAAGAAATTATTCGAACCAGAAATGGAGCCGTAATCACCTTCAAAATAATGCAATGAAAATCCAAATGCGTCTCGCGCCAAGATGTTTCCATCACCATCTTTTCCAGGATCATAAGTTTCGTTCAAGGAATTTGAATTCACTCCTTTCATCCAACCTTGAATCGTATAAACGTAATCTAAACCTTGTACTTTTTCTTGTCCCAATTCAGTGCGTGCTAATGGTCCGTGGGCGTAGTATTCGTAATTTGCCTCTTTATCCCAAAATGGTGTCATACCTGGTTCGTTTTGAGAAGCAATTTGCCCGTGTTCTGGCGAAGTCAATGGGGTAGTGGTAGTAGTGAAAACCTCTGTAATTCGATTATCTGCATCATACTCATACGCATGGTGCCATTGATCAATTTTGCCATTTTCGTAACTTACGCGGTGAACATTACCAGAAATCAAGTCATAATTGTAGTCCATGCGTTTAAATTGTTGGTCAACCAACAACGGATCTTGTGCCATTTTTTGGTTGTCTTGCAACAAAGTTTTCACATTTCCATGAATGTCATAGTCATAATGCGTTGCATGGTCGTATGTTTGGTCATCACCATCATATTGATATTCATAGGTCACATGTGTAATGCGCTTGCGCTGTGTTTGTGTGTTTGGTACAAAATCACTTGGCAATCCTGTAATCACTGTTTGGTCGTAGTAACTTTGAGTTACTTCGTTTCTAGAACCGTTTTCATCAATCCAAACCGCTAGTTTATCATCATCAATAACTGTTGGTATATATTGTCCGCCAACGTTAGTTCCAAATATGTTAGCAAATTTGAATGATCCGTTGTTTTCAGTTTTCTCACCTGCTTGATATACTCTTCCAAGTGCATCATATAAACTGTAGCTATAACGCTTAGGATATTGTCGTGCATTTTGACTTACCACCAATCTACCCAATCTATCGTAGTAGAACCTTGAAGAAAAATCTCCAGATTCATCACGCAATGTTCGCACGCAGGCGCCATTCAGGCTGTTTACATAAGAAGATTGATATGCACCGCCAAAAACGCCTACATACCTTGCACCAAAAGCCAATGCGCGCAACTGCATGCGGTCATCACCGTTATTACTATTTATACCTTGGGGTAAATCATTGGTTTTGTTTTTCCAGGATATTGAAGTTATTACATGGGTCACAGGATCAAGATCCACCAATGTTGAGCGCATAAATGTACCGTCATTTCCAATGACGTATCCTACCACATCATCATGAAAGAACACATCATTCAGCACCGCTGTTACCAATGGTTCCGAATAATCAATAAAGGTAGTAGTTGGTTTATCGAAATAGCCAATATATCCTCCTGTTCCAACTGTCATTAAATTTCCATTTTCAAAAATGTGCAACGCACGAAGCTGCGAAGGTCCACCTGATGGAGTGTAGATGCTTCCCAATGAAAGTGCATAGCTACTACCCGAAGGTATAAAATCTAATTTTTGAATCGAACCATCATTAGTAATCCAACCATTTAAAGGTTCATTGGCAGGAAACCCAATGTCGGAGATATTTCCTGAAACGGCATATTCTGTTGAGATTTCCGATGTCACAGTTGCTAAATAACCATCACCAGCAAGCACAGAAAAGCCATTTTCCATACTCCAAGTTCTGCTTAATTTTGCGCCAAATTGTCCGCTAGTCGAAGGAAGTACAATATTCCAAGTATTTCCTCCGTCTGAAGTTTGTCTCACGAAGAAATCCTTCCCAACAATGGTTCCTTGATTAACGTCAGCAAAATGAACATCAGTTATTGAATCAGAAAATACATTTTTCACTTGCGTTCCTGTCACCCCTTGAAAGCGATATACTTTTGAATCATCTCCTACTGCCAACATGATAGGCTGCGGAATAGTTTGTGATGGAATAATGGATACACTGTTAAAATCTACATTGTGCGCTAACGTAGTGTAAGAAAAAGTAGCGTAAAAAGGATTTTGAGAATACAAAACAGTTCCTTGGTCACCAACTATATAGGTATGGTAATTGTCAGTTGCAACACCGTTAAATTTAGTATTACTAAAGCTGTTTTCAATCGAAGCACCTGAAATCGACAAGGGCGAAATAGTTTGAGAGCTGGTTGTATAGAAATTTGCAAATCCTTGATGACCAACCATAATTAGTTGTGTTGGAGCGATTTTAACAAATTCTTGAAGATCAGACAAGGTCTCTACACCAACAATTTTGGGGTTATTGCTACCACTTTTATGTATCACTAAACCATTATCACCAACAGCAACGTAATCACCAGAGGAACCAATATATTTTACATCATTGATTGGTGTCAATTTCAGCCCACTTCGCTCTTCAAAACTAACTGAGGACAAACTTATTCCAGAAATAACTGGGGTTGTATAAATTTCGCCAGTGATTCCAGTAATTGTTACACGGCCGCTATTGATTCCCAAAGCACCAATATTGGCGCTAGAAGAAATACCAGAGGAGGTTGTAGAAGTTGTAGAAGTCGAAAGACCTGAATTTAACAGAGATATTCCATGGAGCTTTTGATTAAATATTTCATAAGCAAAAACGCGCTCATTCGACTGATCTATGACAATGTCTGAAAATGAAATAAATGTACCTGGCACAGAAATAGGAGCAATAGTAAATGAAGCAGTTGATGAAGCTCGGTAAATAGAATAAAGTTTTCCACTTGAAGACAAAATTACGCCAGATACTTGTCCACCTATAAAAGTATGCAGTTTAATTTTTTTTGCATATTCTCCAATAGAACTCGGATTTAATTGACCAATGGAACTAAAATGTAAATATTCTACACCTGAAATAATGGGCGTTGATATCCATAATTCACCATTAACATCGCTAGTTATAACCCTTTTTTGTCCAGATCCACTTTTAAAGTGTCCACTGCTTACAAAATAAGACATAGGCAGAAGGTAATCAGTTACATCTGTAACAACAGGTTCGCCAGAAAGGGTAAAATAGATTGATTTTTGCTGCCCTGATTCTGAAAGCCCAAACACTTGCATCATACTTGCATCTCTGAAAGTCAATTCAATACTTGAATATGCATTTCCATTATCCAAAACTTGCCAATCTTGCCCGCCGTTATTTGTGTATACGAGATTTAAAATACCCGTTCCAACTTCTTCTCGGAAGGCAATTCCTCTTTCAGCATTTAAAAAATATCCATTTATAAATGAACTAACATCTCCACTTTTAACCAATCTTTGATCATAAGTACTTCCAGATGTTACTGTATTAATCAAAGCAATATTACCATCTCCACCAAGTATCACACCTTCTGTTGCAGAGTAATAATCAATGGAGTTCCAATTTGAACCTTGAACTTGCTCAGAAGTGATCGCTGAGTTATAAATTAAATCGTAGTCATTAAATCCATCGTTTAATGTTAAGCCAATCATAAAATCTCCACTTCCATTGAATGACAGGGAGTTTATATTTACAATTGGATCAGTTATATCTGGTGTCAAATCCAATGTGTTAAATCCAAAGGTAGTTCCACCATCACTTGTTTCAATGTATTCGCCATTTCTCCCTAAGAATAATACTGTAAATTCATCCAAACAGAATAAAACTTTAAACTGGACAGCTTGTCCTGTCATATAGGTATTTAACAAATCCCAATTAGATCCTCCATCTACTGTTTTTAAGGCTACACCTTCATTTCCAATGGCATAACCAATTGTAGGGGTAATCATTTTCACTTTTAATAGATTTGCAGCAACTGTATTTTGAATCTTTGTCCAATTTGCACCACCGTTGTCTGTTTTATAAAGCAGACCGCGATAATTATTTCCAATTTTCATATAACCACTCAAATAACCTCGTGAAGCGGTTACCATTTGAATAGCTGTGGTGGTCAAACCAACTTGTAAACCATTGGGCAATTTCATTTCCCAAATATCCATTTGATCTTGATCAGGCATGGATTGATGTGTGAGTTGGTTCAATGAATTATAAACATAGGTTGTAGGCAATCGATGACTAGTCATAACCACATGTGTTCCATACCTGCGATCATCTCGTATTGCGATTGATTGTACATCAAAAGAGCTAGTTGTCTCCAACATTTGCAAGCCTTCTGGTGGTATAGTTTTAATCAAATTCCCTGCTTGATCATAATAATATAGCGTTCTATGATATTCACGTTCGTAATATGTCTTTGAAAAATATTCGACTGCATTCATACAATGTTTCACATATTGCGAAGCAATGTGATTTTTGATGCTGTCTAGATATGCGTTGTAAGCATTCCAGGCATTTGACAGCGCGTTGTTAGTCAAAAATTCAGTGCAAGGATCGGTGAAAACGGCAGTCGGAAATTCTTCGGTAATAGTTATTGGAGTTTCCGGTTGACAGGGAGGTGCGGTCGCTTCTGCGCATTGTTCCATAAAGCTAGGACCATTCTCAAATTCAATTCGAGTAATAAAACCATCCATCACGTCATTTAAATATGCACAATATGCATCTACACAATTACATAAATTATTGGATTCAAAAATACCTTGGTCTAATTTCTTAACTTTCTTAAAACCATTAACAAAAGCCCAATCATTAAAATTATCTAAACATTCTAGATACTGCTCATATGCATCGTCACATGCAACTCCTGAGTTAGCCAAAACAGAGGTGTCTGTATTTTCACAAGTTACACAAATTCCTAAAGGAAGGCAAGTTGTTCCGAAAATAGTATCTTCGTAAATTGTTCCTCCAACATCATAAGAAGCCAAAACATAAAATTCATGTCTATTTCCAAAAGCGTCTGTTTCTCCAAAAGGTGTAAATCCACTAACAAATTCTAAATCTGCTATCTCAAGTGCTGGGGAATTATCATCTGTATGAGTCAAAACTATTGGACACATCTCAGTGTTGGTAATAGTTGTGGTTGAGGTGAAAACTGTCCCATCAAAATTTTCAACAGTGGAGCTTCCGGTAGATGTTTGTGTTGTTCCAATTAATGATGCTAATGAAGAATTATAAAAAGTACTTGCAGTCAGATTGTATCCAAGTAAATATGATTGATTATTCAAAACATCTTTCATTAAAGCTCCAAGATTTTCTGTATTGTCAAATTGCACACCTTGGCATGTTTGAGCAGTTGGTTGATGACAAGTCCCTACAGGAACTTGAGTGGAAGTTCCGCCATTTCTTAAAATAGCATCACAACTTAATGTTGCAATGTAATTTCCTACATTGTCGACACCTACCAAATCAAAACTATTTGACTGAGTAGGATTAAGCTCTGAAAATGACTTAATCAGATTCAAACTAGAGAAACTAAATGTTGCAGGATAATAGCTGTTGATCTTTAATTCTAAAATTGGTCCACCAGAACTGCTTGGTGCAAATTTAAAAACATGATTAGTAGCATCATAAACATAATATACATTAGGCGAACTTGGCAAAATTGAATTTGTAATTGCATTATTGACTAATGGAGTATAAATAGCTCCTCCACCTTTTATTTGAATAGATGAAGTAGAGGTTAAGTCTCCTGTCATTGCCATACTTGACAAAAGTGGAGTCAAAGATATTCCTAGATCATTTGGATCACAAATTTCTTGAAAATTACAGTTTTGAATGTCAATCTTGGTGGTTCCACTTAAAATTGTCTGAAAACTAATACCTGAGACTGTAACATTAGCTGTGACTTCAAAATGATAATCAGTTCCGATCTTAGTTGTAAATTGTAAATTGCTAAATGAAATAATATCATCCCATGTAAATGGAGATGGCATTACAGAAGGCATTGACATTGACAATTTTGAAATTACGGTAGTTGTTGAGGTCAAGACCAAATCAACCTCCAATAATGTTGGTGAAATTGATTGTTGTACCCATTGCAATGAAGGAATAGGAGTACTGGAATTATTATTAGTAGATGCTAAGTATAACCCTACAAATGAAGGATAACTGTCTACAATAAAACTTGCGTCCGTCAATGCTGAATTTGAAACAACAGCACTCAAGAAATATTGCAAGTTGGAAGTGGTTGGACATTGACCAGTTAGAACATATGTTTGATACGCAACTTGATTTGGGTCAACATCATGAGTTAGTTCACTTATATCCCTAAATCTTTGAATTTTATATTTGTACAACTCGTTATGTAGGTAATTACATGGCTGAACAGCATTAAAATATTGAGTAAGTGCTAAATTTAAAGGGAAAGGCAATGGAATTAAATCGAAAAATTGATGTTCAAAAGGATTGAATTCAGTGTTTTCGATACAACCATTGTAACCGTGAAAATTGACATCGTTGATAGATCTATCAATAGCAAACGCATGTTGAGCTTGTTTTTTCAATGAAAGATACAATGATCGATAACGCTTCCATTCCTCATCTCTTGTATTGGTATTCACAATTGGATCTGGGCCAACATCGTCACCAAATCTTAAACAGGAACCTGATGGTGCAACACCCACCAAACTTGTTCCACATCGCGATATGGCAGCGCTAAATTCAGCCAAATTATAGTCCGTTACACCCACTTGAGTATAATTAGCAATTTTGGACAATAGTTCTGCTTCGTAACCCCCAAAATTAGAGGTACCATAAACAAGAAATGGATCCCATGCATTGTTGCTGATGGCTGACCAATCTGTCAATCTATCTTCAACTGTGGATATACTTAAATACGTTGGCTTAATTAAGCCTGCTGCAATTGCTCCATCCCAAGTATCTATCCTAGTTAATAATGCATCAAATGACTCACTGGTGTATGTGTCATTATTGTTAACTTTCTTTGTAAATTCTTGAAAGGTTTTGTAGAACGAATATTCTGGATGATAAATTAAAAGAGAATATGCCCAAGAATTTTTCCATCTAGCTATAAAATCTTCTTCATTTTGCAAATACTCAGGAAAAGTGTAGTAGGTATTGGTGGCTACATCTAAAAATACCTGACTTATATCTGATACTGGAGGATTTGTTGCAATCACTGTTTCTCCATCCGTGTCTATATCTACACTTAATAAGGTAACTGTGGATCGAGTGATTGAATCTTCTTCAAAATAAAGGTTTTGGACCAATCCATTGATTAAAATTTGAGGAGTTGTCCAATGTCCTCCAAAAGGCAATACGTTATTAGGATTGTAAATAGATAAAGGATATGCCTCAACGTTAATAGTACCATCGACATTTTGATATTCTCCATACTGGCCTCCAGGATATAGATCGCCGAGCATCATGTCACGAGTAACTTCAAACATTGAAGGTTCTTTACATGGAGCCAAACATGCTTCTACATTCAATCGATATTCTTCTGCTGTACCATTACCTGCTGCAATAAAATCAGTCAATGTTCCAAGAGCAAGAATACATGCTTCGCAATCCACAATTGGTTCACAACCACTAAAATCAGTTTCAGCCAAATATGCTTCTTCAAAGTCCTCTAATGTCTTAATACATTTATTAACTTCAGGATCCATAAATGCATTGACATAAAAATCTTTCGCTTGCTCGTTGACGCGTAACACTTTACTTACCACATAACTTCCAACGCCCAACGAAACGTCCAAACTTTTATCATAAGTAGTTTCAGAACTACCTTCATTGCAAATGGTTGTAAACTCGAGTGCATTGGTGGTTTCATTAATAGTAAATTTTCCGATTTGTGCTGGAATGTTTTCAGATTCAAGGACATTGATTCCACATTCATCAAAGATTTTGATTTCTAAATCGTATACACAACTAAAGCATATTCCCTCAGCAAAACATTCATCATTCAATGTATCAACAACTAATTTGTAGTCCAAATGTACATTGGTGGTTGAAGACAAAAGTAAAACTTCATTGACAGTTTTTGCAGCACCGTCACTAGACAAAACATTCGAATTTTGAACGCCATATGAATCAGTATTTAAAATGTCAGAAGTTAATTCAAGACCTTCAATTGATGACTCAAGTTTTGTCATGTTTTCTGGAACTTCCCCAGCCAAAGAAGTAGCAATCACCCGACCCTCTTGATCTAAATAAGAAACGCTTACTTGTCCATTAGGGTCAACAACCATGTTTTTTTGATAATGACTGGCAATCCCAACTTCGGAACCAAACATTCTATCCAATTGTATTTGATCTGGATGACCATAATAATACTTTGTTTCGTGTCCTGAGCCCAATTCAAAACCATCACCAACTCCTCCTTGTCGACGAATTCTTCCAGTATTATCTGGAGTATATTCAACCTGAGTAAATGGCCTCCCTTTTGCATCAGGAACGTATCCTTGTTTGCTAACTTGATTAGGATTATCACTTGAATAATAATTAGAAGCCCCGCTAGAGGGACTCATTGTTTGGTTGTTAGCTACACATGGCTCTTCTTCACTACTGATATCAAAATCAACCCTACTATAAGGTTGATTACTCAAATTTTGGTTGAAATTTGGATAAAATTTCAAAGATGCTTTCTGTTCTCCACAAGATGGATTAACAACGGGGACAGGTAATACCTGAACTGCAGGACGACCTTGATGATCATAAATCGTTTCACCTACGATCGTGTTATTGTCAGAAGAAATTTTGGTAACCATTTGCCTATTTCTAAGAGAACCATCAAAATAAGAAATCACCTCCTTCTTTTTTCCTTCCTCTGCATAAGTGCTTGAATATTGCCAATTTAATTTTCCTTCATAACTCCAATCTTGATGAAAATGATCAAAATTATCCACTGTATTTTCATCTTCTGAACTCCAATATCCGAAGATCAATTGATTCAAATCGGTCAAATCACGCCCAATTGCCCGAACACGATAACAAATATAACCACGATCAAAAGTCAAACTTAAATCATAACTTGTAGCGCTTGTCGAAATTCTTGTGGAATTCCATTTAAAATTACTAGTTAATTCATAATCGGCCTTGTAAGCTCCGGATGCAAAATCATAATCATTAATGTATGTCCATTCCAATTGATACTCCTCAGCTCCAATTACTGAACCCCAATAAATTCTTAAAACATCATATATTTCATCACAATCTTCATCGATTGGTTTGGCATACATGGCATTATCTAACGTTGAACTTGTTATAAAATCATAATATCTATCAACATACAAATCCAAATCCAAGAATAGATTCGCAGGTAAAATGGTATTAGCTACACCGTTTATTTCTATTTCTTTAATTTCCGCACTATATTTTTCCAAACCTGTCAATGAAAGACTTTGTTTGTCGCGAAAACTCAAAGAGTCCACAGGTGAGTAGGAAATCTCAAAGTTCATAACTGTATCGCTCAAATCAGGCGAAGCCAAAGTGCAATCACTCCATCTTTGAATCAAAACTTTAATTTTCACTTTCATCGAAGCGAATATTTGCGGATAATGATGGTCAACACCAAATGTCAAAACACCAAGTTTTCGGGCATCGAGATGAGCAGCTGCACCGCCACTAACCATCTGAATTTCACTCTTACTGGAAGGATATCCAATTTCCACAACACTTGATCCACCAATGGGAGTGTAAATGCGTTCATGGAAAGGAACAATAGTTGCTTGTAATGAATTTGTAAATAGTAAAGAAAATGCTATCATTACGATAAATCGATGCAGTGATTTCATGCGATTGTTTTTTTAATTTATTAATGTTATTCACCTCAATTAATGAGAATTATTTTTACTTTTTTTCTTTATATCTAAGATCATCCAAAGTATAGTCTTTTAACTCCGAAGTCAATACATAATGGTCTTTTTCAAGAATTACGTATTTACTTATATCGAATTTTGAAGGATTATTTTTGGTCTTTACAATTGGAAAATAATCTACTATTAATTGCGGCTGTTCAACCGTTTCATCGTCAATCGACTCGCCTGTATAATTATCAGCTTCCATTGACAAGATGATTTTTGATACATTTCCTGATTTCTTTACCACCCAAAACTCCAGCGATTCATATTCATGAAGTTGAGAATTATAAAAAATCTTATAAATGGAATGCTCTTTCGTATCTGTTAATGTATAAGTCGCCTTTGGAAAATTATTTTCATCAGTCGGTTTTGTCATCGGGTTGAACAAGCTATCTGGCTCAAAAACAAGAACCAGTTTAGAAACAGAGTCTATAACTATTTTGGCATCATTATTCTGTATGGTTAAACTTCCAGCTACCTCACTTCTGTACTCTTTATTTTTCCCCCTCAAAAATTGCCCATCTGTTTCAAAAAATGGCTTTTTATCGGCTTCAAATTCAGAAAGCAATACACTTTGCTTAAACTTTAAGCTATAAGATTCAATCTCAAATTGTTTAGAGACAATTTTCAATTGCTTAGAAAAATCTTCCTTAGTAATTGTTTTTTGCGCCCAAGCACTTGACAACATTAAAACTGGTATTATTAAAAATAAATTTTTCATGATTCTAAATTCAATTGATTTATTTATTGCTTAACAGAATTTTCCCTGTTTTCTTGAATTGTCATTATCCCTTTTTCGGTCTCTTTTTTTACTCGGATTAGTTTTCCTTCTTCATCATACTCATAAATTTTGGCATAATTTCGCTCATCTAATTCCGCAACCAGCCTCAATGTTATGGGATCATAGACATAGCTAATCATACTTCCATCGTAAGGGAAAATTCGAATATCGTCGTAATAGAAATCACCACCTTCAGATACCAGCTCAAGTATCATATCTTCAGAATTTACTTCAAAAGTTCCCTCAATTCTTTGCCATCCATCTATAATTTGTCCACTTGGGTAAAAGTCAAATGCCAGTGAAGAACTAGGAAAATAGATCTTTATATAGACATAATCGTATGAAGTTATTGAAGGGAGAGCACCTTCCTGCTTTACCCAAGCTGAAACAATATACTTTCCTTTTCCTGGATTAAATTGTGGAATACAGTTCTCGCATCCAATTTCCCTTTCACAATTCAAAATTCTTTCATTTATTTTGAAATTTATATTGAAGTCGCAACTATAGATTGTAACTTCTACTAAATAATATTTATCCTGTTGAGCATCTACTTGCACTTCATACGAATTCTGCGGCTCAGAATGATCGGATTTCAAACTCAAAGAATTTATCCTATCACATCCATCTTGAAACTCATCAAATGGCCCATAAATATGATAACTAGATTCAGAACTAGTTGAAATATTTCCAACTGAAGATAATCCATCTGTCGAAGATTTGAAAAAATAATATAAAGTGGTTCTACCCATATGACAAGGTCTATTTTCTTCTTTTGAACTAACTTTTTGCTCAATATTATGGCTTCCACACAAATCGAATGCACCAAAACAATTTATGTTTGTAGGAGGAGTGTTGAATTTGCGTACAATATTTTCTTCTTGCGAAAATATAATTCCAATGCAAGATTGAAAGACAAGAAAATAAAATAATAATTTCATAATTTTAGTGGTTAAAGTTTAAATTGTTGGCATAATGAGTAACCCTACAACCCTTTGAATCTGTAACAGTTAAGGCAACTTCAAAAATGGATAAATTTCCAGTCAAAGTAATTCTACCTGTAGGTGAAAGTATCGCGTCTACATCTCCATTTAGAACTTCTATATCTAGTTGATAGGGTGCGGCTCCGTTTGTAATTTGATATGCTTTATCTTGATATTTAATCTCCAGATTACATGGTTTTTCCTCACAGGAATTGTCAATAATTTGAAATTTTAATGTTGAGCCTTTTTTGACAAGTATGCTTGTTCTACCTGTATGTGCGGCTTCTTGGGTTAAAAACTCTTTGTCACTTAAATACAGTGGATCAGAGCAACTTTGAAAAAGAATATCTTCAAAACTTGCTGTTGCAACTTGTTTTAATGAAGCATTCGCAGCAACCGCAGTTGTCAAAGTATTATTAAAACTGTACAAACTGGCCGAATACCTACCCAAAGCATCTTTTGTTTCAAGGGCCATTCCATTTGGACTGAATTGAGTTACTTCTGAAACAAATGTCCAGTTACGTTCATCAACTTTCCATTTGCCAGCGTCCATTTTATAATATGGAGTATAGGAAGTGAAAACTCCATCTCTGCGAATATTTGTATTCAAATTATAGTTGCTTTGTGAACGATTTGTAAGATGGGTATATGATTTTACTGGTCTCAAATTACCTTTCAATCCTAAAACAAATGGATTGGTAGTAGGATGGTCCATCGTTTGATTGCATTGGCAATAGGTTTTCCAATCTTGAGAAAACTCAACAGCACCAGCATTCAAAACATTTTTATAAGTATTAGAACTTAATCCAGGCATAATGTCTGTCAATGCAGTTAAACTAGCCATTGATGTAGTTTGCTTATTTCTTCTACCCGATCTAATAATAGTGATTTTTGTGTCAAGATTTGTAATCGGATTTCCTTGCTTGTCGATGACATTAATACCGCTTACGGATACTCTTTCGACCCAAGCTCTGAAAGGTTGAAAATCTGTGTTGTTTGGATAGTTTTCCGGTTGAATTTTCAATTCATCACCCTCAACAAACAAATTGGCAGCATTTGGAATCAAAGCAAAACCTGCATTATTAAAATCTACTCCAGTTTTTGTGTATTCTAAATTTTTATATCCTTGCCCCAATTGATCATACTTCCAATATGCAGGATAATTCATGGAATATACTTGGTCATTAAAATTGGTGGTGGTTCTGGTAGATAATATTTCACCCGTATTAGCATCATAACCCAAATTCTCAGTTTTAACAATCGAACCATCTTGGTTTGCGATTGTACTATCCATAATTCCAAAACGATTGATTATTTTGGTCATCGTGGCACTTTTAAACTCATTATTTGTAACTGAAACCGATGGCCAACCTGTTGGAATCGGTACAGGTATAAATCCAAAAAGAATTGTATTCACATTAAATCCCATAGATCCACCAACACTAGATGTAGCACTCTTTCTAAAATCAGCTACAGCTTCATTCCTAACTCCTATTTCAGCAGTTGCAAGGGTTCCGTTTGGGTTAATAACTTTTACTCTATTTGAAAGCTTAAATGTTTTATCAGCCGAATTTAAAGTTTGCTTTTTATAAAAATATTCCACAGTGCTTATAGGTTGATCTACATTTTCAGCATAAACAGCTTCCCGTTTAGGCTTACCATGCATGTCATTCAACTCGATTGTAAACCCTTGTGAAACACCTAAGTACTGATATTTAGGTAAATAAGGTAAAAAGCTATTTGCAGATTTCATCAACTTTTCTGAGGCAGAAACTATTGTGGGGAAATCTTTCGCGGTGAAGAATTCTTTTATTACTTGCCCCGTGGCAGTTCGGGAAACTCCTGGTCTCTTAATATCTTTAATGGTTACACGAGAATAACCTACACTTGGCGATGGAAACAAGGATTCAGCAATTGGCTCTTCCTGATACAAATTTTGATCTGGTGAAAATCTCAATTTATTTGAATAAGCAACAGGTTGTTTCCATGGATTTTCATCCCCTCCGATTTGTGGCTCATAAGTGGCAACCCCTGAGGACTTTCCATCCTCTGTTTGATAAGAATACTCCTGACCGTATTCAAAATCTCCCATTCCAGTCATGGCATTCCAATTATCTTCCATGATAATCTTTTTTACCCTCAAACCACCTCCTAGTTTACATGCGTCAGGTTCGGTTAATCTCACCCAAGACTTATTGGTAACGATTCTTCTTCCACGATCCTTGTTGTAAATAGACATATTAGGAGTGGTCATTAGTTCTCCTAAAGAGGCGATACTATTGATTACTGCTTGTCCGAAATCGAGAATACCTTGTTCAGAATTATCGTCAGAAGGATCACTGACACCTACATCATTAATAAATTTTGACAAATGCAATCTGCCAAATTGTATTGCTGACTTTGTTATTGGACTATATTCCTCAGTACCTCCGTCCGTCAATGCTTGTCCCTTGAACTTAATCCATCCAAGTTTTTCACCTTGCTTTATTTTAAATCCTACTGAATCTACTTTTCCATAGCCGGATACATACTCGTATTTATTTTTGTGATTGTCGCCCAAATCCTCCATAAACTCTGTCAAACATCTAAAATATAGATAGCTACCTACTGTGGCGTATTCGCTTAAATCTTCATGTCCTGGATCCAATTTGAAATAGATTCGTTTATTTTTATCGCTACTATTTGAAACCGAATGAACTCCAAATACATTTATACTTTCAGCAGGATTATCTATTTTCTCTTGAGTTGATACAATTTTGAACATCCTCATCGCTTTCTTGTGCTGTACATAAGCATAGTCGTCTGATTCATACTCAACTTTGATTATCCCGCCAGAAGGCAAATGAATTCCTGACAATGACCAAGCAGCTGCCCATGTATTGGTTTCTCCTGCATTTTGACTAGTGTAAGGAAAATCAGCGTTGTTCATTTCACTTCCATTATCAATTGGTGTTTCAATCCCTGAGGAAGTTGGTTTATAGTTTCCCCAGCGATCTATTGCTTTCATATTATAGTTAGGATTAATATTTCCGTAGTAAAATCTATAGGGACTGTGCTTCATTCGATTAGAGCCTTGATAAGTAAAATAAATCTCTTTTAAAGTCAACTTTCCTCCGCCTGTGTAATTCCCTGGAAATCCACTGCATAATTCATATGAATAATCAAAATGTACTTCTTGAATGGGTGTAGCACTTAATCCATTTGTTTCAAAGTCTGGTCTAGAATACAAGGAAATTTTCATGAGTCTTTGCATGCTTGGATTGACCATATTTACTCCTCCATTTTTTCCATTTACAGCCCTACCATCATCTCTGTCATCTAATGTAAAAACCGCAACATAATTTTTGGTTTCTATTGCTTTTACGTACCATAGGTCTTTTTCTCCATATACATAACTAGCCTTATCATCAGTAGGGTCTGTTTTCATCGCTTCATTCCTGTATGCAGAATTTGCAGCAACTGGTGTTCTCCATGCATATTTATTAACTTTTTCGTAATCAAATTTCACATAAGTTCCAAAATCATTGATACTAGGGCCTTTCTCATCATCAGAATCCACATAGTCATCACTCAGCACTGAGGTCAACAAGAATGAGTGCGCATAAGCTGGAGTTTTAGAGGCATTGAAATAATTATCAATTCCGAAATCATTGTCTTTACTAGCAATATTGGGAGCAGAACCATAATTAATTAATCCATTATATTCATCAGTAGTTGCCAAACCTAAGTCTCCATTAATTCTTTTACCAGTTGCAAAAGTCACATCCTCTTGTAGATGATTATATGCAGCAATGCCAAAAACATATCTTCTTCCATCAGTTCCTGTTTGAATTACTTCTCCGATATGATGGCTCTTTGCACCAGCATAAAGCGAAGGATGTAGTTCGTCAACACCCAATCCATTTACCAAATCATCGTGCGTCATAAATTGCATAATTTGATTCCTTTTGATTTGGTTTTGTCTTGTGTATGTAGGATTACTTTTTGCCAAATCATCTTTTCTATACATCAATTTATTTTGCAAATTAATCCACTTTAGTGCTCCTCCAAGATCAAATGCCACTGGCGCATCTCCACCGAGATCAGAGTTAAATAAATTGTCTACATCGACTGACTTTTCATTTGCTTCTTGCAAAGAATAATTTTTGGCAAAGTTCCTGTTGTTTGGACTAAAAACCGAATGATTTGCGGCATAATTTAAATTGCCATCCCAGCCTCCAGATTTTGAAACTGACTTGTACAATGAAATATCGAATCCAAACTTTGAAAGTTGACCTCCCCCCAACTCAGCTCCAATATCTCCGTTTGTAGTAGTTGTTTGAACAGCAGGATCGAAAACGTAGCCAATTTCATTTCTAAAACCACGGTAACTGCCATTTATTCCCTGCGCATTCAATGAAAAAATATCATAAGTTAGCTGTGCTGTTGGCAAAAAGGGTGTTTCTTTAGTAAATGACCCATCATTATCTCTATTGAAATCTAGTAAAGAATTCTCTTGATATTGTCCTGATTCTAAATTAAAATATCCATAAGCAGGATTTGTAATACTCTTTTGATCATCAGGAATCCATTGTGAAGAAAATCCCAAACCCAAACTTAAAACACCATCTAATCCAAATACATCTAATCCAAATTTAAACGATCCATTAACGGCCTCATTTTTCATACTAGGACCAGCAGTCGGAGAATAAGTAGCCAGACCACAATTGTAAGAGGAACTTGGATTCATTGTGGAAGAAATACCACCTCCATGATCTATTTTTAATTTCGCTCCATAACTTATTTCCGTCAAGCCCGCTCGAGAATTTAAGGTTGAACCAATCGTTGCGCCCAAATTATTGTCTATTTTCGATTTTCTAGCAAATGAAGTTTGTAAACTAAGCGATGGAGAAAAAGATGCGCCATTTTCACTGCTTCCGGACAATGAATACCCTGCAGTCATGGCATGTCCAGATGTTGTTGCTAAACTGAAACTGGGTCCAAATGAAAAATCAACTCCATAGCCGTTGTAGTTATTGTAATTGATAGCTAAACTCGCATTTAAACCTCCCTCCACATTTCCAACGGGAACTTCTAGACCTTTTCCAAAAAGTTCGACATTCAATTTCCCATTAACAGTATAAGTCCTATTTGGTTTAGTATTAGTTTCTTTTCCAATTAAATCGCCTTTAAAATCATCAGGTAAGCCTCTTAGATTTCTAACCACTGAGCCGACATTAAGATTCCATCCTAAGCCAACCCAACTTGCTTCTTGATCCATGCCAATTCCTGCATTGTAAGCAATGTTTATTGGATAACCTTCGATGTTCATTAAAGGCAAATTGTAGGTGAAATCTCCTGTAAAAGGATCTACCATGTCAGAAACGCCAATTGGGGTAAATCCGGAAACCTCTGGCTGTGAAGGTCCACCTGCACGAGCAAAGTTTGGTAGAATGATTTCTATGCTGAAGATAAATATAAGCAACCAAGCCATTTGCTTGATACCACCCTCTTGTTTTGAATTATATGTTTCTTTTTTCATAATCCTTTTATATAATCAATGTTGGAATTTTAGTTTTTGCCAAATGAGTTAAGTCAAACTCAATTTTTTCCTTGGAATAAATCCGATCAAAATAGTAGATAGATTTTACCTGTTCAATATCCTTTTCAAAAAAGAAAAACTCAAACTTGGATAAGGGATAATTTGAAATTCCTCTTTCGTGAATGAATCCTTTACATTTAATTGAATCACTATTTTTCGATTTCAAGTGAATGTCTTTTTGCATATCAAAAGCAAAATACTGAGTCCTAGATGTAACATTTTCTCCCTCTCCCAATTGATAGTTGAAAATATCTATTCCTGGCTTGGGAAGTAAAACATAAAACTTAAAAGACAATATATTTTCTGATTCAGATAGTTGAATTTTTGCTTCTTTCTCAGTAATACTTGTGCTTACCAACTGCCTCGCAATCTCAACTTCCCTTGGTATCCATTCACAAACAAATTTGATTCCCTCCTTATCAATTGTATCTCTAAATGGAAAATCAGTTGATTTGTACCATTCATAGTACAATTTTGCATGCATCTTTTTGTTTTTACCCTTGCCTGTAAACGAAAACAGTAAACAAGCAAAAAATGCACTAAAAAGAAACAATGTATGACGTTTTAAAATCATTCTAATTCAATTGAAAATTAATAAATAACCACTCGTTTTTGGTCGCCTCCCATTTCAATGTATAGTTTCCGTTTTCTAAATCTAATTCACTCATATCGGCAACGAAGTAGAAATTAGATAGCAACTTAGAGGGTTGTTTTTCATCAACTAAAACAGCCTTTAACTTCAAAGCTTGCTTTTCATTACTCGCATTCACGATCCAAACATTTGTATCAATATTTTTGCCTTCATTTTTGATCATGATGTACAACAATGGTTCACTAATTATGTAAGCAGAACCATCCAACTTTCTTCGCGCTTGGATAAATTGATGTCTGATAAGTTGAGGATTTGCAATCGTAAATTTCCATGGTTCAGAAACCTGAACAATTTGTTGATTAAAAAGAAGTCGAACCTGCCAAACATAGCTTCTCCCTTTTTCTAATGGCTCAAGGGCACTGGGATAGGAAAAGGATGAAGACATTACTCCATCCATGAAACAAATAGTTGGATTGGTTGCAATAGCTTCAGAAGGCGTTTGATCGGTTTCTAATTTTACCAATGCAAATTGTAAACTCAACCTTGGATCATTTTGAATCGCAGACAAGTTACATTGCCAAACAAAAGTTGGGTTCACAGTTTCAATAGTATCTGTATCGAAGGGGATCGATAAAGAAATTGGTATGTTTTCAAACTGAGCTAACAAAGTTGAAAACATAAACCCAAAAAAGAATGTCATTCCTAATTTCATACCTATTACTTTAAATGAATATTTGAGGAAAATTTTAAATAAAATGGCTTTTTAAAATCCGTGTTTTTATTCGTAAAAAGCACATATTCTGTTGGTAAAAATCTTTGCATCGACAAGTCAAAATCTAAGTTTTTGAAAAAGGAAAAATGAGTCCTAAAAGTAAATCCATGCTGTGTATTAAATTGCTCACTCCACAATTTTTGATATGCCAAACTCAAAGTAAAATCTCGAACTTTTATTCCCACTTCTGGTTGAAGCAACCAACTTTGACCATAAATTCTTGTCAAACCTTTAAAATTGCTAAATTGAAATGCACAGCCAAAATTCAAACGGTTTAATTCATAATTAAACTTACTGTTTAATTGTGTCAAAGTTTGAACTGAATCAAAGCCATTTATTTGCGCATAACTCACATCGTGAATTGAAGTAAAAACATTTTTAAAAATTTGATGAACGGTGTTTAACCCCATTCTCCCCAAATGACTCAATTCAGCACCTTTCGTTACCTCCGTATTTCTATCTTTCATCGCCAAAAGAGAATAAGAGGAAGTCATAACCAAATGCTTTGATAATTTTAGTTGCAAATCTAGCGTCGCTTGATCTATTTGTCGAATAGAAATACTATTGCTTTGGATATAAAAAATATCCCTAACCATCTTAAATGAAGTTCTGAAATTTCTTGTAATAATTTGTTTATATCCTAACTCAATTCTATCTGTTTGGCTTAGAAAAATTCCTTGCGTTAATCCGTCGTATGAATATGGTATTCTGCGATAAGAAGCATCTAAATTGGATCTCATTTTAGGAAAATCAATAACAACATTTGAAAATAGCGCGACATGATTACCAACCTTATCATTCACTTTTTTCAATGAATCATCTGGCTTATTCCAAGTATATCCTAAAGTATTAATCCAAGTCAAATTTTTAATTTTGGATGGCGTAAATCTACTCGTTACATTAGTTGTATAATTAGGAGGTACTTTAGATACTTTATCTAATTTTGCTATGAAAGGTCCGGTATAAAAATTTTCTACAGCTACATGATTTCCTGATGCTTTCCCGTAACCTACTTTGGCACTTGAAACAAACTGGATATTCTTAACTTGAAAGAAATCACCTTGGTTAAAAATATTCCCAGAGTTGTAAACAATTTGATCAAATGCCTGATTTGAAAACAACTGATTGGGAAGTGCATATCCCGCAGCAAAATCTGTAAAATAACGATCACCTTCATACTGAACATGAACTCCTTGCAAGGGAATACTATTTTTAGACATACTACTTTTCGACAATGTGGTTAATCCAATATCAAATTTTTTAATTCCAGATAAAAAAGAAGTAGTTTTCTTTAAAACCTTTTTGGAATAAAGTTCTTGAAGTTTTTGCTTTTGTGTTTTTAATTCTTTTAAATTGATGTTCAAGTCATCAATCTTAGTTTGATAACCTTCAATTTTCAAATTCAGCGAATCTAAGTTGTACTTTTTAGAAGTCTCAAAATTCAAACTAGTATCAGGCATTTCAAATCCTTTAACAGCAGAAAGAGAATCCATTGTGGGCATTTCAAAATCAATAGAATCTTTTTTTAGATTGGGTAGATTAGATTTATTTAGTTTTAGCTTATTTTCAAGTTCAATTTTTTTCTGGTACAAAAAACTCAGCTTTGATTCTAATCCAAAAAGAATCTTACTTTTGGAATCAATTTCGCCATCAACTCCTGCTATTTTTCCTTGTAATTGTTCAACATTCAATTCCCTGAATTTTTGTGTATCAAAAGAAAGTTTGAAAAAACTTGCTCTACCAAATCTCAAATCTTCATTAGAATTTCTAAAATTCATTTTTAAAGGCAGTCCAACAATTGTTGCAGAAGAAATGCCCTCGATAAAGTAATATCCTTGGGGAGTTTCGTTTCGAAGGTTTGGATGAATACCATAAGTTGAACCTATTCGTAAATCTAGGATAGGATCTTGAACAATAGCACTCAGATTGGGCTTTTCCTCAACATTTTGGGAAATAACAAATAAAGGACAATTTAGCACAATACAGTATATAGTTAAATTTCGCAGCAAAAGAACCAAATTGAAAGAGTGATTTAAGAGATAATTAAATATTTAGCACAAGTGTTAATGCATTGGTCATTGGTTTGGAAATCATACATTTAAACTAGATTTCAATTAGAGTGAATTAAAGAATTAGATGCATTACTAGTGTAGAATTAAATAGTGAAAGTAATTTTCGACAAATGCAAATAAGTATGATTTTTTATCAAACCCAAGATTAAAAATCAACTAGTGAATAATCAATTCAAAAATAGGATATTAAGAAGTTAATAATTCAGAAAAGGAATCATGATAAATAGAAAATCTAACTATTTACAAGGGTTTCGTAGCGCTTCAATTAGTATTTATACTAGTTAAAAATAGTACAATTACTACCAAAAAAAGCATGTTTTACACTCAAAAAATGCATAAAACTGATCAAATTACTATAAATAAAATATTTATATTTGTGCTTCGAAAAAATTTAAATTCGTTTAAACTACAACAATCGAGTTGGTCAACAAATCGGTCAACAAAAGAATATAAGCTCAAATAAATCGTTGATTTAAAGGTAAATACAAGCGAAGGACGAATCCCGTCCAGACCGCTTTTAGTTTTTTTATAAGCCTGTAAGTCATTGACTTACAGGCTTTTTTGTTGCCTTGGATTTTGACCGTGGACGGCACCGTGGACGGATTTTTCGAAAAAACGACCTATTTTTAAAGTGCTCATTTTCATTCTTTTCGCGAAATCTGAGTCCTGTCCGGACCGCAAATAAAAATTGGTTAAAAATGTAAATTGCTTATTTTTAGAGTGATGAGATTTTTGGACTTCGATTATTTTCTGTTTTTTTTTTGAATTTTTAAATGAAAATTTCATAGAAATGGAGTAAAAAAAACTATTTTTTTTATCAATATTAGATTTCAAATTTTATTATTCCGCTTAAAATATCAAATGTTGTATATTAATCTACTAGAGATTTTTTAATTTTTGTCCTGCTATTACCATTGGTGTTTTTGATAGTTCATCCCAAATAATTTCATTTATTGATTCATATTCTGATTTACTTGGATAAATATATAAATCCCTAATTAAGTCTCTTTTGACCCGTGAAATTATTTGTTCAATTAGCTTGTTAGACCAAGATGAAAATCCTAGAATTTTAAGAATTGCATATAAATCAATAAAAAATTCAGAATGATATTTTTTTTCCAACTTTGCATCGATTAAAAACGGCTCTATTCCTTCAATAATTTGAAAATATGTTTTAATAAATGGCTGAAAATGGAAATTTAAGGCATGCACAATATCGTAATCAGCACTTTTATAATTTGGATTTTCAAAAAATAATTTAGTCCTATTTTCATAGACCATGTAATAATCTTTCATTTCAAAATCATAAAACATTGTTTTATCTCCTTCAAGCGAAATGATGACATTTTTGTCAGAATAAAAAGTACAGTAATACTTTTGAATTTTAGTATTTTCAGCTTTGTAACTTCCTAAACGTTGACCAAATTGATTATAACTAAAGGTAATGTCTTCATAGACAATAACGTATTCAATTTTTTGACGTTGAGATATCATAAGATTAAAATCATCAATATTCATTTTTCTTTTTTTGACAAAGAAAATTTATTTGTCCGCCAACAAATGGCGGAAATAAATCCTAAATTTGAATAAATATTATTTAAACGTATTTTCGCATGTCACAATTCAAAACGGTAGAAAGACTTTCTTTGATACTAAATTATGTTAATCAAAATCACTACCCGAGTTTGTCCGAAATAATGAAACATTTAGAAGACAAAGATTTACAACCAACAGAGCGAACTTTGCAACGTGATTTAAAAACCATTAGAGATTTATGTTTCATTGAAATCAAATATGATCGATTCAATAACGGATATTATATCGATAGTAATAGTGAACTTGATTTTAAAGAATGGATGCAGGTTTTTGAAGTTTTTAATCGGGCTAAAGTCATTAGTGAAATTCTATTGAAAAACCCTGGTAGTATCGAATATATAGATTTTGATGAGCCTGTATCTAATCACGAGGAACTACTTTTTCCATCTTTTTTAAAAGCGATTATTGATCGGCAAAAAATCAAATTTCAATATCATAGATACTGGGAGAATGAAGCAGAAACGATTGAACTTGAACCTCAACTCTTGAAAGAATACTTAAACAGATGGTATATTGTGGGAACAAATGAGCAAGGTGAATTTAGATGTTATGGCATTGAACGCATTATTGAATTTGAAATTTCTGCAAAAACATTTCGAGCAAAAGTAAAAAATCCCAAAAGTATTTTTTCTGATGTTATTGGACTTTATTCTGAAAATGACTGCGAAAAGGTAGTTTTAAGCTATGAACCTTTCCAGGGCAAATACATAAAATCACAACCACTTCACTCCTCTCAAAAAATTCTAGTTGACAATGAAAATGAACTGCGAATTGAACTTTTTATTCGTCCGAATTATGAATTAGAAGAACAAATTTTGAAACAAGGTGAGCGTGTAAAGGTAATTCAACCAACTTCGCTAAGAGACGTTATAAAATCGAGAGTAAAGAAAGCATTTGAAAATTATGAACCTTGAAATTAAATGAAAACATTTCACTTATTATTTTTATAGCATAATATGCAAATCCTTTTGAATCAATCTTTTTTACTATTTTTAAGTTTTAAACATGATAAACAACTTTACAGCAATTGACTTTGAAACTGCACAAGGATACCGACATAGCATTTGTCAGGTTGGAATTGTGCGTGTTGAAAACGGAATCATTACAGAAGAAATTAATTTATTGGTTCAACCACCTGATAATTATTATTGGGAGAAGTTCATCGACATTCATGGGATTAAGCCCGAAGATACAGCCAACGAACCTACTTTCAATCAAATTTGGCATAAAATAGAACATCTTATAAAAGATCAAGATGTCGTAGCTCATAATGGAATTTCATTTGATTTTCCTGTACTGGAAAAAACATTGGATTACTATGGAATGGTAGCACCTCATTATAATAAACATTGTACCTATCGACTTTACAAAGATAATTTAGCATCACTTTGCAAAGTATACAACATCCCTTTGAATCATCACGATGCCTTGAGCGATGCACGAGCTTGTGCAGAGTTGTTTTTAATACATTCGAACAAAATCAAGTAATATGTCTGAAAATAAAATTTCAATAAAACCAATAAGCGATTTACACGGTTGCAACTTTTTTATACCATCGTATCAGAGAGGATATCGCTGGACAGATCAACAAGTAACTGATTTGTTAAATGATGTTTGGGAGTTCATAAACAAACAGAACAAAAAAGAAGATGAATGGTATTGTTTACAACCAATTGTAGTTAAAAAGATTGAAGAAAATAGATTTGAGTTAATCGATGGACAACAACGTTTGACAACTTTGTTTTTGGTTTTAAAATACATGAAAAAGGTCTTACCATTTATTGAAATGAAATTTTCTTTATCATATCAAACAAGAACCAAAAGCGAGAAATTCTTAGAAAGTTTAGATGAGAATTTAGCAAATGACAACATTGACTTTTTCCATATATTTAATGCTTATTCATTGATATCAAAATGGTTTGCAGATGAAAGTACCGGCGAAAAAAATTTAAAAGCCATCAACTTATTCAAATATTTGGGTGAAAGTGTTAAAGTTATTTGGTACGAAACAACAGATTCTGATTCAATTGAAATATTTACAAGAATCAATAGTGGCAAAATTCCTCTGACCAATTCCGAATTGATTAAGGCACTTTTTCTAAATAGTTCAAATTTTGAAAAAGCAGACAATGAAAAACTCCGTTTAAAACAATTAAAAATCGCATCTGAATGGGATACAATTGAATATGCTTTACAAGATGATTCATTTTGGTACTTCATTAACAAAAATGACAACAATATACCGACAAGAATAGAATTCATTTTCAATTTGATGTATGAAATAGCTCAGGATGAGGATAACGAAGTAAAAGAAAGAAAGCTTTTGGGGATTACCGGTAAGGAGAAAATTGACGAAAGAACGAAAACAAATCCGACAATTTTAGAAAAATTCGGAAATGATGAATACGCAACATTTCGATTCTTCCAACATAAATTTAAGTCCAAGACAGAAAATGAAATAAATAAGAATTGGAAAGAAATTAAAAATTATTTCCAAACTTTAGAAGAGTGGCACAACGACAAAGAATTGTATCATAAAATTGGATATTTGATTACAATTGGAGCTAAAATCAAGGATATTCTTAAAGATAAAAAAGATAAGTCTAAAAAAGACTTTGCAAATGTTATAGACGACCAAATAGCCAAACAAATAAATACAAAAGCAATCGAAGAATTAGAATATGGGTCTGATAATGCCCAATTAACTAATATTCTACTTTTACACAATATTCTTTCGGTTTTAAAAAGCGAGGATAATTCGCTAAAATTCCCTTTCAATAAATATAAAGACAAGGAAAATGGCGGTTGGAGTTTAGAGCATATTCATGCGCAAAATTCAGAGAGTATAACTGAAATTGATGATTTTGACGAATGGCTGAAATCAATCGATGAAAAAGAATTTGACAAAGAATTAACAGGAAAAATAAACGATTACAAAAGCAACAAATCAAAGGAAAAAATTACAGAGCTAGTGAAAAAAATTAGCCTATCCTTTGGTGAGACAGAAATTCATTCAATTGAAAATTTGGCTTTACTTTCAAGAAATGATAACTCAAAACTGAATAATGGATTATTTCCTGTAAAAAGGGAGAGAATCATTGAACTTGAACAAAAAGGAAGATTTATTCCAATCGCAACCAAGAAGGTCTTTCAAAAAAACTATTCTGGCTGCACCAAGCAGTTAAGTAAATGGGAAAGTATTGATAGAGAAGCTTATTTGAATGATATTAAAGAAACTATGAATTTAATTCTTATAAAAGTCGTAGAAAATGAACAATAAAAACACATCACAAAAAGTAAGTTTCTTACAATTGATTTCAGATGATAGTATTAAGTGCAATTGTTGTGATAATACAGTATGGAAACCAATCAAAAAAGTTGAAATTCCCATCATCCAACGTGATTATGCGCAGGGAAGAGATGGAAAGGATGAGCTAAGAAAAAATTTCTTGAATTCACTATTAAAGGCAATTGAAGATAAGCCATTGGAATTAGATTTTGTTTACGGTAATATAGTGGACGATGTTTTACAACCACTTGACGGTCAACAACGATTGACAACTTTATATTTGTTATATTGGTTTGTTGCAGTCAAAGAGAATAAATTGGATGAAGATTTAAAAAACCTTTTAAATAAATTCACTTACGAAACTCGCACTAGCTCAAGTGAGTTTTGTGAGGAATTAATTAACAAAGGAATTAGGTATAGTAATGAAACAAAAATTTCTGATGTTATCATTGATAGCTCTTGGTTTTTTCTATCATGGAAAAAGGATCCAACAATAAAATCAATGTTGACAATGTTAGATGCCATTCAGCAAATTTTTAAAGACAAAACGGAAGTTTGGGAAAAGCTAGAAAATATTACTTTTCATTTTATCGAATTACAAAACTTTGGACTTTCAGACGATTTATACATCAAAATGAATGCAAGAGGAAAACCACTCACTGAGTTTGAAAATTTTAAAGCAAAGTTTGAGCAATACTATAAGTTGGAGATATTCAAAACAGATGAAAATGGTAAAGAGATTTTAGAAAATGGGCAAAAAGTTATTTTAAAAGGGAATTGGGAAAAGGAATTGTCCTTAACGGATGAAAATAAAGCTCAATGGAAATTACTAACTGAAAAATCTTTTGCTTACAAAATTGATACACAATGGACAGATTTGTTTTGGATTAATGGTTACAAGAATAATAAAATTGACGATAAGTTAATGAAGTTTATCGCAGGTATTGCCATTAATAATTATGCAATATGTGGTAATATTTACGAAGATTTAGAGCAAGATAATATCGTAATTGGAGAATTGAAAAAAAAGAACTCAAAATACACAAATGCTCAGGCAATAAAAAGGGAAAGAGTTGAGAGACGTATTCAAGTATTGTTCAATAATCCCAAAAATATAATTCCTGAAGATTTCCCAACAAAAGATTCATTTCAATACTTGATTGACTGCTTTGATATATTTTCGAAAGATTCCAATCATAATATTATTGCATTAAAACTGCCACTTTGGGATTTTATCACGATTGAAAATAATGGTATTTCCAGTGAGAACAATCTTTTTTCCGAATTAATTAAGCCTTCGAAAACAGAATATAAGCAAAGAGTACTTTTTTATGCTCAATCTGCTTATTTATTGAAAAGTGAGGAAAAGGATGACGAATTATTTTCTGAATGGATGAGAGTAGTCCGAAACATTGCACAAAATTCAACAATTGATAGTGCTTCAACATTTATTGGTGCAATCGGATTAATCAATGAGTTATCAGCTGGTTGCGCAAACATTTATGAATATCTGAGAACAAATGATATTGTTTCTCAATTTGCACAAACTCAAATCAAGGAGGAAAAATTAAAGTCATTTGCAAATAAAAATTCTGAAAACAAAAGAGTTATTTTTCAGCTTGAGGACACCATATTTTTTAAAGGGAAGATTGAATTTGCTCTACATTGTAGTGATTTCAAAAATTCAGAATCAAAATTTGAAATTCAACAATTGAACTCAATACTCAGTATTGTTAATGAACACCTCGCTCAAAAGGATTTGTCGAATTCATTTAGAAGAGGTTTATTGACATGCGGTGAAAATGACTTCTATAAATATTGGACCTCCTGGAGTTACAACACAGAATTACACAAACGATGTTTTTTAGAGAATGTTAACGAATTAAAGAACAACCTCAGTAAGGAATTTATTAGAGAAAATTTAAAGGAGTTATTTTTAAAAATGATGAATCAAACATTGGAACAAGTGATTGAAACATTTGTCGCACCGATTGGTATGCCAAATTGGAAAAAAGAAATAATTAAAAAACCTGAATTATTAAACAATTACTGTCAAGGTCATTTCTTTGGAATCTTAGACTTAGATGAATCAGATGATCGCTGCTTTCTCTTTAATTCGAAAAAACGACCAAATAGCAGGTCGGAATGTCACGAAGTACTTTAAACTTTTCTATGTTTAAGCCAATGAACCAACTCATTGGCTTTTTTATTTCTCCAAAATAAAAACTAAACCTCAATCTTTGGCAAGTTTGAATACCATAGTTTGTGAAGTATTCTTTAATGCAACGGAAATATTATTCTATTTGAAATCGATTTAATTCCAAATACTTTTTGTCAATTCAATTAGCAAAGCATGACGTGCCTCAATTTCTTTAATACCGAAAATAGATAGTTGTTAAAAAATCCCTAACCATAGCATTTTTGATATCCCTTCAAAAATCCTTCAATATTCCGTTTACCAACGGGGTTGAAGGAATGCACCATAAAATCGGGTAATTTAAGATTGTGGTCTATGCAATAATTAACCAACCATCTTGCGCAAGTCATGCCGTTTTCTTCTTCTATTTCAGGATCTTGTGGCAAACCTAAATCATGGTCAAAGGAAATAAATTCGGGCAGACCGTGGGCTTCAATCCAGTTAACAAAATCAGAGTAATTACGAACTATTTGCCAATCTTCATATTGGGCCTCAATGTAATTTCTGGTGAGCTGGTAAATCTTGAATTCTAAAGGGTTTCGAATGTCATCAAGAAAAAGAAATTTCGGAGTCTTCATTTTCCAATCGATTTCAGATTTTAACCACCTCAAACAAATGTGCTGGTATTCTTCCTCCTCCTAATTTTTTTAAATCTAACCCATAAATACGCATAAATGCATCTTGTACTTCTTGTCCACCGTTAACCGAAATTGGATTACTTGTGTATTTTGAAGCGACCTCTACACTCATTCCCTTTTCCAGTCTCAAACCATTTGAGTAACTGTTTTGTTTTGCTGTAATTTTAAAAAGTGCCATTTGATTTTTTTTACAAGAATACGCTCCTTTAACGCCAAAACGTGTCGTATTGACTATATAAATATCAAATAGCAACATCCAACAACAAAATCTTCAAATCATAGTGTACGTTTTGAGCTTTTCTGACTGCAGTTCGTCTCCTAAAACTTGACTATTTTACCTCTTAACATCAAAAGCCATCAAAGCTCATCCTTGATATAGTATTTCTTTCAAAAATTCAAACGGAACACCCAATGCGTCTCCAACTGCAAATCCCAAAATGATCGCTTCTGCTAATTTTTGTTCTTTCATAAATGCTAAAAAATTGAATGTATTAATTTATTTTTGATTAAGCTAACTTCTTTAAATTATCTAGTTTAGAAAAGTTTTTCTTCTTCTTTTATTATTTTTATGAAAAAGTATTCATTTTGGAAATAACTAAAGAACAACACATCTATCAAATAAATGTTGAAAATTGCGCTAAAGCAGTTTTAGCACATATCTTGGCTGAACCATCAATTTCACCTGAAATATACCAGCGGCATCAAGAGGGTTTGAAGATAGCAGTTGAAGCGTATAACGAGTCTTTGTACTTTCCAAAAAACATAAGTGAAGAAGAAAAATTCACGATTTCATTGGTAAAAGTAAATCATCCTTCATTTGATTATTGGTTTGCATTATTTATTTCAACTAGGAAGGCATATGAAGTTCCTCTTATTCTAGATAGATATTACCGCGGAGATTTTGGAAAAATCGATAATTTTATTGGGCGATTGCAATTTTTTATTCTACTAATTATTGAACGACAAATTCCATTTTATAAAGTTGACATTGTAAATTCCATTATTAATTGGCTACGAGAGGTGCAAAATAAAAATGATAAAAAAAATGTGGATGAAAATTTGAAAGAGGATGAAGTTGATTTGATTAAAACAGACTTAGACTTTGAAGATGTTTTTGATTATTTTAAAGCACTTCATTTTAGATTAGAAGAAGACAATCGTTTAACCTTAGAAGAAGTTGATGACCTAATTTATTCGAATTTTTATTTTAAAAAAAGGCAAGAGAAAATTCAAAGGAAAAGGTTTAATATTAAAATTGAAAAGCAACTATTGGTAAATTTTGTTTATCAATTTCATCTAAATTTTGATAAAAACCCCTACAATAATAAACTACAAGAATATAGTAATTTTCTTATTCAAAATTTTGAAATTTTCAAAAACAATAAAGTTGCATCTTTAAAGTCGAATTTTAGTAAATCCCCGAAGAGATTCAACCCATTAACAAAAAAGTAAATTTTACTAGTAATACTAATTTCATTACGAGCTCTACTAATCCAAGATTTAATTTTTCATAAATCATCAATTTTACACCAGCTAAAATTCTCAATTATGAAAAATGTAAACAAATTAATCGTAACTCTGAACACCTTTGAACTAAGAAGCATTATTGCAGAAGTATTGGAGGAAAAATTTTCAAGAATCGTTACAAAAAAAGATGAAAAAAGAGAAGGTGTGTCTCTTATCAGTCGTTTAGAAGTTGCCAAACTTTTTGGAGTATCAAAAACTACCATTGACAAATGGCGGAGGTGTAAAATTCTGCCTCCTGCAATTAAAATGTCCTCAAGGATATTTTTTAACAAGGATCAAATTATTGAAGTCCTCAATCGAAAACAAAAGAACCCAAATGAATTTTTACTTTCCAAATAATTAAAATTATGGCAAAATTATATTCAAAAGAATGCCCCTGTTGTGGAGAAACTTTTCAAACAACTAGAATAGACAAAATTTATAAGAATTCGCTGCATCAGCGAAGTTATAATAATAACAAACAGGCAAATAAAAGAAAGTTGCTTGATCGATTGAACAAACCCATAAATGCTACCTACAAGATCTACAAAGAGATGCTTGGCAATAAGATGAGTACCAGGATTCCAAGAGAATTTCTCAAGGGAAAGGGAGCTAACTTAAGATATTTCAGTCATGTTACAAGTATAGACGGAGTGCCAACCAATATGCTGTTCGATATTGCAATAATTCCTGAAGGAACAATTATAAATCTTAGAAAAATCAAATAATATGGAAATAGGTGACTTTAATGTAGTTTTTCCTTCACAAACCATGGAGAAATTAGGTCTTGAAAATATAGCTCTTAAAAATCGTCAAAACACATTGATTGCATTTGCTGCTGGATCAGTTATCATCTCTTTAATTATTTATGTTCAATATCTGCAAATGAAGGAAGAAATGAAGAAAAATGAAGTTCGAATAGTAAATCCTGAAGATATCAGATAGGCAAAATAAAATATTCTTAACGTCTAGCCTCTTTTGTGATTTTTGAATTTGAAATAATAGCCCCGAATTTTTGGGGCTTTTTTTCTTTCTACTCATTTTTGTCAAAACTTGCTAAATTGTGTCATTTTGCTACATTTGACTTTAAAACAAAGGAATAAAACGATAATCAGAAGTAACATTGACGCACAGAATTTACATAGATATTGATGGTGTACTGTTGGATAAGAAACAAAAGCTTCCAAATGGTGCTGTAAGATTTGTAGAATTTCTTGTTCAACATTTTGATTGTTATTGGCTGACTACTCATTGTCGATCAAATGTAAATAATGCTGTAAGTTATCTATCAAAGTTTTATGATCCTAAAACGATAGAATTACTAAAAACAATAAAACCAACTAACTGGGAAACGCTGAAAACGGAAGCGATTGATTTTGACCAAAAATTTTATTGGTTAGAAGATTACCCCTTTGAATCAGAAATGAAGGTTCTTGAAAACAGGAACATTTTAAGCTCACTAATCAAAGTCGATTTAAATGAAACAAATGAATTGGAACGATTGGAAAAACTGCTTTCAAGTTATCTGCTACTAACATCAAATGTAAGCAGGTAAAAAAATAAAATACTTAATTTCAAGAGATTGCAAAATTGATATATAAATTCTTATATTTGATTGAAAAATAGGCGTTTTTGATTCAGTAAAAAAACACTTCAACATTATGTGTGAATCATTTTTTGTCAGAAAACTAAGTCTTGAGCCAATTTGATAAGTAAATAAAACTAAGATTTTGAAAAATAAAATTATCCTTCATATCCCACATTCCTCCACTAATATTCCACTTAACGAAGGTTTTGTGGTTGATGAAAAGTACCTGTCAAATGAAATGTTGAAATTGACCGACTGGTACACTGACGACCTTTTTTATTCTGAGGATGATGAAATGGTAAAAGCAGAATTTTCGAGAATATTCTGCGATCCTGAAAGATTTACAGATGATGCTCAGGAGGTCATGTCTCAATATGGAATGGGAGTTCTTTATGAAAAAAGTGATGAAGGAGATGTTATTAGAAATGTAACACCTAATCTTAGGAAAAAAGTTTTAAAAGATTTTTACTGGCAGCACCATAATAGACTAAATAAAGCGGTAAATAACCAATTAAATCTTTTTGGGAAAGCTTTGATTTTAGATTGCCATTCTTATCCAAATATTCCATTGAAAAGGGATCTTGACAAGAGTTCAAATCGACCTGATTTTAATATCGGTACAGACTCTTTTCATACGCCAAAAGAATTAATAGACCTATCTGTGGCGTTTTTTGAATCTGCTGGTTATGCCTTGGGGATTGATTGGCCATACAAGGGTTCGATTGTTCCTATGGAGCATTATCACAAAAACAAAAACGTTCAAACAATAATGCTTGAGATAAACAGAGGCTTGTATTTAAACGAACCTACCAATGAAAAATCTCAAAAGTATTTGGAGGTTAAAGAATTGACTAATGAATTTATTAAGGTACTGAAAAACAGTCTCTAATTGGTATTTGTAATTATCATGTCTGAATTGATAATTTAATCACTTTCACTAAATTACAGACTGAACTTCAAAACTTATAGTATCAACTAAACCAAGGTTCTACAAATATTTGAAGTGATTAGAAGATCTTAGTATACAAATTCTTTGAAGTGAATGTATTTAGATATTTCCTTGCTAAATGGGCATAGTTAAACTTGATTTTATGCCTTATTTTTATTTGCTTTCTAATCATTTTTGTAAAAACAAGGAACAAAACGCTGAAGTGTTAGCTGCTAAGTTGGTACAATCGTTAACAACGACATAGTTTGACGGATTGACAAACGATATTTGCAGAAACGGGGCCGCTGAAAACAAACCAGAGTAAGCCCTTAGAAAAAAGTTTCCAAAATGAAAAATTATCAATGCAAAAAGTGTAAAACTCACATCACAAACAGTTCTGCATCAAGTGCCTTTAATTGGCCAGGTGGTGGACAACACCAATGGTCTAAACTTTAATAAAAAAGGAGCAAGAAAAATTACTGGTTTTACTGAGTTGATAGATTAGTAATTTGAAACCCGCTTCTTCTCCAAGAGCCAAATATCTGGCGGTCAGTCTAAAACAACAATCAACAAAAAAGAAATATGTCAGCTATAAACTTAACAGAATTATTTAATACAAGAATTTTTAGAATTCCAGACTACCAAAGAGGTTATGCTTGGGAAAACAAACAACTTGGTGAACTTTGGGACGATCTTGATGAAATCCCAACTGTAAATGGTGAATTAAAAAAACACTATACTGGGACAATTTTTCTCGAAGAAACAAAACCAGCGGAAACCGAAAGTTGGCTGTCAAATGTGAAATTTTTCAATGTTGTTGACGGACAGCAGAGGTTGACAACAATTAGTATTTTGTTATATGAGCTTTTGAAAGCTACCGAAATCGGTTATGCCGAGAAGAAAAAGGATAAACTAATTGAAACATTCATCTACGAATCAAATATATCAGGTGAAAGCAAAGTATACAAATTCAGCTATGCTTTTACAGACAAAAACTTTAACTTTTTACTTCATACTATTTTTGAAGATAAAAAGGTAGTTCTAAATCAAGGACACCTAAATCATTATACAAGGAATTTGGCAAATGCTAAAAGTTTCTTTCAAGAGAAAATTTCAAAACTTGATGACGAACAAAAAAACTTATTGTTTAAAAAAATCACTACAGCACTTCAATTTGATATTAGAACAATTGAGAAAGATTTAGACGTTCAAGCAGTGTTTGAAACTATGAACAACAGAGGCAAACCACTTTCAACTCTCGAAAAACTAAAAAACAGACTTATTTATCTAACGGAAAAACTCACAAGTCCTGATGAAGACAAAAAGGTTTTACGAAAAAAAATAAATGACGCTTGGGGAAAAATCTATACTTGTTTAGCACAAAATCCTGAACAAATTCTTGATGAAGACGTGTTTTTATCAGCACATTTATCCTTATATAGAAAACCGGTAGAATCTACATTTTCAGAGAAAGCTGCAGAAGAAAAAGTTTTTCAAATGTTCTGTAACAAGCCAGAAAAATATGATTTAGATGAAAGTGGCAAAAAAGAAGAACCTATTACTTATAATAAAATAGATAATTACATCTTAAAACTTTCAGAGTTAGCACCAATTTGGTATCAAGTTCACAATTCAAATTCTAAATTGGTGAAGCGAATTTTAACTCTTGATAGCCGTAAAGACATCAAAATATTTCTTGCACTAATTCACCTAAAATTAAATGACACCTTAACTCAAACGAAAACATTTGAGAATTTAGAAAAGATTCTATTTAGGAATCGTGTTCCTGGCATTTGGATTATGGACGAAAGGACTACTGCATCTTGGGCAAGAGATATTTACAATGAAGAAGACACAATTGAAGGGATAAACAAAAAGCAAGAAGACCTCTTAAACACAGTTGTTGTTCTTCCAAATATTATAAAATCATTCAAATCTTTATTCACCTATGAAAGAGGTGCAAAAGGGTTTCATCGTTGGGGAGCTTTGAAATACTTCTTATTTGAATATGAGGAAAATTTAAAAAAAGAAGCGAAAGAAACAAATGACAAAATAACAATAGACGACTTTTATGAAACAACTATTGAGCACATAATTCCTCAACAATTTTGGGATAATTGGCAAGACACGGTGAATAGCTTCACAGACGGTATAGCATCGGACGACATTGAGCAAGCAAGAAAAGTTCTCATAAATTCGCTTGGCAACTTGACAATTCTTAAAAACGGAAAAAATTCCTCATTAGGAAACAAAAGTTGGAAAGACAAGAAAGAACGATTTAGAACAGGCTCATACAACGAAATAGACATAAGTTCTCACGATACTTGGTCAAAAGACAAAATTGCAGAACGCGGAAATAAGATGCTTAAATTTCTTGAAACAAAAATTAGCGGACTAAATTTTACGGAAGACGAAATTGAAAAAACATTATTTTATGAAGAATATATCATCAATAAAATATACGACAGAATCCCAGCAGCAAGCAGCGTGCAAGCGCCATAACCCTGCCGCAGGCAAAACACTTGCTTAGATTAAATCGAAATAATTAATTAAAAATCAAATCAGACAGCAGCATTCAATAAAGTTTATCAAAGAAAACTTCACCACCAGTTATCACATTGTCTTCCTGACTAGAACCCAATATTCTATCCTCAACCTTTATTTGCAACAAAAACTGCTTTTTTTCAATAGATGAAAGTGTAAATGCTAATTGGTCTATCGAAAAAATTTCCGATTGAAACTTAAATTTTCCAATCAAACCCTTTTCCATTTGGATCAGTTTGAATGATTTTATGTCAGCTTTATCTGCAATTAATTCTTCATCAAACACTGTTCTATAAAGGGGAAATAGCGTTGATTCTGTTTTGAGATCAATTGCTTTAAATCGAGTGATTAGTTTTGATTCTTGCTTAATTTCAATTCGGTTTTGTGCTTCAAGTAAAAATCCAACATTTGCTGGTTTTGATGAAAGTTTGCTCCAGTGTTCAAAACCATAGTGATTCAAGATTTCCAGATCGAATAACATATCCTCCCACCTAACATTATGTTTTTGAATTCTTTGATTCATGTCATTAAACACATCGATAGTCAATTCGCAGTTCCAATAGCGAATTCCAGTACCGAAAAGATTAATGATGTAATTCATTTATATATGGGTTGATTGAAATTAATCTTTAAACTAAGGTGAATTTTAGTTGTAAAATCAAATCTGTTTTCAAATAGGTTTTTACTCCAAACAAAGGTAAGGTTTTCTTTTCCATTTTTAGTTTTGAGTTAAAATTTACTTTTTGAATCAATTTTTGACATAGCAAAATGCTATTTGATTCACTATGATTCTAAAATGTGCGTTTTGCTTGCTTTTATTTTTTTGGTACGGCAATTGACTAATGAGAGCCAATCGATAGAATCAAAACTATGAATCCAGAATTAAGATCAAAACAAATTGTCGAAAAATTAAAATTTGCTTTGGAAACGCATCACTTGAATGATGTGGTAAAATTAGATCAAATCCGAAATTTACTTACGGAATATGATGCTTCTTTTCAGTCTGAAGTAAAGTCCGAGTTGATTGGTAAATATTTCGATGAATTTTGTCAGAATGCTGAAAGTCAGAATTCTTGCAATGTGATTAAAACTGGATTGACTGCATATGATCGATCGCTCGGTGGTTTGTTTCCTGGTGAATATGTGGTCATTGGCGGTCGACCTGCTATGGGGAAATCACATTTCTTAGTGAATATGGTTCTCAACATTGCCGCAGAGCACGAAGTCCTGTTTTATTCCTTGGACCTTTCTGCTTACATGTTAACGACCAAATTTATTTCTGCATTGACA
The DNA here is from genome assembly GCA_947449575.1 of Flavobacteriales bacterium. Lineage (GTDB taxonomy): Bacteria > Bacteroidota > Bacteroidia > Flavobacteriales_D > Crocinitomicaceae > CAIUKX01. The sequence continues at coordinate 37,154 of CANFRV010000021.1, forward strand.
GGTTTTCATGTAAATGATTTTTTATATCAAAAATTGGATGAAAATCAGAAAAAAGTGGTTGAATTGTCGAAAATGGAAATTGACTTATTGAAGTTGAGAATCATTGATCGACAAGCACAAAACATGAGCGTATTTAAAGCTATTTGTAAACAACATGTAGAAGATTTTGGTGCGAAAGTCATCATTATAGATTACCTACAATTATTGAGTTCGAATCGTTATAGAAATCAACGTGAACTAGAAATATCATACATCAGTCGTGAACTGAAAAACATTGCGCGTGAATTGAATGTATGTGTAGTTGCAACTAGCCAATTGAGTAGATCAGTAGAAACTCGTGGAGGAGATAGACGTCCTATTTTGTCAGATTTAAGGGAAAGTGGTGCCATAGAGCAAGATGCTGATAAGGTTTTCTTTCTGTATCGCCCAGAATATTATGACTTAAATGTAAATGAGATAGGCGAAAGTACCAAGCGCCAAGTCGAACTGATTTTAGCAAAAAATCGAAGTGGCAAATTGGATAATATTCTTTTTAAAGTGGATCCATTGTTTACCACTTTTGTTCCTGATGATGAGGTAAATGGCGTATTTACTTTTGATGAAGATCGAATGGCCGATTTTTAATAGAATAATTTTTAGAGCCGTTGTCCAAACTTATGCGTCGGATTGGGCGACCTGTGATTGTGTTCCTGCAATCCATTTATCACTAGAAGTTAGCGCTTCGCTGAAGCTTCGCACTTCTTTGTGCTTCACTGCGTTCCGCACAAAGAAGTACCCTTTGAAGATAAGTGACAACGGCTCTTTTTTAAATTAAAATAACATGATAGAATTTGAATCGCTATTTGATTGTTCCAATATTGCTTCGTTTTCAAAAAAAATGAAAGCGAAAACAAAAGAAGAGCAATTAGATTTCAAAATAAATTATTTCAACCGACTCGCCAGATTTAGTGCTAAGTTTTTAGAAGTAACCAATGGAAATGACTTGGCATTTTTGCTCAATACAGATTTTCATAAAGTTCAAATTTTAATCAATAATCCTATTTACAAGGAATATGCTATACCCAAGAAAAGCGGAGGTAATAGAATTATTCAAGCTCCAGATAATGATTTACGTAATGCTCAAAGAAAATTAAATAGACTTTTACAAATCAATTATTTAAAAATCAAACCAGCGAATGTACATGGATTTGTCACCAAATTTCCTTCGGATGAAAATCATGCTAACATTGTTGAAAATGCGATGGTCCACACCGGGAAAAAGACAGTGTTAAACATTGATCTTGAAAATTTTTTCCCTTCGATTTTTGCCAAAACAGTGAAAAATGTTTTTTCAAATGCTCCTTTTAACTTCAATGATCAAATCTCGATTGCCTTAGCACTTTTGTTTACTTACAAGGGAAAATTGCCGCAAGGTGCTCCAACTTCTCCAGTTATTTCCAATTTTGTTTGTTTGCAATTAGACAATGATTTAAATGCTTGGGCAATTCAAAATGAAATCAACTATTCTCGCTACGCCGACGATTTGACATTCTCTGCTGATAAATTTATTTCACACGAAAAGCAACAAGAAATAAGGCAGATTATCAATAAATTTCATTTCGTGGTAAATGAAAAAAAATGGAGACAACGTGCAAAAAACCGCAAGCAAACTGTGACTGGTTTGACTGTAAATTCAAAAGTAAATGTTGATCGACGTTATTTGAAAAAAGTACGAGCCATGTTGCATGACTTATCTGCAAATGGAATTGAAATTGCAACAATCAATCACTTCAGTTTGGACGAACAAGCATCTAAAGAACAAGAAAGGAAGTTTTTATATAGGTTGCAAGGAAGTATTGGTTTTATTGGTCAAGTACGCGGAAAATCAGATATACTTTACCAATCGATGCAAACTAAACTAAAAGAATATCAAATCGTTTCTAATAAAATATTAAAAAGGTAATCTTATGATAAGTTTCCTCTTTCCCAAAAAAGACTTTTTGATTGCTTTAAAGCAATTGAAAAATCCAGTTTCAGTTCGAAGAAATGACGTGTTTTTTATGCGTTGTGAATTAATCGTTTTGGCAGACAAAGTGGTTTTTAAACTCCCCGGAAATGAAATTTATCTTGAAATTCCAACTATTGGATTGGGAACAACTTCCTTTTATTTTAAGGATTTTCAGATGGCAGTAGAAAAAGCTGACGATAAAATTATCACCATCGCCATTGATCGTAAAACAATTAAAATTAACAAAATAACACTTTCTGCGACCACCGAAATTCTCAATAAAAAAGAGGCGAAACAGCAACTAGAAATGCCAATGGAATCATTGAATGAAGTTCCAGATTACTGGTATGCGAATAAGGAACGCAAAAACAAAGAATATCAACGCATAGATGGCCAGCGCGAATTCTCCTTGTATGAGGTAAATAAAGATGTTGATTTTGTGTACACTAGATTGCTGAAATATGGCTTTGAAAAATCAGATATACAAGATTTTATCAATAGGAAAATAAAGTTTTCACGCTAATTTTCGAACGGAATTAATAATTTTCAATACCATATTTTTCGATTTTCGCGACCAATGTATTGATCGCCCAACCAATCGCAATCGCTGTTTGTCGCTTGTTTCCGTTGAAATGTTTTAATACGCGTTCAATGTGTTCCTTCTCAATATATTCCCAATTCATCGGTTTGTCAATTGCTTCTTGCTTCAAGCGTTTGGGCAGAATTTCGGCACTTACCGTTTCTTCATTGAAGACGTAAAGCCTCGAGATAATATTTTCCAATTCACGGATATTTCCTGGATAAGAATAACTCAGCAATATTTCCATCGCTTCTTTTTCAAGAATTAACTTTTTACTTTTCTTGAGTTGACGTTTCTTTTGCGTTAAAAAATACTCAATCATCGTTTTCAAATCTGCCTTTCCACGCTGAAGCAAGGTCGGAACATCTAGTTCAACAACTGATAAACGATAATACAAATCCCAACGAAACAATTTTTCTTCGCAGCGTTTGACTAGATTTTGATTTGTTGCTGCAATCACTCGAACATCAATTTTCTTCGCTTTTCCGCCAAGAGGCATAATTTCCTTTTCTTGAAGGACACGGAGTAAAGCTTGTTGCATGTATGGCGAAATATCTCCAATTTCATCTAAGAAAATGGTTCCCTCATTAGCCAATTCAAAAAGTCCTGGTGTGTCTTTATCAGCTCCTGTAAATGCTCCTTTTTTGTAACCAAAAAGCCTTGATTCTAACAATTGGTCGTTGAACGCAGAGCAATTTACTGTGATATAAGGCTTTTCTTTTCTGATTGAATTTTTATGAATGTATTTCGCCAGATTTTCTTTCCCTGTCCCACTTTCTCCTAAAATCAACACCGTCACTTCATCGGTTTGCGCCACTTTTCCAGCATTCAAATAGATTTGTTCAATAGCGGGCGTGATTTTGTAATCGTCACTTGGACCGACACGTTTGATTTCTTCTTGATGATAGACTGCTGTAACAGGCAAAGAAGAATTTGAGAGATTGATTTTGATCAATTCAGGTTTCTCTTTGCCTGCGGTGTGTCTTGCTTCACGCGTTTGATATAAAGTCGTTTTTAAGTTCATACTCATGTGACTCAAATACCAAACAACTTGCATTGCAGGGGTTCCCGGAGAAATGAAAAGTGCAATTTGATCGTCTTTTAAACTAGCTAAAAAAGGCGTCACTTTGGATTGAATTTCTTGATGATCAATTGGATCTTCAATGTCTAAATAAACCGCTTCAATGGTGCGATCAGGATAAGTTCGACGCAGAAAATTTACTAAAAGCTCAGTTCTTGTATCATCGCTTTTTCTGGTAGAAAGAATAAAATGTCGATCACCTTTGAAAAAATACTTGTGAAAAGTACAATTTGGTCCAGTCTCATTGACTGCTCCGCTTACAAAATCATTGGTTTGTGCGACCCAGGAAATTAATGTTTTCATTGTCAGAATTTGATATAAAGATATTTAAAATGACATTAAAATCCTTTAATATTTCGGTTTTGTTAGTAATTTTTGGATTGGTACAACTTTTGCCAAATTGAAAGATTAATTATCAACTTAAAATACATTTAAATGCAATTAATCGGCAAACTCATTCAATTACTCCCACTTCAAACAGGAACCGGCAAAAATGGCGAATGGAAAAAACAAGAAATCATTATTGAAACAGATGGCCAATATCCTAAAAAAGTGTGTATTGCAATCTGGGGAGATAAAATCAATGCCCAACAGTTGGAAATAGGAAAGACTTTATCAATTGAATTTGATGCCGAAAGCCGAGAATTTTCAGGCCGTTGGTACACCGAATTAAAAGCTTGGAAAATAGATGCAAACGGTCAAGGAAATTATACGCCAAATAAATTGGCAACCATTGAGCCGCTTGAAGTGACGAATGATGATGACGAGGGTTTGCCGTTTTGATATTCGAAACAATTCACCTAAATTGTTCTTATGTAATCATTTCACTTTTGGTTTGATTTGGTTCAATTATCAAACCACATCTGAATATTCTTATTAAAACAAAAAAAGTATCATAAAAATACCTTAAATTTGGTCAAAAGTTATACAAATTAGAGAGAGAATTTTAGTAAAAATTTCACATAAAAAACTATTTTATCTTCTATTATTTATGGAGTATTCATGAAGAAGAATTGATTCATTTTTCATTGATTGAATTTTTTAAAAAGTTAAAAGTAGTTTTTGAAGTCGAGTTATATAATAATTCAACTGATTTCAATTCAAAAAAAAATGTAAATGAGTAATTTGCCTAAATATTTAGATACTGCTGCGACAACACCTGTTGATAAAAGGGTATTAGACGTTATGTACCCTTATTTTTCCGAAATATTTGGCAATGCTTCAAGTAATCATATCTATGGAAAACAAGCAAAAAACGCCATTGAAGTTGCTAGAGAGAGAGTTGCTAAATTGATTAATGCTGAGAACAAAGAAATTATATTTACTTCAGGAGCAACGGAATCTATTAATCTAGCAATAAAAGGGTATGTAGAAGCTAATATTGACAGAGGCAACCACATTATTACAGTTAAAACAGAACACAAAGCAGTACTTGCAACTTGTGAATACCTAGAAGCGAAAGGTTTTGAAGTTACTTATCTTGATGTCGATGAGAATGGCTTAATATCATTAGATGAACTAACTTCAGCCATCAAAAATACTACATTGTTGATAGCAGTGATGTATGTAAATAATGAAATTGGAGTTATTCAACCAATTGCTCAAATTGGGAAGATTGCACGTAAACATTCTGTTTGCTTTTTTTGTGATGCTACGCAAGCCGTTGGCAAAATAAAGGTTGATGTTGAAAAAGATCATATTGACATTCTATGTTTTAGTGGACATAAGTTAAATGGTCCTAAAGGGATTGGCGTTCTATACAAAAAAACCAATTTAGAGTTAACTCCTCTTTTTCATGGTGGTGGACAAGAAAATGGATTAAGGTCAGGCACATATAATACCCCATTGATTGTTGGATTAGGTAAAGCATGTGAAATTATTACTCAAGAAATAGATGAAATTGTATCTAGTTTGTTGGAAAAAAGAAATGAGATAGAAATCCACTATGAAAAAAACAACATTGGCTTTGTTAATTTTAAAAATGTACCAAGAGCGCCACATATTTTAAGTATCACTTTAAATGAATTAAATGCTGAAGATTATTTGATATTTAACTCAAAAGATATTTCTGCATCTACTAGTTCGGCGTGTAATTCAAGTATCATGGTACATTCGCATGTATTACAAGCTATCAATAATAAAAAAATCGAAAAAATAATAAGAATAAGTTTATAACGATAATAGTAATGGAAAAAGAAATTAATATTGAACAGGGGTTTGTTGAACAAGATACGGCTCTAGAAAGCATGAGAGCGTCAGATTTCGATTGTTACTCTGCTTATGGCGAAGTAATAGATAATTCAATTCAAGCTTATGCCACCGATATAAGAATTTTAATCGAGGAAAGGAAAGATCGGGAAAATTCTAGATCAAAAAAAATCGGGCAAGTTATTTTTGCTGATAATGGAACAGGAATGGATATCGATTTACTTCATAAATGTTTAAAGTTGGGGCACTCAAGTAGATATAATGATAGATCTGGTATTGGCCGATTTGGAGTAGGAATGACTTTAGGGGCTATACACGAATGCAGAAGAATTGATGTTTATTCTAAAGTAAAAAATGATAATTGGTATTATACATATATTGACTTAGATGAAATTAAGAATGGGACTCTTAAATTAATACCTAGACCAGTACAAAAAAAACCAGAATTTGAAATTTCTAACTATATTTCTGATTCGGGAACAGTTGTTATTTGGAGTAACTATGACAAACAAATTGAAACTTTTGAAACAATTGTTAAGGAATCTCATATTTGGATTGGAAGAACATTTAGAAAATTTATTTGGGGAGAAGCTCAAGGCTACAATGAAATACAAATTACATTAAATAATAAAATTGTAAGAGCGATAGATCCTTTATATGTAAATAAAAAGAAAACTGGATTTGAAAATGAAGATTGTGCAGAACTTTTAACACCACAAGAAATCCCTTGGAATATTCCATTTGAAGATATTTCATCCAAACAAAAATCAAATATTAAAATTAATATTTCACTTTTACCCGATGCTTACAGAAGAACTAGAGGGGCAGGGGGAGATCAATTTGCTATTGATAGGTTTGTTGACAGAAATGAAGGCATTTCAATTTTAAGAAAAGATAGAGAAGTGTTTTTTGGTTTGATGCCACGTGCAAATAAATTAAATGGATCAAACGACGGAGACAGAAACGTAACTCGTTTTATTGGTTGTGAAATCTCATTTAATCCTGAATTAGATGCAGAATTTGAAGTTAAAAATATTAAAAGAGGATGCGTCCCTGCACGAGAATTAAAACTTGAATTAATTGATAAGCTATCTCCAACTTTTACAACATTGAGAGAAAGAATTAGAAACAGGTGGTCTGAATTTGATCGTGAAAAAGAAACAGAAACTTCAAATCAAAATTCTGATATTGGAATCTCAAGTACACATAGTGCAACAAATAAATTTCTAAAAGAAGCAAAGAGTTCTTTGCTGAAAGGAAATAAGATAAACAATTATGATAAAGATGAAACCATCGGTAAGAAAATCAATCCAAAAGCTTCAAATTCAGAAATTGAAAAAGTAATTCAAGGACTAAAAGAAAATGGTATTACAATTGATGAAAAAGAATTTATCGGAGATTCATTTATTGATATAGAACATGGCAATCAACTTAAGACTCTTTTTTATAATACCAATTCTACTTTTTATAAGGCATATAGCGACATTTTAGAAGAGCTTAAAAATCAAAATGAAGAATTGGCCACAAAATATAAGGTGCTCTTAGATTTAATTTTTATTGGATATATGCTTGCGGAATCTTCAATAGATCCGAATGAAAAAATGGATGGAGCATCTTTTACAGATGAAATAAAACAATATTGGTCAATTAATTTATCGAAAATTTTAAAAAAATGGAATACATAATAAATCAAATTGGAAGTAAAGATTCACCTGTTATTATCGAACTGAAAGAATTTGAAGGCAGAAAATTATTTGACATTAGGAAGTATTTTACCGATAAAAAAACTAATGAATTAAGCCCAACTAGAAAAGGAATATCATTAAATCCTTTTCAGTTAATACAGCTGATTGAAACGATTAATACAAAATCAAAAGTCATAAATGATTTTCTGCAAAATGAAGACGAAACGAAATTTGAAATTTTTACAGAATTGAAATTTGACAATCTAATAGGTCGCTCATTTAAATATGATTTTGCGAATGGGAAAACAACAATTATTCTAGATGAAAAAAAATTTGAAGATTTTAAAATTAACGAGTTAGAAATAATAAAAAAAATGTTAATTTCTTTCAATAGTGCCATATTTGAAATTGTTGATGATCAAACCCAAGTTGAATTGATATTAGATATAATAGATCAAAAAATTAGAAAAATACAATGGTAATAAAACAATTAAATCTCGGGTTTTTATCAAAAAAAATAGGTATTGACAATTTTAATAGGCTTAAAAATGCCTACTCGGAAATCTCTTTAGATGGTTATTTTAATGATAATATATCCGACAAAGAACTTGCGGGTATTTTATTTGAAAATGTTATAAGTGATGATTTTTTTGAAAAAAAACAAAACCTTTCTGAATTTTATTTCGCACTCCCAGAAATCACTCAAAAGAAAATAAATAATGATTTAAATGTTAACTCAGGAAATGAAATTAAGTGGGATGAAAAAACATCTACCTATTTTATTGAAAAATTAGGCATTAATGAAAAATTTAGATGGAGAAAAGAAAAAAATAGCAATAATACTAATATTGGTTATTCTTATTTTGAAAAACCAAATTTAAAATTTAAAAAATTAAAAGACTATCAATCAGGTGTGTTTTTTAAAGTTGAAAATTACCTTCTTAATACACCTTTTTCAAGATGTATTGTTCAAATGCCTACTGGGTCTGGTAAGACTAGAACTGCTATGGAAGTAGTTTGCAGCATAATGAATCAAACTGGAAAGGATGTTTTGTGGTTAGCAAACACAGAAGAGTTATGTGATCAAGCATTTAATTCATTTACAGAAGTCTGGCATTTTTTAAGGCAACGAGAAGGAGCTGGAATTAATCATATGAAATTAAAATCTATTAATGATATAAATAAAAACATTCCTACTTTTCATGTTGCTTCACTTCAAAGTCTTAGTTCATTGGAAAGTGACAAAAAACTCACAAATTTTGGAATTATTCCGACAAATATTGAATTATTAGTTGTAGATGAGGCTCATATTTCTATTGCTCCAACATACAAAATAGCGATAAGCAACATAATTCAACAAGGCACTAAATTATTAGGACTTACAGCAACTCCAGGTCGACAGCTAAGAAAAAATTCAGGAAATGATGAAAATCAAGAATTAAGTGATTTTTATTTTAATAAACGTTTTGAAATTGAGACTGGTAATGAGTTACCAATAGAATTTTTAAGAACACGTGGGATTCTTTCAAATGCCATGTTTATTTCCGTTGAAGGGTCAAATTTAGAAAATACAATGTCAAAAAAAGAAATTGATAGTTTTCGTCTAAATGGAAATTTACCTAAAAACATATTAGATCTGCTTACAAATGACAATAAAAGAACATCTATAATATTTGATCAATTAGTTCAATTATTAGATAAAGGTAAAAAAATAATATTTTTCGGAACATCAATTGCTCATTCTGAAATGATTGCTACCTTACTTACAATTAAAGGTTTTAATGCAGCACATATAGATGGAAATACAGGTAAATTTCGCTCAAAAATAATTGAAAACTTTAAAAACGGAGAAATACAAATTTTATGTAATTTCGGTGTCTTAAGCACAGGATTTGATGATCCTAAAATAGACGTTGTGTTTATGGCTAGAAAAACGAACTCGATTGTTTTATATAGTCAAATAATTGGAAGAGGACTGCGAGGTCCGGTGATTGGGGGGACGGATACCTGTGAAATTTATACAGTTTTCGACAATCTATTAGACCTGCCTTCCAATAATGATATTTATTCATATTTCGAAGAATATTTTGTTAATACTAACGATTAATAAATGCAGCATTTATACAAAAGTGGTTTTAATATAGAAAAAGGAGCTATTGATTTCATTAGCAGTAATGAGTCGATCACTCTATTATCAGCCTATGTAAAACTAGGACAACTCAAGGTACTTAATACAGAAAAAAGAGTAATTCGAATTGTCGTTCGTTGGGAAATTGAAGACTTGGTTTTAGGCGTATCTGATTTTGAAGACTTATATGAATACTGTAAGAATAATAATATAGCACTATTTAGAAATACACGAATCCATTTAAAAGCTATTTGGAACAATGAAAATTCCATTCTTTTTGGCTCCGCAAATATTACAGGTAAGGGAATAGGTGAAAAAGGTAATAATTATAATTACGAGTTAGCTGGCATAGCAAATCATATTTCATTTGATGATATTTCGTATTTGAATTTGATTCTGAAAGAAAGTGAATTAGTAAATGATAGGTTATTCTTTGAAATAAAAACCATTATCGACAGTATCGAATTACCTGCAATTAAATTCCCTGAACTACCAACTAAAAAAAAACTTGATGATGAGTTCTTAATAACTCAACTGCCAATGACTAGTTCTCCAGATTTACTTTTTGAAATACTTCGAAATACAAACAACTATAGAATAGAAGATCAACTTAAAGCTTCACACGATAAAGTTCTCTATAATATTATTATTGAAGATGGAATTGAAGTATCTCGTTCAAAACTTAAAACAACTTTTAATAGTATGCCAATCATTGAGAAACTTAAGTTAAGTATTAAAGAAAATCCCCGTAAATCGATGGGATATGGTCAAGTGGTCAGATGGATTCAAGATTATACTACTTCGGTGCCAGCTCCAATGAGTTGGGAAATAAAAAAAGAACAAATAGTCAATAATTTGTATGAATGGATTTGTGAGTTTGATAGTAAATTCTCTTGGGATACACCAAATCATACTCAGGTTATCTATTTTAATTAATACAAATCTTATAACTCGGCACATATTAGTATGATTAATACTTCGAGTCCTCAAAACGTCTATATATTAGAATACTTTCATTGTATTTAAACTTCAGTAAGTTACATCTATAAACGTAATACTCAAAATTAGAGTTTACTCATTTAGTCCTTTTATTAATCCTGCTAAAATGAAGTTTCTTGAAAGTCTGTAAAAATAGGAAAACTTTAACTTATCCCCTTGTATATTAGGTTTGTTTAATGAAAGTAAAAGCAAAAAATAGTGCGAATTCAATACCTGAATACTAGAACCATAAGGTAAAACAGCAAGAATCTAATCGACACTTTTTTTTACATAAAATCAATGGTTGATTATTTTAAATAAAACAACTTGCACAACCTTCACCCTCTGCATCCATAATTTGGTCTTGCCAATTACGAGCGTGGTTGTTACGATTCATTCTTAGGTAATGTTCTTTTTTTATATTCGCTATCCTTTGAGGCAAAGCTAATTCAGATAATGTTTCTGAATCCATCCAAGAATAACCAGCTTTCTCGTATTCCATTGCTTTTAAAAACAGATCATTATGTGTTTCATATAACCAAACCCATTCTATTTTTTGCTGATAAAAGCAAAAGAAACAACCTGAACGGCTCCGACTATAAGTCCCTTTTTTTATTTCACCTTCAATTTCCACTTCATAAGTAAGAGGTTTATAATATTCAGGAATGCCAACACCAGATTTTTCTAAAATTTCAAAAATATCGTCACGAACGAGGTTATCAGAATTGTTAACCAAAGGAAAGTACTCAAGCTTTCCAACCGGATAATCAGTTTCTTTGAGCATTTCAAAAACAATTTTATTGTACAACACAACATCAATATCTAGTAATGCATTCAATTTTTGTTTCAAATTAAAATTGGGGTTTATTTCTTGACTTGAAAGTAATTGAAATTGACTTGTTGTTTCAAATTTATCTAATTTACTTAAAAAAGAATCCTTGTTTTTATTTGAAAGTACCAATTTATTTACATCTTCGCTCCAGATATTTCTTCTAAATGGAAATATCGATTGAACACTTTGTTTCTTAGAAATATAACCATCCCTATCTTCATCTCCTCTAATTCCAACGTAAGAAATTGTCGGTGTGTCGCCTATATAGCTTTCAAATGGATCTAGCTTTAACTTTTTTGTACACCACCTTGATGTAGATGAAGGTAAATAACCTCCATACATACTTAAAAAATGATCAAATGCATTCTGGTCAGCAATATTTGTTAAATCAACTGCATCTAGTTTGAATATTTTTTTCCCAAGTTTACTTTCTAGACGGTCAATTAGAGCGTAAGTCTCATCTAACTCTCGCCCTGTATCGCTTGTGTAATATTCAACATCGAGTTCTGGATGTTTTTCATTCAGATAAATAGACAATGCAGCACTATCTTTACCTCCAGAAATTCCTAATATATGTTTAACTTCACTCATTTATTGTTGATTATTTTATCTAGAAGTTTCATTAAAGTTATTTTATTAACCTCGGTATTTGAGCTCATCTCAGCAATTAACTTTGATTCAAGATCATTTGCCATTTTTTCCAATGTTGGATTAATTACAATATTTCGTTTGTAGTTTGTGATTCCATCAGAACTTAAAACATTTATTTGAATTATTTTATCAGAACTTGAGTTTGAAATCGCATGTAAATCAATAAAATCTACTAAAATATCAAAATTCACTTTAAGTTTATCTAGTAAAAAAGGTATTTCATTATCTGAAATTTTATCCAATTTTTTACCTAATACAGCATCAGTTAAAGATTCCCAATAGGCAGTTTTAACATCCAATGGTGAAATAACTCTGTTATAAAATATTTTAATTTGTTCGTTTGAAATTAAACTTGGGGAGACCGATGAGAACTTTTTAATAAGTTGTTCTTTCACTCCATCAAATGTTCCGCTTCTTATATCTAAATGTTCTAAAATATTATTTTCTATTATATCTATTAAATTTGAATAGGATGTTCGAATCTCTTTAATCGTTCCTTTTAACGATTCTAAAAACATCAAATCTTCATTTGCCGATTTGTTGATTGAATTAAAACCCAATGCTCTAGGTATTAATTCAAATAGGGCTGATTCAGGATCTTTTGCTTTTGCGATAGCATCTCTCACTCCTTGAGCTTGTGGAGTTAATTGCCGTGTATTTTTCGAGTACTCTTCTAGTCCACGATAAAATCTTAAAAAATTGCTATATATTGTAATGTAACTTGTTTCAAGCCCTTTAACATTGCTATCATTATATCCAACTAATTCTTTGTATGAATTAAAGTATTCATTATTTATACCATTAGTGGATAAATACTTAATAAAAAATCGACCGGGAGTTTTATGAATAATATCCATAATATCTGGCGTAAGATGTGGCACATATTCACCATCACTAGAATACAAAGAATAATCCTCTTTTTTAATGATTAAAAAAATTGGAATCCAAAAATCCAAAAATCCTTGTTTTAATTTAAAGGGTACCTCTTTTAAAATTTCATAAAAACTAGAGATAGGTTTGCGTGTTTCAGAACTGTCGCAAAGTATATCCATCGTTTTATCCCATAATTGCTTGAAAGATTCATCAGTTGGATCTTGATACTTCCAATTATGCTTTCCTTGAACATGTATTCCTGTCTTTTTAATTAGTGAGAGATAAATCGTTCGCTCTGGCGGAAATAATTTTGAATCAAAACCTATGTTTTCTTTTTCTCCCGAATTAATTAATGCTTTTATTAATTGTTTTCTAGCGGTTAAAATAGGTGTGGAAAGAACTTCCTTGTTAACCATTTCATTTTTAAAAATCGGGCTTTTTGAATACACATTTTCACAAATAAAACTTAATGTCTTATTAAGGTCTTTTTCTGAATTCAATTCTAACAGTTCCCCATTAAAAACCCAAAGAGTACCAGATTTGTTTTCAAATAAATCTTTTTTTAAGCTTGATGCAATTTTTTCAAGAAAAAAATTCCGATCTTCATTTAAAACTCTGTTTGCAACTTTATCATCAGGAAATTTTTCGATTACATAATTTATTTTATCAATTTCAAATAAGGCACTAGAAATATTTTCAACATTTGGCAACAGCGCAAACAGCTGAGCTGACTTTGTTTCCGAGGAGAAACTCTTTATTTTGTCAATTTTTATTGAAGGATTTATTATTAAATTGATGTATCCGTCAATTTCATTCATTGGGCTTTCAGCAACTAATTCTTCACATACTTTAAAAGCGAAAAATCTAGGAGATCCTTTTTCAAATTGAAACCTTTTTGCTGGAACAAAATCAAAATCGACATAAGAATTTATCCGATTAACAAGATTAATATTTGGGTCAATGTGCTTAACTGCTTGGATTAATTCTTGCTCAAGATCAATGTCAGTGCCATCTAAGAAATTAAGTTTATTCCTTGTCCTAGAATATTTTATTATATTTCTTCGTATAAGTTCTTCTATTAATACTTCGGGAGCATCTATTCCAAGTGATAATTTAGCGTAATTACATAATACTTTCTCATCTAATGTACCGCTAGAATTAGAGAAAATATTTACAAGGCAAATAAGTTTTAATATTTTTTCGACCTGATTGTATTTGTTTTCAAATACAAATTCACATCTTTCCATTGCAATAATTGCAGCCTTCCATTGAGGTTTAAATGGGTTTTTTTCACCATCCTCAAGTTCTGAATTTAAATTTTCGATTAAGTAATCAAAACAGTCTACAACACTAAATATTCTGCCTTCTTTAATAATCTTTTCAATAAATTCAGACTCAAGAAAAGTAAATAGCGACCTCTCATTTTGACCATAACGTTGTAGTGACTTCGTTAATATGTCAGCGGCAAGAGGGTCAAGTGGGTATAATTCTTCGAAAAAATTAGATTCAGCATTACCTATTTTCCCAAGTAAATTAGATTTTAATATTTGATTTGTAAGTTTTTCAAACGATTTTAAATTCTTTGGTTTGTATGGAGCCAGCCTTTTAGCTGCAAAAAACAACAATTGTTCCACCGGTTCATCAAAAGTAACTTCTAAAAGTCTTCCCCTAACTTTATCCCATTCTGAGCGTTGGGCTTTAGACAATCCTTTTGAATAAGATCCCACATTCTGATGAAGGGTTGTTATGAACAAAACATTCTTCAAAGGGTCGTTTAAATATTCACAAAGCTCTTGTATGAAATACATTTCATCTGGATTATTTTTTGCTATAAACTCCAAATGCTTCCCAAATTCATCTACCAAAATAACTAGGCCTATTTTCTTTTCTTGGATATCAGTAACCAACAAATCAAACTCCCTAAGAATAATTTTATTTGTTCCGCCGCTTAAATGAGATAAACCGAAAACCTCACAGAATTTCGTTTTAAATGAAATGGCCTCACCTATAATACGTGTAAAGCTGAAAGATTCAATATCAAAACTTTGTTTCGCGAAACTAGTATTAAAATAAGATTCACCTTTAAGATGTTTTTCAAGTGCCCATAAAAATGAAGACTTACCGGTTCCATAAGAGCCAATAATTGTAAATGAATTTTGCCCTTTACTATGATTAAAATCAATTTTATCAAAAACATCATTAGTGTTTTTTGTAACGATATAATCAATTTGAACTGAAGAATCACGTTCTATATTAGTGGATATTTTAAATGCTCTTTTCATAATAATTTTTTAGAACATCCCATTTGCTTATTTCGTTTTTTATCTGAATTTCCTTTCTTCCAGAGTCATCTTTGTATACAATATAACCTTTTTCTTGAAGCTCAATCAATTTAGTTTCCGTTCCTTCTCGATTACACAAAAATAAATCTGAAATCTCATTTTGGATGTCACTAACAGAAATCGATATTTCGCCCTCAAAGGAATCTAAAATTGAAAACAATAAAACTTCAGAAGGAAGATTTTCTTTGGCATTATATAATAATTTGAATACTTGTAAACCTTCTATATATAAATCTGGAACAATAGTTATAATATCAAGGTTTATTAACAAAGAAGAAAAATCATCCTCTAAACTTTTTGATCCTTTTTTATAAAGCGAAACATAATTTCTAATAAAAACTTTGACGTCATTCTCAATAGATTTTTGACTGAAATTAACACCTTCAATAATTAAATATTTACAAATAAAATCTTCTAACTGCTTAGATGTGAATTCGGACGAAATTCTTGTTTTTCTGAAATTTAAAAATGCTAATTTATATATTGAAGAATAGTTTTTCTTTAATAATTTAAAATGAAGCAACCACAATGAACCTTCATCTTCTAAAAAACTATCAAAGCCGGCATCGTTAAAAATATTATTTCCAAATTCAGTAATTTCATCTTCTTCAAATATTCCGAATGCATTCATCCAAAACTGAATTGATAAAACCATATTTTTCCCAACACCTAATTTAACGACAGCATCATTGTCTTTAAAATTATTACCTTCACTTGCAAAATTGTATCCTTTTTTAAGCCAAAAGTGTTTACAATGAAAGGTTTCATGCCCGGCAAATCTCCAATTATTCATATGTTTCAAAGGTAGTAAATAACTTATTTATTTACTTAAAAAATACACTTTTTTAACTTGAAGTTATAAACAAAATAAGTGAGTTGTGAGTCTTACAAATATAGTCCCTCAGATAGCTTGGATAACTCAATACCAATTTTAAGTCGATTTAATTATACTTTTTTGTTTGTTTTTTTAAAAAAATTACTCATTTGGAGTATGATAATTTATGCCTGATTGTCTCTAATCATTTTACTAATACCTAAAAGAATGAATAAAACTGCAGGTTCAAAAGAAACGAGAGTATTATTTCATTACAAATCAAGTTAAGGAAATTCATTTCATTTTTTTTTTAAAAAAGAATATTAACTTAGTACTCAAGTCTAAATTAGGGATAAATAATTTTTTTATTATGATTGATGCCTTTCCTGAGTTAAAAGCATTATTTAAATTAAAATCGTTTGATCAAAAAGTACTTGATGTATATATTGAAATTATAAATAAGACATATCCGCAAAAGGATAAAAACAAGATGGCCCATGCTTTATTGAAGATGGAATTAATGAAATATTCCATGCATAAAGAACCAAATGAAATATCCTTAAAAACTAATTTTCAAAAAAGTTCATTTGATAAAAATGAAAAGGATAAAAATCCATCAAAATGGAAAATATTGATTGGCAAAAAATTGGATGAAATCTCGAAAAAATTAGATGTTCGCCCTGAATTTATAATAAGATTATTGTCACAAAGAGGCATTCAAATTATAAAAATGCAAACTTTGAATTTTGATGAAATATTTCCGATTAGGGAATATATAGAAAATAGAATTAGTATTTTGGAAAGACAAAATGAAAATAAAAAATGTAATCGAGTCTCAAAGACTAATAAATCGGATTTCTCCGACTTTAATGGTGCTTGGGGTGCAATGAGAAAATATGGATCTCCTGGTAAAATAATTTATATAAGAAGTAAGTAAATCGAAAGGAAATTCTGTTTCGAGTTATCATATCTATCCAAATGCACTCCAGCTCAAACACCCTGGAAGCGAGCTTCATGACACTATTTAGGTTTCTAAACGTCATAAGGTTTTGGTTGGTTATAAAAACAGCATCAAAAACCAAATCCGTTCAAGGAATCATTACCACACGAAGGATACATATAAGATAAAGAAAAGCCAAAATCAACTGGTTTTAAATTTTCTGTAATTTCCTTACTAGAAAAATAAATCCCAATGTCGAAAACTAGAAATGAAATTTTGGAGGATCTTAAAAAACTGCGCCCCGATCTATCTAATGCAGAAGCGAAACAATTATTAGAAACACTTGAAACTTATTGTGAATTAGTAATTGATTTTACATTAAAACACGAGGACTCTAATGAACGTGAATAATCACTTTTAATATTATTCAAGATTAATTATAGCAATAATTATTTAAGACCTTTCAATCTTAACATTCGGAAATATATCTGAATTAAAAGCAGTTATCACTCTAATTCGCTCAAAGTTCTCTATAAGAATGGTGTTTTTTGTTGGTATTGTTCACCAAACAATTGTCATTTTACAAATCGAAAACATCACCTACCATCCTTGGGGCTTTTTTTAGAGAGTTTTGACTGAGCACTTTTTTAACTTGGATAGATTTGGACTTTTTTCTAAGCTCAAAATATCAATTGTTTCATTAATCAAATTCTCCATACTTTCCCATTCTGCATCAGTCAACTCTGCAAGTCCCATACATTTATTAAAAGGGTGACATCGTTCACAAAAGCCTCTGTGTACCCAAATTCCTGGGAGGCCTTCGGGTTGAAGCCATATTTCTTCTCTTCCAGTTCTAGCATTAATTCTTGTTATCATTTTCTATCCTATTTAAATTATTTATTATTTTTTGTACCGATAAAGAAACTCCCCAGAAAAATGATCCCACAATAAGTCCAAGCAAATTATAAAAAACATCTAATGGATCAAAGTTTCCATGAATTTTCTTGGGTGAAAGATGATTGGATAATTCTTGTATCACCTCGATTCCAATACCAAAGATCACTAATAAAAGGAAAATTACAATGTGGTTAGCCATTCTATTCTTACCAAAAATCATGTAGAAAAAAATGGCAGTTAGTAAGTAAAATAGAAAATGTAGTTCACGGTCATGATGTCTAAAAACAGCTGGCAGCTTTATTATGAATCCAAAAAAGGACAACGTTAAAAGTGTCAATACTAATCTAATCTCCGGCTTTGTTACTTTCATAAGATACCACCCTATTTTGTTAAATCCTTTCAGATGTAAAGTATTTTTCTGATTTAAATCGATTCACATTTAAATCGATTTCGATTATACACTATTTTCGTTGTTTGTTCTTTTAAAATGATTCGGTAATGTTTAACTACTAGTATAAAAAACCTAAATTTTTGTCAATGATTTTTTCAAATATTCGAAAAATAGTTCAGCCGTCATAAATTCTTCACCCATCCATTTATAAAATAACTCTTTGTTTAAAACAATAAAAGCATTGCTGCAAGCCCTTTTAATTACCCCAGTTGATTCAATAAGCTTAATTATTTCGATTGTTGAATAACCAAAAGTTTTTAATGAAATGTTTTTAACAACATTAGCCCCAAAAAAATTATCAGTAAATCGTCCATCTAATATTTCCTCTTTGTCATTAAAACCTTTTATGATACAATGGCTTTTAAAAATTCCAACTCCGCTTAATCTAAGTGGATTTTCTTGAAGAAACTCGTTAACCGACAAAAGACTATTTCCCTTAACAACTCGTTCGGACTTAAATCTTATTATATTTCCATCATAATCTAAATTATTGTTTAAATCAACTTTAGTTAGCGTCAATAAATCAACAGTAATGCCCTCTAAAGATGTCACATATCTTTCGTGGTTTTGATGATCAATCCAATTAAAAGGTAAAGTTATCGTGTTCATAATTTGAAATTTTAGGGAATTAAGTAATTGTTACTTTTACTTACTCTATATTTTTTTAAGATTGATTTATTATTCAATTCTAAAGAGAAATTTAAGTAACCATTTCTTTCGGGAAAACAACATCATGATATTTTTTAATTGCAAATGCTCGTTCGAGATCTTTCGTTAAATCAATTTTCTTTCCACATTTTGAGTTTGAACAAACTAATAAATTTATTTCTTTTATATAGGGCTCAGCTACAAGTTGAACAGTTTGACTTCTATCTGCAATGTTAGGTATATTGAAGCCAACCAGTGAAAGATTATATAATTTTTGTTGAAATTGTTCTTCACTTAATTTACCTTGTGAAAATAAAAACCACCAACCACCATCATTTTTTCTTCTCCCAGATGAACTCACAATTTCACGATTAAACGAATTTTGTCTGAAAAATTCAATTATTACCGTCCGTTTATTAGAATCTCCTCCATTTATCATGGTGTCACCACATTCATTACAAAATATTATACCTTGATCCTTGTGACCTTCATGATGGCAGGTATAATTTCTGCTATTTGTTTTCAAATTATCAATTCTTCGTTTCAAAGCGATATTTGAACAACAAGAATGGCAATTCTGGCATATATACCATCCGCATTCTTCACTTTTATAACCCGCAGGTGAACATTTAACACTATCTCTACTATCTATAATATCTGAACATCTACCGTTTAAACAATGACTTATATAAATTGATTTATCATTCTTACTCTCCTCACAGTCAGTATTTGTGCAACAAAAATAATTTACTCCCCAAAAAGCATAATTTGATTTACCTTTGGGCCTTAAAATATGCTTACAAGACCTGCAATTCATATGACTAAAAAAACGATTCAATTTATTTATCACATTTAAATAAAGCTCTAAATCAATTTCGTTATACTCTATTTTCAAGATATGAAGAAAGTCCATAAGTGAATAATTTTCCCAATCTACAGATGAATGAAGGCTTCTAGATGGTTCATGACAAGGTTTGTTTCCACACCACCAGAATTCTTTATTCGTTATTTCATGCAGATTAGGGACGGAGGATCCTTTTTTAAGGGATTTTCTTCCATCACAGTATGAATGCATCTTCGGGTAATCAAAGCTACTTCTTTCGTATTTTAATTCGATCGTCTTTTCACCATCTTTGTCAATGATCTCCTTTTTATTTACTTTACATCTTCCTCCACATGTATCGAAGAATCCTTCGATTTCCAATATATCTTCGGGATCATTTATTTGATTAACAACTATTTCAAAAATTTTAGATGTAATATTCTTTTCGTCAAACGATTTATATTCATTTAACTCTTTGACTATATTTAAAATAATACTTGTGGAAAAATCTAATTTTGTTCCGTCAACTTTTTGAATCGATTTACTAATCTCATAGTCAATAACATTTAAATTTGTGAATTCATCCAATTCAAGTGAAACTCTACCTTCATGTATATACTTTAGTACTTTTTTAACAAACCTTCTTTGCTCAAAAGAACTAAGAGTGATTATATATGGTTTGAATAGTGGATAATCTAGTTCCTCAATATAACCATCAATCCACAGGTTTAATTTATAGTATTCTGGGACAATTCTTTGTAATTCTGCCAAGACTTTTTCACAAGTTTCAGGGGTATAGTCTGTTGAAATTTGTAATATTGTTTTTATATCAGAATAATTCGACTTTGCTTCTTTAAAGTCTAAATTAAGAATACTTTTAAAGATAATATTTATTCTATCCTCTTGATTACATTTTGAAAATATTTTTTCCTTTTCAGAATCATCTAAATTATTTAATATTAATGCAATATGATCAATTTGACATATGTCAAGTATATCGATTAACCATAATTTATGTGCAATTTCTATACTAACTTTAGAAGTGCATAGGTTCTTGTAAGCAATTAGATTATCTGGTAAATATCCTTCTAAGAAATAAAAATAATCTCTAATATCATCTAAATTTGCAAAGAACTCGCTTTGCAATTCATTCTGAATAAAATGAGTATTAGAATCCAACAAGATTTTTAAAGCAATTTTAGAATCCTTTGATTTTTTAATTATTTCAGCACGTAGATCTTTTTCAACTACCCAAAAATCTCGCAAGAAGAAATTCTGATTATGATTATGTATCGAATCAAACAAGTCGGTAAAAATTGGATCCTCAGTTACTAAAATAAATTTTAATAACTTAGAGATTTGATCATTATCAGAAGTTCCTTTATAAATTAAATGAAGTAAAAGTTTTTGTCTGATTTCACTGTTTAACTTATTGAAGACTTTTTCTTGAATATGATTTTCAAATGATTCAAAAGAAGGAATTAAATATTCCTCATCGATATAGTTTACTTTATTTTCTAACCACAGATCTAATAAGGTCTTTTTATCTATTGATTTATAAAAAAACAACTCTAATTCCTCTGAAAAAGAATTGTCTATCTTTTTTAAAAATAAAATGGTTTCAATGATTATTTTAGAGTCAAACTGATCATTTTTCTGGTTAAAATCATCAAAAACAATAGTTTTAAGACGGCTTAGGGATTCTATCTTTTTCTCTTCATTAAATTCTCTATAAATAATAAGTATTCTATTTTCTAGATAAAATTTGATTTTTTTGGAATCACTGTTCTCTGGTCCCTTAATTGCTGATAACAACTCATTAAATAAGAATTCTAAATCAATTTCATTTTCTATTAAACGGACATTGTAAGCCTCAAAAGATCCCTTTTTATGTTTTGATTCTTTTGAATTAAATATTACTACTGCATCTTCTTTAAAACTAGAAAGTTCCTCCGTTTGATCAATTAAATTTTCATTGAAATAATGTTGTCCAACTAACGGATGTCTTACAAATCCATATTTTGCATTGCGTATCTGATCATAAAACCAATCAACAATTCCTATATATTTAATATTATCTTTCATTGTATTTAACTATTAAAATGGCCAATTTTCAGGATTTGAATCATCAAACTTTTGTGTATTATCAATCAATCCCTTTTCGACAAGTTCAATTTTCCAAGCTTTAATTTCTGTAATCCAATTTTGACTAAAATTTCTACTTTCTACTAATAATTCTAAAGAAACGATATCTCCAATTGAAAAATCAGTTATATCAATTTTATTATTCACAAATGACACACAAAATCTTTTATCACCTAAAGTAAGTGGTTCAAAAATTATTTCTTTTTTACTCCAAGTTTCCCCAACTTTTTCTGGTAAAAACTCTACTATTTTTGCATTCGTTTTGAGAGGTTTAATACCCGAAACCCAAGAGCGTAAAATGTTTTTTACAGTTGATGGATTTTCTTTTAATAGTAATTTAGAATAATAGTTTCCATTATACAATTGGCTCTCAATTTTTAAATCAAAATCGTAATCAGAACCAATTATCAAATCAGAAATATCAAATAGATCATTCCAAATCGTTAGAACTACTTTTTTTGGATAAGTATCTTTTGTCAGAACAACAATATTTTGTCTTTTCCAATTTCCATAAGCACTAGATCCAGTTTCAACAGGAAGTAATTCAAAAAATTTGGCCGTAAGTATCATAATTGATTATTTTGATTTTTTAATTCTAAACTTAATTGTTCAATGCATTTCAAAATTTGCTCAAAAACAGATTTTCTGAATTTTAAAATGTCTTCAAGATCTTTAATTTTGTTTTCATCATGATCATAAAATCTATAACCAAGAGAATTGCTTTTTACTCCCGAATAGATTAAACACGGTAATTTTTCACTGACATAACGAATTTGTTTTTTACCTGTCTCAAAATTATCGAGTTCATCAAAAAAATGGTTCTCGTTTTTATTGAATTCTAAAACTTCAATTTTAGATATTGTCCTAAATTCCTCTTTCAATTTTAAATTATTAAAGGAAATTGTAAGAAAACCATACAAATTTGTAAATGCTATATCTAAACCATAAAAATCTTTTGAAATGAATGTTAAAATTTCATTCTCTGTATTTATATAAATCGCAAATCCTTTATCAACAAAGTGATCAATCATATACTTTGTCCATTTTTTTTCATCTACTTTTTTTATCGGCATAATTAAGATTTTTACAAATCTATTTCCTTTTTATGCAATATATCTGCACAGCAAATTAAAAAGGTAAACCATCATCTGGCTTTTCATCTAAATCCAAAGGAGTAATATCGTTTAATTTATTTTGAGTTAAAGAACCAGATGAAATTAATTCTATTTTCCAAGCCTTTAAATCGGTATACCAACGACCAGAAAATTCTCGACTTTCTGCTTCAAAATCAATCATTAAGGTATTACCTATTTCCAATTGTTGTGCATTGATTTTATCTCCCCAAATGGAAATGCACACATTTTTAGGATATTGACCATCAGTTTCTACAATGATGTCTTGTTTCCTCCATTCGCCGTTTTTGCCTGAGCCTGTTTGAATTGGAAGTAGTTGTTTGAGTTTTGCTGTTAATTGCATTTTCAATTTATTTGTTTAATTATTCTTACCAAATTCTCTAGCAGAGCCACACACTTCTCTGCATCTGGTTGCTTTTTACCAGGATGGCTAACATTATTTCTATATTCCTTGAAGTCATAAAACTTTTTATAGTAAGTAAGTCCATCCAATCTTAATCGTTCAATAATGAATGTAATAAAACCATGAAAAACATTTCCAAAGGGAAAATCATAAGGGACTAATTTTCGTTTCTTTTCATCGAATTTTTTAATATGAAAACCTCCTTTTTTTATGCTATTTTCAATTTTATGCTTGTAGATATATTCAACAATTAAATAAATTGAAATAAAAGAGTGATTTAGTAGGTTTTGAAATTCCCCTCTGCCAATCCTTTCATTATGATTCATTCTTTCCAAAAGTGCACAGGATATGCTCAGTTGGTTCATTATATCTATTTCAAATTGTGATTTGATATCATTTTTTCCGGTGTTAATATTAAATTCTCGATTATCCACAAAATGATTAGTTAATTCTTTTGTTAGAGAATATAATTTTCTTAAATATTCTGATCTATTGAAACATCCTTTAACTTGTAATTGAAGATTTTTTAAGTTATTAGTTGTTTGATTTATTGAGACATTAAATTCAGGTGATTCTTTTAAATAATAACCATCTGCACCTTGATCTAGCAGAGATTTAAGATTCCAAGTCTTATTTGATGCTGTAAAAATAATAACTTGATTTCCTTGGTTAATTGATTTGATTTTTTGAAGTATTTTCATCCCAGAGAAATCTTCAGTTTTCAAATTCTCATCTTCATCCAAACCGTTTAAACGGAGATCTACCAAATATAAATCGAAACTTTCATTTTCAATAATTTTCTTGCTACTCTCTGAGAATGACTCATATTCTTTTACTTTTTCGTTTATTACTACGAAATCATCTAATGAGGAAGTTTTAAATATTTTTTTTAAAACAGAATCCCAACCTTTATTCGCCTCATCATCGATGTATAAAATCCTTTTAGATTTGGCTTCAATAATTAAGTTTTCATATTGGAAATCTGGCTCCAAACGATTATCACCATTTATTAATGGTAAATTGTTTACAGCAACGACAAATTTAAAGTGAATTGATTTCTTAAAATCTGCATTATCATCTAAAACCAATGTATTTGCAGCTCTATCTAAAGCATATGCGCCCCAAATATTCGCTAGAGAGTGCCTTCCCACAGTTTCATCAGGTTGAATATTGATTTGTTTTAAAAAACCAGTCAAATATTCTGATTCTTTTATTACCTCAATATATTCAATTTCTCGTTTAACCATTTCCAAATCGAAATCACAAAAATGTGTACCGGCAGTAGATAGAATATGATTATACCCTCGAGAACTTATCATAATTTGACTTAATGATTGTGAACTAATGAATAAAATTGGAGTTAAAACCTTATTTCGCAGTTGCTCTATGCTAAGGCGAACGTGATAACCTATCTGTAATGAAGCGATAGGATTATCTGTTATCTCTATGACTAGCTTTTCAATGTCGTTAGTTTTAAATAGATTAATAACCCAGTTATGAATTTTAATTTCATTATCAAAATTTTCAACCTTGATAAAATTGCAACCTAATTCACCAAGGACATCACTATTTCCAAGTATGTATGTTTTTTCCATATTTAGTGTAACTTTCTAAAATTGTATTAATATTTTTTTTAAAATCTTGAACTCGAATTGTTTGATTTTTTACTGATTTCAAAATAGCTTCAAGATCCGAAGTTGGTAGCGCATCTTCAATAAATTTTTCGAAACTACTTTTTATCGACATGATATCAGACAACTGCAAAAAATCGGCATTGCTTTTACTTTGCAAGGCTATTAGTATTTCTGCGCCTAGTTTGATATTCTGCGCCGCAGCATAATTTTTGCCTATAGCTATTATCTTAAGTTCTATCTTTTGGGTCTGCTTATAGTTATCAAGAAAATCATATAATCTTTCATAGAAAATATTTTTTTTGATTCCTCTTATGTACTTAAGGTCTTCGTTTGCTTCAAAGTCTGGTTCACCCATTGAATTACTGAATAGAACCAAAGGAATTGTCTTACCTTGCATGGAAATAAAATCTTTTATTTTTATGACATTGGTAATCGATCCTGAAATAAAACCTTGAGTATCTTGAAAGTCCTCAGTTGTTGAATGGAGTAAAATGCAATCTGCAGATTTTAAAAATTCTAAATGACTAAAATCTACTAGACTTTTTCCTATTTCTAATTTGTCTATTACCTTGATAAAACCGTCAAATACCCCTTCTTCAAGGAAAGTAATATTATAATTCTGTTGTCTCAGATTATTCTGATTATCGTCAATTAAATAAATCATTTCTATTTATAATAAAAGGTTAAAATATGTGTGAAACCTTCAACATTTGAATCAATCGTTTCAACTGCTGGTGTATCGTTATCTCTTAAAATATTAACTCTAGAAGGTTTGTCTTCAATTATTGTTTCCACCGACCAGTAACAATAACCTTCCAAATTTGCACTAATTTTTCCTATGCTCCCTTTTTCCTTCCATTCGCGCAAAATAACTTGTAGTTCCTTTTTAGGATATGAGTTATGATGAGTAATATAGAGTTTGCGAATAAAAAACTCATCTTGTATACCAAATTCATAACTTATTGTTATCTTCTTTCTGTAATCTGATGAAGATCTATCTTTAATTTCTTTAAAAATGGTTTCTAGTGCTATTTTAAGGAATTTTACATGAGTATAGAAATCTGCCTTATCAAGATCACATTTTTTTATTTCATAACTTGTAATGTCTTTTTCTAGTACTTTTACAAGGGTTGCGTCAATCAATTTTTCTAGATTTGGATCCTTGATTCTTGTAATTCGCTTAAAATCATTTATAATGCCCTCATATTTTTCATTTCTTATAGGGTGTAAACTATTTTGTTTAGACCAGTGTCGCAACTCTTCAGATGCCCAACCTGTATTTATATTAATGTCTTTTGTATAATCATCTGATATAGATGTCCATGATGCTTGCTTTGAATCAAAAGCAAATTCTTTTACAATTCGCCATAAACTTGGAGGAATATCAAGTTCTCTAGTGTGATCACTAAAAACTTGAAATGCAGAACGTAAAAATTCATCTATATTAAAATCGGTGTTTTCATCAAAGTCATGAGTCAGATATTTTAATCCGTCTCGCTTATTAAACAAAGACATAAATTCTGCAACATGTTTTGGGTTTGGAATTTTTCGATTTTCATTTTCTTGAATCATCCCTATTTCTAACTCATAATTACTTTTGTTTATGTCGTCTTGAATAGTCGCGATCAAATCCGATTTGTCTTTATTATTAATATTGTTTTTCTTTAGAAATAAAATTCTGTTGAGTTTATTTAGCTGAAATTTAAGAAGTTTAAAAATGTTAAATTGCTTAAAGACAAACGCCTCATTGTCTTTGTTTTCAATGTTATTTATATTCTTTTTATATTCTTCGTTATTATTTGTTTTATTGTGATCAGTAAGAATAGTTCTCCCTTCTCTAAATTGTTTTGATACACTAAGATCTGATACAGATAATAAACTATTTGAAACTTCATTTACATAATCTAAAACGTTATCTATTTTTGTTGTGACTTTGTCTTGTTCATGTTGATATATCTTTTTGAAACTTTCTATCTCAGATAATATCTTAAGATATTCATCATCATTCTTCTCAAATTCCTTTGCACTTAATTGCAATAACCTTTCTCGATCGTTTTCAGAAATCTTTCTATTTACTAATAAATCAATTATAAAATCTCCTTTACTTTTCATGACGAACATTTAATTATCTTTTTCAATATTTCCTCCATTGAATTCCATAGTGTCTAAACTCAAGAACTTCGCTATTAGTACATCATCCAATCCAAAATCACTGTCAGAAGCTCTCATAGAAATTTTATTGTCGCGTTGATAGTATTTGTCCATTGCTGCCTCAATTCCATCATTTTCCCATAAATCTAGAATTTCTTTCATATCATCATTGGAATTTACCAATAAAGCTAAACGGGCATTTAATTTCATAAAAGTTGAATCATGGTCGCCTTTTACCATCTTCAAAAAGTCAAGTTTTCCGGCTAGTACATTTGCCAAATTTGGAACTCCCTTCATTCTATGACCTTTGTCCTTTTTATAGTCGGATAAAAATAATTGTTGGGCGCGTAAATAGCCATATTTCTCCCAGTAATAAATCCACATTCGAATTTGTTTAACATATCGCTGAGGGACATTTACTTTTTCATTAACCGTTAAACCTGTAACTTCTTGGCGATGAAGTTGCGTTTGAAGTCTTGTTTTTTTAGGATTAATCTCCAATTTTTGATCTTCAGTAATTATTCTACTAAGTTCATTTTGAAAATTCTCTTTTTTGAAAACATTTGTTGGAGCAGAAAATGTGATGTCATCGGCGTAACGAGTGTATTTTGCACCAACCTTTTTTGCCAAGCCATTTAACCTTCTGTCCAAACGAATACATAAAATATTGGTAAGACTAGGCGATGTTGGACTACCTTGTGGCAGAACATTTATTTTTTTTTCATTAATTTCAAGTGGATGAGTGCATAAGGAAGAAATTAAAAAAGCTAACTTTTCCTTATTATCTTTCAGATTAAATGGTTCCTGCATTAATGCACCCTTTACTCTTTTTCGGTCAAATGAATGAAAGAAATCTTTTAAGTCAAGGTTATAGACATAGTTTTTACCTAAGTGATTTTTTGCATTATCGACAATTGATCGCTCTAAAACAAAACCATTTGCAGCGTTATGTACTTCAAATGTATTTTGAAAAATAACATTTAGGACTTTTAAAATTGATTTTAGTCCATTAATTGGGGCATTTATTTGCCTTTCACCTCCTGATTTTTTACGAATTATAAAAGTATGATATCGGTCAGCAGAATTATTCGGGTTTGCGTAATAAGTCAATTGTTTAAGTTGGATTGGATGATAACTTTCACCGTACATCCATACTTGTACAGTATTAAGAAGAGCTAAAAAATCAGATTTACTCTCCATTTCAGAGAATAGTTGTTTTAATTCCAGTATTTGTTTTTCTTCTAATTTCATTTTAATATAGATTACAGAAAATTAAAATACTTGTCTGAATATTCTCTTTGTATGATATCTCTTAAACAATAAAAAAAACAATAAAAGATAAAAACTAAAAAATGATAAACCATAAATGATTGAACATTAAATTATAAATAAACATTCATTCCGTCTCACATCGCGTTGTGAATACGACGGAAAAAGATGCCGATCTGTTTCAAATACATGAAACCAGCATCCACTATCAATATTTTTCAGACAAGTATTTCAAAGAACTGGCACAAAGCTAAATCACACTTATGCAATCTATCTGCACTGCAAAATCAAAGATACCAAATTCTTTTAATTTTAACTTTAATGAATACATTTGTGGTCAATATGTCAATCACAAAAAACGCATTATTACGATACCAAACGTTAGACCGATGTCTAAGAAACACTGGTAGAAACTATTTAATAGAAGATTTATTAGATGAGGTCAATAATACTTTACTAGAAGACAATCCTCTAAATTCGGGAATTCAAATAAGACAATTAAGGGATGATATTCGTTATATGCGAAGTGAAAGTGGATATTCTGCTCCAATCGAGACAAAGATAATTTCTGGTAAGAAGCATGCCTATTATTATTCTGAATCTAAATTTTCCATAAATAATAGTCCTTTAAATTCAACCGAAGCGGAACAATTAAAAGGTGTTTTGACGTTGTTTAATCGTTTTCAAGGTGAAGTAGGATTTAAATGGCTAACCGAAACATCAGTAATCCTAAAAGATACATTTGGATTAGAAGAAGATTCAAAAAAAGTTGTCTCTTTTGAAGGGAATGAATATTATTCGGGAAATGATTTCATATCAATACTTTTTAATGCTATTGTTAATAAAAGAGTTTTAAGAATAAATTACACCCCTTTTGGTCAAGCTGAAATTCAACTAAACTTTCATCCATACTTTTTAAAACAATATAACAATCGATGGTTTGTATATGGCCTAAATGAAGAGCTAAAAATCCCTACTTGGAATTTGGCACTTGATCGTATCTCTAGCTTAGAGGAAACATCGAATATTTATATTGAAGATTTAACTGATTGGCAAGATTTTTTTTCTGAAATAATTGGAGTGTCAAAACCTTTCGAAAAAGAGGAGGAAGAAATTCAGCTTTTATTTACTCCTAACCAAGCTCCCTATATTAAAACTAAACCGATTCATGGATCTCAGAAAGATTATGAGGTTGAAGAAGGTTTACTAGTGAAAATAATAGTAATTCCTAATTTTGAATTAGAGCAGTTGATTTTATCGTTTGGCGAAAATGTAAAAGTCCTTTCTCCTTTTCATTTAATTGATAAAATCAAACAAAGAATATCGGAATCTTTGAATCAATATTAAATAGACTTTTTTACTGTGCAGATAGATTGCATTGGCTGGTTGTAGATTTGTGACATCAAAAAAAATGATCATGAATACATGCAATATTAAACTTATTACAGAAACAGAAAAAATCGCAAGTACGCGCTTGTTATCTACTTTTGAAACCATATTCTGTGCAAGTAATTTTAATAAGATGAAAGGCATTCTTCATAAAGATGGTTGTTTTTTTGGAAGAATGAATCGAGATAAAGCATGTGGATATTTCTACAACTTGTTTTTTAATGAAATAGGAACGAGTGAAAAAAATCAAATTTATTCTCTAAGGGGAATTTCAGTAGATCATATTCCCGGGGAAATTGTATTAGAAATGCGTTGCTCAGATTTTGGTCCTTTCAATGCTGATTGTTCAATTACTAAAAAGCAATTTGGAGACCAACCAGATTTAAAACAAAATGAACTTGTTTATCGTTTTGCATTTTCATTTAAAGACAGTGCCATTTATTCAATTCGCATACCTGGAAAATGTACTGGAGAGTTTGAAAATCTTATCAAAAATAATTAGGAATGAAAAACAAATTAATTCTTTTCTCTATAGCTATTATAGGCTCATTTGCTTGCTGGCAAATAATTGATTTTTTTATTGTTGAATTACCACTTTGGAAATATATTTTAATTGAGACAATTATTGTCATTACAAAGATGTTTTATTACAAAGAGAAGATTCGACTAAATGGAAAAATATAAATCATTATGCCATTTTTAAATATAATGGTAAGAACTACGATGCCTCTTCAGTTTTAATGTGTTTGTTAATACCAACTGCGATAAATATTCTTTTGGTTGATTTATTTGCTTGTTTAATTTTTTAAGAAAGACCTTTTTTGTTTGCATATTTGTGCAAGTATAAAAAATAGGTTATTTTATTGATTTTTATATAATTAAAAGTTAGCTTCATCTCAACTTCAGCCCAACTTAAATCTAAATGCAATTTAACTTCATCCTAACTTGAAGTTAACTACAACCCAACTTCAAGTTAACTTAATCTGGGATTATAGTGTCAAAAATTGATTTTCAATTTTTCGGCAATATCAATAAAATCAGGGTATTCACCATTATGGGTATTTTCATACCACATATTAGACCTTTGAATTATTTAGAAAAACTCATTGTACTTCTTCGCCGTCAATTCTGCATCTAATTTTAGGTATTTCAGAAAGCTACGTTCAGATTTATGTCCACTGAATTTCATGATGGCTTGAGCTGGCATTCCTTTCAAAAATTTGAGTGTACAAAAAGTTCTTCTACAAGTATGTGAAGAGACTTCTTCAAATTTCTTTTTGGTTATCATCAAATTTTCTCCAGCAACTTGGCGGTAGAATTTAATTTCGTCATTGAGCTTGGCGAGTTCACAAATTTCACGGATAATTTTATTGAATTTCGTCAGATGGTTTCTGTCAAATTTTGGAGGTATCCCATTGTAACGCTTCAATATTTTTTGAACGCGCGCACTTAGAGGTATGATTATTTTTTTGACACCTGCATTTTTGGTTTTCTTTGGAATAATGTGTAATTCATTATTTCGAATATCATGTTCGGTCAATCTAGTAAAATCGCTAAATCGTAATCCTGTTTCGCAACCGATCAAAAACAAGTCGCGAACTATTTTGTGGGATGGATCGGTTATTTTTAGCTTTTCCAATTCGATTAAATCTTCCTCCGTGAGATATATTTTATCTACATCTTCAACAATGGTAGGATAGCCTTTTGCACTAAATTTTGAAATGATATTTTTATCAAAGCACCAATTAAATAGAGCTTTTAGGTTCTTGTTTTGTTTACCAATCGTGTTTGGCATCAATCCAGACTCTCCTTCTGAGTTTAGAGCAACAAATGACAAGTAATTCATCCATTCTTGATTAAAGTCAACAGAAGTGTTTGAAATCATTCCAAAGCTAATTGGTTTCCCCATGATTGCTTCCACTTTCAATAGATGTTTTCGAAGTGAATTATTGTAATCTCTTACATCAGGATTGATTTTTCGTTTGTCTTCAACGAAATCTTCAAAGTGATCCCAAAAAGTTTTGGCTTTCTTGTTCTTGAGAGGAACATTGTTTTGTTTGAATAGATCATCTTTGATCTTACTTGGACTGGGAAAAAAATCTTCATCACGATATTTTTTCAGCAAGGAAACCATCACCGATTCCAAATCGTCAAGTTTATCATTAATTTCTATTGCATCTTCAAATTCCATTGTTAACTTTACGCGTTGCTTTTTCTCTTGCCACATTTTAGGTGGAACAGAACAACCCGTTGAAATTCTAACACGATTATTATCGTAGAACACGGTCATCAAGATTGCAGTCGATAAAACTGACTTTTTATCCCTCAAATAGAACTTTATCATTCGTTTTTTTTTACAAATATAACACAAACCGTGGACGGAACCGTGGACGGATTATATTTTTTTATGTTGTTTTTTAACAAAAATGGAGCAAACCAAAAATGATGTAAATAATTGAAAAACAAACAAATAAAGACCAATTTAGACCAACTTCCGCAAACCCCCGAAAACACTGATTTTGCGGTCCCGTCCAGACCGCAATTTCATTTAAAGTAAAGCTTCAGATTCTTCTGAAGCTTTTTTTATTGATATAACTTTTGAATTTTGTCTTAAATTTGCTGCATCAAATAAGAATATTTAAGATTTAAAGTAAGTAGAAACACGTTCTCTATTACAGAGATTGGGGACGTCTTTTCTTATTTTGTTTTCCATCAATAGAATGAAATTTAAAACTTTGGAACGCTACGGCAATCCGAGAACTGAAAAGGGCCGAGGTGTAAACTTTAGCCTTTTTTAGTTTAACATATTGTCTAGTCCTAAAATAGCGATACACAATTTTTATCGTTATGGAAAAAGAGAAAAGCTTTTATGAAAAGCGCAGTCAAAAGGATTATTCAATGTCCTTTAAATTAGCTGTTGTTAGTGAAGTTGAATCAGGAATTATTTCAGTAA
>CANFRV010000022.1 GCA_947449575.1 Flavobacteriales bacterium
AGAAATCAGCTGTCCGAAAACGGACTGTCCAAAAAAATAGCTACTTTTATTCATGTAATTTATGTTCGCAAAACCAAATTACATTAAAGTGGGAAATCTTTTAACGGAAATCCCGCTTTTTTTTAAAAGTTTTATCGGACACTAGTGTTTTTTTATATAATTTAGGAAAAAAAATTAACGAACAGTTTTGTTTAAGGAAATTGTTTATTAATTTAGGCGGCACAAAAAAAATAGAATATAAATTCGAGAACAAGAAATGAGCGAAATAGCTAAATTAGAATTAAACGGTCAAATATTCGAATTCCCTGTAATAGAAGGAACTGAGAATGAAAAAGCAATCGATATTAGTTCATTAAGAACAAAAACTGGATATATCACTATTGATCCAGGATTTAAAAATACAGGTAGTTGTGAAAGTGCTATTACTTTTTTAGATGGAGAACTGGGTATTTTAAGATACCGTGGTTATCCGATTGAACAATTGGCGGAAAAAGCAAGTTTTCTAGAAGTAGCCTATTTATTAATTTATAAGGCGCTTCCAACCCAACAAGAATTAGATTCATTTATAAATAGCATTACTAAACACACTTTAGTGGCTGAAGATATGAAACAATTTTTTGAAGCGTACCCAGCAAAAGCTCATCCTATGGGAGTTTTAGCATCTATGGTATGTTCTTTATCCACTTTTTATCCAGAATCATTAGATCCTAATAGAAGTCCTGAAGCAAAAGACTTAACGATGCATCGCTTGCTTGGTAAATTACCAACATTAGCTGCATGGTCACACAAAAATGCTTTACGTCATCCATTTATGTATCCTAAAAATTCTTTAGATTATTGTTCGAATTTCATGCACATGATGTTTGCAATGCCTACTGAAGAATACACCGTAGATCCAGTTATTTCTGCAGCATTAAATAAATTACTAATACTCCATGCGGATCATGAACAAAATTGTTCTACTGCAACCGTTAGAGTTGTAGGTTCTTCGCAATCAAATTTATATTCAACGATTTCTGCTGGAATTTCAGCTTTATGGGGACCTCTGCACGGTGGAGCTAATCAAGAGGTAATTGAAATGCTTGAGCAAATCCAAAACGACGGAGGAGATATTGATAAATGGGTTTTAAAAGCAAAAGATAAAAATGACTCATTCTTATTAATGGGCTTTGGACACAGAGTATACAAAAACTTTGATCCACGTGCAAAAATCATTAAAAAAGCATGTGATGATATATTGGAAAAATTAAATGTAAACGATCCATTATTAGCCATTGCAAAAAGATTAGAACAAGTTGCATTAGAAGATGAATATTTTAAATCTAGAAATTTATATCCAAACGTAGATTTCTATTCCGGAATTATTTACCGTGCACTTAATATTCCAACTGAAATGTTTACTGTGATGTTTGCTTTAGGTCGTCTACCAGGGTGGATTTCTCAATGGAAAGAAATGACTGAAGGAGGTGAACCAATCGGTAGACCAAGACAAGTATATACTGGTGCTGTTGAGCGCGACTATGTAGATATTTCTAAAAGATAAGTTGAAGACTCTAGATTTTAGACGATGGTTTAAGACTTTAGATTTTTAGACGTTAGACATTAGACAAAAAAGCGATTACTAACTATGTTAGTAATCGCTTTTTCATGTAAAACCTTTAAGTCTAAAATCTAAAAATCTAATCTCTAAATATCTAAATATCTAAATGTCTAAATGTCTAAAATTAATTCTCAGGAGACTCTTCAACTACTGAATCTTCGGTGTTTTCGTAATTATTGTGTTTCGCTTTTTTTGAACCTTCATAAATCGTGAATTTTCTAAAACTACATTCTAAATCTCCATTGAATAATTTTATTTTGCGGTCAGGTCGAAGTGCTACTGATTTAAAACCTTCTTCGCTCGCAGAAATAATCCAACAAGAATAACCTTGCATCACATTTTTCATCCAATCTCCAATTCCTTCATACAACTCTTCGATATCATCGCCCATTCTTTCTCCATAGGGAGGATTGGTCACCATAACACCTGCTTCTTCAGGTCTTTTTAATTCATTAAAAGAGCAAATTTCCGTTTCAATAAATCGACCAACCGCAACACCTTTCAGATTACGTCTTGTTTTCATAATCATATCAGGAGTAATATCTGAACCAATTATTTTACACGGCAACGATTGACAACGCTTATTTGCGGCCTCATATACTTCATCCCATAATTGAGAATCATAATTCTTAAAATTCTTAAACGCATAATGCTGCCTTTCTATGGAGGACGGAATATTAGCCGCTAACATTGCCGCTTCAATCAAAATAGTCCCTGACCCACAAAATGGATCTACAAATGTCGATTTACGATCCCAACCTGACATCCGAACTAAACCAGCAGCAACCACTTCATTAAGAGGCGCCTCACCTGCAGATTGTCTATATCCTCTTTGAAATAAAGGAACTCCACTAGAATTCAAAGAAATCGTTACACTTGAATCATTTATATACACATCAAATAATACTTGTGGAACTTTTATATGGACATCTGGACGTTTGCCGTATTTATTCCTAAAAGTATCTGCAATAGCATCTTTCACTAATAAAAAAGGTAATTGAGAATGTTTGAAGAAATCTGAATAAATGGCTCCTTTGACAGCAAACGTTTTATCAATATCAAAAAATTCAGTCCAATCGATTTTCATACATTTTTTGTATAAATCGTCTTCGTGACGGATGTTGAATTTTGCAATTTCAACTAAAACCGATATAGCGCATCGTGAATGTAGATTTAAAAAATACACATCTTTCCATGTTCCAGTGACTTGCACAGCCCTATTTAGAACCTTCACATCTGAATATCCAAGTTCGATTAACTCTTCTTTTAAAACTTCCTCTAATCCAAAAAACGTTTTTAACGTGATGGTTACGTTTTCTCCACTATCTTTCAACTCATTATTCATATTATCGTTGTTTTCTTTCAGAAATACTGCTAATTTTGTACAAAAGTAATAAAATTGAGGTCAACAATCCGTAATATTTCTTTATTCGCATTTTCTATTCTTCTAATAGCGTCTGTTCAAGCACAACAAAAAGTGGGCTTAGTTCTCAGCGGTGGCGGCGCAACAGGGCTAGCACATATTGGGGTTTTAAAGGCTTTAGAAGAACGAGGGATTCCAATAGATTACATCACAGGTACTTCCGCTGGAGCTCTAGTTGGAGCAATGTATTCTTCAGGTTACAGTCCACAAGAAATTCAAGATTACGTATTAAAAGCAGATTTTCAGCTAATGATTAGTGGAAAAATAAAACCTTCTCAACGTTTTTTAGTGCGTGAAGAAGAGATGAATGCAAGTTTATTTAATGTTGTTTTTACGCATAATAACATTTTAAAAAAATCTTTGCCTACCAATTTTATTACATCCTCGTATTTAGATTTCGAAATGTTAAAATTTCTAGGAACAACAAGCGCATCCTTCTCTAACAATTTTGACAGTTTGTTTGTCCCTTTTCGTTGCGTTTCTAGTGATATTACAAATAAAAAAAGTGTTGTTTTTGGGAAAGGAAATCTAAATGAGGCCGTTCGTTCTTCTATGACGTATCCTTTTTATTTTAGTCCTTTAAGAATTGGTGGCGATTTATTATTTGATGGTGGCTTATATAATAATTTCCCTGCGGATATAATGTACAAGGATTTCAGTCCAGATTTTATAATTGGAAGTAATGTCTCCTACAATGCTGAACCACCATCAGAAGATGATTTAATTAGTCAGGTAACAAATATGCTTGTTTCTCACACAGATTACAATTTACCCTGTGATATGGGGATCATTATTCATCCAGAAACTGAAGTAACAACTTTCGCTTTTAACGAAATAGAAAAAGCAATCAATGACGGATACAATTCAACCTTAAAATATTTAGATTCAATTGAATCGCATATTGAACATAAAATTTCAAAGGAAGAACTAACGGCAAGAAGAAACGCATTTAGATCAAAAATTATTGACTTTCAAATAGAATCTATCACCTCGAGCTCCTATAAAAACGGAAAACTAAAATATGCTGAAAAAACCGTAATGAACAAAAAAAGAGAGAAAACTCTTCCTCTTGAAATTGTTGAAAAAAGATATTTTAGATTGTATACCGCAAAACAAATTGATTTTATTTACCCTACATTAAGTAAAAAATCAGATAGTACCTATAATCTTAATTTGGAAATTAGAAAATCGAAAGAATTTAAACTTGATGTGGGAGGTCATTATTCTTCAAGAGCTGTCAACACAGGTTATTTAAGCTTAAGTTACAGAAAACTGGGTAAAACAGCTTCCACAATTAAAGCAGAATCGTATTTTGGAAAATTCTATGGTTCGATAAAAACAGAATTAACTGTCGAGATCCCTTCCGTTTATCCAGTGGCATTAACTTCCTATTTCGTTATGAATCGCTGGGACTATTTTTATAATTTCGCCTCCTTTTTTGAAGAAGTAAAGCCTTCTTTTTTAATTCAGAACGAAATTTATTATGGATTAAAATTCATCCACCCAATTGGAAATACCACTAAAAGCATCATTGATTTCAGAGGTTTTTCTCTTGAAGATGATTATTATCAAACGGTGAACTTTACCAATAAAGACACCACTGACAAAACCTATTTTAATGGGAACTCTGTCAGTTGGCAATTTTTAAAAAATTCACTTAATCGAAAACAATTTTCTTCCAGCGGTCACTATTTCTCATTTAAAGCAAGATATATCAATGGAAGCGAACACAGTATAAGTGGCACCGCAAATAATAATCAACCATACGACAAAACAAATTTGCATATTTGGTTTAATATCAATTCAGAATTTCAGTCTTTCATAATTGACAAACCTTATTTTCATTTAGGGGTGCATGCGAAGGGAGTACTAAACACTCAAACTTTATTTTCAAATTATACGGCCACACTGCTAGCATTAACTTCTTTTGCACCCATTCCTGATGCTGAAACCTACTTTTTACCTGAATATCGATCTCCTCAATATGTGGGTACTGGTTTAAATTTGATTTTTACTTTAAAAAAGAAAGTTGATCTGCGCATTGACACCTATTTTTATCAGCCTTTTGTCAAATTAAATCTAAATGAAAATGATGGATCTTTTGGATATTCAAAACCATTTAAAGGAGAGGCATTTTTAATTTCAGGATCAGCAATTTTCCATTCCTTTTTTGGTCCTGTCAGAGCAACTATAAATTACTTCCCTGAACAGAGTTCGCCATTTGCCTTCCAAATTAGTTATGGATATGTAATCTTCAACGAAAGAGCGACTAGATAACATACAGTTATTCCTATGTTCTAATATTCGCTTTTTTTTTATAAAATTATCATTTGGAACTTTAATCTAGTTCTTATATTTACAAAAAATTAAATTTTATCATGGAGAAAATAATCTGCGGCATTCAACAAATGGGAATAGGTGTTCCAAATGTACAAGAAATATGGAAATGGTACAGAAAGTTTTTAGGCGTTGATATTAGGGTTTTTGAAGAAGCTGCTGATGCTCCGCTAATGATAGATTATACAGGTGGAAAGGTTCAATCAAGAACGGCAACTTTAGCACTCAGCATGGAAGGTGGCGGTGGATTTGAAATCTGGCAATATACTTCAAGATCTACTGAAAAAGCAGAATTTGATATCCAGTTGGGAGATTATGGTTTATATTCTTGTAGAATTAAATCAAGAAACGTAAGTCAATCATATGCGTATTTCCAGGTGAATGGCGCTAATTTATTGAGCGATATTGTTAAAAATCCTGCTGGTAACAATCATTTTTTTGTAGAAGATCCAAATGGTAATATTTTCGATATCGTGGAGGGTACGGATTTTTTTTCTGACACGAAACATCCATCCAAATGTGGAGGTGTTGCAGGTGCGTTAATCGGTGTAAGTGATATTGAAAAATCTTTAAAATTATACCAAGATATTTTAGGTTACTCGACGATCGAATATGATGAAGTGGGTAATTTTGAAGATTTACAGGGCTTACCAAAAGGAAATATGAAAGTGAGGCGTATTTTATTGTCTCATCCGGAATTAAGAAATGGCCCGTTTGCAAAACTTTTAGGCCCCACGCAAATAGAATTAATACAGGCAATTGAACGACCAGATTGTAGAAAAATACTTGAAAATAGATTTTGGGGGGATTGGGGATTTATTCACTTATGCTTTGATATTCAAGGAATGGATATACTTAAAAAAGAATGTGAAAATCAAGGATTCCCTTTCACAGTTGATAGTTCCAACTCATTTGATATGGGAGAAGCTGCAGGAAGATTTTCATACATTGAAGATCCAGACGGCACTTTAATTGAATTTGTGGAAACCCATAAAGTACCTGTGATGAAGAAAATTGGTTGGTATATTAATTTGAAAAATCGGGATCCAAAAAAACATTTACCAAGATGGATGCTTTTAGCAATGGGATTAAATAAAGTGAAAAATTAAGTTATTTCCGACTCAAAAACAATTGTTTTGCGTAGAGTCAAATTTTGTAGAAATTATTGTTTAGCTTTGCTTTCTATAAAAAATATTTTATTCTGAGTTTATATGATTACGAAAAAACACATAAATAAATTAATATTTCTCATTCTGGGATTAATTATAACTGCTGTCTCATTTAATTCGTGTAAAGAAGATATTGAATTAGTTGGCAGTTACAAAGAGACAGCTGTGATCTATGCGCTTCTTGACCAATCAGAATCTATTCATTTCCTTAAAATAAACAGAGCTTTCATAGGACCTGGAAATGCATTGGAAATTGCTAAAATTCCTGATTCTAGTTATTTTAAAAATTTAGAAGGAACAATCACAGAATACATGAATGATGTTGTAACGAATACCTGGGATTTAAAAGACACACTCGTTGATAATAAAAGTACAAATGGTATATTTTATGCTCCAACGCAAAAACTCTACTATTTTAAAGGGGCATTGAATGATGCTGCAACGTATAAATTACGTGTTATTATTGACAAAAACACAACGAAAGAATTTGAAATTACAGGAGAAACGAAACTAGTTACTAATTTATCTTCTGCGCAAAGTTCGCAAACTAGTTATTTCCGCTTTTTTAATACGGGTGTTTATAAAACTGATAATATAAAGACCACCCCAACAGGAACAGGTTCTGCCTTCCGAGTAAATGCGACATTAGGCATAGATTTTTACGAATATGACGACTCTTTTTCTGTTCTCGATTCAGTGAGTTTAACCTGGAATGCGGGAGAATCTGAAGTTCAACCCAATTCTAGTTACAGCGCTGCTATTGCTGGTCAAAATTTTTATGAATTAATTAGAGATAATGTGACTAATAATCCATTGATAACCCATCGTCAAATAAAATCAATCACAATTCGTCTGACGGGAGGATCTGAGGATTTTAACACCTATATTAATTCAAATAAGCCTAGTAGTTCGCTTGCTCAAACAAAACCGAATTTCACGAACTTAAGTGTGACGAATAACAAAAATGTCATTGGGATCTTTTCGGCAAGACAAACAGTTCTGATTGTGAAGCCTTTTGCTGTGCCGTTTATCAATTCTAGAGCGATCGATTCTGAATCGACGAAAGAACTTTGCACGGGCGCAATTACTGGAAATCTATTCTTTTGCAGTGGTCATAATTTAGACTCTGGACAAAGTTATCATTGCCCATAATTATTCTTTCAAAAATTTATAATTAATTGCTATCTTCGGTAAAAAATACCGAAGATTTTTTGTATTATGAATGACAGGAAAACGCTTTTTGCGGATGTAGTGCTCCCGATTGCCATACACCAAGTATTTACATATCGTATTCCATTTGAAATGAACGAGCATGTATTTGCAGGTATCCGCGTAATCGTGCCTTTCGGAAAAGCAAAACTCCTAACAGGTATCGTAACTAAAATTCATGAAACGATTCCTACCAATTATCAAGCAAAATATATTGAACATGTGCTAGATGATACCGCAATTATCACAAAAAAGCAATTTCAACTGTGGCAATGGATTGCCAATTATTATATGGCTCCAATTGGAGATGTAATGAATGCTGCACTTCCAGCCAATTTCAAACTTGCCAGTGAAACAAAAATCGTTCTCCATCCTGATTTTGATAGTATGAATACAAAATTAGATGATCGTCAATATCAAATTGTTGAAGCACTGCAAATTAGAGATGTTTTAGATTTAAAAGAAATTTCTGAA
The DNA here is from genome assembly GCA_947449575.1 of Flavobacteriales bacterium. Lineage (GTDB taxonomy): Bacteria > Bacteroidota > Bacteroidia > Flavobacteriales_D > Crocinitomicaceae > CAIUKX01. The sequence continues at coordinate 8,213 of CANFRV010000022.1, forward strand.
ATAGTAGGAATAAAAACGATTCAACCTATTATCAAGGTATTAATTGACAAACGGGTGGTTCTTTCTCAAGAAGAGTTAAATGAAAAGTTCACCCCTAAAACAGCGATGTATGTTCAATTAGATGCATCTATTTCAAATCAAAAAATTTTAGAAGAAACAATCCTTCGATTAGAATCAAAAAAGTCATCGCAAAGACAATTAGAAACTTTACTACTTGTTTTACGGGAAGGGAATTATTCTGAAAATGAATTAGAACCTGTCTTAAGAAAACAATTGGAAGAAGCTGGTGCAAGTATTTCCACGTTGAATACACTGGAAAAAAACGGTATTATTGTTCAAAAAAGAATCGAAATCTCGCGATTTAACAAAATAAAAACGTCTGTTTCAGAATTTAAATTATTGAATACGTATCAAGAGACGGCATTACAAGAAATAAGAGAATCATTCAAAGAAAAGCAAGTAGCCTTACTCCATGGTGTTACAGGGTCAGGGAAAACAGAGATCTATGTAGAATTGATTAGAGAGCAATTAGAATTGGGGAAACAAGTTTTATATCTACTTCCTGAAATTGCATTAACCACTCAATTGATACAAAGATTATCTTCCTATTTTGGCGACTTAATTGGTGTTTACCATTCAAAATTTAATCAAAATGAACGCGTAGAAATCTGGAACAATGTTTTAAACGACAACCCACACAGATTCAGAATAATACTTGGTGCTCGTTCCTCCATTTTTCTTCCTTTTACAGATTTAGGATTAATAATTGTAGATGAAGAACATGAAAGTTCGTTCAAACAATACGACCCTTCTCCTAGATATAATGCTAGAGATTGCGCTGTTGTTTTAGGACACATGTATCAATCTAAAGTCCTACTGGGATCAGCTACCCCTTCTTTAGAAACCTATTTTAATGCTACAACTGGGAAATACGGGCTAATCAACTTACATCAACGATTTGGAGGATTACAACTTCCTGAAATATTTTGTGCTGATCTCAAAAAAGAAAGACGTCAAAAAAGTATGAAATCACATTTTTCAACCTATTTAATAGACACCATGAGAGATGTGCTGAATAAAGGCGAACAAATTATTTTATTTCAAAATAGACGAGGATATACGCCAATGTGGCAATGTGAAATTTGTAATTGGACTCCGAAATGTAAAAATTGTGATGTTTCTTTGACCTACCACAAACATTCGAACACGCTTAAATGTCATTATTGCGGACATCATTCACCTCCCATTGGCACTTGCTCTGCTTGCGGAAGCAATAAATTAAAAATGTTAGGGTTTGGAACTGAAAAAATTGAAGATGAATTGTCTCTCATGTTACCAGATAAAATAATTCGTCGAATGGATTTAGATACCACTAGATCTAAAAATTCCTATGAAAATCTAATCCATGATTTCGAAAATCGACAAATCGATATCCTGATCGGTACGCAAATGGTTACAAAAGGACTTGATTTCGATAACGTCAGTCTGGTAGGTGTTTTGGATGCTGACATGCTTTTGAATAGAGCGGATTTTAGGGCCTTTGAACGATCCTATCAATTAATTTCACAAGTTGCAGGTAGATCAGGTAGAAAGCATAAAAGAGGTTCAGTTATTATTCAAACAGGAGATCCTGATCATTGGGTTATTCAAAAAATCATAGACCATGATTATGTTGGATTCTATGAAAGTGAAATAATGGAAAGAAAAAATTTCTTCTATCCACCGTTTTTTAAAATGATTGACATCACCTTAAAACACAAAGAAGAATATATTTTAGACAAAGCTTCACTTGACTTCAGCCTGCAGTTAAAGGATGTTTTTAAGGAACGAGTTTTAGGTCCTGAATATCCAGCAGTAAAGAGAGTGAAAAATTTATATTTAAAAAAAATAACGCTTAAAATAGAACGAGATGCTCCTGAGAAAAAAGTAAAGGAACGTCTGCAAGAACTTGTTTCCACATTCTACAGCGTTCCTTTTAATAAGTCAATCAGAATGGTGATCGATGTTGATCCAGCCTAACCGAGATACGTTTTTAGCATTCTGCTTCTAGAAGTATGTTTTAATCGTCGTATTGCTTTTTCCTTTATTTGTCGCACTCTTTCTCTTGTCAGATCAAATTTTTCTCCAATCTCCTCCAATGTCAGAGGATATTTGCCACTTAGACCAAAATACATTCTCACAACATCTCCTTCTCTAGAAGTTAAAGTTGTTAATGATCTTTCAATATCTTTTCTGAGAGATTCAATTACTAACTCATTTTCTGGACCAGGAACACTGTCATTAGGAAGTAAATCGTACATACTAGAAGAAGATTCATCTCCTTCGACCAGCGAAGCGTCCATGGAAACATGTCTTCCACTGTTAGATAAAGATTGACGAACATCTTCAGTTGAACACTCTAAAGCTTCTGCTAATTCATCAACAGAAGGTGGTCGCTCATATTTTTGCTCTAATTCAGAAAATGCGCGGTTAATTTTATTAATTACACCAATTTTATTGAGGGGTAATCGAACGATCCTAGCCTGTTCAGCAAGCGCTTGTAAAATGGATTGACGTATCCACCAAACTGCATAAGAAATAAATTTAAATCCTCTGGTCTCATCAAAACGCTCAGCTGCTTTAATTAATCCCATATTACCTTCATTAATTAAATCTGGTAAAGCGAGACCTTGGTTTTGATATTGTTTTGAAACAGAAACTACAAATCTTAAATTTGCTTTGGTTAAACGCTCTAAAGCGGCTCTATCACCTTGTCTTATCTTTATTGCCAGTTGAACTTCTTCATCCGCAGAAATCATTTCTTCACGACCAATTTCTTGCAAGTATTTATCTAAAGAAGCCGTTTCTCTATTTGTTACTTGTTTAATGATTTTTAACTGTCTCATGGCAAAATATATTAAATGAATAGTCTCTACATCTTCATAACGTTTAAGTTAGTCATTAGTTGCGGCTCAATAAGTTAAAAAAATGAAATATATTAAAGGAAATGAACAAAATAACTCTTGCATTGAACCGAAAAACCTTTTCATCGAAAATTCATTCAAATAAAAAATTATTTCTTCTCATAACTTTAACTTTTCTAATCATTTACTTACAATTGCATCGTAAGGCTAACCTATTAAAAAGTGAATTAAAAATCTATTTTCCCATTACTTTTCTTAATTTTGCACTATGAATATTTTGATGGTTTGTCTTGGAAACATTTGTCGCTCTCCCTTAGCAGATGGGTTGTTGCGAAAAAAAATAGCAGATAACCAATTGAATGTGCAAATTGATTCCGCCGGCACAACTGGTATACATGCTGGTGAATCACCTGACAAGAGAATGTGTCAGACCGCAAAATCATTTGGAGTTTCTATCGATCAACTAAAATCGAGAAAGTTTATAGTGGAAGATTTTGACCGATTTGACCTAATTTTCGCGATGGATAAAAACAATAAGGATAATATCCTTCAATTGGCAAGGTCACAAGAAGATCGAAAAAAAGTTCGTCTAATTTTAGACATGTCATACCCAAATAATAACAGAGAAGTTCCTGATCCTTATTATGGAGGAGAAGCTGGATTTATCGAAGTGTTTCATCTGTTAGATCATGCAACTGATTGTATTTTAGAAAAAATAAAAAATAACGACCTGGTCTAATTCAGGTCATCCAATACGTATATATGTCACATATTTCTCAAGGTAAAATTTACCTTCTACCAACCACGTTAGGTGGTGAAACAACTTCAGATATTATTCCACAAGATGTTGCAAATCTTGCTATTAGTTTTCGTTTCTTCGCAGTAGAAGATATAAAAATGGCGCGTCGTTATTTGCGTAAATTAGATCGTGAGTTTCCTATTGATGATTCTACTTTCTTTATTTTGAACAAGAATACACCTCAAGATGAGTTATATAAAATGATTAAACCTGTGCTTGCGGGAGAAAATTTAGCCATTATTTCCGATGCTGGTTGCCCTGGTATTGCTGATCCTGGCGCTGAATTAGTTGCTTTAGCGCACGAAAAGGAAATACATGTAATGCCTTTGGTTGGTCCTTCCTCTATTTTATTAGGTTTAATGGGAAGTGGTTTCAATGGACAAAGTTTTACATTTCATGGTTATTTACCAAAAGAACGCAAAGACAGAATTAAAAAATTGAAAGATTTCGAAGGAGATTCAAGAAGAAACGATAGGACGCACATCTTTATGGACACTCCGTTTAGAAACATGAATGTTTTAGAAGATTTGCTAAATGAACTAGCTGATCAAACAAAATTATGTATTGCCCATAACTTAACGCTTCCAAACGCTTCTGTTCGAACATACAGCATCAAAGAATGGAGGGAAAAAGCATTTGACTTAGAGAAATTTCCAACCATGTTTTTAATTGGGACAAGTCAATTTAAGAATTGATTCATTTAATTTTTAAATTTTAATGTTTGATGTTTGATGTTTGATAAAAAATTCAACATCAAACATTCAACATCAAAAATCATTTAATCCCCCTACTCTTCTTCAAATTATCGTATGCTTCCTGTATTTGTTGAAATTTTTCTTTCGCCCCCTTTTCATATTCTTCGCCCATTGACGCAACTTTATCTGGATGGAATTTGATAGCCATTTGTCTATACGCTTTCTTCACCTCATCATCGGTTGCAGTAGCTTCGATACCTAATATTTTGTAGTCTGAATCTGCATTTCTATAGAACATGTTTTTCACGCTTTCAAAGTCAACGTTTGAAACTCCCATCATAGAAGCTATAACGCTTAAAACATTGAGTTCAGATTCTGAAACACTACCGTCCGCTTTTGCAATACCAAACAAATAATGCATTATTTGCACTCTAACTTCTGGTTGCATGCGTGTTCTGACATCTACACAAATTTGATCCATTGGAATATCGCCTGAATCAAGAAAATGTTTTAAAGTTTGCAGATAACTATTTGAATTATGTTCACCAAATTGCTGACGAATAAACATTTTCACGTAATCCAATTCGGACTTTACTACTTTGCCATCTGCCTTCATTATTGCTGCAGAAAGAGCCATTAAAATAGTCCCAATATCATTTTTAGACGATCTTTGCTGATAATATTGAAAAAGATCTTGTGAATTAAATTCTCTCCCTTCAGCTTTGGCTTGTGCTTTGGCTTTATCAATCACATTTTTATAGTTATCAATAAATGAGCCTACTATAAAACCAAGAAAAGCTCCTGAAAAATTTCTATTAAAAAGAATATAACCTCCGAATGCTAATAACCATTTAAACAAAATACAAAAAATTTAAGGAAAAAAATACGGAATCACTAATTCGTAATTAATGATTCCGTCTAACTAACTATTAATAATTCTAAACTAATTCAATACTTCTATCAATGAACTTACTCAGTTCTTCTCCTTTTAACATTCCTTGCGATAGTAATGCTAAATCCGTCAATTGTTTCACTTTTGCTGTTTTTAGCGCTTCATCCTCTGCTGTCAAAACTTCAGAAATTTTAGCATGATTTCCATTTACAACCATATTATACGTTTCAGGAAAAGCGCCGAAAAAGCCACCGCCTCCCATTTTTTGTTGCTCCATCATTCTGCGAATAAACTCAGGTTGCGTAATTACAATAGGTGCATCATCGATACTCATACTTTCAAAAGAAACATTGAATTTATCTTTATTAATGACCGTTTCAAACAATGGTTTTAAAACTTCTTCGTCTTCTTTAGATAATTTTGATGGTAAAACCTCATCTTTTTTGATCAATTTATCCAATGTATCTGAATCAACTCGAACGAATGAAATATTTTCAAATGATTGTTCCATCTTAGAAATCCAATGAGAAACTAGCGGTCCATCCATGTGAAGAACTTCATATCCTCTATCTGTCGCTTTTTTCACAAATGAAAACTGTTCGTCTGGATTATTTGTGTAAAGAATAATTGTTTTACCCTCTTTATCCACTTGTAGCGCTGAAATTTTCTCTTTATATTCTTCAAGTGTGTAATACGTTCCAGCAGTATTTTTTACCAAAGAAATTGATTTTGCTTTTTCAGCAAATTTCTCATCTGATAAAGTTCCGTATTGAATAAAAATCTGTAAATCCTCCCATTTCTCTTCAAAGTCTTTACGATCATTTTTAAACATTTCAGCCAATTTATCTACGACTTTTTTCGTAATATGGGATGAAATTTTCTTTACATTTCCATCACTTTGTAAATAAGAACGTGAAACATTTAAAGGAATGTCTGGAGAATCAATTACTCCGTGTAATAAGGTTAAAAATTCTGGTACAATTTCAGAAACACTATCTGTAATAAATACTTGATTAGAATATAAATTTATTTTATTTCGTTGAACTTCTACATTTTCCTTAATTTTTGGAAAATATAAGATCCCCGTCAAATTGAAAGGATAATCAACATTTAAATGAATGTGAAATAAAGGACTATCAAATGATGACGGATATAACTCACGATAAAACGCATCATAATCATCTTTTGTTAAATCAACTGGCGCTTTTGTCCAAGCAGGTGCTGGATTATTGATTTGATTTTCAACTTCAATTGCCTCACGTTTTACTTTGTCATTCTCATCTTTTTCACCAGCTACATTATCAATGTATTCAGTTTTAGTCCCAAAGAAAACAGGAATCGGTAAAAACTTACAATATTTATCTAAAATAGTAGAAATTCTACTTTTTTCTAAAAATTCTTTTGATTCTTCTGAAATATATAAAATAATATCGGTTCCTCTATCTGCCTTTTCAATATCTGTAATCGTAAATTCAGGTGAACCGTTACTTTCCCATTGAACTGCTTTCGCTCCTTCATGACGAGATAATGTGCGAATCTGAACTTTTTCAGCGACCATGAAAGCAGAATAAAAGCCTAAACCAAAATGACCAATAATTTGTTCTGCTCCTTCTTGACCTTTATATTGTTGTAGAAATTCTTCAGCTCCAGAAAAAGCAATTTGATTAATATATTTATCAATTTCTTCTTCCGTCATACCAATTCCTCTGTCACGAATTGTAAGTGTTTTTTCTTCTAAATTTAAGATAACATCAACTTTCAATTCACCCAACTCCCCTTTGAATTCTCCATTAGAAGATAAAAATTTCAATTTTTGTTGAGCATCAACTGCATTTGAAACTAACTCTCTTAAGAAAATCTCATGGTCTGAATACAAGAATTTTTTAATAATTGGAAAAATGTTTTCCGTTTGCACATTAATTTGGCCTGTTCTCATAATTTGATCATTTTTTTTATTTGGTCATTCCGAGTCAATGTTTATGCCATATAGTAAAACTGACAAACTGTCTGTAATTTTTTAGACAAACTGACGCAAATAAAGTCAAGTATTTTATCTAAATTTGAAACTTACAATCCAAGCAGGTGCATATTTTAGACATTCTTTACACTATTCTTTTTATTTTAGCATTTCGCTACGTAGTTTTTTTACAATTAAAACACTTACCCAAGTGGATCATGCCAGCGGCTTTTAGCTTAAAAATACTTATAGGTATCTTATTTTTAGCTATTTACTTGCACCCTGACACTAACAACTCTGTTCCATCTGATGCCATGCGTTTTATGTCTGAAAGTAAGCAGCTGAATGATGTCGCCCAGAAAAATCCAGCTGATTACCTCACGTTAGTTTCTGGCATCGGAGAAGATAAAGCATTAATAAAAAAACACTTAAGTAAAACATTCTTATGGGATTCAAGTAGTAAAAGTGTCATAAATGACTCTAGAAATATGATTAGGCTACATAGTATTATTCATTTTTTCTCACATGGCTCTCCTTATATACATATGCTGTTCATGTGCTTTTTTGCCTTGATTGGATTAAGAAATATTTTTATTTCATTACTACCCTATGTTGCCATAAAACCTATCATTTTCTTCGTTGCTCTTCTCATCATTCCAAGCACATTATTTTGGACATCAGGAATTTTAAAAGAACCTATTTTATTGTTTGGCGTTGGGCTTTTACTTCGCGCATTTTTAGTCAAAGACACCCTAGTTAAACGCATTTTGTATGGTATAATTGCTTCATTCATTCTAGTGAACATAAAACCATATGTGATTGCTTGTATAGCACTAGGTATTTTCTTTTTTATACTTTATAAATTTGTATTTAAGCAAAAAATAATACTGAGTATAATCTCCTTTTTCATTATTTTAATAAGCGTTGCGCTTTTATTTAATGGGAGGACGCAAAAAGTGGTATCGTATCTTTCGATGAAACAATTCCACTTTGACCATATTGGAAAAGGGGGATTATTCGTAGCGAACGAGAATGATGATCTATTCTACTTTGAATTATATCAGTATAAAAATCTAAAAATAAACAATCAAGATAGTACTGTAGAATTAATTCATCCGACAAAAAGTGTTAAGATTTTTCGTCGTAATAGATATCCGTCAACTCCTTGCTTTTTGTCTCCGAACAATCAAAAATGGAAAATTCATTACCAAGTTCCAGGGGCGATTAGTTATATTAAAACGACTCCTATCAACAAATCGATTGTTCAATTGATTAAGAATATCCCCGAAGCGTTGGTTAACAGCTATGCTAGGCCATTTCTAAAAGATCCAGGCAGTTCTCTTCGGTTTCCTGCCATGTTTGAAGTGTGGATTTTATCATTACTGCTTTTATTTTCTTTCCTATATAGGAGATCTTTGAACAAAGATCAAATGGGTATGATTATCAGTATTTTTATCTTTACTATCAGTTTACTGTTAATTATCGGTTGGACTACCCCAGTCATTGGAGCTATATTTAGATATAGATTTCCCGCACAGCTAGCTTTGGCAATTGTAGCATTCATCTTAATTAACCCAGAAAAATTTATTAAAAGAAAATCAAATGGTTAAATACGTTTTTATTACCGGAGCAACTTCAGGGTTCGGAGAAGCATGTTCTCATATTTTTGCAGAGAAAGGGTGGAATTTAATTGTGACAGGAAGAAGAAATGATCGATTAGAAAAATTAGCAGCCTTTCTTACTTCTACTTATAACATCAACGTTGAAACCTTAAACTTTGATGTTAGATCTCTACAAGAGGTAAATAAAGGAATAGAAAGTCTTTCAAGTGAAGTGAAATCCAATATAGAAATATTGATCAACAATGCGGGACTAGCAGTAGGTCGAGGCCCCATCGATACGGGAGAAATAGATGACTGGGAAAGAATGATTGACACAAATATAAAGGGCCTTTTATATGTAACAAAAGCGATTGTTCCCTATCTGAAACAAAATAAAAAAGGACATATTTTTAACATCGGCAGCATTGCTGGAAAAGAAGTTTACCCAGGGGGAAATGTATACTGTGCTACAAAACATGCTGTGGATGCGCTTTCGAAAGCAATGAGAATTGATTTAGTGCAATATGCGATTAAAGTAACTAATATTGCTCCTGGTGCTGCTGACACTGAGTTTTCATTAGTAAGGTTTAAAGGGGATGAAGAAACCGCGGAAAGTGTCTATAATGGATTCGAACCTTTGGTAGCAAAAGATATTGCTGAAACCATTTATTTTGTAGCAAGTCGACCGCAGCATGTTACAATCAATGACTTAGTAATTATGCCTACAGCACAGGCTTCAGCGACTGTTTTGTGGAAAAATGAGTAATCTACTTAATGAAATCTTTTAACGAATTCACTAATAGATCGATTTGATCTTCAGTGTTAAAAGCATGTAGACAAATTCTTAAACCTTCATTCCCAATTGGAACCGTAGGTGAAAAAATAGGTTTAACGGCTATATTTAAACGTTGAAGTTTGTCTGAAATAGCTTTCGTTTTTTCGATGTCCCCAATCCTAATAGACTGAATTGGTGAAATAATATCTGAACTACAAACGAGCGGATAAATTCGATCTCTGAAGTATTTAATTATTTCCTCTAATCTATTTTGTCTTGCTGTTATTTCGGGGTGTAAAACAGTAAAGAGTATTCGAGAATATGAATCTGGTGGAAGAGCAGTAGTGTAAATAAATGATCTTGAAAAATTTATTAAATACTCTATTAAATTTTTAGCCCCTAGAACGCAGGCTCCATGTGCTCCATAGGCTTTACCAAATGTAACAACTCGCGCAAAAACCGAAGTCTCTAGTCCTAATAAAGAAACGAAGCCTTTCCCTTCCTCACCGATCACCCCACAAGCATGCGCTTCGTCTACGATTAAAAATGCATTATACCTACTACAAAGATCTGCAATTTTTTGAAGCGGAGAAATATCTCCATCCATGGAATAAAGTGACTCAATGACAACGTACTTGATCGATGTTGATTTAGATATTCTACTTTCTAGATCTTTAAGATCGTTGTGCTTAAAAGAAAAATTACTTGCGAAACTTAATCGTATTCCGTCTCTTATACTGGCATGAATATATTCATCATAAAAAACTTCATCTCCCTTTTGTGGAACAGAACTAAAAAACCCAAGATTAGCATCATATCCTGAATTATATACTAAAGCAGATTCAACACCAAAAAAATAAGCTAAATTTCGTTCAGTATCCAACGATTCTTTGCTCGTTCCAGATATTAATCGAGATCCTGAGCTTGCATAACTTGAATATTCAGAAACCTCATTTTTAAGTTTTGATAATCCTAAATAATCATTGGAATAAAAATCAACAAAATCGTCAAATAAAGAAAGGGAACGTATAGTTCCCTCTTGAATTCTTTTATTTAATTTATCTTGAAGTTTTTGATCCACTTATAAATTTTCTACGGATGTAACTTTTCTAGGTTGAAATCCTGGTTGCTTTGCTGCTAATAATTCTGCAGCACGTTCAGCTTCCTTCAATTTACGAGCATCAATAATAGGATCTGGATAACTGACAGGTCTTTCACCTTCTGTGAAAGCCGCTTTTACTTGTAATCCTAATATTTTAAACATTTCCTTATCCTCATTAAAATCAGGATTTGGAGTAGTCAATAATTTATCTCCTGCGAAAATAGAACCTGCTCCAGCCATAAAACAAAGTGCTTGACCTTCCATATTCATCTTTGTTCTCCCCGCTGATAATCGAACGATAGATTCTGGAAATGCAATTCTAGTCATTGCCACCATTCGAATCATCTCCCATTGTTCAATCGGTTTTTGATCTTCTAATGGCGTTCCTTCCACTGCTACCAATGCATTAATTGGAATAGAATTAGGAGGCGTTTCCATTGCCATATAACTCAACAATAATCCTACTCGGTCTTCAATTGCTTCTCCCATACCAATAATACCACCTGAGCAAACTGTTAATCCTGCTTTACGAGCATTATCGATTGTATTCAATCTATCCTCATATTCTCTCGTTGAAATTACATCTGTATAAAATTCTTTTGATGTATCTAAATTATGGTTGTAGGCAAATAGTCCAGCATTTTTTAATCGTTTTGCCTGATTTTCATTCAACATACCCAAAGTACAACAAACTTCCATTTCTAGATCGTTTACTGCTTGAACCATCTCCACAACATTATCAAAATCCTTATTGTCGCGCACTTCTCTCCAAGCTGCACCCATACATAAACGAGATGAACCATTCGCTTTTGCGTTTTTTGCTTGTTCAATCACAGATTCAACTGTCATTAACTTTTGTGCTTCAACGTCTGTATTATATCTCGCTGCTTGAGGACAATATCCACAATCTTCAGAACAACCTCCCGTTTTAATGCTCAATAAAGATGACATTTGTATTTCTCGAGGATTATGAAATTGACGGTGAATAGTAGCTGCCTCAAAAACCAATTCTAATAAAGGCTTATTGTATAAAGCTAATAATGATTCTTTTGTATTGTATGCTGGATTTACTTTCATACTTCTAATATTATTTTTGACAAAGATAAGCGATTGATATGAAATTAAAGAAAGAGACGCTTAGAATTTTCAGATAAAGTCTCAGAATCAACTTTATTTGTTGATTAAACAAACAGTGTAGGCTTTTATAGCTTTTCCTTCTCCAAATGAATCTACTTTTTCATGCGTGGATGCTTTGATTGAAATTGCATCTTCTTCAATTTGCAATATTTCAGATAAAATCTTTTGCATATCTGGAATATGGGGATTTACTTTAGGGGTTTCGAGAATTACTGTGCAATCAATATTGATAATTTTATATCCTTTATTATGCAACATTTCAACCACTTCTCGTAATAATATTTTACTATCAATACCTTTGAATTTAGGGTCTGTATCCGAAAAATGAAATCCGATATCTCTTAAATTTGCCGCTCCCAACAATGAGTCACAAATCGCATGAATCAAAACATCTGCATCTGAGTGACCAACAGCTCCAAATTCAGATGGAATTTGTTTTCCTCCTATAAAAAGCAAATGTCCATCCGACAAGCGGTGGACATCCACACCAAATCCTATTCTAATATTCATCTATTTCTTATAAACTAGATTTACTTGAATTATCTCCAAATGTATATCTCAGTGTGAAACGTAAAGTATTTGCCAATGGACTGTTTTTTCCGCTTACAGATACCAAATAAGACATATCAATTCCTAAATTATTGTATTTAAATCCTGCTCCAAAGTTTACATATCGGCGATTTCCTTTATTTTTATTTTCATAAAAGAAACCTGTTCTCAATGCAAATACGTTGTTATACCAGTACTCCATACCTGTAGCAACATTAATTTCTGACAATTCTTCTTTTAAACGTGTCCCCTTATAAACAGCATAAGATCCATCCGCATTTTGAACTTGTGCTCCATTTGCATCTACTTCAACAACTCCAGGTGCATCATAAAAAGATTGAAGCATCCCAGAAATTACACCAATGTCATTGTTTTTTCCCGAAGCAATATTAGCACTTCCTGTAGCATAAACCGGAGGAGATGGAACTAATAATTTTTGCAACTCTAAACAATATAATAAGCTGTTATACTTATCAAAATTAGCCTTATAAGAGGTTGCTATTTTTAAATTCATTGGTAAAAAATCACGTTTTGCATTTTCTGAATAGGATATTTTATTTCCAACATTATTAATCGTAGTAGCAAAAACATAAACACCTTCAGTTCCTCCAATTTTTGCATCTTTATTATAATACGTAAAAGATAAGTCACTTGCTCCTGCAACTGCTGCTTTAGTATTTACTCCACCAACAACAAGTCCTCCTGTTAAATTTGAATAGGCAAATTTTCCATTAACACCAAAACTAAATTTATCACTTAATTTAAATGCGTAAGCACCAGTAATCTCGTATTCACTTGGCTTATCATTTCTAATAACTGCGCCATTATTATCTGTAAATGTTATCTCTCCTAAACTAAAATATCTTAAAGAGCCTCCGATAGAATGTCTATCATTCACTTTATAATAACCTGATAAATAGGATAAACTAATATCGTTCGTTAATTGTCTCATCCAAGGAACATAAGAAACGCCTATTTCTGCTTTCTTTTCAGCAAAGCTTAGCATCGATGTGTTCCAATAAATAGAGGTAGAATTACCACTTAACGCGGTGCCTGCTTCACCCATTGCGCCTGCTCTAGAATCTGGGGTTATGGATAAAAAAGGAAGTGCTGTCGTTATGGTATTCAACTTTAAATCACTTGCCGAAACACCATTCAAAGGAGTTGTAGGGGTTTGTGAAAGTGAATAATTTTTAATGAAAATAATAAGAACTATAAACGTAAAATAACTTTTCATAAAAGACTCTATTTTTATTTTTTTACAAATATACGTAAATCATCAACTTTTATTGTGTTTCTACTTTAATATAACCAATTTTTCTGTCTTTTCAGCGATCTTACCGTCTGGAGATTTCACTTTAATCATGTATATATAAACACCTTTTGCTAATTGATCGCCAAAATCATCTAACCCATTCCATGAAATTCCTTCACTCCTAAAACCTTCTGTTAAAACTAACTGATTAATCGTTTTAACTAATTTTCCCGAAACTGTAAAAATCTGTATTTGAACTTCTAGGTCTGTACATATTTGATTATGTTCAAAGTAAAATTCTGTTTTGGTTGTGAATGGATTAGGGTAATTTAATACGTGATCTAAAGATAATTCTTCTTTTTCTTGCACAGTAAAATCAATACTCACTTCTGATGAATTATTATTAACATCCCAAACTTTTAGAGATAATGTATGCCGTCCTTTTTCAAGTTTTGAAAAATTATATTCGATTTTACCAGATTGATAAGAATCTAAATTTGATGAATAATACTCGTTTAAGACAATCGGATTAGCTGTATTTCCATCCAAAACAGCTAAGAGATCATGACCTACTCCGTTTCCAACCGTGTTTATTCCATTTTCATCAAAAATATCTGCAAGCAATATGGGAGTCTCATCCGTTATACCACTCTTCGCGAAATTTTGATCATTTAAATATAATTTTACATCTGGCCCCAATTCATCTTTTATTCCGATTGGATCAATTCCTCCTATGATTATTCGAGTATCCTGACCTGAAGCATCATATAATTTATTTTCAGCATAATAACCTATTTTACCATTTCCATAGGTATAAGTAATATCTTTTGGCACGATGAAAGAAAACTCAAAATACCCATTATTAACCGTTGCTTTTCCTTTGTATAATGCATTTTTTTGCAACTCAAACGACAGTATCGGCGAATCACTATCTTGCCCCAAAGTTGTGTTCGATTTTGCTTTATCGTATACTGTTGGGGAAAGAACACCATTAAAATCAGTTAAAATATTGGATGAAAAATCTTCAATATGTCCTTTAATAGTTATTTTACTTAAAGCCCGAATCGTATCTATTTCAAGAGTAGGACTAAGTGAATTAACACTATCCGTAACAATTTTCATTTCTGGCAATGCAATCCGTAAAGCAGGATCTCCAATTAAAGTAAAACTTCGCTTGTTGTCGGATGAACCTGAGGCGTTTTTTGTTAATTGAATTATTTCTCCGAATGTCAATGGTTTATTGGCAATATCTCTTGAAAATACATTTTCATAAAATTTGGCCCCAGTTATGGTGTTTACTCCAAAATACACTGATCTAGTTGTGGTCATCAAAGCAATTGCGCCACCATATGGGTTTAAAGACACCCATTCTCCTGCTGAAACTCTTGATGGATCATCGTACTTTGTAAATTCGCAAGTGGCCGTTACCATCAAATTAAGTTTATCTATATTTTTCCAACTTTGAATTTGAGGAATTCGTATTACTCGCTCTTCTGCTGCACCAGTTTCTCCTCCATGACCTACATAATTTAAAACCAGAGTCCCTCGCTCAACTCTATCTGTGATAGCATCGTATACTTCAGGATATCTTTGTCCTCCTGCCGTCGATATCTGAGGATATGCATCCAAATATATTTTATCCACGTTCATTTCAGGAGTATGCAATTGGATATATTGTGAATTAGGCTCACCATCTTGCAATATAAAATATCCTGATTCTTCATCATCTGCAATCATTGTTGTTTTTAAGCGCCAATCTCCAAATGTACTACTTCCATTTCCACCAGAATTCGAGCAATTGGTTGTGCTAGAACTAAATAAATTTGATCCGTTTTTTAAATAATGTTCTATTTTATCAACTTGCTGCTGAGCCATCGTATTATCAGAAATTAACAGTCGACCAATTCCAATATCCAAAAGATCAGAAGCTTGCATAGATTCAGTTGGATCAAAGAACCCGTAATAATCATCTGAGACCATGGCTGAAATATGATCTTCAGAATTCAAAAATTGGTAGGTGGGAACATAATTATTATTATTTGGCACTCTGTTTTTAGGGTCAAATGTTCCATCACCAAAGAGAAGTAAATACTTTAGATTTGGTCCAGGCATTGTCGCAGTTCTATCATAAAACATTTTACCAAAACTTCTTATTGCTGTGGGGTCCATCATCCCTGAACTAAATTCATTAAAGACCTGATCAGTAGTTACCACATGAACTTTCAGACCATTTGCCCGATGTAAATTCGCTAAACGATCTGCCTGGCTTATAAAATCTGAATGGGTGACAATTAAATAATCTGCCTGCTCCAAAGCATGTAAATTTTGACAATCTACGAAGCCTCTTTGTCCTGGGATCATAAAAGTACTAGCGTTAGAAGCGACAAACTCTCTTAAAGAATCTACTTCTAATTGAAATGTATATGTTGAACCTGAATATACTCCATTTACTTTTTTCGGAGAATGTCGATCAGTAATGTCCCAGACAAAATAAGTAGTACCAAAGTTTGAAATCGTAAAATTTCCAATATTTGAAACCCCCACGGACTTTAAATCTCTAAAATTAAATTGTGATCCTGTAAAAACTAAATTTCTTCGAGCATTTAAAGTTATCTTATCTAAGTAAGTACTCACACTTGGAGAATTTCTGGTAACGATCACTTCTAATGGCAATGAACTAGTTGGGTTACTTACTGTTAATCCCAATTCTGTTCTTCCAAAATTACCAACCGGCAGAATTGATGATCCAATTGTTGTTCCATTGACTTTATACACTTGACTTGTCCCAGATCCGGAGCCAGAATTCGAAGCCATCGATACTTTAAATTTCGCACTTGTAGAAACATCTATATTAGGAACGGAAAATGAAAATGTTTGGTCTAAATTTGTATCAAATAATTCTCCATACCATCTCTGACCACCACTAAATAGGGAGACCAGATCCGATTCATATGTATCGAAATAGGAATAACTATTGACCAGATGAGTGATTGGTAAGCTAGTTGAATTAATTTCTGAAATACGAAGTGGTGTATTTGAAGAATTAATATTGATAAAATAATAAGAGGCATCCGAATAAATGTTTTTATCTTGATTGAATTCATCAATACCATTAGAACTCCAACGACTTGGGCCCCAGCCATAGAAAAGAATGTAATCTGAAGCATCAAAAACCCCATCCGCTTCTCCTTCAATATAAATCGCATTTTTAGCCAAATCATCTGTTCGAGTCTCTGAATTCAACTCGGGTAATCTACCATCACCATTCCCATATATATTTATCGAAGCGGGATTTAACCCACTTGTTGAGATGCCACATGATTCTAAGAACGTTTTATCAATTTTATAAATCCCATCAGAATTAACAGCCACTTTATACCAGAGACCTGAACCGCATGCTAACACCGATGAACCAACGGTTGATTTTTGATAACTAACTATTGGAGAAGTCTTTTTAGTATCCAAATAAATATCAAAAGAAAGAATCCTTTTAATCACTCCATCCTCTTTAACAAATGGAAATAAATTAGCCACTGCAAAAACATCCTTTCCACCGCGCGTTACTTTCATGTCCACTTCCAGACTTTCAGGGACTTTAATAGACTCATTCACAAGATAATTCATTTCTTCAACACGCGCTTCACCTGTCTGATAACTTAGAATAGAAATTTTAGATGAAATAGAACCTTGAATCTTATTTAACCAATAAAAATTAGGTTTTTTTAAGTCAAAATCTTGATCTTTGATCGAAGGTATAATTATTTTTTTTTCACCGAATACAATTTCTTTAGGTGTTTCCCAAGCAATCGGAATGTGCATATTTTCCTGTCCTTTCACTTGTGAAAAAATAAACACCAAGAAAATAAAAAACAATCTTTTATACATTCTGTTCTTTGAAAGTCAATAATTCAATAACTCTAGTGACAAATATACGTAAATCATCCACTTTTATTGCACAGCTTATTAATATAATATTTACTTTTAAAATTGTGACTCCAGACAATATCGTATTCCATATTAAAAGTTATAAAGGAATATTTCAAGCAAAAAATAGAGCCAACTAATATCAAAAAAAACAAACGTAAAAAACTACTTCTCATATATTTCTAAATCAAATAGAAACTATGATATGTCAAAATTTGTCCTATTTGATATAAAACATTACGAAGCTAAAAGAAAAAAATGTTTGAAAATTGCACTTGATTTGGAATAATTGTAACCTAAATGTATTACCTTCGTTAAACGTATTTAAAGAAGATCGTTTCATTTAAAACATTTTAATGAAAATTATTAAACAATTGTTAGTCTTTTGCCTAATATGCATAGCTTCAAAAGAAGCTTCTGCCCAGGACCCTACATTTACACAGTTTTATTCAAACCCTATTTATTTAAATCCCGCTTTCGCAGGTTCACACGGTTGCCCTCGTTTTGGATTAAATTATAGAAATGAATGGCCTAACTTATCCGGTAATTATGTAACATATTCTGCAGCCTACGATCAATTTTTTAAAAATATTTCTGGTGGAATTGGTATCATAGTAACACATGATGAACAAGGTCAAGGAACAATAAAAACATCTATGCTTGGTTTAATTTATTCGTACCACTTAAAATTAAATAGAAAAACTTCTGTTATGTTTGGAGCCAGAGCTGCATGGTATCAGAAATCTTTAGACTGGGACAAATTAACTTTTGGTGACATGATAGACCCACGAAAAGGTTTTATTTATGCCACAGGTGATGAAAAAAGAGGTGGGTCAAAAGGTTTCTTCGATGCTTCTGCTGGTATAGTTGGTTATAGTAAGCATTTCTTTTTCGGGTTAGCTGCTCATCATTTAAATCAACCGGATGAGTCAATGATTGTAGGGAACTCTAAAATGCCTATTAGATATACTGCGCACATGGGAGCAGAAATAAAAGTAGGTAGTAAATCAAAGTTTAATAATCCAACTTCAATTTTACCAAATATTATTTACCAAAATCAAAATGGTTTCCAAGAATTAAACATTGGAACATACATAAAATACAATAATTTCACGATTGGGGCATGGTTTAGAAATCGAGATGCATTTATTTTAGCACTTGGAATTAACACTGGTACCTTTAAAATTGGCTACAGTTATGACGTTACTGTATCAAAGCTAAATAACGGTGTATCAGGAGGTTCACATGAAGTGTCTTTAGGGCTAAACCTAAATTGCAAGGCAAAGCCAGTAACGTTTAGAACTATATCTTGTCCCTCTTTTTAAAAAAAATATGTAACTTTTATCATATATTACGATTATATCTTAAATTTGTCATCTTGAAAACAATAAATAAATACACAAATCATATGAAAAGCATTAAATATTTTTCAGTAGTAATTGTATCTATGTTGGTTTTAAGCTCTTGTTATCATGAGTTTTCACCAATTACCGGCACAGCTTACAATGATCCTCAAACTGGAGGTTTCCAAAAAATGCCATTTGTAGATCAAGAAACTGGACCAGGATTGGTGTTAGTGGAAGGTGGTACTTTTACAATGGGAAGAGCTGAACAAGATGTTATGTACGATTGGAATAACCGTGCAGCTAGAGTTACCGTTTCATCTTTTTATTTAGATCAAACTGAAATAACTAATTTTCAATGGTGTGAATACATGTATTGGATTTCTAGAGCATATGAGACGTATCCTGTTGTTGGAAAGAACGTTTTACCTGACACAAACTCATGGAGATCTCCTTTAGGTTTTAGTGAAAAATTTGTGGAGTATTATTTACGTCACCCGGCATATCGAGACTATCCAGTTGTTGGAGTATCTTGGCTACAAGCATCCGATTTTTGTAAATGGAGAACGGATAGAGTGAATGAATATGTCTTAATTCGTGAAGGTATTTTAGATTATAATATCGATCAAAGAGATGAAGCAACATTTAATACTGAAGCTTATTTAAATGGTCAATACGAAGAAAAAGTAATTGAAAATCTTCAAGATTTAAATCCAAATAATATTCAAGGTAAAAAACTAGGGACACGTATAGTTCGTCAGGAAGATGGTATTTTACTGCCACGTTATAGACTACCAACAGAAGCTGAATGGGAATTTGCTGCTTATGGTTTAATAGGTAATTTAGGTGAAGGCACTGAAAACATGAATGAAAGAAGAATTTATCCATGGGATGGCCATTGGGTTCGAAATGACGAACAACAATTCATGGGTACAATTCGTGCAAATTTTGTAAGAGGAAGAGGAGACTATATGGGTGTAGCTGGGCATTTAAATGATGGTGCGGATGTTACAGCTCCTGTTGAATCATATTGGCCGAATGATTATGGTTTATACCATATGGCTGGAAATGTATCTGAATGGGTACTTGATGTATACCGACCATTGTCATCAGAAGATTTTGATGAATTCAGACCTTTCAGAGGAAATGTATTCAAAACCAAATTACTAAATAACTCAGGTAGTGTAGAATTAAAAGCTTCAAATGTAACTTTTGATGTTCACGGAATGAAAGAATACGTAAATGAATTTGAACGTATCCGTTTTCAACGTATTTCTGCTGCAAAACATGATCCTAATGACACTGTCATTCCTCAAGGATTGTCAAAAGGAGTTGCTTCAAGAAATCAATACAAAACAGGTTATGCTCCAGATCCTATTTTTATCTCTCACGGAAACATAAAAGATTCTGCCGAATTAAAAATATTAGCAGACATCAACAAAGTTCTTGATGCAGCGATTATTGATAAAAATAATAAATTTGACGATGAAGCAAACGCAAAAATTCAAGATGAATTATTTGATGGAATATTTGCGAATGGTTTAAGGACTAGTCCTGGAGGAACTGATTATGCATTTGAAATAATCTCAATGCTTAGATTAGGTTTCACAGCATTTATTATTGACACACCTGGTAAAATGAAGTACCGTAATGTAACTGAAGAAGAAAATATTGGACGTTTAAATTACCGTAAAGATGACTACGTGGATTATCTTGATGGAGATATAGAAAGTTCTATCGTATATGCAAATGATGATGTTAAAAATAAAATAAATCAAGCGAGTCGCGACCCTAATTTAATTATGTACCAAAGCAAGCATGAAGAATTTGGTTTAGATGGTTCCCCTGTAAAACCAGCAGGACCAACTTCTTGGCCGACTTCTTTGGTTTCTGATAAATCAAGAGTATACAAAGGTGGTTCTTGGAGAGACAGAGCTTATTGGTTATCTGCAGGTAATAGAAGATTCTTAGATGAAGATAAATCAACTTGTGCTCTTGGATTTAGATGTTGTATGGATAGACTTGGCAGTCCAGAAGGCTTCAACTACGAGAAAAAGAAAAAGAAACAAAAATAAAATTGAATAAAAAAACCATCCAAAAGATGGTTTTTTTTTATTTATAAATTAATGAAATTCAACTTAAGTTCATTTTATGAATACTCTTGACAAAATACTTAATCTATTTTATGAAACTACTGGTGTATGCACTGATACAAGAAAAATAGAAAAGAATTGCTTATTTATATGTTTAAAAGGAGATAATTTTAATGGCAATTCATTTGCACTAAATGCCCTTGAACATGGAGCGAAATATGTTATTGTTGACGAGAACGAATTCAACGTTGCTGAAAATATATTCGTTGTAGATAATTCATTAAAATTTCTTCAAGATCTTGCAAAACATCATAGAAATAAATTTTCAATTCCGATAATTGGTATTACAGGAAGCAATGGTAAAACAAGTACTAAAGAATTAATAAGAGCAGTACTCTCAAAAAAATACAATGTTCTCGCAACTGATGGAAACTTAAATAATCACATTGGCGTACCTCTAACCTTACTAAAAATAACCGAAGAACATGATATAGCAATTATTGAAATGGGAGCAAATAAATACAAAGATATTGAAGAACTTTGTGAAATTGCAACGCCTAACTTTGGAATAATTACGAACATAGGAAAAGCACATTTGGAAGGTTTTAAGAATTATGAAGGCGTATTAAAAACAAAATTAGAGCTATATACTTCGATCAAAAACATAAATGGTGACATTATTATTAATGGAGATGATCAAAGTTTATTGGATAATATACCTTCAGATATTAAAACTTTTAGCTACAGTCAAGGAAACAATAGTCATATCATTGGAAAATTAATAAACCTCTCCCCTTTTGTAGAAATGGAATGGTCAACAAAAAACTATCAATCAGGATTGATTTCAACACAAATGATTGGTAAATACAACTTCTACAATTTTCTTGCGGCTATCGCTTTTGGAGTAAGATTCGGTGTTTCTCCGGAGAAAATAAATGAGGCAATTTCAGAATATTCGCCTTCGAACAATCGTTCACAAGTGAAGGACGCAAGCAGAAACACATTAATTTTAGATTGCTATAATGCGAACCCAACAAGCATGAAGTCAGCTTTAGAAAGCTTTGCAATGATTAACCATCCTAAGAAACTATTCATTATAGGAGATATGTTAGAGTTAGGAATTGAATCGGAGCAGGAGCATAAAAATATTTTAAATTTAGCAACAAAACTAAATCTTTTTGGCTATGTTGTAGGGCCTATATTTTCACAAATAGCAGAAAAGGACTTTACATATTTTGCTTCTACATCAGAAGCGACAGATTTCCTCAAAAAAAACAAAGTGAGTGATTCCCTTATTCTCCTAAAAGGATCACGAGGAATTGGACTAGAAAAATTAGAAAATTTATTTTAACTCGACTTAGTAGAACGCAAAAAAGCGATCGAATCCGATCGCTTTTAAAGTCAAAACTATGTAATCCGTCAATTAATCTTTTAAGATATTTCTTGAAATAACCACTTTCTGAATTTCAGAAGTACCTTCATAAATTTGAGTGATTTTTGCGTCTCTCATCATTCTTTCGACATGGTATTCTTTCACAAAACCGTATCCACCGTGTATTTGAACAGCTTCTACCGTTTGCTCCATTGCTACTTTAGATGCATACAATTTAGCCATGGCACCAGATTGGTCATAATTTCTACCAGCATCTTTATCAGTAGCTGCTTTGTATACTAACAACTTTGCCGCTTCAATTTCAGTTGCCATATCAGCCAATTTAAAAGCAATAGCTTGATGTTTATAAATTTCCTTTCCAAAAGCTTGACGTTGTTTTGAATACGCAAGCGCTAATTCATAACCACCACCAGCGATACCCAATGCTTGCGCTGCAATACCGATGCGGCCTCCAGAAAGAGCTTTCATTGCAAAAGTAAACCCAAACCCATCTTCACCTATTCTATTCTCTTTTGGCACTTTAACATCATTGAATAACAGCGTGTGCGTATCACTTCCACGAATACCCATTTTATCTTCTTTGGCACCAACAATAAATCCTTCCGCACCTCTCTCAACAATAAAAGCATTGATACCTCTATGTCCAGCTTCAACATTTGTTTGCGCAATAACGATGTACGTAGATGCTGATGAACCATTTGTAATCCAATTTTTTGTCCCATTCAACAAATAATAATCACCCATATCAATGGCAGTAGTTCTTTGAGAAGTAGCATCAGATCCTGCTTCTGGTTCAGACAAACAGAATGCACCTATTTTTTCACCAGTAGCTAAAGGAACAAGAAATTTTTGTTTTTGATCTTCTGTACAATATTTTTCCAATCCCCAACAAACAAGAGAATTATTAACTGACATACAAACTGAAGTTGATGCATCCACTTTTGAAATTTCTTCAATCGCTAATACGTAAGATAATGTATCCATTCCACTACCACCATATTCAGGACTAACCATCATACCCATAAATCCAAGCTCAGCCAACTGTTTAATTTCTTCTTTTGGAAAACGTTGTTCATTATCTCGAGCAATAACTCCAGGTTTTAAGATATTTTGAGCAAAATCTCTAGCGGCATCTCTAACTGCAATCTGTTCTTCAGTTAATTCAAAATTCATATCTAAATCGTTTATATTTTACATTAAAATAAGAGTACAAATTTAACTTTATTAATCCTATTTCTCTATTTGATTTGATTAAAAATCAATGGATATTATTATAAATTTAAAAACTTTATTAATCAATTTAATTATTTATCTGCATATCTTTTGAAAATTAAGAAAAAAGCATCTCCATAATTTGAATAGTACACATATTTTCTTATTTTTATAATATGAGAAATTATGAACTAATTGGTTTAATGTCGGGTACTTCCATGGATGGTCTTGATCTTGTGCATGTACAATTTGAGATAAACGAATTAAATGAATGGAATTATAGATTATTAGCAGCAGAAACCATTCCATATCCTCAAGAAATTATTGACCAACTGACCCACTGCACTCAGCTAAATGTGCCTCTTTTTTTACAACTAGATAAACAAATAGGGTCAATTTTTGGTGAAATGGTCAATTCTTTCATTCAAAAAAACAAGATTGAAAAATCAACTATTGATGCAATTGCTTCACATGGACATACCACATTTCACCAACCTGACAATGGCTTTACATGTCAAATTGGATGTGGGTCAAGTATTTCCTATATAACAGATATCCCTGTAATAAATGATTTTCGAAGTAAAGATGTGATTGCGGGCGGACAAGGCGCTCCTTTAGTTCCAAAAGGTGATCTACTTTTATTTAATTCTTTAGCCGATTCATTTCTAAACATTGGAGGGATCGCGAATATCAGTTTTTCCAAAGACGATAAAATGTATGCTTATGATATTTCTCCCGGTAATTTACCACTTAATAAATTAGCCCTTTCGAAAGGAATGACCTATGATAAGAATGGTGAATTGGCTTCTTCCGGTGAAATTAATTTCTTCCTTTTAGACCTACTAAACAGTTTAGAATATTACGCTCAGCCAAGTCCAAAATCACTTGGTACCGAATGGTTGACTCAAAATTTTTATCCTTTGATAAAATTTGATAGGGACATTGAAAATAATTTACGAACAATTATTGAGCATGAGGCGATACAAATTTCTAACACATTGAACAATAACAACCTTAAATCGGTTTTTATAACCGGTGGTGGTGCTAAAAATAAATTTCTAATTGAACGACTTAAGCACTATTACAAAGGAGAAATTATAATTCCATCCGATCAGATAATTGATTTTAAAGAAGCGATAATTTTCGCACTGCTTGGCGCACTATACTTAGCTGAGGAAACAAACACCTTAGCATCAGTCACAGGCGCATCTCAGAATGTAAGAGGAGGCGTTTTGCATGTTCCCAATTAGTTATTCAGTAGTATTATTCTAATTCCCAAACACTTCTGTAGGCTTCATTTTTTTCCATATATTCGAGAAAATAAGAATAAAATGGATCATTACCAATTGTTGAACTATCACCAATCACAAATAATTGTTCTTTAGCCCTCGTAAGCGCAACGTTCATCCTACGGTAATCAGAAAGAAATCCTATTTTAGACTCGTCATTTGATCGCACTAAAGAAAGAATAACAATTTGCTTTTCCTGCCCTTGAAAACTATCTATAGTACTTACTAGCAGATCCTTTGAGAAAGTTAGTTTTGCTAATGCTACTTGTCCAGAATAAGGAGAAATAAAAGCGATATTTTTAGTGTCTAACTTTTCTGAATCAATTATTTTCTGAACCACATCCAATTCTCCCTGATTCATTAAACTCATTCCATTCCCCCCATTTTCTTCCTCAAAACCTGCTCCAGCCGTATCAAAAAAAGAGATATGGACACCCGTATTTTTTAGATTTTCTGACGTTTTTAATTCCCCTTTATAGAAATAATTACTAGAAAAATCAGCAATCGCCTTGCGCATCCTATATTGAATATTTAGAAAATGAACATTTGACGTATTTACAAAACAATACTCTAAAATTGACCTATTAAATCCAAGTTTAACCGCCTCCGCAGATAAAACCATCGGAGGTAATTGGAGATGATCGCCCGCTAAAACCCACTTATTAGCTAAAGGAAATAAAACCCAAGCAAGAGGTTCGATACATTGCCCTGCCTCATCTATGATTAACGTGTCAAATTGATACCCTTTTGAAACAAAATCATGCAAGCCGATTGGTGTACCTAAAATTACTTTTGCTTGGTCAAACAATAGTCGCTCATAGTAATTTCTTAAATCTTTTATTTCTTTCCGTATATTTTTTACTTCTTTGAGTAATAAATTTCTTTGCTCGCGCTCATCTTTACCAAAATTTCTTTTATATTGGTTAGCCATTTTGCGTAACTCCTCAGACCGAATTTTTAATTTTTTTATTTCCTTTTGCTGCTTGCTGTCTGACATCTTACCTTCAGTAGTGCATGGATAAACCGTTTCATCTACCTTGGTGGTATTTCCTACCCGAAGTATATTCAACTGCAACGCGATTAGTCCCCTAGCGATATTATCAACTGCCGCATTGCTTGGAGCAGAAACTACCACCTTCTCCCCTTTTGCAACTAACTGAAGAATGCCTTCTAACAATGTTGTGGTTTTTCCCGTTCCTGGAGGACCATGAATAACGGCAATATTTTCATTTTCAACAATTGCTTTTACAGCATTCTTTTGACTTTCATTTAAATTATCATTGGTAAAAGAATATACATTTCCTGACTCTTGAGGTATATTCTCCCACTTTTGATCAGAATGAATTTTCTGAAATAAAAAATTACTTTCAGCAGATTCACTGATATAATTCAAGGCATTTTTCATGACCTCGTTTGTTCGATGATCAGGAGAAAGTTTAATTCCTACCCCTTCATCCTCCATCCAATCAGGGAAATCAGGAGCAAATAATCGAAATTCACCTTTTGCTCCATCCACAGAAATTAAAATTCCCTTTATCGGCTCTTCCCCTTCACAAAAACATTCAATTGCAGCTCCATCTTTAAAATTAGACACATCAGTTGGGAAAGGTAACCTAAAAGAAATTTCAGGATAATCTGCATATCCAAATACCTTACGAACAACACGCAATGGATGCAAGGCAATTCCTTCTGATTTTAAAGATTTTAAACTATGTTGCTGATCTAATTTGTATTTTTTTTCTTGTTCTTTTATTTCAAGATCAATACACAGCAACAAATGTTTAATATGCGAGTTTATAGGTTCCATTCTTTTTTTTGGATGAATGGGTGATTAGGTATTTTTTGAAGAGACGAGACAAATCTCGTCTCTTCAAAAAAGATTATTTTGTATTCTTTTTATTATCAACTTCAACCGTTGCCAATTCTTCTGCTTTGTAGGCTCCAGAATCTAATTTTTCTTTTAACTTCTTAAACGTTTCAATTGTATAATTAACATCTTCCATTGTATGAACGGCAGTTGGAATTAATCTCAACATAATCACATCTTTTGGCACCACAGGATAAATGACAATTGAACAGAAAATATTATAATTTTCACGTAAATCAAATGTCAGATTTGTAGCTTCAGCTAAAGAACCCTTCATAAAAACAGGAGTAACAGGAGAATTTGATTCACCAATACTAAAACCAGAACTCACTAACCCTTCTTGCAGTGCGTTGGCAATTTTCCATAAATTATTTTTTAATTCTGGCTGAGTTCTTAATAACTCCAAACGTTTACGAGCACCAATTGTAATAGTAATTGGAAGCGCTTTTGCAAACATCTGAGAACGCATATTATATCTAAAATATTCAACAATACTTTCTTCAGCACAGACAAATCCACCAATAGACGCCATTGATTTTGCAAAAGTACCAAACAATACATCGATTTCGCCTTGAACTCCTTGAGCTTCACCACATCCTTGTCCAGTTTCTCCTAACGTACCAAAACCATGTGCATCATCAACGAATAAGCGAAAATTATATTTACCAGATTTACGGAAATCAACAATTTCTTTTAATTTACCTTGATCCCCAGCCATACCGAATACACCTTCTGTAATAACTAAAATTCCACCACCAGTTTGTTCCACTAATTTAGAAGCATGTCCCATTTGCTTATCAAAGCTTTCCATGTCGTTATGCTTGAACACAAATCGTTTTCCTTTGTGTAAACGCATTCCATCCAAAATACAGGCATGTGCTTCGCTATCATAAACAATTACATCCGTTCTATCAACCAAACAATCAATTGCAGAAACCATTCCTTGATATCCAAAATTCATCAAGATGCAATCCTCTTTCTGCATAAATTCAGCAAGCTCATTTTCTAATTTTTCGTGCTCACTTGTTTGACCAGTCATCATTCTAGCACCCATCGGATATGCTAAACCATATTCGCTAGCAGCATTTTTATCAGCCTCGCGAACTTCAGGATGATTTGCCAATCCTAAATAATTATTTAGTGACCAGATCAAACACTCTTTTCCTCTAAAAATCATTTTATTCCCTAATTCACCTTCCAATTTAGGGAATGTAAAATAGCCATGAACTCCTTTAGAATATTGACCGATCGGCCCCCTATTTTTTCTAATTTTTTCAAATATGTCTTGAGCCATATTGTTATTGGTTTTATTTACTAAAATAAGATGGATTTATCTTACTTTATGTCGTTAATTTGAAAGCAAAAGTAAGAAAATTAAAGCGAAATAGTATGTCTTTTCACAACTTTTTATGAACGTTTAATGAACATCTAAAATTTACTATCTAAAAGATACACCAAAGAACTAATTGCAGCGCAACCTAATTCTAACTCCCTTTTATTTACACTTTCAAAAACATCAGATGGCGCATGATGAAAATCAAAATATCTTTGAGAATCCGGAACAAAACCAAATAAGGGAATACCTATAAAAGACTTGCTCAGCGGGGCAATATCTACACCAGCAAACCCTTTTTGGAAAATCGAAAGATCATAAGGAGAGAAATCGGTCTGAAAAGATTTTAATACATTTACCTGCGCTTCTGAGCCATCGACTTCAAAACCTCTTGGAGAGAAACCACCTCGATCACTTTCTAATGCTGCAATTTGGACTTCTTTTCTATCTTTAGACCAAGTAGCATAAGACTTTCCTCCCATATTTCCATTTTCTTCATTCATAAAAAAAACAACTCTCAACGTATGTTTTGGATGATAGTTCAATTCCTTTAGTATCCGAAGCGCTTCGAGACAATGAATAACCCCTGCACCATCATCATGCGCCCCTTCGCCAGTATCCCAAGAATCTAAATGACCTCCAAAGGTTATTATCTCATTTGGTTTTTCACTACCTGTAATTTCTGCGATTACATTGTAGGAAATAGCATCCGGAAAAGAATGGCAATCCATTTCCAATACAAAATATGTTTTCCCTTTACTTAAAATTTCAGATAAGCAATTCGCATCGTTGGTTGACAAAGCAGCAGCAGGGATTTTTTTTATTGCATCCTCATAATGCATTGTGCCTGTATGAGGATGATCGTCAAGAGCTAACCCTAAAGATCTAATTATTAAAGCTACAGCTCCAAGTTTAGCAGCTTCTACTGCCCCATCTCCTCTAATGGGATAACAAGCGCCATATGCTTTAAAAGTTGTAATTTGCTGCTCATCCATCGCTTGATTTAGAAAAACTATTTTTCCTTTAATAAGTGATGGATCTGCTTTTTTTAAATCATCCAAATGTTTAAATTCGATTACTTCAGATTCGATCAGACCATTCGTGGAAATAGAACCGCCTAAAGCTAAAATATGGACTTTTTGTACAGCGCCATTTTTAGACCGAATCCATCCTGACTCAGTCGTCCCCCTTTCCCAATGTGGCACTTTTATTTCTTCTAAGTAGACTTTGTCAAATCCATAGCTTTCCATTTTTAATTTACTCCAACGCACTGCCATTTCAGCTTCTGAGGATCCTGATAAACGGGCACCGATGTCTTTACATAATTCCCTTAAATCTTCATGCGACTTACCATTACTTAATGCTACATTATAAATTGAACGAATAAATACAGAATCTTTATTTTGAGAAAATAAAGGAATTGAATATAAGAAGAATAGAAGATAAATCAATTTCATAACTACAAATAAAAGAATGAGAATCATAAAAATACGCTTCTTTTTCGTTTAATTAAAAATTAATTATTAAATTTTATTTTATTTTGTAGTAAGTTTGATTGCGTAATTTTATTTGTATCAATGCGAACTATTCTGTTTATCTTAGTATCATTCTTTTGCTTCTCTGCCTTGGCACAAAAAAGAAAAGCGCATAAATTCGTGCCCTACTTTCGATCATTAAACGTTGAAAAGCTAGCCTTTCGATTGACAAATAATTTAGTTTCTGATTCTGAGAAAGTCTCTGCCATTCATAGTTGGATGACATATAATATTAAATTTGACATTAAAAAATGGATGCGTTTTAACTACGCACCTGTTTCAAGTAAAAAAATATTATTTCGAAGAAAAACACTTTATTACAGCCCTCTTTTTCAAGAACTTTGTAAATATTCAAATATTCCGGCAGTCACAATTCCAGGATACGTGAAAGACGAATATGTAGATGTAACTGATAAATTTTATTTGGATGAATCCTCCTGGAATGCTGTTTATGTAAATAATAAATGGCTGTTAGTTGATGCCGGCATGGATGCTGGAAAAATCGTTTACTACAAGCGAACGTTTGCAGGATATTTTATTTATCTATTTTCGCTTGGAGCTAGTGACCGGTTAGTTTATAAACCCTATTTTAAGCAAAATCCCACAAAAAACTATTTATGTAAAACTGGCTATGATTTCACAATAGATCATTGTCCATCGGATCAAATTTGGCAATTGATAACACCAGTGCAAACAATTGAGCAATTTGAGCAAGATAGTTCGTATTATTTTCAAAAAAAGGATAGTTTTTCTTCTAAAGAAGTAGGTGATAATTTTGAAAATCAAAGAATAGAAAAACTCACCATGGACGATGAAGAAAAGCTTATTTTACAAGGTTTTAAATCTTTTGAATTTAACAACAAGAATAATTACGGAATCGCAAATAGCTATTATTTAATGTCATTAAATAATTTTCCAACCTTAGATCCAACCTCAAAAATAAATACCCAATTGTTAGATAAATGTGATTCAATAAGCATTTGGACAAAAAAGTCCATGGAGCATTGTGACTCTAATTCCATCCATTTGCTAAGACAAAAAAATGATCTCATTGCTACTAATAAAAAAAAGAAAGAACTTATAACTGCACAAAATAAATTACTCATTTCCTCGACCGAGAATGTTCAAAAAAACCTACTTGCTGGAATTAAGATTGGTATTTCAGGAGAACTTTTCATTAAGGCAAATATTCAGCGCAATAAGATACAACTCTTAAAGGTAACAAAGAGTAATAAATATTCAAAAACCAAGACTGCTAAAAAAGTAAATCAAGAAGATTCTTTAAGTCAACAACTGAGAATAAATCAGCTACTTGATTCGTTGCAAAAAGTAAATAATGAAGTGAAAAATCGGTTTTCGGACTTGGATAATTCTCACAAGGTATTTATAAAAAACATGAAATTACACACTGAAAAATCAACATATACAACTGAAATTGTAAAAATCATTTGCTCACGTCGATTATTATTTATTGATGATTTGGATTTACCTGTTAAATCTTTAAAAGAGGAATTACTTTCCCATAAATTTGATGATGATTCATTATTAATTCATAGTAAAAATAAATCGCTAATTAAAAACTTTTACTCAGAATTTGAAATCCTAAAGGTCAATTTTAAAGAACTTTCTAAATTTAATCTGAAATTGGCCGCTGAATATTGCAAATTTAAAAAAGTAAATACTTCAAATTCAGCAATCGATGAAATATACACAGCACAGATTGAAAAATACAAGAAAGAAGTAGAAGAATATAATTTCCTTTTAAAAACATTTAAGAAAAAAATTAAAGAAATTTCAAAAATATCCAAACAAAAATTAAAGGTATGCAATGCGGAAAACCACTCTTATTCAAAAGAAAAGTTTATTGAATACCAAATGAATTCGACCCGCTCATCCTATATCAACAGACATTATAAGGTACGTTTAAGTGAAAATAAGACCATGAGAAAAAATGCGTTGAAATTATCGAACAAAGCAGAAAAACTTAAGAAGAGAATTTCGTAAACAACCCTTTTTGAAGTCAGAACAATCTCCCTTCTATTTCTATATTTTCAGTATTTGAGACACAAACCTTTTCAAACATCAATTAAACTTTAGTATACTTTATTCTGAATGATTATCTTTGTGAAAAAATTGATATAATGGCTTTAAAATGTGGTATAGTAGGACTTCCTAATGTGGGGAAATCAACATTGTTTAATTGTGTTTCAAATACAAAGGCGCAGTCAGCGAATTTTCCGTTTTGTACGATCGAACCAAATTATGGAACAATCTCAGTTCCTGATCCTAGACTAGAAGTTTTAGAAGGTATTGTTAATCCTGAAAGAGTTGTACCTACAACTATGGAAATCGTAGATATCGCCGGTCTTGTTAAAGGCGCTTCAAAAGGAGAAGGTTTGGGAAATCAATTTTTAGCTAATATTAGAGAAACAGATGCTATTATTCATGTATTACGTTGTTTTGATGACGGAAATATAATTCACGTTGACGGTTCGGTAAATCCGGTAAGAGACAAAGAAATAATTGACATCGAATTGCAATTAAAAGATTTAGAATCAGTTGAAAAGAAAATTACTTCATTGGCACGTGTATTAAAAACGGGTGATAAAGATATTTTGAAAGAAAATGAACTTTGTGGCAGAATCAAAATAGTTTTAGAACAAGGGAAATCTATTCGTTCATTGCAGTTAGATGAGAAAGAAACAGAAATTGTTTCAAAACTTCAATTAATTACGACAAAACCGGTACTTTACCTGTGCAACGTTGACGAGTCTTCAGTGAAATCTGGAAATTCATACGTCGATCAAGTGAGAGAAGCGGTAAAAGATGAAAATGCTGAGGTTTTGATTATCGGTGCTAAAATTGAATCTGATATTACCGAATTGGAGACCTATGATGAACGCCAAATGTTTTTAGATGAATTAGGGTTGGAAGAACCTGGTGTAAATCGTTTGATTCGTTCTGCGTATTCATTGCTGAAACTTGAAACGTATTTCACTGTTGGAGTAAAGGAAGTTAGAGCTTGGACTATCAACAAAGGCATGACAGCTCCGCAAGCCGCAAGTGTTATTCATACTGATTTTGAAAAAGGATTCATCCGAGCTGAAGTGATGAAATATGAAGACTTCACTACTTTGGGGTCAGAAAATGCGGTAAAAGATGCTGGAAAATTTAAAGTCGAAGGAAAAGAATACATCGTGGAAGATGGAAATATACTTCATTTTCGATTTAACGTATAAAACGTATAAATTAATAAATAAAATAATTTTAGATTAAAAAAATGAATATAAAAGCTAACAATCCTGCTCTAAAAAGTTGGATCGAAGTTCCATCAGGATCTGATTTTCCAATTCAAAATTTACCTTTTGGAATTTTTAAAACAGAATACACATCCTCAAGGGTTGGTGTAAGAATCGGAAATAATATTATTGATTTGAAAGAATTATTCGAATTAGGATATTTTACTAATTTACCTTTCACTTTAGCTGATTTCGATACTGATTTTCTTAATTCATTGATGAAAAAAGGAAAACAAGCAACCCGTGATTTAAGAAACAGAATCTCTGATTTACTTGATGAAAACAATCTTGAGCTGCAAAAAAACAGCAATCACATTTCTCAAATCTTACTTGATGCAAAAAATGTTGAAATGTGTCTACCTGTTCAAATTGGCGACTATACTGATTTTTATTCAAGCAGAGAACATGCTACGAATATTGGAACAATGATTCGAGATCCTCAAAATGCTTTATCGCCAAATTGGCTGTACATTCCAGTTGGTTATCATGGACGATCTAGTTCAGTTGTTGTTTCTGGTCAAAATATTCACCGTCCAAAGGGGCAAATCAAACCAAATCCTGAAGAGCCACCCATTTATGCTCCTTGTCGATTATTAGATTTTGAGTTAGAAATGGCTTTCATCACTTTTGATGGAAAACCTTTAGGAGATTCTATTTCAACAGCAGAAGCAGAAGAATATATATTTGGTATGTGTCTCTTCAATGATTGGTCTGCACGAGATATTCAAACATGGGAATATGTTCCACTTGGACCTTTCTTGTCTAAGAATTTCGCTTCATCATTATCAGCTTGGGTTGTAACCTTGGATGCATTAGAACCTTTCAAACTAGATGGCCCTGTGCAAGACCCAAAAGTTTTAAGTTATTTAGAATTTACGGGACAAAAATCATATGATATTAATTTAGAGGTCTCCCTTCAACCAGAAAATTCTGTAGAAACGTTAATTTGTCAATCCAATCATAAGTACATGTATTGGAATTTATCGCAACAATTAGCTCACCACACAGTCAATGGTTGCAATGTAAGATGTGGCGATTTAATGGGCTCTGGAACAATATCTGGCCCTACTCCAGATTCCTATGGGTCAATGATGGAACTTTCTTGGAGAGGAACGAAACCATTGTCTCTGAAAGATGGTTCAGAAAGAAAATTTATTCAAGATAATGATACCGTTATCCTGAGAGGATTTAGCGCGAAAAATGGCGTAAGAGTTGGATTTGGAGAAGTAGTAACAAAAATTCTTCCTGCAAAATAAAAATTAATTATGGGTGATGCAACAAATAATTTTTCTGATATTGATTTAGAAAAAGAACGCATTGAAATCTTAAATGCATTTAAAGGTCTTATGCGAGCGACAAAAAATCGTTCAAAAGAAGATACTAAAATGATCCGAAAAGCATTTGATGTGGCAGTTGACGCGCACAAAGATATGCGCAGGAAATCTGGTGAGCCTTATATTTATCACCCAATTGCGGTTGCCAGAATATGTAGTGAAGAAATAGGATTAGGTGTTACTTCTGTCATCTGTGCGCTTTTGCATGACACGGTTGAAGATACGCATATCACACTTCAAGATGTAGAGGATTTATTTGGTCCTAAAGTTAGATTGATAATTGATGGGTTAACTAAAATCCCAGAAGTTTTTGATGAAAATGCTTCAATTCAAGCTGAAAATTTCAGGAAAATGATCCTAACTATTTCGGATGATATTCGAGTAGTATTGATCAAACTAGCCGATCGTTTGCACAATATGCGAACGTTAGGCAGCATGGTAGCAGATAAACAATTAAAAATTGCTTCAGAAACAAAGTTTTTATATGCCCCACTGGCACATAGATTAGGGCTTTATTTAGTGAAAGGGGAATTAGAGGATTTAGCAATGATGTATACTGACTCAGAAGTATATCACAACATTGAAGCAAGTTTAAAATCCTCTCAAGATGTTAGAAATAGATTCATTCGACGTTTTATCAACCCAATAAGAGAAGCGCTTCAGTTTGAAGGTTACATCTTTGAAATAAAAGCTAGAACAAAATCTGTTTCATCGATTTATCGAAAAATGATCGCGCAAGGAATTCCTTTCGAAGAAGTGTACGATGTTTTCGCAATTCGAATTATTCTTGACACGCCAGTTGAACTTGAAAAACCGGATGCATGGAGAATATACAGTATTGTGACAGATTACTATCAGCCTAGTCCTGATAGATTAAGAGACTGGATATCAACACCTCGTGCAAATGGATATGAATCTTTACATACTACTGTAATGTCTCCAACTGGTAAATGGGTTGAAGTCCAAATTCGTTCAAAAAGAATGGACGAAATTGCTGAAAAAGGATTAGCGGCGCATTATAAATACAAGGAGACAAATACAGACGATAACAAATTCGATCGTTGGATTACTGAAATCAGAGAATTGATGGAGAATCCAGATATAAATGCGATGGAGTTTGTCAATGATTTTAAACTCAATTTATTTAGGGAAGAAATTTATATTTTCACACCAAAAGGAGATTTACGTGTTCTGCCTAATGGTTCAACTATATTGGATTTTGCGTATGACTTGCATACACATATCGGTGATCGATGTATCGGAGGAAAAGTAAACAATCGATTGGTACCTTTAAGTTATCAATTACAAAGTGGTGATCAATTAGAAATAATTACGTCCCCAAAACAAAAACCAAATGAAGAATGGCTCAGAATGGTGATTTCAGCAAGAGCTAAACAAAAAATAAAAGCTTCCCTTCAAGATGAACGTAAAGAAATAGCTGCAGATGGTAAAGAAATATTAGAACGAAAATTAAAGCAATTTAATATCAAACCTATTCCTGCAAATATTTCCATTCTTGAAAAATATTACGGCCTTTCAAACAGCACTGAATTATATTTTAGAATTGCAAAGAGTAAAATCGATTTGACAAAGCTCCGAGAATTAGAAAACGTCAATGGAATTATTCATTTAGAAAAGAAAAATGTCATTCCTAAGGATAGAAATGAGCAAGATGTCTATTCAAAAATAAATCAAAAAGAAGATACTATTATCATTGGAGAAGATTTTAAAAATATCCAATATAAAATGGGAAGATGCTGTAACCCAATTCCTGGAGATATTATTTTTGGATTTATTACGATAAACGAAGGTGTGAAAATACATCGAAATAGTTGTCCCAATGCTGAACATTTAATGTCAAAAATGGCCTATAGATTAGTGAAGGCAAAGTGGAAACAAGAAGAGTTGAAAGAGCGTTTAGCTGCAATTAAACTGCACGGTATAGATAGTTTAGGGATTGTAAATAGATTGACTGAAATTATTTCGAACCAACAAAATGTTAATATGAAATTTATATCATTCGAGACAAATGATGGACTTTTCGAAGGGCGAATAAAGGTTTTGGTTTATGATACTGAGCATCTGGAACAATTAATGCGGAAATTTGAACAAGTTGAAGGTGTAATTAGGGTTGAACGCTGGGACACAAGCGAAGAAATTTAGGAGTAATATTACTCCAAAATTTCTCTCCATACTTTTGGTCTTTGAGCAATTAACCATTTAAATCCTTGAATAAATTGCTCTTCGACTTTAATTTGATTCATTGGGTAAAAAACACCATCTGGTTTATCTATGTATGACAAACCTTCCACTTCATTGCTATCTATATCTATCCGCAGATCGCTAGCAAAAACTCTGTTCATGCCCAATCTTTTTATCACAAGTGTTGAATCTGTATTTTCAGTGTCCTCAGGAAAAAATATGGTTCTTGCATTTCCTTTCACATCTGTTCGATAAATATCATTATCTGAAAAATGAGCGATAATATCTTTTCCACCTATTTGATTATAATACCTGCCTGAGTCAATTTCCATCACAACTGTTGAATTCCCTTTTACATTAACTTTATTAATAATGGAATCAGAAACAAAAACTATTTCTATAAAATCTCCTTTCAATTCAGTTTTACTTTTTACCCACAAAATCGGATCTTTATATAGTTCCATTTTACCGCTGACCTTGTCATAAATAATAGAATCACATTGTGCCTGAAGATCTTTTCTGAAAATTTTCACTTTATTATTCCCTTTCATCCTAGTCATATTTCCTAAAGAATCTTTATAACTAAACAGCGTATCAGCATGAATAAAAAGAGTATCTTTCTTATCTATTTTAGAAATTACAGCATGCCCAGTTAAATAAGCCTCTTTTTTTTGCTCTGAAGAATACGCATAATCTCCTTGAAATTCGATATTTTGAGTAGTGTCTTTATAAAAAACATTTCCTTTTCCTATCACTAATCCTTTTTTCGAAAATGAATATAAATCATTTCCTTTCATTAGTGTATTACCCTTTATTATAGAGGCGTTCTTCTTTAAATTGGCTTCTTCGTTTTCTGTATTGTACCATCCATGTTCGCAGTAAATCTTTGTCACTTCGCCCGTTTCTTTGGATGTATTAACGATTTTAGTGGGCCCGAAAAAGTACGCTGTTTTTTTGAGATAATTATATCTCAAAGTATCTGTTTTCATGCTTAATTCTGGCGTTTTATACAACACTTTACCACTGAAAAACATATTTTTCGTCTCAGAATACATATAACCAACTTTACTCGTTAGCACTTCATTTCTAAGTATACTTTCAACTCTTCCTCCATATCTATAAATACCCACGGATTTCTTCGAATCATATTCTAGGGTATCCGTAAGAATCTTATATTCTTGATCTCTCACTCTGACATTGCTCCACAGCTTAGCTTTTCGCGTATTTCCATTATAGTAGAGTGAATCACAATATAAATTCAAATTATCTTTGACAATGTGCACATTTCCATATGCTCGGACTTCCGCCGATTTCGACCAATAATGGGCGGAATCGCAATACATGGTGTTACCTTGATAAATAAAATTAACACCTCCATTCCCAAAAAGTCTGTGAATTCCTGTTACTTCATTATATTCAAATTTATCTACACCAGGCAGTAACTCAAGAATATTTCCTTGAGCACGACCGACCTTGTTAAGCAAAAAAATTGCGCTCATAATAAGCGCAATTTTCAATATGTGGTTTTGAATCTTCAATTAATTATTTACTAATGTTTGTTTCCTGTTCACCAATGTTTGTTTTCTGTCTGGCCCAACTGAAACAACAGTTATTGGTATTTCTAACATTTTCTCCAGATAAAGCACATACTCTTTTAGTGCCTTTGGAGCTTCATCATACGAACTCAGTTTTGTCAAATCACAGTTCCACCCTTCGAAATCTTCATAAACAGGAGTGATTGGACTATCCGTAATATCAAACGGAAAATAATCCAATTTTTCGCCATTGATAATGTAGTGTGTACAAACTCTAATAGTCTTGAAAGTATCTAAAACATCCGATTTCATCATTGATAACTCAGTAGCTCCGTTGATCATTATTGAATACTTCAATGCAGGTAAATCAACCCAACCACATCGACGCGGACGTCCAGTTGTTGCTCCAAACTCACTACCCAATTTTCTGATCAATTCACCTGTCTCATCTTCTAATTCTGTTGGAAAAGGTCCACTTCCAACACGGGTGCAATATGCTTT
This sequence comes from Flavobacteriales bacterium, assembly GCA_947449575.1. Classification (GTDB taxonomy): domain Bacteria; phylum Bacteroidota; class Bacteroidia; order Flavobacteriales_D; family Crocinitomicaceae; genus CAIUKX01. Next base: position 46,738 of record CANFRV010000022.1, read on the forward strand.
AAAGATCCCAATTACCTTCCCGATTTTTGAAGGAGCCACACCAAGTCCTGTACACGTTCCTGCTGTTACAGTATTTGAAGAAGTTACAAAAGGATACGTTCCAAAATCAATATCTAACATGGTACCTTGAGCTCCTTCCGCTAATATTTTTTTACCATTTTTGATAGCTGTATTTAAATAATGTTCACTATCAATAGCAATTAAAGATTTCAACGTTTCAATGCCTTCCATCCAAGGACCTTCTAATTCGGCTAAATCGTATTCAAAACCTTCATAATGTTTTAAGATTCCTTCATGCTTTTCAACAAGTGCAGCATATTTTTCTTTAAAATTGGGAGAAAAAATATCTCCAACTCGAAGTCCATTTCTACCCGTTTTATCCATATATGTTGGACCGATACCTTTTAAAGTAGAACCAATTTTATCTTTTCCTTTTGCATTTTCAGAAGCAGCATCGAGCAATCTATGTGTTGGAAGAATTAAGTGTGCTTTTTTAGAAATTAACAATCTATTTTTATAATCGACATTAAAAGGAATCAATTTTTCTAGCTCTTTTTGAAAAAGAACAGGGTCAATTACAACACCATTTCCTACCACATTCAAAACATTCTTTCTGAAAATTCCAGAAGGAATTGTATTTAAAACATGTTTAATTCCTTCAAATTCAAGTGTATGACCAGCATTTGGCCCACCTTGAAAACGTGCAATTATATCATATTCAGGTGTTAAAACATCAACTATTTTACCTTTTCCCTCGTCTCCCCATTGCAAACCTAGTAATACATCTACTTTCATTCTTATTTATTCTTAAAGTGATTCAGAGCCTCTTCTTCAGTGTCATAAATCGTATATATTTTATTTATTTTCGCTATTTTAAATAGATTATCCACATTACCCTTCACTCCAAAAAAAATCAAGTCACCATTTTTTATCCGAGTCCTTGTTAAAACCCGCATAAAAAAATTAATTCCTAAGGAATTTATATAGGCTAATTTTTCAGTATTGAAAATTAATTGGTGTTGCTTGTTGTCAATTAATTTAATAACTTCTTTTGACACTTCCTCAATATCAATGTTCGACATTATTTTCCCATTCAAAGTAATAATACTTGAGGTAGGATAATGAGTTATATCAAACGTAAAATTCATTTATTTTTCAACTACTTTATTTCTAGTGCCATAAAAATAGAGTGTGTGATGCTCAATTTTCATACCAAATAGTTCTTCTATGGTCGATTTGATGGACTGAATTCTTGGATCACAAAATTCAATTAACTCCCCAGTGTCTGTGCAAACGATATGATCATGTTGTTTAGAACCATGGGATTTTTCAAATTGAGCAATATTTTTACCGAACTGATGTTTCCTCACTAAGTTACAAGCCAATAATAAATCAATTGTGTTATACAAAGTCGCCCTTGAAACTCGATAATTTTGATTTTTCATCTTCACATACAATGATTCAATGTCAAAATGACCTTGGTAATCATAAATTTCATTGAGTATTGCAAATCTTTCAGGAGTCTTCCTGTGGCTATTTTGCTCCATATATGCGGAGAAAATTTGTTTTACAGTTGTTTGTAAATCCGTTGTCACCATTACTTTTAAATCATGCTAGAGAACAAAATTAGTAAATTAAGATTAATAAGTTAAATCGAATTCATTCTAATTTTAAGGTGTTATTAACAGGTTGTTAAGACTAATTTAGAAAATAAAAATCGATTAAATATGATTCTCAATGTAATCAATCAATGAATGGATAACTTTTATATGTATTTCTTGCGCTCTATCAGCGAATTCTGAGTATGGAGCCCGAATTTCAATATCACACACTTCTTTCATTAATCCTCCACTTTTCCCTGTAAGACCAATCACCAACATTCCTTGCTTTTTTGCTTCTTGAATTGCATTTAGCACGTTCTCAGAATTTCCTGAGGTTGAAATGGCTAACAAAATATCCCCTTTCTTTCCAAAGGCTTCAATAAATCTTGAAAAAACAAAAGCATAGCCATAATCATTTGATACACAAGACAAATGACTTGGGTCAGATATGGAAATTGCTGGTAATGCTTTTCTATCGTCACGATATCTCCCCGTTAACTCTTCAGCAAAATGCATAGCATCACACATTGATCCACCGTTACCACAACTGATTATTTTACCTCCTGTTTTTAGAGAGCTAACTATAACATTTCCAGCAGATTGAATTTTATTTATATTTTCTATCGTATTAAATTCAGCTAAAATTTCAGCTGCTTCTAAAAAATGGTCTGCTATTTGTTTAGTGCTCATCGTTGTAGATTTTTTTGTCAAATTTAAAAAAAAATAGTGCCTTGACAATTATATTCAATCAAACTTAGTATATTTGAATCGGAGTTTACTATAAAACTGAACAGTAATCATGCGGAACAGCATTGATTAACGATAGAAAAAAAAGGAATAAAATCGTAAATCATGTTTCAATTGACCTTTAAAAAATTATCAATTATGAAAAAACACTTACTCTTTTTCGCTTTAATCTTCATTTCAGGACTTTCTGTAGCACAAACTGTTCCTGGAGATTGTTATAAAAAATTAGAAGACGCCTTCATTAAACGAGGTTCTCTGGTCGTTGCTGACGGAATGCATCCCAACGTTATCATTTGTTTTTTCGAGGAGGATGGGTCAAGATGCGTCGGAGGGAAAGTGAGGGTAGAAAATAGCACAATTACATCTATTTTCTTGCAATTTGAAGATAATACATATGAGTTAATGGATAAAAAATTCTTCAATGCAAAAAAACTACCACCATCAATTACAAACGGTATTTCAGAATTAATTTTAACTGCAGATGGAGAAAAGTTTAAAGTTGTTTTTATCGACAAATTAAAACCAAAAAAACAAACGTACAAAGAAATAAATCTTCCAGATGATTTATAAATAAGACAAACGCTTTTAATATAGTAACCTGATTTTATTTAAAGTCAGGTTTTTTTTACCCTTTTTTTACCACAAATTTTAACCATTCACATTCTTTTGCTTGTAGAATTATACATGAAAAAAGTGAAAAATTACTAAGAATAAAGAGTTAAATCTCGATTTCTTCACTTCAAGGAATTAAAAACTACCTAACCACAAGATATATATCTTCATTCTTTACTATCTTTGCCCATTATGTATTGTTAGATAAAAGAGCGAAATGAAAGATTTACTTGAAAAATTTGAAAATAAAAGACCTGAGATAGTTTTTGAATGGAAAGACTCCGAGACTGAAGCGGAAGGTTGGGTTGTTATTAACTCACTGAGAGGTGGAGCTGCAGGAGGCGGGACTAGAATGCGTAATGGTCTAGACAAAAGAGAAGTTGAGTCACTTGCAAAAACAATGGAAGTGAAATTTACCGTTGCTGGACCCCCAATTGGTGGCGCGAAATCGGGAATTAATTTTGACCCAAAAGACCCTAGAAAAGAAGGTGTTTTGAAACGATGGTATTCAGCAGTGACTCCTTTGCTAAAATATTATTATGGAACTGGAGGCGACTTAAATGTAGATGAAATTCACGAAGTTATTCCGATGACTGAAAATTGTGGTGTTTGGCATCCACAAGAAGGAGTTTTCAACGGGCATTTCCAACCAAGAGAATCACAAAAAATAAATCGTATTGGTCAATTAAGATATGGCGTATTAAAGGTTCTGGAAGATTTAAATTTCTCTCCAGATATTGCAAGAAAATATGTTGTTGCTGATATGATTACAGGATATGGTGTTGCTGAGTCTATCAAACATTATTATGATATCTGGGGAGGATCTGTTCAGGGCAAAAAAATCATTGTACAAGGATGGGGAAATGTTGGTTCAGCCGGTGCTTATTATCTTTCTCAACAAGGAGCCAAAATTGTTGGTATTATAGATAGAGTTGGAGGTTTAATTAATGAAGAAGGATTTTCATTCGAAGAAATCAAGCAGTTGTTCTTAAATAAAAATGGAAATGAACTTGTTCATTCAAAGCTTTTATCCTATGAAGAAGTAAATTCTAAAATATGGGATATAAATGCAGACGTTTTTATTCCTTGCGCTGGATCTAGAATGATCACGAAAGATCAACTACAAAGAATGGAGAAAGCCGGGATTCAAGTAATTTCTTCTGGTGCAAACGTTCCTTTTGCAGACCCGGAAATTTTCTTTGGACCAATCGCAGACTCAGCAGATAATAGTATTTCTATCATTCCTGATTTTATTTCAAATTGTGGAATGGCGAGAGTTTTTGCTTATTTAATGAGTAATGACTTAAAAGATATTACAGATAAAGGAATTTTTGAAGATACAAGTTCAACTATTTATAATGCGTTAAAAAATACGCACTCTAATAATCCTAGCAAAACGGGAATAGCAAAAGCAGCATTCGAGATCGCTTTAAAACAACTCGTGTAAGGCTTATCTATTTTAGTGATAACATTTATAGTAATCATATTTATTTTAGGCTATGTTTCAATAACATTGGAGCATAGCCTAAAAATTGATAAACTAATCCCTGCTTTATTGATGATGTGCTTGTGCTGGGCGTCAATTGCGCTAGGCATAGATAGCTTTCCTCACTGGATAAACCCTAACTCGTCTGAATTAATTCCTAACTTTACTTTCCTTCCCCACCTAGAAAAAACAAAAATACTTGAAGAAACTTTACTCCATCATTTTGGAAAAACAGCAGAAATCCTGATTTTTCTAATGGGTGCAATGGTCATTATTGAAATGATTGACTATTTTCAAGGATTTGATGCTATAAAAAAACTCATCAAAACAAAAAGTAAAAAGAGTTTACTTTGGATATTAGTCGTTCTTGCCTTTTGTCTATCCGCAATCATCGATAACTTAACAGCAACAATTGTCTTAATAAGTATACTTCGAAAAATTGTTTCAGATCAGAAAGATAGAATGTGGTTTGCAGGTCTAATCATTATTAGTGCCAACGCCGGTGGAGCGTGGACTCCTATTGGCGACGTCACAACCACAATGCTTTGGATGGCGGGTAAAGTAACCTCTACGAATTTAATTCTCAGATTGTCAATTCCATCTATCGTTAGCGTTCTTGTACCTACCCTTATTTGCACATTTTTACCTGCGTTTAAAGGAGTAATTTCATCTAATCAAAACGATCAAAAAAATAGTAAATTCGGCTTTTTCATGCTACTATCTGGACTGTTTTTAATGATTTTTGTGCCTATTTTCAAAACGATTACACACCTACCGCCGTATATTGGAATGATGCTTTCCTTAGCGATTTTTGCATTAATAGCTGAAATAATCACTAAAAGAGAAATGAATTTATCAAAATTTGATTCTTCAGAACCAAACCCTTCCGCTGGAAACGGGCCAACCATGAAAGCCTTGAGCAAAATTGAAATGCCTTCGATTCTCTTCTTTATGGGGATACTGATGACCGTAGCTGCTTTGGAGACACTAGGGTTAATTTTTTCTTTTGGCCAAAGTGTAAGTTCACAACTATCACCAAAAGCATTCGTAGCGCTACTCGGTATATCATCGGCCATAATAGACAATGTACCATTGGTTGCGGCAAGTTTAGGTATGTTTCATGAAGGTGTTGATGCAAATATCTGGCATTACATCGCTTATGCAGCGGGTACCGGTGGAAGTATTTTAATCATTGGCTCTGCTGCAGGTGTTGTAGCGATGGGTATGGAGAAAATAACTTTTTTTTGGTATTTGAAAAATATTTCAATGCTCGCAGCGTTAGGATATTTCGCAGGGCTATCTGTCTTGATGTTTACTTAAAAATGAAATAATCAAAACATCCATTATTCTTTTTAAAATATCTTAACATCATTAAAAACAAATTGATGTGGAAAACTATGTCCCAACACCAAAAAGAGATATGAAATAAACCATAATTTTACGTAGTTAAAACTTTTTTAAATAAAAAATGAAGAAACATCTTAAATATTCAATTGCGGCTCTTTTCCTTTTAACTATTGGATCAGCAGTTGCTCAAACTACAGAGAGCGCAGTGCCTGCAGCTACTGAGAAAGTTGTTGTTGTTGTAAGTTCCATGACCGCTTTTGAATTTATAACAAAGGGAGGTATATTTCTTATACCAATAGCGCTGCTATTATTTTATTCGATATTTGTGATGGTTGAAAGATATCTTTATATAAAAAGATGTTCAAAATTTAACGCTAACTTGTTAGATGGTGTGCGTGAAAATTTAAATTCAGGGAATATCAATAATGCAATTTCAGTTGCTACAAGAGATGACTCATCCATTGGCGAAATTGTGAAGGAAGGTATTTTAACTATTGGACGACCTGTTTCAGAAATAGAATCAAACATGGAAAAAGTTTCTAATATTGAAATTGCGAAGATGGAGCGCAGTCTTGGGCATTTAGGTTTAATTGCAGGGATAGCTCCTACCCTAGGTTTTATTGGTACAATTTCGGGAGTAATCAAAATATTTTATAAAATCTCTATCACTGAAAATGTTAGTATCGGAAATATCTCTGGTGGTTTATATGAAAAAATGATCTCAAGTGGATCTGGATTAGTTGTTGGGATTATAGCATTTGCAGCGTATCACTTATTAAACGGGATGATTGATAATTTTTCATTGAAGGTACAAAAAGTAAACTTAGATTTTGTAAATATTATTCAAAGACCAAACAATGGCGATAAAACGAAATAAACGATTTCACGTTGAAGTAGCAACATCTGCATTAAGTGACATCATGTTCTTTTTGCTGCTATTTTTCTTGATAATCTCGACATTAGCGAATCCAAATGTTATCAAAATGGATTTACCCAAAGCAGATCATCCAGAAGCTCAACCTCAACAGCATTTAACTGTTTCTGTAACATCTGATAAAAAATTCTTTATTGATAAGGAAGAAGTACCGTTTGATCAATTAGAGGAAAAGCTAATTGAAAAGACAACCCAAAAAGGAGATAAAACCGTTGTGGTTAGAATCCCATTCGATATGCAGGTTCAAAGCTTAATAGATGTACTTCAAATTGGAATTAAAAATGACATGAAATTTGTTATTGCAACTAAAGCAAGCTGATTTTATTGTAACAAAATAAAAATTGTACAGTATATAAATAACAAACTATTTTTTAGCGTATTTTAATCAATACAATTGAACTATGGCAACGATTGATAACGTTTATAATGATAAGAGAAATGCAGCAATAACATCTGCCCTGACATTAATGATCATTTTTCTTCTTTTAATTTTTGTTACAATTGATAGGAATAATCCTCCCATACAAATGATGGAAATAGCGGATGAAATCCCCCTAGAAATTTTAGATGAGACACCGAAAATAAAAGGAGAAAAAGGCGGTGGTGGTGGTGGAACGCCGACGAATGACGAAGTTAATCCTGTCCCTCAACCTCAAACCAACAGCATGCTTACTAACACGCATGGAGAAGAAGCTTTAGAAAGTAAAGGGAAATCAAATAAAACAACTGCCACAAAATCTAATAATCCAGCTACTAGTACACAAAAATCTGATAATCCTTTTGCTGCTGATGGAGGAAGTGGAACGGGAAAAGGTGGTGGAAAAGGGTCCGGTAATGGTTTAGGTATTGGAAAAGATAATGGAACTGGGACTGGTAATGGAAACAAGGGAACTACTGAAAGAGTTAGAATCAAAGATCCTAACGTCGAAAATATTATATCAGACGTTAATCTTACTATTTACTTAAAAGTAAAAATTGATGAAAATGGAAATGTTACATCCGCATTTAGCACTGTTAAATCAACAACTACAAACCCTCAGATTATTAATAAAGTTATAGCTGCAACAATCGCTCAAACGAGGTACAATAAAAAGCCAGGTGCGAGAATTGAGGATGGATTTATTACGGTAAAAATTCGTGCAAGATAGAGAATACATAGAAACAATCGAATGGTTGTTTAAACAATTTCCTGCGTATCACAAAATCGGGGCGGCTGCCTATAAACCAGATTTAGAAAATTGCTCACGTTTAGCTTCCTATTTTAATAATCCTCAAAATCATCTAAAATTTGTTCATATAGCTGGCACCAATGGAAAAGGGTCTACCTCTAGCATGCTCGCGTCTATACTTCAAGAATCAAGTGAAAAAGTAGGGTTATTTACTTCACCACATATTGAAGATTTCCGCGAACGAATTAGAGTTAATGGAGAAATGATTTCAGAGGCTGATGTCATCGATTTTTGTTTAGAGTTAAAGTCATTGAATCTCAGTTTTGAACCTTCTTTTTTTGAAATCACTTGGGTAATGGCGCTCGTATTTTTTTCTCGAAAAAAGTGTACAATTTGCGTCATTGAAACAGGATTAGGTGGTAGATTAGACGCAACTAACCTCATTACTCCTATCCTATCGATAATTACCAACATTGGACTAGAACATACTAATTTCCTGGGTGATACTGTTGAAAAAATCGCTTTCGAAAAAGCAGGAATCATAAAAACTACCATTCCTGTGATTGTTGGAGAAACTACCTCGCAGACAAAATCCGTATTTGAAGAAATTGCCCGAGTAAATAAAAGCGAACTATTTTTTGCGGAAGAAATTACTACTCCAATTCCAGTAGATTTTCCTCTAATAGGTGAGTATCAGAAAAAGAACTTTAAAATAATAGAAACGGTCATTCCAATACTTCGATCAATTGGTTTTTCTATTGACGAGATGCACATTCATAATGGTCTAAAACATATTTCAAAAAATACTGGTTTTAGGGGTAGAATGCAAATTATTAATCATTCTCCATTAACAATTATAGATGTATCTCACAATTTTGATGGAATAAAAGCTACTTTGGAAAGTATTGAGAATTTATGTTCCGGAAATCTTCACATCGTATACGGAACGAGTTCAGACAAAGATTTGAAGTCAATTTTTACCCTATTTCCAGAAAAAGCACGCTATTATTTCACAGAATTTAGTAATGAAAGAAGCGCAAAGATGGTAGAACTTCAAGCAAAATCAAAAGCATTTAAGCTATCTGGCCAGTTTTTTAAAAATCCAAAAGAAGCCTTAAAACAAGCTGAAGACTCTGCAAACAAAGAAGATACAATTCTTGTATTTGGGAGCTTTTTTCTGATAAGCGATTTTTTTTAACAAATTATCAAAAAATCACTTGCAAATATAAAAAACTACCTTATATTTGCACTCGCAATAAAAGGAACCAAAAGAGGTTTTATTTGGGAGATTAGCTCAGTTGGTTTAGAGCATCTGCCTTACAAGCAGAGGGTCGGGGGTTCGAATCCCTCATCTCCCACAAAAAAAAGCTTTCAAGAAATTGAAAGCTTTTTTTGTATTGTTATATTTGCAGTAATATATTATTTAATTGAAATAAGTCAAGAGTAAAAAACGTTACTATTCCTTAGTAATAAAAGGAGTTAAAAGAATTCGTTTTAAGAATGGCCGTTTCAAATGACAATTAAAAATGAAAAAAATGAAAGCATCAGGTATCATAAACTCAATTTGTATTCTTTTTACAATTCTTTTCTTTTCGAACAATCTAGTAGCACAGTCAAAAAAAGACCAAATTCTACTTTTGAATCATAAAATGGACAGTCTTCAATTAGTTATTAAATCTCTTGGCGATACAATCGATGATAAAAAAATGGAAGTAAATACTTTACATGCCGAAATTGATAAAAACATTACAGCAATAGCTGCTGCGCACAAGAAAAATGATGAATTGTATTCTGAACTAGCCATGTATAAAGATTCTATTACAAAAAGCGAATCAATAATTAAATATCAACAATATCAAATCAATCAAAAAAACGTAGATTCTTTGAAATACTTTCATCTGATTTCGAAATTAAGTGAACAAAATACTTTTATCACAGATTCTCTTAAAGCTGCAACTGCAAATAAAAAAACTAAAATCGAACCCACTAAGATAGAGACTTTTTATTTCAAAGATTTCAAATCTGTCATAACTGGTGTTCCAGATGAAAAAAACAGATATTCTTGGTCTTTTGAACTTTTTCAAAAAATCGAAGGGGAATATCAAAAATCAAGCAACGTAAACCTTTTTAATGATAAAAAACAAGAATTGTTAACTGTTATCAATCAAAAGATTCAAAAAGATTATCAAAGCGCCTACAAAGCAGATCCAAAATGCTTTAAACTCAGCACTCCTCCTATGTTTGACTTTAAAAATTTAGGGATTGAATTTAAAGATGGTAAAATTACTTTTTACGCTTCCTTTGATTTTGCAAATGAAACCTGCTTTTATCTATACGGATATACCTCCGTTGAATTCACAAATGAAGAAATTCAACAATATTTGAAATAGAAAATAATGAGGGTTGGAATATTAAAACTCTTATCAGTATTCTACAATATCACCTTCAAAAATTTCCGGTTCATGTTACATTTTTAGGTTAAAAAAATCGATGAATAAGGCTGGAACATGTTAGAAAGTCTTTGCAAAATTCATTGCATTGTTATCATTTGAATTTTTGTAATCAAACAACGGCGGTTTATCTATAAATATTGGCAACTCATCCAATTTATGAATGGTAATTCTCCTGTCCTGTATATCTTTGCTTCATAAATTAATAAAAAATGAAACAAATTCTTATTATTTCGATTGGTATTTTTTTGATCGCCCTAACTGGAAACACTTTTGGTCAAACAAATAGACAAACAATAAGAGGAACTGTCGTTGATAAACAATCTCAGCAAACACTTCCAGGAGCAATTATAACTATAATAGGAACAGATCCAGCTCAGAAAGCAATCACAGATGTAAATGGATTATTTCAATTATCGAACATTCTAGCTGGGCGTTATGACATTCAAGTGCTGTTTTCAGGGTACAAAGAAATAATGATTCCAAATGTTGTTGTGACAGCAGGAAAAGAAGTTTCACTTGATATTTCTATGGAAGAAAATAGTACAAATCTGAGCGAAGTAATCGTTACAGGTGTCAAAAAGAATGAAACGGTAAATACAATGACAAGTGTAAGCGCAAGATCTTTTAGCACAGAAGAAGTAAACCGCTATGCTGGAGGAAGAGCAGATCCATCGCGATTAGCTGCCAATTTCGCGGGGGTTAGTTCTCCTGATGATTCTAGAAATGACCTTGTAATACGAGGAAATTCGCCAACGGGAGTTTTGTGGAGAATTGAAGGATTAAACATCCCAAACCCGAATCATTTCTCAACGATTGGAACTACTGGAGGTCCCGTTAGTGGTATCAACACAAATCTCTTAAAAAATTCAGATTTTTTCACTTCTGCTTTTCCATCAGAATACGGAAATGCGAATGCTGGTGTTTTTGATTTAGGTTTTAGGAAAGGGAATTCAGATACACGAGAACATACTTTTCAAATTGGAATGTTTACTGGAATAGAAGGTATGACAGAAGGTCCAATTAACAAAGCGAAAGGATCTTCCTATGTTGTTGCTTATCGTTATTCATTTGCTGGTGTCGCACAAGCCGTGGGTATCCCAATTGGAACTACAGCCACCCCATTCTATCAAGATATTTCATTTAAATTCACTGGTGGAAATACGAAATACGGAAAATTTATTTTATTTGGATTGGGAGGTGTTAGCCATATTGACTTTAATCATGCTAAGATTGATAGCACAGATTTATTTGCTAATCCAACGCGAGATAGCTATTTCCAAAGTAAATTAGGTCTTCTTGGTCTTAGCCATTTCATGAGAGTAAATGACAAATCTTATTTTAAAACTGTCGTTGGAACAACGTATTCTGCTTCAAATTATGATGAAGATTCAATTAAAAAAGCAGATCAATCCGTAACAAGAGTCATTGAAAATACAACATCACAAATTAGACATTCGATCAACAGTTCCTTCAACTCAAAAATAAGTTCTAAATTATTTGTTAAAGTTGGAGTTATTGAAGAAGTTCTGAATCTTAACCTTTTCTACAGAAGCAGAAGTTTTACTCCTGATTGGGTTCAAATTTGGGATTACAGCAACTACACTTCTTTGCTACAAGGATATGCTCATGCAAAATATAGTTTTTCAAATAGATTAACATTAAATATTGGACTGCACTCACAGTATTTAACGTTGAATAAGTCAAAATCATTAGAACCAAGAATGGGTATAAAATACCAATTAACAGAAAAAAGTACTATAAGTGCTGGATATGGAATGCACAGCCAGATGCAACCAACAGATGTTTACTTCTACAGGACTGTTCAAGCAGACGGGAGTTATGTGCAAACTAATAAAAATTTGGATTTTACTAGAAGTATGCATTACGTCTTGGGGTATGAATTATTCCCAATAAAAGATTGGAGAATTAAGACCGAAGTCTATTTCCAAAATTTATACAACGTGCCAGTAACGGCAACTCCTAGCAGTTATTCTATGCTGAATGCAGGCGCTAGTTTTTTTCCAAATGAAACCGGTTATTTAACAAATACTGGAACGGGAACGAATTATGGTGCAGAGATCACGATTGAGAAATTTTTCAGCAAAGGATACTACGGATTAGCAACTGGCTCTATCTATGAATCTAAATATAAAGGCAGCGACAATATCGAATATAATACTGGTTTTAATGGACAATTCGTCTATAATATATTAGTTGGTAAAGAATTTAAGATTGGGGCAGAAAAACAAAATCGATTATCATTTGACATGAAGTTAACGCAAGCAGGTGGGCGATACTTCACCCCTGTTGACCTTGCCGCTTCTCAATCTGCAGGTGTTCAAATTCTAAAAGGTGATGCCTACTCCTATTCAGAAAGAAATCCTGATTTCTTTAGGATTGACTTTAAAATCGGATACGTAATTAACAATAAAAAACGTAAAATAGCTCAAACAATATCATTAGATATTCAAAATGTCACCAATCACAAAAATGTATTTGCACAGAGATATAATCCACTTACAAATTCAATGAACACAGCATATCAATTACCATTTTTACCGAATTTTGTTTATAAGATTCAATTCTAAATATAAACTTTTGTTTCTCAGTACTAAACGGGAAAAGTTATTCAAGACTAGAACTAGATTTGTCAAGCATTGTCCGCCAACACCGAACTGGTGACTGCAAGAAATGATTGGATGGAAATTAAAAAGCTTCGTTTAAAAAGTAAGATAAAGGACATCTTCTAAAATCTAAAACAAAAAAAATGAGAAGTAAAAAATCACTTCTCATTTTCTACTATTTTCTTATTTGTTAATTTTTAACTGGTTCAGTTACCGGCGTTGCAGCAGGATCTTGAGGTAGAATTTTTCCCTTTATAGTCAAAACTATTGGTTCCCCTACATTTGTCGTAACTGTAATTGTTTTGTGCAAATCACCCACTCTTTTCGTGTCGTATTTCACTGAAATTTTAGATTTTTTTCCTGGGAGAACTGGCTCTGTTGGTTTCTCAGCAGTTGTACATCCACAACTCGTTTGAACATTACTAATAATCAAAGGTGTTTTTCCAGTATTCTTGAATTCAAATATGAATAATTCTTGAGAATCATAAGGTATTGCTGGTCTATTAATCTCTAACGTTGTAAAGGTTATTCCTGTCTTTTTCTTAGGAGTCGCCGCTTTTTTAGTTGCGACTTCTTTGCTATCCTTTTTTTTCGCAGCTTCTTGCGCATTTAAAATTGCAGTAAAAGAAAACATTGCAACAGTCATTAATATAATTTTCATAGTTTCTATTTTTTAATTACAAGATTACGATAAATATTTTATTCTAAGATTAAATTAACAAAAAAATCACATCCTAAAACACGAATTCGATTTAACAAATACCATGCTACATTTTATTTACGTTCAAAATAGGTAGCAATAACTTCTAAAATTGACAAATAAGTACACTTTTTAACCTTTGAAATTTGATCAAGCTTAAACCATTTTACTTTTGTAATCCCCTCTTCTATTTGCGGAAATGTCTGTTTTATTCCATCGTATTTTAGTTCATACCAATACGTTTTTTTTATAACAGGCTTTCTTTTGTACTCATAGGTATGATACGTAATTCCAATCATATTTTCAATGACATGCCCACTTATACCACATTCTTCTTCAATTTCTCTCACTGCAGCAACCTCAGAGTTTTCACCCTTTTCTAATTTACCTTTCGGAATATCCCATTTGCCATTTCTCTTTATAAAAAGAAATGAATCTTTCCTTTTCACTATACCTCCAGCAGCTTCAATACAGTCAAAATCTTCGAATAATTTAGAAAAAGTGGACTCTGGGGAGGAGCTAACAATGTAAATTGGTAAATGATTATCTACTGACTTAAGTGATTGAAATAAAGAAACTTTAACTAATTCTATATCTCCTTCGAAAATAACCAAAACATCCTTAGGAATAAAATCTTTTGATTCAACGATATGAAGCGATGTGTTTTCAATAAAAACTTTGTACATTTGTAGTATGATTTTGAATAAGGAAAAAGCGTTAAAGGTAGCAGAATTTTTACTACAAATAAAAGCAGTAAAATTATCTCCTAATAAACCATTTACATGGGCGTCAAGTTGGAAATCTCCAATTTATTGTGACACAAGAATAAGTCTTTCATACCCAAATATAAGAACTTTTATTAGACAAGCCTATGCTGAAGCGATACGAGAACACTTTGGGAAACCAGATGTTATTGCAGGTGTTGCTACTGGTGGTATACCGCAAGGTGCATTAATTGCTCAAGAATTAGGAGTTCCATTCATTTATGTTCGAAATGAAGCAAAAGGTCATGGAATGCAGAATCAAGTGGAAGGGTACTTTGAAAAAGGGCAAAAAGTTGTCGTTATTGAAGATCTTATCTCTACAGGAGGGAGCAGTGTTAAAGCAATCGATGCCTTAAAAGAAGCAGGATTGGAAGTAAAAGGTTTAATTGCTGTTTTCACTTATGGATTTAGCATGGCTGAAAAAGCGTTTAAAAAAGCGGATTGTCCATTTTTAACTTTGACAAGTTATGATGTTTTAATCAAGCAAGCATTGAAGCAAGAATATATTCAAGAGGCAGATTTAGCTTCTTTAAAAGAGTGGAAAAAAAATCCAGATGTTTGGTCTAATTAATTTTAGAACTTTATTCAATGTTAAATATCTTTTCAAGTAGACTTATTTTACAAAGAGGATGAAAATAGAAAGTAAAAAAGTAGCCATTCACGCGAATCAAGAAACTATTTTCAAATTCTTGACTGATTCTACTAACTTACTGCATATTTTACCTGCAGATAAAATTTCCGACTGGAAATCCACATCAACTGAATGTTCATTTAAAGTTCAAGGAGGAGTGACTATTTCTTTGATTCAAAATGGTTCGGAAGGAATGGAGAAAATCTTTATGAAATCAGGAGAAAAATCCCCCTTCCCTTTTAATCTTACTATTTTTAATAACGTAGTAGGTGAAACCGCAAATGGACATATTGAATTTGATGGTGAAGTAAATAAGTTCTTAAAAATGATGGTTGAAAAACCATTAACAAGTCTTTTTAATCAAATGGCCGAAAAATTACAAGAGCACTTTCAATAGAATTAACGGGGATCAAGTGGAGATTACAAATGAAATTTCCTTCAGGTCGTAGGTAACAATTTCACCATTTCTTTCCATTCTGAGTAACCCACTTTCTTCTGTCCCTCTAATTATACCTTCAAATTCACCTTGTGTATCGCGAAAAGAAGCCTTTTCATTCAGTCGCCATAAGTGCTCAAGATACGTTTCGTTGAGTCTATTGGTTTGAATATTTAAAACTTCTTCCCACGCAAAATTTAATTCATTAATGATCAAATATGCAACTTCCGAAACTCTGGTAAATACCCCTTTTTCTAACTTTACACTAGTAGCATTGAGTGTTCCAAAATCTGTTTGATTAATATTTAGCCCAATACCAATTATTGAACCATTCAACATCATTCCCGCCAACTGATTCTCAATTAAAACACCCGCTATTTTCTTACCATTAACATATATATCATTTGGCCATTTAATACATGCCTTGATGCCAAATTTCAATAATGATCTAACCAGTGAAACAGAAACAAACTGAGTTAAAATAAATTGATTTTTTACTGACAGATTAGCAGAGTCTAAATACAAGGAGAAAATCATATTTTCAGCAGGTTTTGATTGCCATTCAGAGCCTCTTTGCCCCTTTCCTTTCGTTTGTTCATCTGCCAATATTACAGTTCCGAAATCAATATTACCCACGCTAATCAAATTGGCAATATAATTGTTGGTAGAGTCGCAAGATTCTATATGCACTATTTTTTTACCTATCATTTTACAGATTAAAGAGATATTAACGTTAATAAAATCGAGTAAATATAAAATTTAAAGTTAGATTTGTAGTGTATAAAATTAATAGATGAATAGTAAAGAAAAAAGTTCCCAAATATTATGTGACACGATAGTTGAGGGAATGCAAGAGAATAAAGCCCAAGATATTGTAATTTTAGATTTAAGAGATATTACAGCCGCAGTAGCTGATTTCTTTGTGATATGTAGTGGTGAGTCATCTACACAAGTAGACGGAATAACTTCATCCGTTGTAAGGCACGCTCGTAAAGAAATACAAGAAAGACCTTGGCATACAGAAGGGAAAGGAACAAGCGAATGGGTTTTGATTGATTACGTAACCGTAGTAGCACATGTTTTTTATAAAACAGCAAGGGAATTCTATGATTTAGAAGATCTTTGGGCAGATGCTAAAAGAATTAATGTACCTAATTTAGATTAACATTCTTAGTAAGAAATGACAAACAGCAACAATAATAAAAAGAAAAATCCATTTTCAATTTATTGGATTTATGGATTTATAGCAATTGGATTAATTGCTTTTCAAATGTTTAGTAATAGTGAATCTACATCGCCAGTTAATGAACAAATATTTTTTGATCTAGCTGAAAAAGGATATGTCACACATGTCGACATTGTAGAGAATGATAAAAAATATAGAGCCGATTTCAAGTTAAACAAAGAAGGAAAAGATTTCATTAAAAATTCCAATGAAAAGCAATATGCTTCGATGAAAAAAGCATTTGATAAAGGTGGAAGGGTAAAAAACACAGATCCAACTTATAAATTGGATATTATTACGGTTGATAATTTTAAAGACAAAATTGATTTAACGAACATTCAATTAAAACAGGGAAATCAACCATTAATTGATATAGGTTCTAAGACTGAATACGATTATTTTGGAAGTATTATCGGTTTCCTACTTCCTATCATATTACTGATTGTAATTTGGATGTTTGTTATGCGTCGAATGGGAGGAGGTTCTGGCGGCGGTGGCGGTGGAAGTCAAATTTTCAATATTGGAAAATCGAAAGCAAAGATGTATGAAAAAGGTAAATCTACCAATATTACCTTTACAGATGTCGCGGGTTTACAGGAAGCAAAGATTGAAATCCAGGAAATTGTAGAATTCCTTAAATCACCAAAAAAATATACAGATTTAGGCGCAAAAATCCCTAAAGGAGCTTTATTAGTTGGTCCTCCAGGGACTGGGAAAACTTTATTAGCAAAAGCTGTTGCTGGTGAAGCTCAAGTTCCTTTCTTTGCTCTTTCAGGGTCTGATTTTGTTGAAATGTTTGTTGGAGTCGGAGCTTCTAGAGTGAGAGATTTATTCAAGCAAGCAAAAGAAAAAGCACCTTCCATCATTTTTATTGATGAAATTGATGCAATTGGTCGTGCGAGAGGAAAAAATAATAGCTTCGGTTCAAATGATGAGCGTGAAAACACTTTAAATCAATTGTTAACGGAGATGGATGGCTTCGAAACAAATTCTGGAGTTATCATTCTAGCAGCAACAAACCGTTCTGACGTTTTAGATGCTGCTTTAACGAGAGCTGGACGTTTTGATCGTCAGATCTATGTTGACATGCCTGACATTAATGAAAGAAAAGAAATTTTTCAAGTGCACTTGAAACCAATTAAGTTAGAAGTTAAAATTGATATTGATTTCTTATCGAAACAGACTCCCGGTTTTTCTGGCGCAGACATTGCGAATCTTTGTAACGAAGCAGCTTTAATCGCTGCCAGAAAAAACAAAGAATTTGTAGAAAAGCAAGATTTCCTAGATGCTGTAGATAGAATTGTAGGTGGGCTTGAAAAGAAAAACAAAATTATCACGAAAGAAGAAAAAAGATCAATTGCTTTTCATGAAGCTGGTCATGCTACAATATCATGGCTATTAGAATATGCAAACCCACTAATAAAAGTAACAATTGTTCCTCGTGGTAACTCCTTAGGAGCTGCATGGTACCTTCCTGAAGAGCGCAGTATAACAACAACAGAACAAATTTTAGACGACATGTGTTCTGCACTTGGTGGACGAGCAGCTGAAAAATTAATTTTTGGAAAAATCAGTACTGGAGCATTGAGTGATCTTGAAAAGGTGACAAAACAAGCTTATGCAATGGTTAGTATCTATGGCTTAAATGACCGCGTAGGAAATGTTTCTTTCTACGATTCAAGGGGAAGTGATTCTTTCACAAAACCATACTCTGACGATACTGCAAAAATCATTGATGAAGAGGTTAGTAAATTAATTGAAGAGCAATATAAAAGAGCATTACATTTATTAACTGAAAACGAAGATAAGTTAACTGCTTTAGCTGAAAAACTGCTAGAATCAGAAGTGATATTTAAAGAAGATCTAGTTGCTATTTTCGGAAAGAGACAATGGGGAATTGAAGAAACTCCTTTACTAGAATCTGAAGATTCGGAAGATATTTCAACTGATAACGCGGATGAAAATACAGCTGATATTCCCACTGAAGAAGCTGCAGAAATATCCGATTCTTCGACAAGTGATGATAGTCCTGAAGTAAAAAGTGAAAATGAAGATGGAAAAGAAATTGATAAAAACAATTCTACCACCCAAGAAGAAATTTAACGCTTTTTCAATTGAATGTGGAAAATAATTTTCGACTCCCGTATTGATCTAAGATCAGCGGGAGTCTTATTTTTAAAAAAATAATTAGACGAAAAATTAGATTTTATATGAATAACTTGTTACTAAGATCCCTAACAGGCATTGTTTTTATAACTCTTATTATCGGGGCTCTCTGGTGTGGTTTTGAGTCAAGCGTGCTAGTTATGGGACTATTTTTAGCACTTGGCTTAGTAGAATTTTTTCAACTATTCAAAGAAAGTAAAGCGATTAGTATCTCTACTAAATTATCGACTATTGTAAATCTATGTATTTTCGGAATATGTATTTTGTCTGCAAAAGAAGTAATCCCTGATGGAAATAGCATCGTTTTAATTTCGCCTATTTTGTTCCTATTATTCCTAACTGAATTATGGCGAAAAAAAGAAAATCCATTGCTGAATATTGGGATAATGGGGTTTGGGTTTTTCTATTTAGTAATCCCATTTTATTTAATCATCTTACTAAATATAAAAAGTAATAATGAAAATCCTTTAGCAATAGGCATGTTTCTATTAATTTGGACAAATGATGTTTTTGCCTATCTGATGGGGAGATTAGTAGGAAGAACTAAACTTTTCGAAAGAATTTCTCCAAAGAAAACAATAGAGGGAACAATTGGAGGGATTTTATTTACCATTTTAGTTGGGTATTTAATTAGTCTTTATACGCCTCACTACAGCACTATTTTCTGGATAATATCAGCACTTATTATTGCCCCTTGTGCAATTTTTGGTGACTTATTAGAATCCCTTTTTAAAAGAAGTTTAAACATTAAAGATTCAGGCACAATTTTACCAGGACACGGAGGAATTCTAGATCGATTTGATGCAACACTATTTGCCGTGCCTTTTTTCTACTGCTGGTTAATGATTTATTCTTATTTTTGATTAAACAAATTACAAATAAATGAAATTACATAGAGAAGGATATCTTATTATAATCATAGCAATGATGCTATTGAGTGGAATTCAGGTTGGGAATTTTTATTTATTACAATTTACTGGATGGCTTTGGCTTTTTTGGATATTGACTTTTGGCGCGGTCCTAATGGCTTATTTAGTTGTTCAATTTTTCAGAGTTCCAAACATTCAATGTGTTTTTGGAGAAAATGATATCATGTGTCCAGCTGACGGTAAGGTAGTGGTAATAGAAGAAACAGAAGAAACAGAATATTTTAAGGATAAAAGAATTCAAATTTCTATTTTCATGTCTCCATTGAATGTTCACGCGAACTTCAATCCTATTTCTGGAATTATTAAATATGTGAAATATCACAAGGGATTATTTTTAGTCGCTTGGCATCCCAAAAGTAGTACAGATAATGAACGTTCAACAGTTGTGACCGAACATTCTTCAGGAAAAGAAGTATTATTTCGTCAAGTGGCTGGTGCAGTGGCAAGAAGAATTTGCTATTATGTACAATTAAATCAAAAAGTAACTGCGGGGGAAGAGTATGGTTTTATAAAATTTGGATCACGTATTGATTTATATTTACCATTAGATTCGATAATTAATGTTAAAATTGGTGATGTTGTAAAAGGAAGGATCACAAAAATTGGGGAATTAAAATAATAAATCGTAAATTCGTTTTAGTAAAATAAATTATAAACAATAATAAAATAATCTGACTATGAAAAAGGTATTTGTTGCGTTAACTTTAATGATGTTTGTTGGGTCTGTTTCTGCTACTGCATATGCAGCATCAACAAAAAATTCAGTTGAAGTGTCAAAAAAAGATGATAAAGAAAAAAAGAAAAAGAAAGTAAAAACAACAAAAAAAGAATGTTGTAAAAAAGGAGAAGGAGCTAAAAAATGTTGTTCTTCTGAGAAAAAATAATTTTCTTAACGATATAAAAAAACCGATTTACAAATAGTAAGTCGGTTTTTTTATTTTGAGATATACTGATTACCAAAATAGTAATAGCTTGCAGGTTTATAAGGATCAAACCCGAATGTTGTGGGGAGCTAGAAAAATTACTTTCAAATCTACTAATCTCATATAACCTTCAAATCTACTTCTGTTTTCATTTCCTCACTTTTCCTTGATGAAAAGTAAGCAAAAATCAAGGATCTTTCCAAGGATTTTTTTACTTC
>CANFRV010000023.1 GCA_947449575.1 Flavobacteriales bacterium
AAATGTTAATTAATAGCCATTCATTTAAAATGCCTCCAGCTTTAGCTGGAGGTAATAAAAAAATCAAATGAATCGGCTTTAGCCAAAATAATAGTTACTATCATTTTATTTTAAGAATAGCATTCTCTATATTTAAATGAGTATTTATAGGTTTTGGCTAAAGCCGATTTGGATGGGAATATTATATTTGAATGGGCTGAAGCCACATTCCAATTCAATCCTCACAATGTTTAGTAATAGTATAATAGGAGTCAAATAAATCTTGATAATTATGAAATAAAATTAGTCAAAAGATAATTGGAATAAAATGGAAATGATACAATAAAAAAACACACAGAATTACTTTTTTATCCATATAGGATTTCAATCGTAATTTAATACCAGCACCTCAAAATAATTTTAACCCCTTTCCACAGAATTAGTTGTAAATTTTTCCGTAATCGAGTTTCTCTTCATCAAAGAAAAGTGAGAGTAGAAACCGAATCTCTCAACGAATAAATGATCTCAGAAAGAAATTAGTAGAAACCGAATCCCCTAATTAAATGAATTTCGAAGTGAAATTAAAATGGTCTTTCCACAGAATTAGTTGTAAATTTTTCCGTAATCGCGTTTCGCCATTTCGCGAAAAGGAGCGTGAAGGAAAGTATTTACCTGCGGTTTTACGAAATGCAATGCAGTAAAAAATTCCTTGGAAAGATCCTTGATTTTTGCTTACTTTTTATCAAGAAAAAGTGAGAAAGTAATAGCAGAAATAAATATGAAAGTTAGATGTGATTACTAGATTTGAAAGATATCCTTATCCCTCCTCAGAAGTATCTTAATCACTACCTTTACAAAAAATAAAAATAATAAAATGAAAATTAAACTAATCTGTATCGGTAAAACAGGAAAAGATTTTCTAATAGCAGGAGAACAAGAATACCTCAATCGTCTTAAGCATTACGTTTCAATGGAACGAATCGAAATTCCCGACATTAAAAATGCAAAGAGCTTGTCTATAGATCAAATAAAAGAATTGGAAGGAAAGGAAATCCTATCAAAACTGCAAAGTGGTGACCAATTGATCCTTCTTGATGAAAATGGAAAATTATTTTCTTCCACAGAATTTGCTGATTTTTTACAACAAAAATTCAATCAGGGGGGCAAAGGACTTGTTTTCGTAATCGGCGGAGCATACGGTTTTTCGAGTGAAGTATATGAAAAATCAATCTTCAAAATTTCACTTTCAAAAATGACATTTTCTCATCAAATGATCCGAATGATTTTTTTCGAGCAAGTATACAGAGCAATGACCATCCTAAAAGGAGAACCCTATCACCACCAATAACCCTCACCCTAAATTTAAACCTCAACCTCAACCTCAACCTCACCCTCAATCTCAACCTCACCCTCACCCTCAATCTCAACCTCACCCTCACCCTCACCCTCAACCTCAATCTCACCCTCAATCTCACCCTAAATTTAAACCTCAACCTTAAAGACCACCAAAAAATAAATAAAAAGTGCTATTTTTGAGCTATATATAATGAAACAAGATCTTAAATACACAACTGACTTATTTGCGTTAGAGTACTTTTCCATTTTGGATATTGCTTGGGCCTTAGTGTTTCTAGTCATTTTGCTCCTTATTGCAAAAACGCAAAAGAAAAAGTATGACCAGTTAGAATACTTTCAATACTATAATTCCAATATATCCTTACGAGTATTTTTAAGTTTAATTTATGCAATCTATTACATTGTGATTATCAATGGGGGTGATACGTTGGCGTATTGGGACGGTGGGTTGAAATTAAATAATTTATTTTGGAAATCACCAACACTGTATTTTCAAGAATTATTTTCGGATCCTGACATGAAGAATTTCTTTAGATATGACCAAAGTACGGGCTATCCTCCTGGTTGGATTTATAGAGAAAAGGAAAGTTGGTTTATCTCAAAAATAATGTCAATTTTTTCTTTCTTCACGTTTAAAAGTTACATTGTTACCACGTTTCTTTTAGCCTATTTTTCCTCCATAGCATCTTGGAAATTATTTGAATTAGTACATAGTTTTAAATTAAATTCAAATAGAAATATTTCTATTGCCGTATTGTTTATTCCCTCTGTGGGTTTTTGGTGTTCGGGAATAACAAAGGATACAATTGTACTTTTTTCAGCAATTATGCTCATTTACCATGCTTTTCAAATATTATCATTAGACAAAGAATGGAATTATAAGAACGTGCTTTATATCGTTTTTTTTACCTTTCTACTTTTAAACATTCGAAGTTTTATGGTTTCTACGATCGCAGTAGCTTTGGCGTTTACATATAGTGCCAGGTTGGCAAATAAATACAGGGAAAATAGATTTGCGTTTTACCTTATTCGTATTTTATCATTTGGCGTGGCAATTTTATTTTTTAACTTGCAAGGAGATAGCTTGATGAAATCAGAAAAATTAGAAGAAGCGGCAACAATTCAAAAAGATTTCGCTCAAAATGAGACGTATGAAGGTAAAAGGTATGACTTAGGAATTACAGATTATTCAGCAACGGGAATGCTCGGTGCTTTTGTTCCAGCAGTGCTAGCTGGGTTTTATAGACCATTTCCCTGGGAATCTTTGAGTTTAACGTTAATTTTAAATGGGATAGAAGGTGCTTACTTTTTATATTTGACATTTATGTTTTTTCGATCGAGTGCCTTGCGGAAAATTAACTTAATTCGGAAACATGAATTTTTTATTTTTGCTTTTTTCTTTTCTTTGTTGATGGCCTATATGGCGGGTTTAACTTCAGGGCTTTTAGGGGTTTTGGTGAGGTTTAAAGCTCCTTTGATACCCTTTTTACTTCTACTTTTAACAATCGACTTAAAATTAGTCACGAAGGATAATATCAGTATGTTAGATGAATCTAAAAAACGAAAGAGAAAAAGTGGATAATAAGGATGTTCAATTGTTAGATCTATGTCAAATATAAATTGGTATGCATTGTACACAATGCCTCGAGCTGAAAAGAAAGTATATAAAAGATTGTCTGAGGCCGGTATTATTACATT
The DNA here is from genome assembly GCA_947449575.1 of Flavobacteriales bacterium. GTDB lineage: Bacteria > Bacteroidota > Bacteroidia > Flavobacteriales_D > Crocinitomicaceae > CAIUKX01. Next base: position 3,034 of record CANFRV010000023.1, read on the forward strand.
TTTACCTTTACTTAAGACAAAGAGAAAATGGAGTGATAGGATAAAGGAGATAGAGGTTCCATTAATTTCATCTTTTGTTTTTGTGCAAGTAGAAGAATCTATGCTTACTAAAATTGTTGGATTACAAGGTATATGTGGGATTTTGAAATACTTAAAAAAACCTGCCATCATAAGGGATTTTGAAATTGAAAATTTAAAAATTTTATTAGCAAACCCAGATAGTATTAGCATTGTCAATGATTATACTATTGAAAAAGGGGAGGCAGTTGAAGTCATCAAAGGCCCTTTAAAAGGTTTGAGAGCTAGGTGCGAAGAATCAAATTCAAAATACAGAATAATAGTATCTATAGAAGGTTTAGGGGCTAATATTCAAGTGAATATTCCTATTTCTTATATTGTGAAAAGGTGAGGTTTTATTAATATTATTTGTAATTTTGATCTTAATAAAATTAGTAGGAAAATTAGTGCTTAATGTGACTAACATCAGCGAAGCTGTGTTTAGTCTACCCAAGTTACATATGTAATTTGTGTGAAAAAAAATTATTTTTTTCGAATTCAATTTTTTACTAGACTAAAACAAGATGTCAAATGATTTATAAAATTCAACAGAAAGTCCTTAGAGAAAAATTACTTTCGCTTTATTATATTGCTAATGCAGGGCATATAGCTTGCTCATTGAGCTGTATTGATCTTTTGATTGCTTTGTTTGAAATAAAAAATATAAATGAAAGAGTTATTTTATCCAAAGGTCATGCTGCAGGTGCGCTTTATGTAATATTGAACTCACAAGGAGAAATTAGTGATGAAATCTTGAGTACGTTTTATATAAATGGCACAAAGTTAAGCGCTCACCCTTCAGCAAAGTCATTTGAGAATATTCCGTTTGCCTTAGGTTCATTAGGGCATGGTTTTCCCATTGGTTGTGGAATTGCATACGGAAATAAGCTGCAAAAAAACACCGATAATGTTTATATTTTAATGTCTGATGGTGAAACGAATGAAGGTACAACATGGGAAGCTGCTCATTTTGCAACAGCTAAAAAACTTGATAATCTCTTTGTTGTAATTGATAAAAACAATTTACAAGGTTTTGGTTTTACAAAAGATGTACTAGGTGATTCAGCTTCTTTTCTCAAGTGGGAAAGTTTAGGTTTTGATGTCATCGAGGTGGATGGACATTCTGTAGATGAAATATTAGTAAGTCTGAAAAAGTTGAATGCTCGAAAAAATTCAAGGCCAAAATTAATTATCGCTAACACGATAAAAGGCAAGGGTGTAAATTTTATGGAAAACAAACTCGAGTGGCATTATTTGCCTATGAGTGAGGACATGTATGCAGAAGCTTTACAATCATTAGAAGAAAATTATTATGCGTAAAGAGTTCTCAAAAAAAATAGAAGAAATTCTCTTTACAAATCAAAAGAGCGTTTTTATAACGGGTGATTTAGGCTTTAATGCCTTTGAACGAATTCAAGAGGTTGCGGCTGATCGCTTTATAAATGCTGGAGTGGCAGAGCAAAATATGGTTGGTGTTGCTGCAGGATTAGCTTACAAAGGATTTGAAACTTTTACCTACAGTATTGCGCCATTTGCTGTATATAGATGTTTTGAACAAATAAAAATTGATGTATGTATGCACGAATTACCTGTGTATATTGTTGGTAACGGAGGTGGTTATGGGTATGGAATAATGGGGGCAACACATCATGCAATCGAAGATATTGGTTGTTTAAGTATGTTACCGAATATGACTTGCTGGGTCCCTGCTTTTCTTGAAGATGTTTCTTATTGTTTGGATCAAATGATAAGTCGAAAAAAACCAGCATACCTGCGATTAGGATTAGGTAAGTCATATCCGGAAAGTCATTCAATTTCAGATACAAATTTCATACGTAAAGGTGAAAATAGAAAAATTACAGTTATTGCGCTTGGACCAATAGTTCATAATGTATTAGAGGCGATTGCAGGGCTTGAAAATATTGATTTATTTACAATCATTAGAATTCCTATTTTTGAATTAGATGAAAATCTAATAAAAAGTATGACAGAAACAAAAAAAGTGATAGTAATTGAAGAACATGTTGAAAGAGGAGGGTTAGGAGAACACATTTTAGCAAAAATCTCCAAAAAAAGAATTCGTCTAGATGCTTTTGTGAACTTGCACGCAAAGGGGTATCCAAGCAGTAAATATGGTGACCAATTATTTCATCAAACTGAAAGTGGATTAGACCCGGAAAATATAAAAAAAGAAATATCAATACTTTTTGAAAACTAGATGAATTCACTAAAAGAAAAAATTCAACAATTAGAGGGCCCAATTTTTATTTTTGGTGCTAGTGGTTTTATCGGAGCGAATCTTTTAGATACTATTTTAAAGTATCGTACAGATTGTTTTGCTATTACTCATAATCCTAGATCTGCATGGAGGTTGAAGCTCTTAGAAATTCCCTCAGAAAACATTCTTCATTGCGATATTAATTATAGAAAGTCAGTAGACTCTGCCTTTTTAAAACACGATCCAAAAACTATTTTTAATCTATCTGCTTATGGTGCATATAGCAAGCAAAATAATGTCAATTTAATTTATGAGACGAATATAAATGGTACTGTAAACATATTAGAAGCTTGCAAAGATGTAAAAGCGTATGTGCATGCTGGAAGCAGTTCTGAATACGGTTTGAATTGCACGAATCCTTCAGAAGATAGTGAATTAATACCGAATAGTCATTATGCCGTTTCAAAAATAAGTACTTCTTACCTGATCTCTTTTTATGCGCAATTTCATCAAGTTCCATGTCTAAATTTAAGATTATATTCAATTTATGGTCCTTGGGAAGAGCCCGATAGATTGATACCAAAAATAATTCAATTAGGATTAGCGAATGCATATCCACCTTTAGTGAATCCTGATACTTCTAGAGATTTTGTTTATATCGATGACTGTGTGGAAGCATTTATAGATGCTGCCAATAATATTAGTGAAAAATCGATAGGACACTCTATAAATATTGGTAGTGGTAAGAAAACCACTTTACGCGAGTTAGTAACTGCTAGTCAAAAGATATTTAATATTTCAATCGATCCTACATGGGGTAATATGCCTAGCAGAAATTGGGATACTGCTGAATGGTATGGCAACAATGAAAAAGCACGTGAATTGATAGATTGGCATCCTAAAACTAACCTGGTAGATGGTTTAAACAAATTGGCAAATTGGCAAAAAGAAATTGACTATTTAAATGTTATAATTCCAGCTTTTCAATCACCGAAAAAATTGGCGAAAATAACACCTATTATAGCCTGCTATAAAGATGCCCAAGCTATACCATATATGTACAATAGACTTGTTGAAGTTTTTACTAAAATAGGATGTAATTATGAAATAATATTTGTAAATGACAACTCTCCAGATGACACAGAAAAAATACTCCAAGAGATTTGTGAAAAAGATTTAAATGTAATTTCAATAAAACATTCTCGAAATTTTGGTTCACAAGCAGCTTTTTTAAGTGGAATGGAAATAGCAACGGGAGATGCCGTAGTTTTGATGGATGGAGACTTGCAAGACCCTCCAGAATTAATAGAACAATTTTTCGAGAAATGGCAGCAAGGTAATGAAGTTGTGTATGGAAGAAGAGTGAAGAGAGAAGCTTCCCTTTTTATGAATTTTGCGTATAAGACATTTTACAAAATATTTAGTAAAATGTCTAATGTCAATATACCTCAAGATGCGGGGGATTTTTCACTAATTGACAAAAAAGTAGTAGAACATCTGGTAGCTTTGCCTGAAAAAGAGCAGTTTTTACGTGGATTAAGGGCATGGGTTGGATTTAAACAAACGGGGGTAGATTACATTAGACCTGAAAGAATGTTTGGATTAAGCACAAATAATATGCGAAAAAACATTTGGTGGGCAAAAAAAGGAATTTTATCATTTAGTTACGTGCCTCTCGAAATTATGAGTTACCTCGGCTTCTTTTTAACTATTGTATCATTTATAGCAATTGCCTTTCAGGTTGTTATGAAACTCTTACATCCAGACTTACCGCATGGTATTCCAACAATTATTGTGTTAGTATTATTTTTTGGGGGTGTTCAATTACTGGCAATTTCTCTTATTGGAGAATATCTATCAAAAGTAGTAGACGAGACCAAATCTCGCCCAAAATTCATTAGGGATAAAGTAATTATAAAGGGAAGAACAATTGAAACAAATAATGAATTAAAAAATATTATAAAATAATAATGAAAAAAAATAGTGAAGAAGGATTTAAACCAATCAAACATGAACCTCCTGTAACTTTAATAGGGAAAATTAAATTTTATGGCAGAATGCTGCTAGATTTACAAATTCTCACAATTTTTATTGACATCAAAAAAGTACTTCCTAAATTTAAAGGAAAAGTTTTAGATATTGGTTGCGGACAAAGTCCATACAGATATTTGTTAAATAAAAATGAGACAGAATACAGAGGGATTGATGTTGCTGAAGCTGCTAGCTTTGACTATATAAATAATGATATTACCTTATTTGATGGAGAAAAAATCCCATTTGATAATGAGTTTTTTGACGCAATCATTTGTACTGAGGTGTTAGAACATGTATACAATTATCAGAACTTGATAGATGAAATGTATCGAGTCTGTAAAAAAGACTCAAAATTGATAATCACAATACCTTTTTCAGCAAGATATCATTACATTCCTTATGATTTTTTTCGTTATACGCCAAGTGCATTAGAAAAAATATTTTGTAAATTTTCTACAGTAGAAATTACTCCAAGAGGAAGCGACGTATTATCAATATGCGCTAAAATTATCGTTCTTTTTTTTAGGAATCTTATTCCAAACAGTTTCCGAAAATGGATCTTTTTCCCATTTTGGATTGGATTAACACCAATACTAGCAGTGACTGTTGTTATAGCTCATATTAGTAGATTATTTAATTTAGGGAGTAATCTAGATCCTTTAGGATATACAATAAAAATTACAAAATAATGAGTGATATAAAAGATGAAAGAGGATTTAATCAGATTTTCGAAAATACAAAGGCTGCAAAAATAAGAAAGGAAAGAAGATGTGATTATATGATTGGACAAATGGAAAAACATAAGTTTACTATTGACACGAACATATTAGAAATTGGTTGCGGAACCGGAGAAGCATTGAAGTATATTTCTGAAAGAACGACCGCATGTTGTTTAGGGGTTGATTTATCTCAAAAATTTATTGATATTTCCAATAAAAATTATGAAAATTTAAATCTTTCTTTTGAAGTAGCAGACTTTAATAATCCTGCTTCTTTCGGCGGAAAAATAGCTTTTGATAAATTTGATTATGTTATTGGTAATGGAATTTTACACCATTTATATTACAATCTCGATGACTCCCTTGCCAATTTGCATAAACTCCTAAAGCCAGGTGGAAAAATTATTTTCATTGAACCAAATATTTATAATCCATATGTTTCTTTGATTTTTAAAATCCCATATTTACGAAGAAAAACATTTTTAGAGCCAGATGAAATGGCCTTTTCATCTCGATTTATAAAGAAAAAATTGAAAAAGGCAGGATTTTCAAGCTGTTCAGCAGAAATAAAAGATTTTTTATTGCCTAATATACCTGAAAAGTTAATTAAGACCGTAATTAATGTTGGCTCAATATTAGAAAAAACTCCATTTACTTATTTTGCTCAATCAATCTTTATTACAGCAATAAAGTAGATTTTTATTTAAAAAATGTATTTCCCCTTGGTAGAAATTAATTATTTATTAAAAACTATTATAATATTTAAATGTTAAAATTAATTCTTAATCAATATCTTTTATCTTTAATATCTTTCTATATCATTTATTGCATTGGGAAAGTTATAATCTCTTTTTTTAAAGTGAGGAATCTTAACTTTTATTTTAGTTTGTTTTTAACCAATCTAATTGGCTTAATTGTTCTAATTTTTTTATATTCTGTCACTCAATCTAACTTTAAAACAATAAACATTTTATTAATCCCTTTTTTCTTACTCTTTTCAATCCATTTTAGAAAATATTTTGTCTTTAGAAGTCCTGCTTATAAGGTGGTTTTAAAAGAAATACTTTTTTTAACTGTGATAATTTCTTGTTTTTTCTTATATCATTTATTATTTATTATTGACTTCGATTCACTTGCATTAAAATCAACATTTCCTGATTATAGTTGTTATGCCTCGTACTCGGAAAATCTAAAAATAAATGGTTTTGAATCTATTTTATCTGAAATGAGTTTTGTTTTTCCAGATTCGTATGATGGCACTTCTCCCTATCATTATTCAGAATTATGGTTAAATGCTTTTTATTCTGAGATTTTTAGAAATTCAACTTTGAATAGTTATTATTTTACTGTAATTCCTTTATTACTTTCAGTTTACTTTATAGGTCTATATTCGATTATTAAAATAAAATTAGTTAATGTAAATAAGTATTATCAAATTTTATTAGCAGTATTACTTTTATTTATTACGTCAATTTTTGATCCGTTTCATCATCAGTTTTTTTTTAAAAATTATCCTTTCATTTCGAATTTTTCTATTATGGGATTCGGTCAAAAATTAATTTTTGTTTATTTGTTCTTACTATTAGGGTTACATTTATTAATGTCGGGTAATAACAAAATAGGCTCTTCCGTTATTTTGATGGTCCCAATTTTTTCTGTAAGTTTTTTACCAGGTATTTATGGCGGGGGGCTCCTGTATTTATTTTTATTATTTATTCAAAACAAATTTGTACTTAATAAAAGAGGGTTAAAATTTGTAATTTTTATAGTTTTTCTTCTGATCTTGTATTATTTATTTTATAAATTTAACAGTAATATCTTAACAAATGATGCACTAGACAATTCAACAAGTGGCTCGATAGTGTCAAGGCTGCCTAATGACTTACAAAATGGTTTTTCTTTTATTAACTTAAAGTTATTTTTTGCAAATCTAATTACATATTATTTCCCAGCATTATTTCATCATTTATTCTATCACTTAAAAGACTTATGGATTGGTTTTTTATTTTTTTTCCCATTCTTCATTTTATTATTTTCTGTTTGTAAAAATTATAAGTCCGTCTTTTTTTTAATTTTTTGTATTTTCATAACCGGCAGCATATCTCTAGTTATGATAGATGGGATGCTAAATAGTGCGCAATTTTTAACTAACTTGTCTGCGTTTTTTTCTATTTTCATAATGTTACTTCATATTGAGTTTTATAAGATTTCAAACTTTAGTTTATTAAGAAATAAAATTATAATCTTCTTTTTATTTTCACTTCAAATCTTTTTTTGTGCTTATCCTACAATAGTTGAAAAAGTAAAGAGTAGCAGAAAATCTAATAATAGAACTTTTATAAATAAAATTGCTGCTGAATTAAAAGAAGAAAAAATTATCATATTAGAATTTTATAGTACCAAAGATTTTCAACCGTTATTGTATGAAAATTGGATCAATTCAAATGATTTAAAAATGTTAAATCAAATTACAAATAAGACTATTTTTTATTTATTGGGTAATCCTGAAGTGTATTTGATGAAAAATAAATTAGCGCATGAAAGCAAAGTTCTTTATAGTTATGGGACACCTATAAATTATTGGTATGCTTTAAGCAGAAAGAATAATTTAGAATCCTTTGTTAAAAAGTTCAACATAAGATATTGTTATTTTAAAAGAGGTGTTAAGGTTCCTTTATTTATCGAAAATAATGTAAAAAAGATGTTAGAGGATCAGTTTCAAAATAAATTTTATATATTAAATTAACGCAGTAATAAATTGAAAAGTATTAATAATTGGACGCACACCATCCAACCAAAAACAAAATGGTTACATATCAATCTGAAAGAGATTTGGGAGTACAGAGATTTAATATTCATTTTCGTTAAGAGGGACATTGTTTCCATCAACAAGCAAACCGTTTTGGGTCCGCTTTGGTTTTTTTTGGCGCCTCTGTTTACGGTTTTTATTTACACGTTCGTTTTTAGTGGCATTGCCCAAATTTCAACGGATGGTATACCAGCGCCATTATTTTATTTAGCGGGAATAACTTTATGGGGTTATTTTCAGTCCTGTTTTATGGCAACCACAACTACTTTTACGGCAAACGCAAGCTTGTTTGGAAAAGTATATTTCCCTCGATTGGTTTCACCGATTTCAACCGTCTTTTCAAATTTATTGAAATTTTTAATACAGTTGGGTTTATTCTTTTGCTTGTGGGGGTACTACTTTTACAAAGGAGAGATTCATCCCAATAAAGCGCTTCTTTTGTTGCCAGTTTTAATTTTTTTACTCGGAGGTATTTCATTGGGTCTAGGGATTATTATTTCGTCATTAACTACTAAATATAGAGATTTAACCTATTTTATTTCTTTTGGTATAACGTTACTGATGTATGTTACCCCCGTTATTTATCCACTCTCTTCCATCAAAGAAAAATATCAATTCGCCTATCATGTGTTAGAATATAATCCTATTTCGCCTCTCATTGAAGCTTTTCGCTATGGGTTTATGGGAAAAGGTACGTTTAGCGTTTTTGATTTAGCATATAGTTTTGTATTTATGGTAGTTGTTCTTTTTGTAGGGATTATTTTGTTTAATAGAACAGAGAAGACATTTATGGATACTGTTTAGGGAGGGATGCAGAGTTTGTTTAACCACAGAGTTAAATGAGTTTTGCGCGGAGTATCACAGAGTTTTTAGAGATGAATTACTGTGAATAGACATTAATGGTTACTGAGTAAATATGAAAGAAGCTGGGAAATTGAAATTTATTGATTCTTTAAGAGGACTTGCAATACTTATGGTTGTGATGATTCATGTTTCTCAAGTAGGAGATGCAGAATATCCACTTTTTTTTCAAAATATTTTTAACTTTGGTAGATACGGTGTGCAATTGTTTTTTATGTGCAGTGCTTTTACTATTTTTCTTTCTTTCGAAAGAAGGTCGAAAATTGATAAATATCCGATTTTATTTTTTTTTACTAGAAGATTCTTTAGAATTGCACCACTCTTTTATATAGCGATATTATATTATCTATTTCAGGATGGATTCGGTCCAAGATTTTGGCTGGGGGATCAAAATACGGTAACAATTTACAACATCATTTCTTCATTTTTATTTGTAAATTCATTTAACCCATATTGGATAAACAGCATTGTACCAGGCGGTTGGTCGATAGCAATTGAGATGATTTTTTACTTAATGGTACCGATACTTGCTAAATATTTAACCTCACATAAAAAGGTAATCTTAACGATATTATTTTCAGTGATATGTTCTTATTTCTTTAATAATTTTTTCATGCATCATCAGTTGATATCAGATAATTTCTTATGGAGAGAATATACCTATTTTAATATAATAAATCAATTTTATTTTTTTATTTTAGGAATTTCACTGTTCTTTTTTTACAAAGATTCAAAAGATTGGATTAAAAGCATCTCTAAGTTTGGAATTCTCTATTCCATTTTGATTTTAATTAGTATTGCAACTGATTTTAAAATATTTTTAGATGAGAAAGTTTTATGCGGATTATTGTTTAGTATTTTATTCTTATATGTCTATATTTATCAACCGAAGATATTAGTTAATAATTTTTTTATTTCAATAGGTAAAAATAGTTATTCAATCTATTTATGCCATTTTGCTGTAATTTACATTTTTAATAAATTACATATTCTCAACATTATTGATATGGCATTAACAAATTATTTTCTGCTTTACATTTTAATTCTATTATCGTCATATTTAATTGCTGAACTTACTAAGAAAAATATAGAAGCGAGATTTATTAATTGGGGAGAGGTGTTAATAAAAAAAATCACAATAAATTTTTAAGATGGTTAGGACTTTAATAAAAGTAGAAAACCTATCAAAACAATACCGTTTAGGGGTTGTAGGAACTGGGACGATGCGAGATGACTTCACTAGATGGTGGAGTGGGGTTCGCGGGAAGGAAAATCCCTTGTTGAAATTAGGTGAAAAAAATGACCGGACGATCATTGGAAATTCTGACTATGTATGGTCTTTGAGAGATATTAATTTTGATGTGAATCAAGGGGATGTGCTGGGAATTATCGGAAGAAATGGGGCAGGAAAGAGTACGCTTTTAAAAATACTTTCTAGGATTACAGCACCGAGTACAGGAAGTGTTAAAATAAAAGGAAGAGTGGCCTCTTTACTTGAAGTGGGAACAGGCTTTCATCCCGAATTGACAGGGAAAGAAAATATCTATTTGAATGGAGCGATTTTAGGGATGAAAAAGTCGGAGATCACCAAGAAATTAGATGAAATTATAGAATTTAGTTCTGTTGAAAGGTATATCGATACGCCTGTAAAACGCTATTCTTCTGGAATGTATGTGCGCTTAGCTTTTGCTGTGGCAGCTCATTTAGACCCTGAAATTTTGATTATTGATGAGGTATTAGCCGTGGGAGATGCGGAGTTTCAAAATAAATGTTTAGGAAAAATCAAGGATATATCTACGGAAGGGAAGACGGTTTTATTTGTTAGTCACAACATGGGCTCTGTGCAAAATTTGTGCACTAGAGGTATTTTATTAAACAATGGCGAGGTTTTGTTTGACGGCTCTGCAGTTGATGCTGTAAATGCGTATGTTTCCAATTCTATCAGTTTAAATTTTTCAAATTTTGTAGAAATTAAAGCTGAACATAAAAATAGTGGTGTTTTTCAAGAGATAGAAGTTAAATCAGTTGAATTAAAAGAAAATTTCCCGAACAATCAATACGCCACAAATGATGAACTCACAGTCGAAATTACGCTGTATGGCAATGAATCGATCAATGATTTTAGAGTTGCGTTTGGGATCTATACGATACAAGAAGAAGGAGTAGCTGCCCATTTTACGGATCCAAAATTTAGTATTAAAAAAGGCGAGGAGAAAAAAATAAGTTTAAAAATAGTTAATCATCAATTGGCCAAAGGTCAATATTATTTTAACTTCGCAATAGGAAAAGGAAATGAAGTGACAGGCGTAAAAGAATTTGACATTGTAATGAAGACCTTGTTTTTCGAAATTGCATACACAGACAAAGATCATTTAAAAGGGATAGTAATGTGGGATCAACAAGGTTGGGGTAAAATTAATTTTCAAAATGTGGAATCCATTGAAATACAATAAAATGGCATCATACAATAAAATGGCACAGAGACGTATTTCAATACGTCTACTGGAAACGTATTTCCATACGTCCCCATTAAATGTATAACAACATGTCAACGATACCATAATCAAAAAATGATTTAAAAAATAAAAATGAAAGTAGTAATATTTGCAGGAGGTTTAGGAACACGTTTGTCGGAAGAAACAGATATTCGGCCAAAACCAATGGTTGAAATTGGGGGGAAACCTATCTTGTGGCACATCATGAAGATTTATAGTCAATATGGGTTCGATGAATTTATTATTTGTCTTGGCTATAAAAACTATGTGATCAAGGAATATTTCATGAATTATTATTTACATAATTCGGATGTTACGATTGAATTAGGAAATAATAAAGTCGATGTGCATTATTCTAACGCTGAATCATTTAAGGTGACTTTAGTGGATACTGGTTTGGAGACGAAAACGGCTGGCAGGTTGAAAAGAGTTCAAAAATACGTAGGAAATGAGACATTCATGTTGACCTATGGAGATGGATTAGCGGATGTAAATATTGATGATTTATTGGCTTTTCATAATAAGCATGGTAAAATCGCAACGCTCACTGCTGTGCAACCGGAGGCTCGTTTTGGAGGCATGGATTTATCGGAATCCGATGAGGTGTTGCGTTTTCAAGAAAAGCCGAAAGGAGATGGGAAATGGATAAATGGTGGTTTTTTTGTTTTGAAGCCAGAAGTTTTTAACTATTTACCTGAAAAGTGCGATGCCATGATGTGGGAAGAAGATCCACTGGAAAATTTAACAAAAGACAAGCAATTAAGCGCCTATAAACATTATGGTTTTTGGAAATGCATGGATGCTTTGCGAGATAAAATAGAATTAGAAGAATTGTGGAAAAGCAAAACAGCTAAATGGAAAGTATGGTAGATAAAAAAATATTAATTCTTGGCAATTTAGGGTATGTTGGCCCTGAATTGACAAAGCTGTTAAGAAATAAATACCCTAAAAGCCACATTACTGGTTTTGATTGTGGTTTCTTTTCTAAATTTTATACGACAGATTTATTTGCACCAGACAATTTATTAGATGTCCAACTATACGGAGACGTTCGTAAAGCGGAGAATTTAGATCTCAGTCAATACGATTCAATTATTGGATTGGCAGCTATTTCAAATGATCCGATCGGAAACAAATTTGAAGAAGTAACCATCGATGTAAATTGCGATAGTTTAGTAAGGATAGGGCAAAGAGCAAAAGAAGCAGGGGTGAAATCATTTGTTTTTGCGTCTAGTTGCAGTGTATATGGTTTTGCAGAAGAAGGAGATAGAACGGAAATTTCGGAGGTTAATCCTTTGACCGCTTACGCTAAATCGAAGGTGAAAGCGGAAGTGGAGTTAAAGAAAATAGCAACATCAGATTTTAAAGTGACGTGCCTTCGTTTCGCTACAGCATGTGGAATGAGCGATCGCCTTCGTTTGGATTTGGTATTGAATGATTTTGTTGCTTGTGCAATAGCAAATAATCATATTGAAATATTGAGTGATGGCTTACCTTGGAGACCATTAATCAACGTAAAAGATATGGGCCTTGCCATCGATTGGGCGATCAACAGAGAAAGTTCAGACGCATTTGTTCTAGTAAACGCAGGAACGAATGAGTGGAATTATCAAGTATTTGAATTGGCAGAAGCTGTAAAACAAGTTTTCCCTTCCATTACGGTATCCATCAATGAAAACGCAGCGCCTGATAAAAGATCATACAGAGTAAATTTTGATAAGTTTAAACAAATTGCTCCAGATCATCAGCCAAAATATAATTTAAAACAAACGATATTGGAATTACAAGAGGGATTAGAAAAGATTAATTTCAATGACAAAAACTTCAGAAATTCGAATTTAATTCGTTTAAATGTGATTAATCAATTGATAGAAAAGGAAATTGTAGACAAAGATTTATACATTAAAAAATAGGTAGCGCTTTTGTTTCCCCCTTTGGAGGGGGATCAAGGGGGAGGACATACTAAGAAGTTATACGATGATATTCACAGAAACAAAATTAAAAGGAGCATTCACAATTGACATGACTCCAATTCAAGATGAACGAGGCTTTTTTGGACGAACCTTTTGTGAAAAAGAGTTCAGAAATGCAGGTTTAGAAACGGTATATGTACAAGCAAACGCTTCTCGTAGTAAGGAGAAATACACCTTGCGAGGAATGCATTATCAAATAAACGGTTGCGAAGAAATTAAAGTAATACGATGTGTAAGAGGCAGAATTCAAGATGTAATTATTGACTTACGCAAAGATTCTGAAACCTATTGTCAGCATATTAAAGTCGAACTTTCAGAGGATAACAAAAGAATGTTGTACGTTCCCAAAGGTTTCGCGCACGGATTTTTAACCTTGGAAGAAGATTGTGAAGTAGCCTACATGGTTTCTTCAGAATATTCGCCCGCAAATGAAACAGCAGTTAGATGGGATGATCCTGCTTTTAATATCGAATGGGCCGCAAAACCAGTTGTCCTTTCAGAAAAAGATGCAAAGCACCCCAATTACTTAATTTAATAGTTTTTACACTTCCCTCCTTGAGGAGGGATTGAGGGAGGTGACAATGTGAATCTTATGAATATACTTAATTTAATATTTTTTACACTTCCCTCCTCGAGGAGGGATCGAGGGAGGTGACAATTGAATTCTATGAATATACTAATCTCAGGAGGCTCAGGATACATCGGAAGTTATCTGACAAAAACATTGCTTGATCAAGGCCATCAAGTATCAATAATCGCTCGGTCAGAAAATGAATTTATTAGAAATTTTTCTGATAAAATTGGAGTTTATTATCAAGACATAACCTTACCTTTTACTTTTGAATTAAAAACCCCTGTCGATTGTTTTATTCATTTAGGAGCAGCAAATGACATTGATTCGGCGGATCCAAGTTATGCGATAAGTGCTTCGGTACTGGGAACCCGTTATGCATTGGACTTTTGTTTGAAAAATAATATTAAGAAAACGATCTATTATTCTACCTTCCAAGTGTATGGTTACGTGGAAGGTGATATGTCTGAAAGTTCGCCACTATTACCTACCAATGATTACGGAATCACCCACCAGTTTGCAGAGCAATATTTTGAAATGTATCAGCGAACAAAAGGAATCGATTATATTATTATTAGACCAACCAATATTTTTGGATCGCCGATGTATAAAAGTACAGATCGTTGGACGTTAGTACCATCTTGTTTCTGCAAAGAAGCAATAGAAAAAGGAGAAATAAATTTAATGAGTTCGGGTTTACAAAAACGAGATTTCATAGACATCAACGATTTGGCGGCAGCCAGCGCAATTTATTGCGCTAATTTTGATCGTTTTAAAAATACAGTTGTTAATGTATCTTCAGGAGTAAATTATACAATTGTTGAAATTGCAAAAATGGTTTCAGAAGAATATAAAACACAATTTAACAAAGAATGCGCTATCAATATTCATTCAGAACATCCTTTATATGAAAACGTTTTTTACCTTTGTAGGGATGAAGTAGTGAGAATTAAGCATGATTTTGGAAGTAAAGAAAAAATGAAAAAAGAAATTGCTACTATATTTAATATCATAAAATAAGAGGATGGATCCAATTAAACAGTTTGAGTTAGAAAGAGCGGAAGCCATCAAAGAGATGGGTAACGATAAGGAATTAAGACAGAAATCTCTAGATTGGATGTTGCATGCAGACAAGTATAAGTATACATACAATTATAGTTGGATGGGCAGACCAATTATTAAATACCCGAATGATATCCTTATTTTACAAGAAATGATTTGGAATTTAAAACCAGATTATATTGTAGAGACGGGTATTGCTCATGGAGGTAGTATTATTTTTTCTTCATCTATGTTAGAGTTATTAGGTCATGGCGAAGTAATTGCTGTAGATATTGATATTCGCCAACATAATCGCGAAGAAATAGAAAAACATCCGATGGCGAAAAGAATTACAATGATAGAAGGTTCTAGTGTAGATCCAATCATTGTTAATTCAATCAAAGAAAAAGTAAAAGGCAAAAAAGTATTGGTGTGTTTAGATTCAAATCATACACACGAGCATGTCTTGGAAGAATTGCGCATGTATGCTGATATGGTAAATGTAGGTTCATACATTGTTTGTCCTGATACCTTTGTTGAATATTTCCCGAAAGGGTATTGTGATGATCGTCCGTGGGACGTTGGGAACAATCCAATGACGGCTTTGATTGCTTTCTTAAAAGAGGATGATCGTTTCATAATTGATAAAGACATAGACAATAAGTTGATGATTACAGAAGGATTTGATGGGTATTTAAAAAGGATAAAATAATTCAATTTAAATGGCAAATTTTTTTGATCCATCCGTATCTATTGCCGCTATGGTTTCAATAGACGTTTCTTCAAGGGGTACGAATACTTACTTAGGTAAAGGGTGCGTTATTGATGACTTTGTTAAAATAAAGCATGTCGGTGGTGTTGGTGATGTTGTCATTGGAGAAAATTGCTACATTAATTCTGGTTGCGTTCTATATTCTGGCAATGGTATTAAATTTGGTAATTTTGTGCTGTTAGGCCCTAATTGCAATATCGTACCAACAAATCATAATTTTGGAGATAAAACAAAAGTAATTCGGGTGCAAGGGCATATGCCTTCGAAAGGTGGTGTTGTGATTGAAGACGATGTATGGTTAGGCGCGAATGTAACTGTGTTAGATGGCGCGTACATAAGAAAAGGATGTGTAATAGCTGCCAATTCTGTTGTGATTGGTGAGACGGAAGAATATGCAATTTATGGTGGAATTCCTGCCAAAAAAATAAAGGATAGATGATGCAAAAGGATATGCCTCTTGTGAGTGTTGGTCTTCCAATTTATAATCGTCCCGAAGGTTTGCGAAGAACGTTGGAATGTTTTGTAAATCAGACCTATGCAAACATAGAGATTGTCATTGCTGATAATTGCTCACCTGATCCTGAAGTTGAAAAAATAGCCCGAGAATATGTAGCGAAAGACGTTCGAATTTCGTATTTCAGGCACGAAGAGAATAAAGGCTGGGGCTACAATACTAATTTTGTGATTGAAAAAGCAAAAGGGGAGTATTTTCTGAGAGCAACGGATGATGATTGGTGGGATGTTACGTTTATTGACAAAATAATGAACTTAATGTTGAATGATTCAAAAGTAGTATTGGGTTATTCAAATTTTATTGAAGTAGATCACAATTTTGACAAAAGTAAGTATCATATTGATAATCATTTACCACTGCTACAAGAATTTACAGGGTCTAATAAAGTTAAAAATGTATGTAAGTATGTGAATCAATTTGAAGGATTTGGAAAGTCAGATATTTATTTTTCTATTTTTAAAACAAGTTTGTTAAGATCTCCTTTCGTTTTTAATACATTGAAGAACCAAGTACTAGCGGGTGATTTATTGATTGTTTTAGATTGCCTTTCTCGAGGAACATTTGTTGTTGTTCCTGAAGTGTTGATGAAAGTAAGTTTTGGTAATGAAAAACATTATGAAATGGCAGAGTCGAAAAGTAAAAAAATTGACTTTCTTTTTGCAACTTTTGATTATCAGAACTTTATAGATGTGAGAAAAAAATGGATTCATTATTTTAAAATGCAATTTTCTATTGTCTCTAAGAGTGATTTTAAGTTTTTTGAAAAGTTAAAAATTAAGTCTGTCATAAGAAGGAGAATTGTATATTTTTATTATGATTTGATTTGTGTTAATTCAAGGATAAGATATTTTAATATTTTCAATAAACTAAAACGGAAGTATTATTTAGAATAATTTAGCATTAGCATGAATTGCAAAATAGCACAACTTTTTTGAAAGGTAAAATCAAATACGAAATCACCAGTACAGCGATTAACGGATAAAAAAGAAGGCTAGTGAAATAGATAAGATATTATTTTTTTTGCTTAGATTTCAAAAACAGTAGTAGATAAAGCTCAGAAATATTTAAGAATAGATATGTAAATATAGATGTAATGAATGCAAATTTGAATAGTAAGTATTTTTCCAATTGTAGTAGGTAGTTAATAAATGAAAACGGCAATAATAACAGGTTCTTCTGGCTTAATAGGTTCGCAAGCAACAAAGTTTTTTCACAACAAGGGATATAAAGTGGTGGGCATTGACAATGACATGCGTTCGTATTTCTTTGGTGAAAGTTCTTCTACAAAGGAATCCAATCAAGCACTAATGGATGACTTTTCAAATTATGAACATTATAATAGCGATATTAGAGATTATGCTGCGTTAGAATCCCTTTTCATAAAATATTCTTCGGAGCTTGATATTATTATTCACACTGCTGCGCAACCTTCGCATGATTGGGCGGCAAAAGAGCCACTCACTGATTTCTCAATCAATGCAATGGGCACAATGAATCTGCTAGAGTTAACGAGGCTTTATGCGCCAAATGCAACTTTTATTTTTACCTCTACGAATAAAGTATATGGAGATACGCCTAACTTTTTGAAGGGAATCGAGGAACTTGACCAAAGATGGGAATGTTACACTGAAAGTGGAGCTGAATATTCTATTGATGAAACCATGTCCATTGATAATTCAAAACATTCTGTTTTTGGAGCTTCCAAAGTGGCGGCTGATATCATGTGTCAGGAATATGGGAAATATTTTGGTATTAAAACGGGTGTTTTTAGAGGTGGATGTTTAACAGGACCTAATCATGCTGGTGCTGAATTACATGGCTTTTTATCGTATTTGGTAAAATGTATAGTAAACGATAAACCGTATACGATTTTTGGCTATAAAGGGAAACAAGTACGAGACAATATTCATTCCTACGATTTGGTCAATATGTTTTGGCATTTTCATCAAAACCCTATACCTGGTGCAGTATATAACGCAGGGGGTGGGAGAAAAAATTCTACGTCAATTTTAGAGGCGATACATTCAATTAATCGGTTAGCCGGCACAAAATGGTCCAATTATACGATTTCTGAGGATAATAGAGTGGGGGATCATATATGGTATATCTCCGATTTAGCTAAATTTAAAGGAGATTATCCAGAATGGGAAATTACGATTGATTTAGAAGAAACATTGCAACAGATGATTGATTTTGAATTGAAAAAATAGATATGATTGTTGTTAAATTAATGGGTGGATTGGGGAATCAAATGTTTCAATATGCATTTGGTAAAAACCTGGCTATTAAAAATAATACACATTTAAAGGTAGACACAGCATTTTTACTGGATAGAACGCCTAGAGAGGGTTTCGTTTTTAGAGATTTTGATTTAGATATTTTTACGCTAAAAGCAGATACTGTTGCTGAAAATGAAGTAGAGGAGTTTAAAAGATCAAAACCTTTTTTTAGTAGATTATTGTCAGGAGGGAATTCGAATACTTCCATTATTAACGAAAAAGTGTTTCATTTTGATCCTTCTGCGATTGTCATGAAAAAAAACAGTTATGCTTCTGGGTACTGGCAATCAGAAAAATATTTTCAGGAGATAGAAGCAATCATAAGACAGGAATTTACATTTAAAACGGCTTTGAATGAGTTTGAAAGTGAACTAAATAGCGAAATTCGAAACACAAATTCGGTGTGTATTAATTTCAGAAGAACTGATTTCGTGCATGTGAAAAATTCTGCCGACACACACGGTGCTACTGAACTTTCATATTATGAAAATGCAATACAGCTAATTACTTCTAAAGTCGAAAATGTGCATTTTTTTATTTTTTCGGATGATATTGAATGGTGTAAATTAAATGTGAAGACAAATTTTCCCACGACTTTTGTGGGACATGAATACAAAGGAGAAAAATTTTCGAGTTATTTTCAATTAATGATCAATTGCAAGCATTTTATTATTCCCAATAGTACTTTTGCTTGGTGGGCAGCTTGGTTAAGTCAAAATGAAAATAAAATAGTGATTGCTCCAAAAAGATGGTTTTTGGATGTCAATTTACAAAATGCTTCGATGGATATTTTTCCTTCAAGTTGGATTCAATTAGAAAGTTAAGAATGGAAAACACCTTTGTAACTGTTTTGATGCCCGTTTACAATGGGCAATTTTTTTTAAAGGAGGCAATTGATAGTATTTTAAATCAATCCTATACAAATTTTGAATTTCTTATTATTAACGATGGTTCTACAGATGATTCTGAAAAAATAATTAATTCCTATACCGATCATCGAATTGTTTTCATAAACAATGCTGAAAATAAAGGGTTAATTGAAACATTAAACAGTGGAATACAGCTTTCCAAAGGGGATTATATTGCACGGATGGATGCGGATGATATTTCACTAGTCAATAGAATTGAAAAACAAGTAGAATTTTTAGATCAGAATCCAGAGATCGGCCTCTTAGGGTCTAATTATACAATTTTCGGAGATAAATTGGAAGATGTGGAGTATCCTTTAGTGCACGATGATTTGAAATTAGCGTGTTTAATGTATAATCCATTTTGTCATCCATCTGTGATGTTCAGAAAATCTGTTCTAGAAAAGAATAAAATCTGTTTTGAAAATAAATACATTCATGCGGAAGAATACAAGGTATGGTCAGAGATTTTATCAATTTCAAAAGGCCATAATCTGAGTGAAAAATTAATAAAATATAGATTTCATGCGGCTCAAGTTAGTCAGGTCCATGCTCAAAAGCAGAAGGAAGTAAGCAAATTAATTCGCACTGAATATTTAAAAAATGCAGGATTTGAACTAACTGAGCGCGATCTGTTAGCTGTTTGGAATTTACAAGAGAAAGAAGGATTACAATCAGTAGAAACAGCAACTAGTATTCTGACGGGAATGGAATCAATCATTAAACAAAATGAGTCTATTCAATTTTTTGATTCAATTAAATTAAATAAGTTACTAGGCCATCACTACAAAAATATACTACTCGAATTAAAGTTTCTAGATAATGTGTTGTATGAGAAATATAAAAATACAGTTCGAATCGAAACTATTTCATGGACGATGCGGCAAAAATTAAGTATATTCGCTAAGTATATAAAAGGCAAGTGTATTAAAATTCCGAAGTCGTAATTTCGGAGTATGTATAAAACAACATGAGATTTCCGAAGACTTTATTGATTCCTCATTTACCGAAAATTGTTCAGTTTTTGTCTCTATTTTATTTTTCAAGAAGCTCTAAAAAAAATAAAATTAGTATCATTAACACCTATGAGCAAGGGGGTGGTGCTGCAAAAATCGCAAAGGATCTGCTCAGTAATTCAAGGTTTTCGAAAGAAATAGGTTTTTTTGTAAATAAAAAATCAACCAACAACCAACAGGTTATTGAGTTAGAACAATCCAGTCATTCTCGCTTTCAACTTTTTTTAGAAGAGTTAGAAAAGGTAGGAGGATGGTTAGATATTTCAAAAATTTCCCCCTTAAAATTACTAAGAAATACCCATTTTAAATCTTCTAAGATTGTTCACCTGCATAATTTACATGGTTATTATTTCTCGTATTCAATTTTACCAAAAGTGGTACGCCACAAAAAGACTATTTGGACATTGCACGACGAGCAGCTGCTGACAGGGCATTGTGCTTGTACATTAAATTGCGAGCAATGGAAAAAAGGATGTGGGAATTGCCCGAATTTGAATACCTATCCTGCTGTTAAGGTGGATAATACACAAAAATTGTTAGAAGTAAAAGCAAGAATTTTAAAAAAGATACAACCCACCATTATTTGCCCTTCAGAGTGGTTAGCGGAAAGATTTTGTAAGGCGTTCCCTTTTATTACAGATGTTAAAGTAATACCCAATGGAATTAATACCGATATTTTTGCTCCTCAGGACAAAAAGAAAATACGCAAAGAATTAAATTTACCAGTGGATGCATTCATCTTATTATTTGCAGCTGAGCTTTCTACTTCAAATCCATTTAAAGGGGGAGATCTTATAAACTCACTAATGAATGATGGCTTGGGGGAGAATACCTATCTCATCACGATAGGAGGTGAAACAACAAAATCTTCGCCATTCCATATTCCCTTTGGATACATCGCAGAAGAAAGTAAAATGGCTGATTTATATGCTGCGGCCGATGTAATGATTTATCCCACAAAGGCCGATAATTTACCATTGGTGATTTTAGAAGCCATGAGTTCTGGTTTACCTGTTATTTCATCAAATTTAGGCGGTATTTCTGAGATTATTATAGATCAAGAAAATAGCTTTTTGATTGATTCCTACTATGATAAAATTGCATTTCAAAAATGTATTACTAATTTTAGGGAATCAACGGATGAATTTAAAACTAAAATGGCAAGAAACGCAAGAGCAACCGTTGAAAATAAATTTTCTTTACATAAAATGATACATGCGTACGATAAATTATACGAATCATTTTTTGACGAATATTGAAGGGTTAAAAATGTTTTTTCTAATGATTAGGATTTCTTAAGAAACATAGTTACATAAATAAGTATGTTATTCAATACACTGCAATATGCTCTTTTTGTACCAATAATATTTATTATTTATTGGCTTATAGGTCATTATAAGAAAATTCGATTTCAAAATTTCATCGTATTGATAGCTAGTTTTTTTTTCTATGGCTGTTGGGATGTTCGATTTTTAGGATTATTAACCTTTTCAATACTAGTAGACTATTTTTCCGGAATTCAAATTGAGAAGGTTAAAAAAAGGTCCAACCAAAAAATATGGTTATGGATTAGCATTGCTATTAATCTAGGTTTCCTCGGATTTTTTAAATACTATAATTTTTTTATTCATTCTTTCATTGACTTATTTTCAAGTTTTGGAATCAATGTGCAAGCATCTACGCTATCAATTATTTTACCCGTTGGGATTTCGTTTTATACTTTTCATGGTTTGTCTTATGTTATCGATATATACTATCGCAGGATTAAAGCTGAAAAGAATATAATTGATTATGCTTTATTTGTTTCATACTTCCCATTGCTGGTTGCAGGACCAATTGAAAGGGCAACACATCTTTTACCACAGCTAAAAAAAGAAAGGAAATTTAAGTATTCGCAAGTAGTAGAAGGACTAAAACAAATCTTATGGGGTCTTGTAAAAAAAGTTTTGATTGCAGATCAATGCGCAATCATTGCGAATGACATTTTTAATAATGCAGAACAGTATTATGGATTAACGCTTGTGATTGGTGCTATCTTTTTTTCAATTCAAATTTATGGTGATTTTTCTGGTTATTCGGATATTGCTTTAGGGACATCAAAATTACTTGGGATTGAGTTATTAAAGAATTTTTCATTCCCATATTTTTCACGAAGTATTTCTGAATTTTGGCGGAGATGGCATATTTCATTATCAACATGGTTCAAAGATTATGTGTATATTCCATTAGGCGGAAGTAAAGCAGGCACTGGCAGGAAGATTAGAAATACTTTTATTATTTTTCTAATCAGCGGCTTTTGGCATGGAGCTAATTTAACATTTATAATTTGGGGTGGATTAAATGCTCTTTTTATTATTCCATCTGTAATAAGAAAAACAAACAGGAAACATATTGAAATTGTAGCTTCAAATTCAATTTTCCCAAATTGGAGAGAAGTATTTCAAATGATTCTTACTTTTAGTTTAGTATCATTTGCTTGGATCTTTTTTAGGGCAATATCGATTTCAGAAGCATTCCTATTTATAAAACATTTAATTGGAGGATTGAATCAAGTATGGGTGTATCAAGCAACATTGAGTTATCTTAAATGGCACATAGATTTTAATATTTTTATTTTTATCATTCTTTTTTTCATGATCGAATGGATTGGCAGAAGATATTACAATCCAATGTTGATTTTCGATAAGTTGAATACATTTTTTAGGTGGTTATTTTATTCAATTGTGATCGTTTTAGTTTTGTATTTTTCAGGTGCAGATAAGCAATTTATTTATTTTCAATTTTAATGAAAAAGTTCTTACTTCGAATCATACAATATAGTATTTTCTTCATAGTTTCTATGAGTATCATACTAATAGTGTATTGTTTGAGAAATAATTATAGTCTTAAGAATTTTCCACCGCCCAATTTTTCAGATAGTTTTTCATTTAATAAAAAAATTGAGTTTTCTCATGATCGAAAATCTAAGGTTTTAGCAGTAGGTTCTTCCATGGCATTAATTAATTTGGAATCAAGTAGTGTGAAAAAGCATCTAAAATCTGCATCCTATACGAATTTATCTTCCTGGGGATTGTCAATTAAAGACATGTTTAGATTGATAAAAATATACCAATTGAAATATGATTTTACGACTTTAGTGATGTCTTCAAATATGTGTGATTTTTCAGCCAATGAAAAAAGTTTTTCTTCTTCAGAGATTATAAAATACCTAGAATCACGTTACAAAAATTGGTATAACTTTTACAACATTGATTTAAAATATTTATTTGCAAATTTTTCGATAGCGAATGAATCAATAAGAGATAATAGGCATTATGAGTCATTTAGAATGGATACTGATGGAGGAGTGTTATTGGATGGAAACAATTTTGAAAAAAGAAAACAACGGTGGAATAATGATGATATTGGTATTGTAAAAAAATATCAATACGACTATCTCGATAGTATTAATCAATTTTGCAAAAAAAAGCACATCAAATTTTATTTTTTTCAATCTCCTATGAGAAAAGGTTTAATAAATAGTCAAAATAAAGGTGTGATTAATACTCATGTTAAAAAATGTAAGAAAATATTGTCAAATAGTGTTTATTTTGTAAATTCATCAGATACAATATGGAGTGATAACCTTTTTGTAGATGGCACTCATTTTAATAAAAAAGGAGCTTATCAGTATACAAATTATTGTTTTCAGCAACTAGAAACAAATGAATAAACTTTCAATCATCACGCCTGTTTTTAATTCAATTTCATACATTGAATTATGTATTCAGAATGTTTGTTCACAAGGTTGCATAGATGAAATAGAACATCTTATTATTGATGGCGGCAGTACTGACGGCACAGCGGAATTAATAACTACGTTAGCAGACATTTACCCTCATATAAAATGGATTTCGGAAAAAGATAGAGGGCAAAGTGATGCAATGAATAAAGGAATTAAATTGGCAACAGGTAAATACATTAGTTTTTTAAATGTGGATGATTATTATTCAGAAAATGCACTTAAAGATGTCTTAGCGATTATCTCTGCTAAAGATGCTCCCGAGTTTATTGTTGGCAATTGCAATGTTTGGAACCCAGATGAGACTTTACAATACATTAATCAACCTTCACAATTAAAAATATGGCATCTTTTGAGTGGGTATTATTTACCAGTTAATCCATCCGCGTATTTTTATAAAAAGGAAATTCACAATCGAATAGGTTCCTACAACGAAGAAAACCATCATAACATGGACATTGAATTCTTGATTGAAGCTGCATCTGTGACAGAATTGAAATATTATCCTAAAATTTGGGGGAATTTTCGCTTGCTACCAAATACGAAAACAGTAAATGATCAAAATTCAGGTACGATTGAACAACGTAAAAAAGAATTGTATCAAAGATATTTACAAAATTCAACGTATAAAGTTCGTGCAAAGACGAAATACATAATCCTTCAAAAGAAAATGCAACGCGCTGTTTTGAAAGTGAAAAAAATAATCGTATTACCATTTGATAAGGTGTATTATAAATTGAAATTAGTACTAAATTTATCAAAATGAAAAACAGTATTTCAATAGTCATAAGTACCTATAATGGCGTTACAAAGTTATTTGAAACACTAAAAGGCATCAGTCAATTAAATAGAGATGGTATTGATTTTGTTGAATTAATAATCGTTGATAATGCGTCTACGGATGAAACGACTGATTTTGCTCAAAATACATGGAAGGAATTAGGGGAACCATTTGCACTGACTACTGTCAAAGAATTAAAACCAGGTAAATTATATGCGCAAGAAGCTGGGTTCAAAATTGCAAAAGGGGCGTATATAGTAATTTGTGATGATGATAATTCATTAGCTTCTAATTATCTGCAAATAGGAGTGGAGTATCTGACAAAACATCCAGAAATTGGAATTTTAGGAGGAAGAGGTATTGCCGTGTCTGCAATCGAGATACCTGATTGGTTTGAAGAATTTGCTTATTATTTTGCATGTGCGCCGCAAGCGCCGCAAACTGGTAATGTGATGCCGACGCGAAATGTCGTGTATGGAGCGGGGATGTGGATTAGAAAATCTGGCTATGACCAAGCAAAGGAATTGGGATTCCAATTTATTTTGGGTTCACGAACAGGGAAAAAATTAACAACAGGCGGTGAGGATAGCGAATTGTGTTGGGCGCTTAAGCTTTTGGGCTTCGAAATATGGTATGTGGATGAAATGCAGTTTCAGCACCATATACCAAAGGATCGCCTGACGATGGAATATCGGACTAGGTTGCTTGAAGGTATGAGTAGTAACGGGCCTTTATCTTGGGTATATTTGCGTATATGGAAAAATGATAGCACCCAGCGTGTGACAAATTTTTGGATAAAGGAATTGGCTTATTCACTGAGGGATTTACTCCGCTCCTTTCTTTCTAAAAAAGATAGTGAGTATAGAAAAATACTGGTAAGAAATATTAAATTTTACGTAAAATATAGATCAGAATTTGATAAAAAAGTTAATCAGGTGATTACCTATAGAAATAAATGTCAAGCCTATTTAAAGAATAATTAATGAAAATAAATCCATACTTCTCACTAATTATTCCCTCCTACAATAGAGCTCATTCTATCAAAAAAGCGATTAATAGTATACTCGAACAATCTTTTCAGGACTTTGAAATTATCGTTATTGATGATTGCTCAACGGATGATACGACCAATGTTATTGAATCTATGCGGCATCCTAAAATTCACTATTTTCGGAATGAGCTAAATCAAGAAAGGTGTATAAGTAGAAATATAGGGATCGAAAAAGCGAAAGGTACATACATTTGCTTTTTGGACAGTGATGATTATCATTTACCCCATCATTTTGAGATTTTATACGATGAGATTCAAAAGCAAAATGAACCCAAAGGATTCTTTTTTACGAACTCTTGGAACGAAACAAGTGAAGGGGTTCGGACAGAAAGAGGTTGCCCTGTGTATAGCGAAATAGAACCGTATACGTATTTTTTGCATTATACTGTTAACCCTCAGCGCTGGGCTGTGCATAAAGAAGTGTTGGGGAAGCATGCTTTCGATCCCGAGATTGTAATTTGTGAAGATATGGATACAAGTTTGAGAATCTTAGCAGCAGGAGTGCCCATCTACCATATTAATGAGAGAACCACAGTATACGTAGCGGCCGAGGATAGTTTTACCATGAGTGACAGCAACAAAGCAGAAAAAGAATTATTCTATTTAAAGAAAATATTTAAAAGAAAAGAGTTACAAGGAAAACTTCCAAGATCCGAGAAAAATCGTTTGATTAGTATGTGCTACTATTTTTTAGCAATAAAATGTAGGTCAGAATCTAAAAAGAGAAAAACCATGATGTATTCCATATCTTCTTTTTTATTATTTCCAAAAGGGTATAATGGTAAAACAAATAAATCAATAATGGTTATGTGTATTTATTCAATACCGCTTATTGGTCAGTTCATAAATGTAACAAGGAGGACTTTTAAAAAATGAAAAAAGAACTAGTAAATATCAAACTTCCAATAAATGCTACACATGAAGTGAAGGAATTGTTATTTTCATATTCTGCCTATTCAAATGATATTCCGAAATTAAAAAAGCTCAAGAAAGTTTTTGTAACCTATGATGGTCTAGTACTGAAAAATGGGTTACTTGCTGGTGGATGTGCTTTTAATTTAAGAGGTAAGGCTGATAATACATTTTACTATTTCTTCTGGCGAGATGTTATTGAAAAATATGTGGTTTGCAGATGGGGAAAAAGTTTGGTTTCTCATCACTTAAAAGGTCCCCAAAAATATTTGTTAATTCATTCTAAGTGGTTTAATTATTCATTTTGGATTAATAGTTTTTTACCACGATTAGTTCAGGCTGAAAATGCAGGCATGCTAAATGATGTTAAATTAATTGTACCAGAAGGCTGGAAAAATATTCCGTATGTATGGGATAGTTTAGAGGCTTTCAACATTGCAAAGGAGATTATACCTGCAGATAGTCATCTTTTTGTTGATCATTTAATCATGCCAGAAACTCGGAAGTGGACGTATTCCTTTAACCCACAAGTTATTCAAAATACGAGCAGTAAGTTAATTGACTATGCTTTAAAAACAACCGATGCAATAAGATCCAATACGAAGAAAATTTATTTGACGCGTTCACAAAGAGGTGTGCGCTGCGCAGAAAACGAAGAAGAGGTTTTAGATTTAGTAGTAAAGTATGGATACACTCCAATTTCCTTTGAAGATTTTTCAATATGGCAACAAGTGCTTATAATGCAGCAAGCAACTCATTTCATTTCAATCCATGGAGCAGGAATGTCTAATTTGATGTTTATGCCCCCCAATTCAGCGGTCCTAGAATTAATAAATAGACCCTATGCACATGCTGAATATACTTTTCCGTTTTGGACATTAGCAAATTCTGTGCAAGTAAAGTATTTCATGCAATTGTGCGATGTGGTGAACGGGAAAGATGCAAAATTATCTTTTGGAAAGAAAAGGGCAGAGGAAGATGTAAAGTATTTGGTGAATGAAAATTTAATTGTTGATATTTGTTTACTCGAATCAAATCTACAATTAATGGAACAAAATGAACATTAATTTTCCACTATACAACTCAATCAAATTTCGTTTTCCATTGTAAGAATGGCTTTTCTAAATAGTGAAAAGATAAGTAGGAGATTACTATTGTTAAAGCAATGGAAGTGGCATATAAAATAATATTCATTTCAACAATATCACCTTTAAAATCAGAATAGCTCTTTTTCAATACTTCAATGATTGTTAAAATTACTATCCAGTGGTACACATACAAACCGTATGATATTTTACCCATAAATGTGAAAA
This sequence comes from Flavobacteriales bacterium, assembly GCA_947449575.1. GTDB lineage: Bacteria > Bacteroidota > Bacteroidia > Flavobacteriales_D > Crocinitomicaceae > CAIUKX01. The sequence continues at coordinate 31,139 of CANFRV010000023.1, forward strand.
AATTGTTTTCAAGGGTAATAACAGGTTTTGATTTTGTAGCAATATTAAGTATGATAATACCAAATAAAAGGGAATAAATTTCATCATTGAATTTTGTGAATACAGTCCCAGATAACCACAAAAGCAGCGTTCCCACAAACAGAATGATTTCTATGAAATCAAGTTTGAATATCTCTAGCCATTTTTTCTTTTTAAAAACTACGTATGCTATAAAACCTCCAATAGCCATTGAATTTATCTTAAAATGAATAATAAACAAACTCAAACGATTATAAAAAAGTTCATTCCCTGAAAAAACATCAGTTCGGTAATTTAAAAAACCCAAAAATAAAGGAGTAATGGTTATTCCAAAAAAGATAGCAAGCAACAAGATCAGTGTATATTTTCGAAATACCAACATTAAAATAGGCCAAAGAATATAAAATTGTTCTTCAACCCCAATCGACCACAGATGCACAGCTCCATTTATGTAGCTTCCCATCGATTTTGAAATATTTGGTAAAAAGAATAAATAGTATTTAATTTCGCTCCAAGTGTATGCTTTTGTTATTGAAAAATGGAAAAATGAAAATAGAAGTGGAATAACAAAAATAGAGATCAAAATCATAAAATAATACAGCGGCCAAATTCTAAGTACTCTCCTCATATAAAATTTCCAAATGTGAATGGTCGATTTCTCTTTTAATTCATTCAGTAATAAATAAGTGATCAAAAAACCACTTAAAACAAAGAAAAGTATCACCCCTAAATGTCCACTTGTATTTTTATAGAAAGGTACGTGCATTAAATTGGGTAAACCCTGTAACGATTTCAAAAATTCAATATGGCCTATAATTACAACAAAAGCGCCAATGAATCTCAATCCATTTAAACCCGGGAAATATATTTTTTTCATAGTGTTGCTGCTAATCTAGATGTTGGTATTCTTATTTTAAAATTATTGGTATTCATGTATTGGCCTATAAAAAATTAATTTAAGCGCAAGTAAGAATTTATGTTTTAATTGAGGATGATTTTTTTGATACAGAATGGAAAGTAGCAAATGCTTAAACGCTAATAATTTTTTATTTTTATACAGATAGTATTTCATCAAGCCAAAATGAGTTTCACCAAAAACATCATTCCAAATTTTCGCAGGTATCTTTGCTTTAATTGCAGGATGCCGTTTACAAAACACATGCAATCCATCTAATCTATTTTGTGCTGATTTATTCTTAATGTTGACAGAATTATCATCGTGTAAATTGTAGAGAATTGTATCCTCAACGATATGGTAAATGGGATATGTTTGAGCAATTTTAACCCAAAGTAATAGATCTTCGACGATAATAATGTCTTCCTCAAATTTTTCAGTCATTAAAATCGATGAATGTATACAAACCCTTGCCGGAATAATAGGGTTGTTAAATAAATAATTGATTACATCTGTTGTGATTGGTTCAATCTTCTGTGGAAACATCGCCTCTTCTTTCAATACCATATAATTTGTAAAAAACATCGCTACTGGTTGTTTTTTTTCAGTAATGGTCTCAAATAAACAGGATAAATGACGGTCTAAAAAACGGTCATCGCTATCTAGAAAGCAAATATACTGTCCACGTGCATTTCTGATTCCATTGTTTCTTGCTGCACTCCTTTCCGAATTTTCCTGATACACATAATGTATTCTTGGATCCTTTTCGATGAGGTCCATCACTACTTCTTCCGTAGAATCAGTAGAACCATCATCCACAACAATGCATTCCCAATCTTCAAATGTTTGATTTTTGATGGATGCGATGGTAAGATCTAGCATTTCGGCCCTATTATACGTTGGAATAATGATAGAAAAAAAAGGCATACGACTCTAATTAAATTTTATCAAAAATAAACATTCTACTACTACATTCTAATAGAAATTCAATATTATGGCTAAATTTGTTTCAATTAGAAAGATCTAGTGATTGTGTTGAGAATTTCTTCTCTCATTTTAGTAGAAATAAACCTTGAGCTTATAAGGAATTTTCGACAGATTAGTTTTTACAATTTCGATGACATCGGCCAATTAAAAAATAGTATACAATGAAAAAGTTATCAATAATTATTCCTGCGTTCAACGAAGAAAAAACGATTCATATTATTTTAAATAAAATTAAGAAAATTGAATTGATAGGCTCTCTTGAAAAAGAAATTATTATTGTAAATGATTGTTCTTCAGATGATACTGAAAATTCTATTGTCGAATACATCGCTGCTAATGGCGATTTAAACATCGTTTATTTCAAACATGAAAAAAACAAAGGCAAAGGAGCTGCATTATCTACGGGGATTTCAAAAGCAACAGGCGAAATTTTAATAATTCAAGATGCCGATTTAGAATATGATCCAGAAGAATACAATATTCTTCTAAAGCCAATACTAGATGGGCATGCTGATGTGGTGTATGGTTCTAGATTTATTGGAGGGAAACCGCATAGAATATTGTTCTTTTGGCATACAATAGGGAATAAATTTTTAACAAAATTTTCTAACATGTTAACGAATCTAAATTTAACGGATATGGAAACGTGTTACAAAATGTTTAAAACAGAAGTAATTCAAAACATAAAGTTGAAAGAAAAAAGATTTGGTTTTGAACCAGAAGTGACAGCTAAAATCTCTCGTAACAAAAAAATCCGCATCTACGAAGTTGGTATCTCCTACTATGGAAGAACCTATGAAGAAGGAAAAAAAATCAGTTGGAAAGATGGTTTCAGAGCACTTTATTGCATGATTAAATATCGTATTTTCAGTAAATAGAAGGATTTCGGATCAATACCAAAAGTTGGGGGGCTACTATAAAACCTCAAAAAATGAGTCACATATTAATTTAATTTCGAAGTGAAGTTGAAAAATGGTCTTTCCACAGAATTAGTTGTAAATATTTCCGTAATCGCGTTTCTCTTCATCAAGAAAAAGTAAAAGTAGAAACGGAATCTCCGAAGCACCTTTCCTTTCGACCTAGGAAAATAATGATTTCTGGAGATTAAAAAATGCGTTAATCAATCGAGGAAGCTACGCAATGTCAATGGAGTAGATCACCTCTATTGTAGCATTTTTTGATTGGAAGGAAGCATTCTTTTCCAAGTCTTGAATTTTTTTTTGGTTCTTCCCTCGAAAGCTATCACTTTCTCTTATTTCAAGACAAAAAAAAGAGCAATGTAGAAACTGAATCCTCCAGCGAACAAACGATCTCAAACAGCAACTAGCAGAAACCGAATCCTCCAACGAGCACTTGATAATAATCAATATCTAGTAGAAACCGAATCCCTCTAACTAACTAAATTTCGAAGTGAAATTGAAATGGTCTTTCCACAGAATTAGTTGTAAATTTTTCCGTAATCGCGTTTCGCTTTTTCAGCGGAAAAGAGCGTGAAGGAAAGTATTTACGTAAGATTTTACGAAATGCAATGCAATAAAAAATTCCTTGGAAAGATCCTTGATTTTTGCTTACTTTTTATCAAGTAAAAGTAAGAAGATGAAAACAGAAGTAGATTTGAAGGTTATATGAGAGTAGTAGATTTGAAAGTAATTTTTCTAGCTCCCCACAGCATTTGGGTTTGATCCAGAATTGAAAGATATCCTTCTACCTCCAAAGAAATATTCTCTGATCCATGATTTTTCAAATCAAAAGCAATTAAATTTTAAACAACAGTATTAAGGACTTGTAATAAGTTGTTTTTCAAATTTTTTTACCTCAATAAACTGTATCCTATTTTTTTATAATTTCTTAAAGTCTTCTGATTGAATAAAAATGAGTCGTTCTTTTATCAAGGTTAATATCCAATAACCCCATTTGGTAAGTAAAATAATTACGCCTGAAAGGGTGAAAAATGAAAAAGCGATATATCTTGACCAATGTTCATTGGTCATTCCAGTGTGAATTCTAGATGTAAAACTTGACCAAATAAAAGAAAAGCCTACAATAATACTTGCAAAAGATAAAATAGTTGAAATATTTGACGAGAAAAAACGAACGGCAAACCCTTTTTTTAAGTTATTTTTAATATTGGACGAAATAGATAACCAAACTGTTTTTTGAAGTAAAAAAGAGCTACTAAAAAACAAGAGTGACGTAATAGCAAATAATTCAGCGACTATAAACCGATAGATCATCCACTCTTCAACATTATAATTGCGCATATAATGAACAATGGGCATCCACATAATCAGAAGAGAAATGATTCCCGTGAAAAATGAAAACGTATTAAATATGATTTGAGGTCGATATAAAAATGCTGTTTTTAAGATTACAATCAAAAAACGAATACCATCCTTAGCAACATGTAATTTTGATTCGCCTTCTCTTTCATGATAAGGCATGTCCTCCTCAGCAATAATAATTTCTTCGTTTAACAATGCCTTGGCGCTCATTGCTGGAGTGAAGTGCAATCCATCCGGCAATGGATATAGTTTTTTTAGAGAAGATTTTTTAACAATTCTCATTCCACTCGCTGTATCTTTTACGTATTTAGAAGACAGAAAAGTGAGCAGTTTAGCGAAGATAAAATTCCCAATTCTTCTTATTAAAGGCATTTGACTTTCCTTATTTAATCTACAACCTAAAACAACATCAGCATTTTTAGCATTCAAAAGATTACATAAATTACTGAAAAACTTAGGTTCACAGGTACCGTCTGCATCTATAAATGCTAATAATTCGCCGCTTGCTTCACTCCATCCTTGTTTTATCGCCGCACCATACCCTCTATTTTTCTCGAAAATGATTAACTTTATTTTTGAAGCGTATGTTTGTGCAATTTCAACCGTTTTATCAGTAGAACCATCACTTACAACAATGATTTCAAGACTTGTAATGGCGGAATTTTTCACCAAATATTCTTCCGCGGCGAGTGAACGTTCAATAATTGAAGCAATGCTCTCTTCTTCGTTCAATGCAGGAATAACAACTGATAATTTCATATGTAGATTATTTGTTTTTAATTGTCACGAAAATCGCGCTAGCAGTACCCACGTGAATAGCCATTTTGCACATCAACTCTTTTGAATACCGTTGTCGCCTTGGGAAGAATGATGATTGATACGCATAGGGTATTTCATATATTTGTTTATTAAAAGAATTAATAAACAAAAATATAAGTTTTAATTGATGTAGGGTAATTTAAATCATAGTATTTGATGAATTTATTGGAATTAATGGTGATTATCGATTATTTTTCGACAACAAATAAAACGAAATCACTAAATTTGAGGACGTTTCAAATAGTAATACTATGTCAATACTTCTTCTTTACGCATTTTTTAGTTTGTTTTTTACGCTGCAAATTCGAAATGCAGAAAAACGAACAATTGAAAATTTTATAATTACGGCTGTTGTCTTTTCTTGCGTACTTGTCTTTTCTTCTGAAGTATTGAGTTATTTTAAGCGATTAAACTTTCAATTTATTCTAGGTTTTTGGCTCTTATTTTCTGTACTATTAAGTATAGGTCTTCGTCGCAATAAAGGTGCGTTGATTAATTTCTTAAAATCGAAAAAATCGCTCATCAGTACTAAATTTCGTTCTGCTAGTTTTTTTACAAAAATCAGTGTATTTTCGACTGCCATCTTGCTACTAGTGGTTTTGTTACAGGGAATAGTGTATCCGCCAAATAATTGGGATTCATTATCTTACCACATGAGTAGGACCTATCATTGGATGAATCATGAAAGCTTTGAAAATTTCCCGACTCATATTATCCGGCAGTTATATCAACCTTGTTTAAGTGAATATTTTATTTTTCAAGTAAATATTCTCAATGGAAATGATTATTTTTCTAATACGGTTCAATTTAGTTTTTTCTTGTTTTCAATAATTGCCTTGCTCTGTATTATACGTGCGGTAGGTTTGCCAAGTAAAATGTATTTACCAACAATTATTTTAGGTCTTACCATTCCTGAAGCTTTATTGCAGGCATCTAGCACTCAAAATGACATTGTTCATAGTTTCTTTATTTTGACCTCCATTTTATACGCCATAAAAACATATCAAAATTCTTCATTTTTTAATTATTTCATGTTTGGAAGTGCTGTCGGATTAGCGCTACTTTCTAAAGCAATCGCTTACATTTATCTACCGATTTTAGTACTCTTTTTTGGAATTGCTATTTTAGGGAAGGTACTAAAAAACAAAAACTGGAGTAGTCTAAAATATGCTTTTATTTCCATCGGGATGGTTTTTCTCATTAATTTCGGTCACACCTCACGCAATTATGCGTATAGCGCAGACATAATGGGTACGGATAAAAAAGAGAGTGAAGATTATCTTTGCACTACCTTTTCAATTAAAAACTCGATTTCGATTACAGTTAAAAATATCGGTTTGCATCTAGATCCTTTTTTTGTTGGAGATATTGGAAATAAATTAATAGAAAAATTTCATTTGGTGCTCGGGATGGAAATCAATGACCCTACAACCAATTTGTTTAATATCAAATTTACGTGTAAGCCCGGATTAAAGCACCATGAAGATTTTCAGCCAAATTTTTTACATTGGGTATTCATTACTTTTTCTTCCATTCTGCTGATAGGAATGTTTTTTAAGTCTGCGAAAAATAAAGAATTAAGAATTAGTATGCTCTATATATCACTGATCAGTATTCAGTTTATTTTTTTCTGTACTCTTTTGCTATGGGAACCTTGGAATACTAGGCTGCATCTTCCCTTATTTTTCAGCTCTATTCCGATCATAATTTTTGCATTTTATAAATCTCCGGTTTTTTATAAAATGAGGAATGTACTATATATTCTTGTATTAGGCTTTGCATTTACGGTGATTCTTTTTAATTATAATAGGCCTATTATAACATCGAAGACCAGTTCAAAAATCAAGATCAATGACGACCGTTATAAAAAATATTTTGCAAATAATTTGGAGTTGTATCCTGAATATAAAGCGTGTGTGAGTCAACTTCATAGACAAAAAATAAAGTCGATAGGATTAATTATTCATATTGATACATGGGAGTATCCGCTTTACAGCACTTTTTTAGTGGATAAAATAAAATCAGAACATATTAATGTGGATAATTTAACGAAAAATGTACCTACTAAAAAGGAGAAAATCACGTGTATAATTTCAAATACCATTAATAAGTCAGAGCTTCAGTATGGAGGACATAGATTTATAAATTCTTCAAAAAAGAATAAAAACATTTGGATGTACCTTAAATCCGAGTAAATTTTTAACTAGTTGAATTGAAAATCGGCAAGAGTTTTTGAAGTATATATATTTTTGGCTAGTATCTATTTGAAAATAAAAATGGTTACATTTACTTGTCTAATTTAAAAGCAGATAATTTTACATTTGTATGGAAAACGAAAATTCAGAGTATTTTTTCGAAAAACTAGATCAAAATAAAATAGATGATCTATTGTTTTTATTTAAAGAAGTTTTTAATTCCTTTCCTTCAAAAGATGAAATAGCAGATAAGCATAAGAATTGTCATGGACAAGAAAAATTTATTGGATATATAGCATACGATCGTTTAAGCAAGAAACCTGCTGCTTTTTATGGCGTTTTCCCTTTATATGCAATAGTGAAAGGACAAAAAATATTAATTGCACAATCGGGCGATACCATGACGCATCCAAGCCATCAAAAAAAAGGGTTATTTTTTCAATTGGCTAAGAAAACATTCGAGTTTTGCTTACAGAATGAAATTAAAATGATTTTTGGTTTCCCAAATTCTGTATCTCATCCTTTATTTATAAATAAATTAGGTTTTTCTGAAACAAAGCAGCTCGTCAATAGCACATTATTTGAGAATAAGTTGGAAGTATGTCGATTTTCTCAAAAGAATAAAACGATGGCGAAAATTCATAATTTTCATTTAAAATGTATACTATTATTTTTTTCTAGGGGTAAGTCTTTTCAAAATTCAAACGCAATTTTTGAAAATGAAAAGGCATACATGTTACACGATAGTGTTTATCATAAATGGAAATCCAGCACCAATAAATTTTTCTTAAAAATCCATGGAGTAAATGTGTGGATTAGTTGTGCTCAAAATCAAATTGCAATTGGTGACATAGAACTTCTTAATGAACAAGATTTAGAGAAGGTCCTTCGCAAATTGAAAATCCTAACCTTCTTATTAGGGTATCGATTTTTGTCGATTGGAGGGAGTGAAGACAGTTATTTAATCAAATTATTGAAAGGAAAATATGAGCAATTACCTTCTTATACGCCTATTTTTTTAGATCTGTCAGATTCATTGCCTCATTCAAGTTTCTTATTTTTAAATTCAGACGTTGATGTTTTCTAAAATAATTGAACGATTAAAATATTTCTTTTTTGATGTCGAAAATGATTGGGAAATAGGCTTTTCAAAAGTACCTATTGAACATTTTTTGTCAAATAATCAACCAAAGATGAATTGGCTTAAAATGCCAAGAAATGTATTTTGGGCTGACCCTTTTGGGATGCATCTAGAAGATAAATATTTTGTTTTTTATGAAGAATTTAATAAAATAAAAGACTACGGAACGATTAATTGTTTAGTACTAAATAAGCAATTTGAAATTATTGAAAACAAAGTAATTATTGATGAGGGTGTTCATTTTTCTTTTCCATATCTCTTGCAGTGGAAAGGTGAATATTATATGCTGCCTGAAACATGTCAAAAAAATGAAATTTCACTATATAAATCAAGTAACTTTCCGTTTGAATGGAAACAAGAAAAAGTACTTCTAAAAATTCCTGGTATGGACAATGTACTTTTTCATCATTCCGGTAAATGGTGGTTGGTATACTCATCAGCTAACTCTGAAACAGAAAGCATCTATTATGTGCGATCTAATAACGATCTATTGGGAGATTGGGAAAAATGTGAGGAGCAGATAGTACACGGTTCACTCTATAATTCTAGATCTGGAGGAAGCGTATTTGAGCATAAGGATGAATTGTTTAGAATAATGCAAAATTGTACGGATAGTTATGGGCAATCAGTCGTAATAAATAAAATAGTTAATCTTTCAGAAACAGATTTTAGAGAAGAAGCCATAAAAGAAATTAAATTGACATCATATTTAAACACGGGTTTCCATACGATTTCAAAATGTGGTTCTGTTTCATTCATCGATCGAAGAAGAGAGAGATTGTTTTTAAAACCAATTGGCAAGATTTTCAAATCGGTATTTTCAAAATTTACTTCATCGTAATCTATAGTTTGTGAAAATAGTACACATCATTCCTTCCTTAGCTTGCGGAGGTGCAGAAATTTTAATGGGCAACATTGCAATTGAACAGGCTCAAACAGGTCATGAAGTGAATATTATTGTATTAGAAAAATTAAATGATTCCTTTTTAAAATATCCACTGAAGGAGCAGTTAAAAAATTTAGTAAAAATTATTGACATGGATGTAAACATTTCATTTTCTTTCCTGAAAAATGAATTAGTAGTAAGCAACAAATCATTTGATGAATTTTTGACTAATTTTCAGCCTGAAATTGTACATTCTCATTTATTTATGTCAGAATTAATTTCACGAAATAATCTTCTAGCAGGCGTAAAATACTTCACGCATTGTCATAATAATATGCCGCAATTTAACTTTCTGGAAAAGAAAAAATTTAAAAGAAGAATAACAGATTTTCGGGAGTATAAATGGCTGATGAAGAAGTATATGGAATGTGGTAATCACTTTATCACCATTTCAAAGGATACGCATGCTTTTTATAAAAAATGGGTGCATTCAACGATACGTGATCATATTTATTTCTTAAAAAATGGCATTAATACCTCGATATATTATTCAAATAAGGAGAAAATAAATGAGCCAATTTTTCAATTAATCACAGTAGGTACTTTGCTTAAAAACAAGGGGCATTCGTTTTTAATTGATTGCGTCAATGAGTTAGTAAATGAAGGGATAGAAATACAATTGAGCATTGTAGGCGATGGACCTGAGATGTCTGAATTAGCAGGAAAAATAGAGATGTTGGGTTTGAAAAAGAACATTTTTTTAATAGGGAATGTGGGAAATGTAAATGATTATTTAAGTCAAGCACATCTATATGTGCATGCAGCTTTTAAAGAAGCTTTTGGCTTGGTTTTAATAGAAGCAATGGCGTCGGAATTACCTGTAATAGCTACAAATGGGGGAGGAAACAAAGATTTGATTATAAATGATTACAATGGTTATTTACTTGAAAGACGAGATGTTGAGCAATTTAATGAGAAAATTAAATTTCTACTAAATAATCCCGCAGCAAGAGTGAAATTGGGAGAAAATGCAATTGATTTTTCAAAGTCCTTTGATATCAAAGAATACGTGATTAAACTGCACGAAATGTATTTAAAATAATTTTTTGATTTCGTCTTTAGTAGGATATGTAATCAATACTGCACGATGGGCTTTTTGATAGACAAATAGACTTCCTGCAGCAACAGCAGAGGCACCAGCTGTTTTGGCTTCCTTTAAATCTGCCAATGCACCAGCTCCTCCAAGCGCAACAAGGGGTATTTTCAGTGTGCTTGCAATCGATTGAATGAGCGATAAATCATATCCTAGCATTGTCCCGTCCTTATCGATTGAATTCAAGATAATTTCCCCAACCCCAGCGTCCTCCATTTTTTTTGCGTATTCCAGGGGTGAAATTTTTGTATTGACATTCCCGGAATTCACAAAGACCGTTTGTTTTTTACTCAACCACGCTTTTTTCACATCCATGGATGCAATAATACTTTGGCTGCCAAAAACATGCACTGCTTCTGAAATTAATTTTTCGTTATGAAAAGCGGCACTATTTAAAATAATTTTTTCAATACCTAAGTTAAATAATTTTTCGATTTCACCAAGGGAGGTAATTCCGCCACCATATCCCAAAGGCATGAAGCATTCAGTTGATATTTCAGAAAGTAATTTAAAATTTGGGCCACGTTTTTCTTGCGTTGCTGTAATGTCTAAAAACACTAATTCATCCACTTCCTTGTCATTGAAAATTTTAATGGCATTGATAGGATCACCAATGTAGGATGGGTTTTTAAATTGTACCGTTTTTACTAGGCCATTTCCTTTTAATAATAAACAGGGTATAACTCTAGTACTTAACATTTTTCAATGAAATTTTTAATGAGTTGCATGCCAAATTTATGACTTTTCTCTGGGTGAAATTGCACTCCAATAATATTTTCTTTAAAAATTCCTGAAGCAAATGAATAGCCAAATTTAGTTGTCGTTAAAACATTCTCATCACTCTCACACACCGCATGATACGAATGAACAAAATAAAATCTTGGATCATCATGGTATCCTCCGCTTAACCTATGTGAAGTAGAAAAAATGGTGTCATTCCAACCCATGTGTGGGACTTTTAAATCAGGAAAATCGGAGATTTTAAATTTCACCGTTTTCGCATTTATCCAACCCAATCCTTTTACATCGCCTTCTTCACTTGAGTTAGTTAATAATTGCATGCCTAAGCAAATTCCCAAAATGGGAGTTTTTTCTACAAGGGCTTTTTGATTTAAGACTGGGATTAAGTTCATTTCTTTTAAATTACTCATTGCTTTTTCAAATGACCCAACTCCAGGTAAAATAATTTTTGAAGCACTAGAAATGACATCAATATCAGAAGAAATAACGGACGAATGGCCAATTTTTTTGATGATATTGCTAATGGAACCGAGATTCCCCATCTTATAATCTATGATCACAATCATAGCTCAAAGTTAATGAATTATTTGTTTTCGGTTTATAAATACAAGGGTTAATTTCGATAAAATAGTGTTTTATAGTAGTTTATTTTTGATTTAAAAGCACTATTTGAAAGCGAGAATTTACGCATCACTGCTAAAAGTTGGTTAAATGAGTAAATTCGATTATGCACAAGACCAAATAGTTCAATCGATAAAGAGAAATTTCTCTTTATCGATTGAAAAGTTAGGGAATTACCTTTTTTTCTAGCGTTTCTTTTTATATTTGTTAAAAATGGTAGTTAGATTATCCTTTTATGCTCAAATGGAAAATAGAAAAAACTTAGTAATTTTTGTTGCGGATTACCCTTTTGGAACGGGAGAGCCATTTTTAGAGGAGGAAATAAAAATTCTTGAAAATGATTTTGAGAAAATATTTTTTGTTCATACAAGCGTTCGAGGTCAAGCAAGCGAAAATTTTAAATTATATACACCCAAAAATGCCGAAATAGTAAATTTATACCCAAGTAATTTTGCTAGTTCATGGTTTAAAAAAGCCCTTCAGTTATTTTCTTTTTCATTTTTATTCGAAATTTTCCTAGCAAAAAGTAAACATCATAAAAATTTTTCGCTTAAAATTTTGAAATTAATTTCTCATTATTGGGTATCAAGCACGAATGGTAAAAAAGCAATTGAATATTTGATTAAAACAAATAAAATAGTAGTAAAAGATACTATTTTTTATTCATATTGGTGTGATATTCATGCTCTTTCTATGGCTAGATTACATAAATCAAATTCAGAAATAAAATTTATTACACGATTACACGGTTGGGATTTGTATTTTGAAAGACATGAAAATAATTTTTTACCTTTTAGAGAATTAATATTTAATCAAGCAGAAAAAATACTTCCTATTTCGAATGATGGAAGAAAGTATATTTTGAATAAAAAATTAAGTATTCATCCTGAAAAAATTATTACGAGTAGATTAGGGGTAGATAACTTACTAACAAATAAGAACTATCCTCTCGCTATAGATCAATCAAATGCGCCAGCAAAGTTAATTATTTTGACTTTGTCACATATTAATCCTGTTAAAAGGTTAGATCGGTTTATTGAAGCAATTAAATTAGTGAAAGGTTTTGATATTCAATGGTATCATATAGGATATGGGTATGAAGAATATGAAAGTAAAATAAAAAAACTTGCTTTTGCTGAGTTAGAAAATCAACATAATATTAGTTTCAATTTTCTGGGTCAATTTACAAAAACAGAAGTGAAAACTTTTTTACAATTTGAAAACATAGATTTAATTGTTAATTGCAGTGATACGGAAGGTATTCCGGTATCTTTGATGGAAGCTATGTCATCGGGTATTCCCGCAATAGCATTTAATATTGGAGGAATTCCAGGAATTGTTTCGAATAATGAAAATGGTTTTTTATTAGATTTTGAGACAGAGAATGCAAATATTTTAAAACTATCTGCTAGTATTGAAAAATTTTATCATTTGCCTTCAGAGGAAAAAAATAGGTTTTCTCAAAATGCTAAGTTAACTTGGCAAGAAAAGTTTGATCAGAAAAATAACTTCAATAATTTGTCACAATTATTAAAGTATAAAGACGCTAAGATAAGAAATGAAATTTGTTGTCAGCAGTGCCTAATTAGCAGTGCTATTTATCCTAAGATTGTTCTAAATAAATATGGTATTTGCGATGTTTGTGAAATTGTAGAAGATAAAAATGCAAAAATTGCAAAACAAAAAGACAGTAATTATTTAGATACTTTATTAAGTGAAATAAAAAGAAATCCCAACAAGAAACAATATGATTGTATTCTTGGAATCAGTGGAGGTATAGATAGTGCATACTTAGCTTTAAAGGTCAAGGAATGGGGTTTAAATCCTTTACTTGTGCATATTGACAATGGTTGGAATTCTGAAACTGCAGTATTTAATATTCAGACATTAATAAAGCATCTAGGTTTTGAATTATATACGGTAGTTATTAATTGGGAGGAAATTAAAGACGTCGTTCGATCTTTTTTAAAAGCATCGGTAATAGATATTGATTGGGCAAATGAAATGTGTGCTCAAGCAGCTTTAAATAAAGTTGCTCATAAATTTGGAGTGAAATATGTTTTGACGGGTCATCAAATGGCAACTGAAGGATGGATGCCTGACAATGTTGTGCATTATAAATTAGATTCTATAAATTTTAAGGCCATTCATAGAAAATTTGGAAGTAAAAAATTGAAAACATATCCTATTATCGGGTTTTTAAAAACTTATTATTACGAGAAAATACTGGGCATTAAATTCTACTATCCATTAGATTACATTGAGTATAATAAAGAAAAAGTTAGGGTTGAACTAGTTGAAAAGTATGGGTGGCGAGATTATGGGCAAAAGCATTTCGAAAATATATTTACACGTTTTTATCAAGGCTATATTCTCATTAAAAAATTTAAAATTGATAAACGAAAGTTTCATTATTCTTCTTCTATATTATCAGGTCAGATGACAAAAGATCAAGCAAATAAACTTATTGAATCAAATGAATATCAGCTTTCGGGACAATTAGAAGAAGATAAAGAATATGTGATGAAGAAATTGGAATTTTCTCCTGAAGAGTTTGAAGAAATATTAAATGCAGCGCCCAAAAATCATACGGATTATCCATCTATTATCAATGTGATTAAGAAATTAAAAAAGGTTAAAAATGTTATTCAGAATAATAAATAAAATAAAATATAAATTATTATTATCGCAGATTAAACCAGAAATAATTGGATATCAAGATGCGAAAGGAACAACGATTCATGAAACCGGAGCAAGTAATATGTCTCATATTTCCAATAAAAAAAATGTTTTTATTGGGGAACATGTCTTTATTGGTCATTTCAATTACATTGATGGCTATAGAAAAATTGTCATTGAAGAAGGTTGTCAAATCACGAATTATGTTTCAATATTAACGCATTCTAGTCATCATTCGATTCGATTACATGGCAATAAAACACTTCCTGAAAATCTAGCGGAAGAAGGCTTACTTGCGGATGAAGTGCACATTGGGAAATATTCATATATCGGTGCTCATTCAGTAATCATGCCGGGCACCAAAATCGGGAAAGGTTCAATCGTATCTGCTTTTTCTTATGTGAATGGGGAATTTCCTGATTATTCAATTGTGAGAGGTCAACCAGCTAGAATCGTTGGTAATACGAAGGAAATGGATGAGGAATTTCTGTCAAAATTTCCAGAATTGAAAAACTTTCATTTTGATAAGTAAGCAACTACTATGGAAATAATACCTTTCAAATATGATGATAGTTACCCCGCTTCACTGTCGAAGACCTTTATTGATTATCTAAATAAAGAGGTAAATGGGAAACTTTTTATTATACAAGAAGGAGATGTAATTATACCTCTTTTGATTCGGAAAAAATCAATATTTAATATTGGTTATTTTGTTCATATCCCATTGAAAAATCTAAGCAGATTAAATGTAGAAGAAGAAAAGAGATTTTTAATTTATTTTGAATTGTTTTGCAAAAGGAATAATCTAGTTGATTTTATTTTACCCCCAATTCATATTGAAAATTTTCAGCATGTACCAACCAATGCAAAAGGATATAAACTAGGGATAATTTCTGTCAAATTACGCGAAAAATCAAACGATGAACTATTTGACTCTTTTAAACCTATTTATAGAAGACATATAAGAAATGCTGAAAAATCAAATGTAGAAATTAAATTTGGTCAAGAATATTTTGATGATTTTTATACTATTTATTCTGAAAAATTAAAGCAAGAAAACGCTGTTTTTGATTCGTATGATACACTTAAGAAAATGGTATTTAATGATAATAATGACCTTCATGTGCAATGTGGAATCGCCTATTTAGAGGGGAGAATTGAGGCAGGTATTCTTAATTTTAGTGATAGTAGAAATGCGTATTATATGTTTGGAGGATCTTCAAGAAATGCACATAATGGGTCTTTTCGATTACTTCACTGGGAATTAATTAAAAAATACAAAGCAATGGGCATTGAAAAATATCAGTTGGGTGCTAACAGAGAGGGTGAGATGTTAACTGATAAGCATCAAAGATTAGCTTCATTTAAAATGGGATTTGGCTCTGAAATCCAAGAAGGCTTTCACTTTATTTGGGTATTTAATTCATTAAAATTTCACTTATATCAATTTTTATTAAAATTAAAAACGAAAATAAAAAGATGAATTCTAAAGAAATTATAATAACATTTGATTTTGAATTATATTTAGGAAATAGAAGTGGTTCTGTGGAAAAGTGTTTATTAAAGCCAACTTTAGAATTAAAAAAAATAATTGATGCCTATAATTTATCTACTATATTCTTTGTTGATACACTCTATCTGCATAGATTAAAAGAGATTTCTTTAACAAATGATGCGGCATTATTTGATTATAAAGCGATCATTACCCTGTTACAAAGTTTAATTGATTCAAGAGCAACGATTTTTCATCATATTCACCCTCACTGGTTGGACGCCATATATTTAGAAGATTCAAATGAATGGGATGTGAGTAATAAATCTAGATTTGCGCTTGTTAATTTATCAGATACAGAAATTGAAAATGTATTTTTTTATTCAAACCAAATAATTTCTGAAATTTATCAAGGGAAAGTTTCTCCCGCTTTTTCAGGCTTTCGAGCAGGTGGATTATATGCTCAACCATTTGAAAAATATAAAAATCAATTTGAAAAGTACTCTATCAAAGTAGATTTTTCGGTCTTAAAAAATTCCAAAAGTTCAGGCGAAAATGGGGTATATAGTTTTGATTATTCAAAAGTGCCATCCGAAAACATATATCCTTTTTCTAACGATGTGATCAAAAGTGATGAAAATGGTGCTTTCATTGAAATAATGATGAAACAATTTAAATTACAAGGAATTAGTAAGGTAATCAATGGATTATATTACAGGCGAAATTATAAAACAGAAGCATGGCAAAGATGGGGCGATGGAAAAGCCTCAGGCAATGTATTGAAAAGTACAAAAAAGACAAATAGATGGGTGTCGGAAGAAACGTATTCTATCGAATTATTAAACAAATACAAAGCATCCTTGTATTTAAAAAAATTAAAAAAGGAAGATTTTTTGCATATTATCAGTCATCCAAAATTATTTTCACCGGCAAACATTCAAGCTTTTGACAAATTTATCAAAAAGGTAAAAAGGAAATATAATGTCGAGACAGATGTATTTACAGTTCTAAACAATGTTGGAATTAAAGGGAATAAGCTATGAAAAAAGTGCTGATCATTTCTTATTTTTTTCCTCCTTGTAATCTGACAGCGTCGCAAAGAATAAAAGGTTGGGCGAATTATTTAGCAAACTATGGCTACTATCCTACAATAGTGACTCGCAATTGGGACCATCCGATTAATTCTCCAGAAGATGTGCTGATTTCAACTGGAGATAAATTAATACATGAGAAAAATGAGCAATTTGAAGTCTATTATTTACCCTATAAAGCAAGTAAAAGAGATCTAATTTTTTCAAAAAATAAAAATAATAAACTCATTCAAAAAACAAGTAAGATTTGGACACTGAAAGATCAAATTCTCGAAAATTACAGCAATAGTGCTATTCCATTTTCAAATTTATTTGATTTCTCATTGGATTTAATTCAAAAAAATGATTCTTTTAGTTGTTTAATTATTTCTGGAAATCCTTTTATTCAGTTTAAATTTGGATATTTATTACAGAAGAAAACAGGTATAAAATGGATTGCTGATTATAGAGATGATTGGAGTACTTCTGAATTAAAAGGGACAGAAACAGGTGTCAAAAAAGTCATTTCTCTATTGCAATCTAAAAAAGAGAAAAAATGGCTTTCATCGAGTGAATGCATCACCTCTATTTCAAAAAAATACAGCGAAAAGATCGGTGCTTTTGTAAATAAAAAAGGACATGTAATTTTGAATGGATACGATGATCTAAAAGATTCTGAGCAAGTTGAAGTAGAGCAAGATTTTTTCACAATTACATACAATGGCAGTTTATATCCCACGCAACCCATAGAACATATTATAAAAGCAATAAAAAGAATTATTGAAAGCAATGAAAGTAAATTAAAAATCCAACTAAATTTTCCTGGATTAGGTTTTGATCCATTGCAAAGAGCGAGAGTAGAAAAAGAGATTATAGGAATCGAAAATAATGTTTTGATAACCGATCGAATACCCAAAAGTGAAGTAATAAAAATTCAAAAGGGCTCTGATTTGTTACTAATGGTTTCACACACAGGTATCAAAGGGATACCATCAAGTAAAATGTACGAATACATTGGTTTAAAAAAACAAATTCTTTTATTTCCTAACGATCATGATATTGTAGAAGAAACCTTATTAGATTCCGGCTTAGGAATAATTTGTGAAGACGATGAGGAGCTTTATTCTAGTATATTACAATTGATTAAATGGAAAGAAAATGGAAATTCCGTTGTGAAGCAATACGATGAAAAAAGGATAGAATTTTATTCAAGAAGCCAGCAAACAGCTCAATTAGCGAAACTATTAGATCAAATCACACGCTAAACTCACCCTCAACAAAAGTAGAAACACAATCCTCCAACGAACAAACGATAAAAAACAGCAACAAGTAGAAACCGAATCTCCGAAGCACCATTCTTTCGCGCCTCATAAATTCATTTGGGCCCCATAGATCAAAAAAGCGAATCAATTTCGAACTGTCTGAGCATTTTCGCGAGTTTTTGAAATTTCGTTTTTTTGATCGTAAAGGGTAAATGAATTTATTAAGCGCTAGACCTTTTTGCTTACTTTTTGGGGCAATGCCAAAAAGTAAGAGTAGGAACGGATTCTCACAACGAACAAACGACATGAAGCAGAAAAAGTAAGAAAATGCTAACAGAAGTAGATTTGAGAGTTAGAGTAGAAAAGCAGATTTGAAAGATAAATTTATAATCCCCGCAACACTGTGCCTCTCGCCCTCCCCCTTCCTCCATTTTATTTTCTATATTTGCCTTTTTAAATAATACATAAATTCAATACCTCGTGAAAGATATTATAAAAAATAGTTTGAAAGCCATTAAAATTCGTTTAGAAATTTATCGCATGGGGCGAAGTAAAATATACTATGATACCTTTGTTTCGAGTAAATTAGCAGCAATTGATGCGAAGGCAAAAAGACCTTATCGCTATGATATCATTAATTTTTTAGCAAAACAAATTAACGCACAAAATTATTTGGAAATTGGTGTACGAAATCCAGCGGATAACTTTAATTTAATAAATTGTGTCAATAAATTTTCTGTTGATCCGGGAGTAGAATTTGAATTAAATCCAGTTGATTTTCAAATGACATCAGATGATTTTTTTCAGAAATTGAACGAAGATGCTTTAAAAATAAAAAGTTCGATAAAATTTGATGTTATTTTTATTGATGGTTTGCATTTAGCGGAACAAGTGGAGAAAGATATTTTCAACGCAATGCAATTTTTATCCGAAGAGGGTTTTATCGTGCTCCATGATTGTAATCCTCCAACTGAATTTCATGCGCGAGAAAATTTTGAATTCAATTTTACACCTGCTGGAGGAGCATGGAATGGAACAACATGGAAAGCATTTGTAAAGGCTAGAAAAATGTATCATTCATGTTGCATAGATACGGATTGGGGAGTTGGAATTGTAAGTAAAAAAGAGAGACCACTCCTGAATATCTTAGGCTCGAATGAAAATAACTTTTTTGAATACAATGATTTCAGTTTGAAAAGACAAGAACAATTAAATTTAATAAGTTTCGATATTTTTACTAAATCTTTTCAATCATAATTTTTTTGGAAAGCCCCTTATTTTACTAGCTTTTCACCAAGGAGAAAGTAGTAAAAATGATTAGCGGAACTCACGTCTAAAGTTTCAAGTATACGTTAATAATAACCCATTTTAATCATAAGTTTCAAGTATAAGTTAAACTTATTGGCTTAATTTTCACTTCGACAAGGAAAAGTCAGAGTAGGAAAGGGAATCCTTCAACGAACAAACCATAAAAAACAGCAACTAGTAGAAACCGAATCCTTCTAATTAACTAAATTCCGAAGTGAAATTAAAATGGTCTTTCCACAGAATTAGTTGTAAATTTTTCCGTAATCGCGTTTCGCCTTTTCGCGAAAGAAAAAGCATCGCTTTTGAAGACTAAACGATAGAGCAAGGAAGTGAAGGTAACTATTTACGTACGGTTTTACGAAATGCAATGGAGTAAAAAATTCCTTGGAAAGATCCTTGATTTTTTCTTACCTCCGGCGCTACCGCTTGTCTTCGAAAATTACATTTTCTCTTTATCAAGAAAAAGTAAGAAAATACCAACCGAAGCAGATTTGAGAGTTAGATTAAAATCGTAAATTTGAAAGATAAATGAATTTATTAAGTGCTAGACCTTTTTGCTTACTTTTTGGGGATAACTTAGCGAAGCGATCTCATGAGCCCTTGCGAATAATGCCAAAAAGTAAGAGTAGGAATGGAATCCTCCAACGAACAAACGACCTCAAGCAGAAATCAACATACCCTCAGCCTTATCCTTAATCTTAATCTTAATCTCAACAAAAGTAGAAACCGAATCTCTAATAAAATGAATTTTCGAAGTGAAATTAAAATGGTCTTTCCACAGAATTAGTTGTAAATTTTTCCGTAATCGCGTTTCGCCTTTTCGCGAAAAAGAGCGTGAAGGAAAGTATTTACGTACGGTTTTACGAAATGCAATGGAGTAAAAAATTCCTTGGAAAGATCCTTGATTTTTGCTTACTTTTCATCAAGGAAAAGTAAGAAATTAATAGCAGAAGTAAATATGACAGTTATATTAAAATAGTAGATTTGAAAGATAAATTTATTTTCGAAGTTTCATCAAGAAAAAGTAAGAAAATACCAACCGAAGCATCTATGTCGGTCAGATGAGGAATGATAGATTTGAAAGTTAATGGCAGATTTGAATGTCATCTTGTTAATTTTCAAATCTAATTCTTACATTTTTATGTAAGAGATTTCCTAATTTCCGAAAATTTTCCTTTTCTTTGATCTTATGTGTGGAATTACAGGTTTTATAGATTGGCAAAAAAAATCGAGTGAAGATATTTTAGTGGCGATGAACACTACCTTGAACCATAGAGGTCCTGATAGTGGCGATGTTAAATTATTCTCTTCAGTGAATTTTCAAGTGGGTTTTGGTCACAAAAGATTGGCCATAATCGACATTACAGAAACAGGTAAACAGCCCATGCAGTTCCAGCATCTTTGGATCACATACAATGGAGAAATTTATAATTTTTCTGAAATTAAGGATGAATTAATCAAACTGGGGCATCAATTCAAAGGACATTCCGACACGGAAATGATTCTGCATGCCTATGATCAATGGGGAGAAAAATGCATCGAAAAGTTTATCGGCATGTTTGCCTTTGTTATTTTTGATCAAAATAAAAATTCTATTTTTTGCGTGAGAGATAGGGCAGGGGTAAAGCCTTTCTATTATTATTTTAAAGATGGTTTGTTTTTATTTTCCTCCGAATTAAAAGCTTTTCACGAACATCCTAACTTTAAAAAAGAAATTAATATCGATGCAGTTGGTGCTTTTATGCAATATGGGAATGTGCCTTCATCGACGTGTATTTTTAATAATTGTCACAAATTAAAACCTGGTCATACATTAACAATTTCTCTGTCTGAAATTTCGTCCTTCACCCAAGATCAGGCCCAATATTGGAATGTATACGATTATTACAATAAGCCTAAAAGCAAAATTCCGTTTGACGAAGCGAAAGTAGAAACTGAAAAAATTCTTCAATCAGCGTGCGAATATAGAATGGTTGCTGATGTGCCGGTCGGAGTATTTCTCAGCGGCGGCTATGATAGCGCCTGTGTAACTGCTTTACTGCAAAAAGATCGAACTGAAAAATTAAAAACTTACACCATCGGCGTACCTGATATTGGTTTGAATGAAGCTCCTTACGCAAAAGAGGTTGCAAATTATTTGGGAACAGATCATACAGAGATTTATTGCACTGAAAAAGAGGCCATCGATTTAATTCCCGAATTATCGTTTTATTATGATGAACCGTATGCCGATAGCAGTGCTTTGCCAACAACTTTGGTCAGTAAATTAGCACGAAAAGAGGTGACAGTGGCATTAAGTGCAGATGCTGGCGATGAAATTTTTGCTGGCTATAACCGCTATGATTATTTGTTGAGATATGGAAAGAAAATGCAGCAAATTCCTAGTTTTGCGAGAATTTCAGCGGCGAGTCTAATGCAATTAATTCCTTCGAATTCAATTCCTGTATTGAAACATAAATACAATTTCCATAATAGATATGAGAAGTTAAAGAATATTTTGAGAGATCCATCATCTGAAAGAATTATGTTGAGTTTGAGTCAGCAATTCACAGATAGTCAGATGAATAACCTTTTTAATGCAGAGGTAAAGCAAATAGATTCAGCCTATTTAAGTAAAGAATTAAAAAAAGAAAATTATTCCCCTCTTTCTTACATGATGGCGATTGATTATCAAACATATTTGGTGGATGATATTTTACAAAAGGTAGATAGAGCGACAATGACCGTTAGTTTGGAGGGAAGAGAGCCTTTTTTAGATCACCGAGTTGTTGAATGGGCTGCTCAACTTCCGAATGAATATAAATATTTTCAAGGAACAAAAAAACACATTTTAAAGGAAATAGTGCATCAATATATCCCAAAGGAAATGATGGATAGACCTAAAATGGGGTTTGCAATTCCAATTGCTAATTGGATGATGAATGAACTGCGCGATTATTTAGAATCATTTATAAATGAAAAAAATATTCGGGAGCAAGGAATATTTAAGTGGGAATATGTAGAAAAACTTAAATTTGATTTTTACAATGGCAAGAAAGAGTACGATGTTAAATTATGGTACTTATTAATGTTTCAAACGTGGTATGATCGATGGATGAAATGAAAGCTGAAAATTTCGTCTTCGAAGGTAAATCGAAGAATGTTTTATATCTATCTTATGATGGAATGACCGACTCTTTGGGGCAATCTCAAGTTTTGCCTTATTTGATAGGATTGAGTAAGTATGGATTTACATTTCATATAATAAGCTTCGAAAAACAAGCCCGCTTTCAACAACACAAAGAGCATATTCAGAAAATTTGTGATGATAATAATATTGTTTGGCACCCCAATAGTTACACGCAGAAATCACCTTTAATTACAACGATTTGGGATGTGACTAGAATGCGAAAACTAACCAGAAAGCTTCACATAGAGCATAATTTTCATGTAATTCATTGTCGTAGTTATATTTCAGCGTTAGTTGGTCTTTCCATGAAAAAGAAATATGGCACGAAGTTTATTTTTGATATGCGCGGTTTTTGGGCGGATGAAAGAATCGATGCGGGATTGTGGAGCCTAAAAAATCCAATTTTTAAAACGGTTTATTCTTTTTTTAAAAGAAAAGAGCTTCAGTATTTTAAAAATGCGGATTATACAATTTCTTTAACAAAAAAGGGAAAAGAGGAAATAGAAAGTTGGCCCATTTTTAAGGGAATTCTTCCAAAGATTCAAATCATTCCTTGTTGTGTTGATCTAGAATTATTTCAACCAGATAGCATAAATGAGAGTGAAAAAAATCAAGTAAAAGAAAACTTAGGAATCAAACAAAATGATTTCATTTTAGGATATGTGGGATCTATTGGCACATGGTACATGCTGTCGGAGATGTTAGATTACTTCAAAGTACTGAAGAAACAAAATGCAAATGCTAGATTTCTTTTTGTGACAGGCGAAAAACCGGAAAATATTTTTGACCAAGCGCAGAAAAAAGGCATTCTAGAACAAGATGTAATTATCACTTCTTGCGTCCATCAAAAAGTTCCTTTAAATATTTCAATTTTTGATTCATCTATATTTTTTATTCGACCGACGTATTCAAAAATGGCTTCTTCTCCAACTAAACAAGGTGAAATTATGGCAATGGGCATTCCTTTGGTCTGTAATTTTGGAGTTGGCGATACGGATGCAATTGTGACGAATTATGAAGCGGGTTCAGTTATTAACGTTTTTGATGACAATCAATATTTACTGGCAATCGAGAATCAAAAATTCGTTAACAAAAACAAAATGATCAGTGGGGCTAAAGAAGTGTATTCTTTAGAACAAGGAGTGCAAAAATATTTATTTGTTTACAAGCAAGTGTATGAAAAGTAAAGGTAAAATTATTGTTACAGGCGGCGCAGGGTACATTGGATCTCATACAATTATTGAATTAATCGAGAATACTGAATACGAAATTATTTCAATTGATAATTTTTCAAATTCCTCAATGGTTACTTTTGACAGAATTGAAGCGATTACAGGCCGTAAAGTGGTGAATTATAACGTTGATTTATGTGATCAAAATTTAGTTTTCGAGATTTTAGAAAAGGAAAGTAATTGCATAGGAATAATTCATTTCGCGGCATATAAATCGGTTCCGGAATCGGTTCAAAATCCATATAAATACTATCATAATAATACCGAATCTCTTTTAAATATTGTAGAAGGCTGCTTGAAATTTGGAATCAGTAATCTTATTTTTTCATCCTCATGCTCCGTGTATGGAAATATCGATTCTTTGCCGGTAAATGAAGAAACTCAGTGTAATAAATCGGAATCTCCTTATGCGTATTCAAAACAAATCGGGGAAGCAATTTTAAGAGATTATGCAATTTCTGCTCAACATTTAAAATCAATTTCATTGCGCTATTTCAATCCTGTTGGGGCGCATCTTTCTGGATTAATCGGTGAATTTCCTATTCATCCGCCAACAAGTTTGGTGCCTGTAATTACGCAAACAGCGATTGGTAAAATCGAAAAAATGATGGTGCACGGTGAAGATTACAACACGCGAGATGGCTCATGTATTCGAGATTATATTCACGTGACGGATATTGCGAAGGCACATGTGAAAGCATTAGAATTTTTATTTCAAGGAAAAAATGAACAAACGAATTCTATTTTTAATCTAGGTTCGGGCGCTGGCGTGAGTGTGAAAGAGGCAATTTTTTCTTTTGAAAAGAATACGGGCTTAGCATTAAATTATTCCATTGGCCCGAGGAGGGAAGGGGATGTGGAAGCTATTTTTTCAGATACGACAAAATCAGAAAATGTATTAAATTGGAAAGCTGAAATTGGTCTTGATCAAATGATGGAATCAGCATGGAAATGGGAAAAGTACCTTAAAAATGGGCAAATTTCATAAATTCTAGTAACTTTACGTGTGTGTTTTTTCTAACAAGTAGTTAAATTAGCAGTAAAATCTTAGGATAACTTTACAAGATATAATAAAAATGACTAAAATACTTATTACTGGTGGAGCAGGTTTTGTTCCGAGTTCAACAGCAGATCGATTGTTAGAAGACCCTTCTAATTATGTTGTTTTAGTAGATAATTTCTTAACAGGAAACCAAGAAAATTTGCCTTCGCACAAGAATTGCAAATTCATAAAATGTGATGTGAATAATTATCAAGAGATTGCACCTATTTTGTGTTCATTTCAATTCGATTATGTCTTTCATTATGCGGCAGTTGTAGGAGTTAAAAGAACATTGGACAACCCTAAAATGGTATTAGATGACATTCAAGGGATCAAAAATATTTTAGATTTAGCAAAGAGTACAGGGGTGAAACGTGTGTTTTATTCATCTTCTTCTGAAGTATATGGAGAACCTGTGCATCTACCTCAAAATGAAGAAACTACCCCGCTAAACTCTCGCTTACCGTATGCGGTTGTTAAAAATGTTGGGGAATCATATTTTAGATCATACCAGCAAGAATTTGGATTAGATTATACTATTTTTCGATTTTTTAATACATATGGACCAAAACAAAGTACAGATTTTGTAATGTCTAAATTTATACGACTTGCTTTAAAGAATGAAGACATAACGTTGTATGGAGATGGATTACAGACACGAACTTTTTGTTATATCGACGATAATACCGAAGCATGTATTAATGCAATGAAAAGTGATCAATTTACAAATATGGTATTTAACATTGGAAGTGATTTAATTTATACGATCAAAGAATTGGCTGAAATAATTATTCGCTTAACGAAATCCAATTCTAAAATAGTTCATCTTCCTGCATTAGTGGATGGAGATATGACAAGAAGACAGCCTGATATTGCGAAAATGAAACAATTATTAAACCGCGATTTACTTCCTCTAGAACAGGGGATTATGAAGGTCCTACAAAGCTTTCAATAAACCAATCACAAATATTTAAGGAGTGAAGAAACTGGGAAAGTCAATTTTTTTTATGGTGCCTTATCCTTTGGGAAAAGCGCCATCTCAAAGATTCCGTTTTGAACAGTACTTTAATTTATTACGTGAAAATCAATTTAATTTTGTCGTTAAGCCTTTTTATTCTGATAAAACATGGGCGATTTTACATCAAGAGGGGAATTTTATAGCCAAATCGCTTAGAATATCGGCTTCTTTTTTTAGTCGATTTCTTCAACTTTTTCAAGTAATAAAGTATGATTTTGTTTTTATTCATCGGGAGGTAGCTCCCATTGGACCGCCATTTTTCGAATGGATAATCGCTAAAGTACTGAGAAAGAAAATTATTTATGATTTTGATGATGCAATTTGGTTACCCAATTATAGTGAAGCGAATACAAGGGTTCAAAAATTGAAATATTACACCAAGGTCAATGGAATAATGAAATGGGCCACTAGAATTAGTGCTGGAAATAAATACTTGGCGACTTATGCTAGTCAATATAACAAAAATGTTGTCGTCAATCCTACAACAATCGACACCTTAAATTATCACAATCTGGAATTGTATACGTTTGAAAAAGAGACGGACAAAACAGTGATTGGCTGGACAGGAACGCATACCACAGGAAAATATTTAGGTTTTTTGGTACCTATCTTCGAAAAATTAAGCGTTGAATTTGATTTCGAATTTTGTGTCATTTCAAATGAAGATCCTGGTATTAATGTAGAAAATTTAAATTTTATTAAATGGAAAAAGGAATCCGAAATCAATGATCTACTTCGTTTTGATATTGGCGTGATGCCTCTTTCCGACGATCTCTGGGCGAATGGAAAATGTGGATTTAAAGCGCTGCAATATATGTCGTTAGGAATCCCTGCAATTGCTTCGCCTGTTGGAATGAATACAGAAATTATCGATGAAGGGGTGAATGGATTTTTATGTACTACCGAAGAAGAGTGGTTTAAGGCATTACATTTTTTATTGTCAGACAAGAATAATCGAGAGAAAATGCATCAAGCGGCCAGGGACAAGATAATTCAGAAATATTCCGTCATTTCTAATCAAGAAAATTTTTTAAATTTATTTAATTAATCACACCCGTAGAGACATAGCATTGCTATGTCTCAAACATCAAACATCAAACATCATCAAACATCCAAAAAAATAAACCATGAAAATAGTTTTTGCAACCGCTAATAAAAATAAGGCCTACGAAATTCAAAAAATAGCACCTCCTAATATTGAAATTATTAGCTTGAATGATCTCGAATTTTATGAAGAAATTCCTGAAACGTCAGCGACAATTGAAGGAAATGCGATCCAAAAAGTGGAGTTTATTGTCGATCGATTTAACTTTGATTGTTTTGCCGACGACACAGGATTAGAAATTGAGTCGTTAGGAGGAGAGCCAGGTGTGTATTCGGCAATATTTGCAGGAGAAGATAGAGATGCTGAGAAAAATATGAATTTAGTGCTTGAGAAATTAGAAGGTGTTTCGAATAGAAAAGCTCGTTTCAAGACAGTCATTTGCCTTTCTTTGAACAATAAAAGACATGTTTTTGAAGGAATAGTGGAAGGTATTATTAGGGGTGAAAAATCAGGTTCTTTAGGGTTTGGTTATGATCCAATTTTTGAACCTGAAAATTGCGGTAAGACATTTGCCGAGATGACTACCGATGAGAAAAACAAAATGAGTCATCGTGCGCGAGCTTTTGACAAAATGATCAATTTTTTAAGGAATCACTAAGTTTTTTTGAGTTAAAGATAATATATGAAGACACTCCAAGAAATACTTCGAGAAGGTGAAAATAAATGTCAGTCATTTTTTGAAAACACCGATGATGTGCTAGAAATAGCTAGAACGTTAGTTGCATTCTCAAATTGTGATGGAGGAGTGCTTTTAATTGGCCTAAAGAAAAACGGAAAAATTGTTGGTGTTGACCCACAAAATGAATTGCTAAATATTTCGCTGATCCTGCAAGAAAATTGCCAACCTCACATGAAGATTTCTTCACGAATATTTCAGGAAAAGGTGAGAATTGTGCTTGAAATTTCAGTCGTATCGGGTAATGAGAAGCCTTATAATGTAATCTATAATTCAAAAAAAGAGGTTTTTATTCGAAAAGAAAATAGTAATATTCTCGCCAATAAAATGGTGGAAGACGTATGGAAGTTTAGGCGTTTGAATGAAGTGAAACCTATAAATTTATCACCTCCTGAAAAGACTATGTTAGATTTAATTCATTCGAATTCAAAAATATCATTAACAAAAATCCACAAGAAAAGTAATTTATCATTCAGTGAAATAGATCGAGTTCTTGTTCGACTGATTTCTTGGAATTATATTGTGATGGAAATGACAGATAACGGCACAGAATTTAGTGAATACCTAAAAGCTCCCAATCATCTGTAGCCCTAACGACTAAAATAAGTAGAAAAGAGAGGTTAACATCTTGATTGAATTATTTTTAAGCGGATTTTTTTGTTTGATAATTAGATCTATCAGTTCTCTTTTTTGATGAAAAACCGATAATTTACGGCTCTTTCTAGAGCAAAAAAAGGGCAATTAAAATAATTAAAGTAGATTTATTTAGATTTTTCCAGATTTATTCAGTATCTTTAAGTCGAATTTAGATAATATATACAGAAATGGGTAGACCAGCAACAAAACCGGCTAAACTAAGAGACGGTTTTTATATACAAGTGAAAAATCAAGGTGGAACCGGAGTTCTTGTTCGAAGAGACACAAAAGAACAGATGGTATTGGCCGCTGAAGATTATTCTCGCACGAAACAAGTAAACGTTTTAGGTGAGATGAAAAACGATAAGTGGATAAGTTAAAAGAAAAATAATTTTTAATAAAAGGTTCTCAATAGAGGGCCTTTTTTAGTTTTACACTTTTATGGAATAAATAAAATGGTCAGTTATATGAAAAAACAAGCAATAAAACCAAGGTTTATTTTTTGGTTGGTTATTTTTGGTGTCATGTTGATGATTATACCTTTATTTTTAATATTGCATTTAACCGTGCTGGCAAAAATAACGGGTGTTGTAGTTGTGGCTTTAATTTCAATTGCTTTACGAATATGGAGATTGCAAACGTTAGCGAAAAGGAATAAAGTTTTGAGAATAAAAATGACGTTAAACGAGAGATTTTGGCTTGAAAGACATGTTGCCTTTTATTATTTCTTATCTAAAAGTGATAAGATTGTTTTTGAAGATCGCATTGGTTTATTTTTAGCTGAAATCATAATCACCGAAAAAGGAAAAGAAATTCCCGAAAAAAGCACGTGTTTGTTAGTAGCAGCTTCAGCTATAATAGCTTTTTGGGATTTACCTTTTTGGGATTATGTCGATTTGCGAGAAGTTATTGTCTATTCGGATGAAGTTTTAGAGCAGGAAAATACAACCATAGAAGAGGAAGTGACTAAGAGAGTTAATTCACAAGAAGGCAGCAATTCTATCCTAATAATGTCGCTTTCGGCTTTAAGTTTTGGGCTTAAACAATCTTCTAAAAATAAGAGCGCAATTGACAATACTTCATTTCTAAATAAAGAACTTTACTACAGTTGGTTTAAATTAATTGAAAAATACATTACTGAGAATTTAATCAATGACTTTGAAAATCAAGCAGACCAGCAAAGTAATAAGAGTGAATTTTTTTCCTTCATTAGTAGAAAATATAATAATACACCTGATTCTTTTAAGCAAGATCATTTCCATTTGTACAATTTTATTCAGGAAATTCTGATTAAAAAGGATAGTTAAAGGAGATAATAGTGAAATTATTTACTCCTTTTTATATTATCTCAAACCTTATAATGTATTAACTTATTTTTAACTCATAGTTAATCTCTTTTTAATAAGGTCTTTAGTGTATAAATAAATGTTTTGCACAAAGTATTTTTGAAAAGGTTGTTGTTTATATAAAAAGAGTGTGTATCTTTGCCCCCCGCAATCGAGCGTATATTTAGGATTTTTGATTTAAATTGATTTTATTATATTAATTAGCTTGTTATAATAAAAATTATCATTAGTTTTGCACCCCCATAGCAAACGCGCTATGGTTTTATTAGCAGATTTTATTTAAATAGTATTTAGATTTAGTTTCTATATAGTTCTTTGAAAGATTGAGAAAAAAAGGAAAAACAGCGTAAAGTTAGAAGTAAAACAGAGCACAACATAAAATTCAAAGTTTTTACAACGGAGAGTTTGATCCTGGCTCAGGATGAACGCTAGCGGCAGGCCTAACACATGCAAGTCGAGGGGCAGCATAAAAATAGCTTGCTATTTTGGTGGCGACCGGCGCACGGGTGAGTAACGCGTATGCAACCTACCTTACACAGGGAGATAGCCCGAAGAAATTCGGATTAATATCCCATAGTATTATCGAATAGCATTTTTTGATAATTAAAGCTCCGGCGGTGTAAGATGGGCATGCGTCCCATTAGCTAGATGGTGAGGTAACGGCTCACCATGGCAACGATGGGTAGGGGGCCTGAGAGGGTGGTCCCCCACACTGGTACTGAGACACGGACCAGACTCCTACGGGAGGCAGCAGTGAGGAATATTGGTCAATGGGCGCAAGCCTGAACCAGCCATGCCGCGTGAAGGATGAAGGTTCTATGGATTGTAAACTTCTTTTATTTGGGAATAAACCTCTTTACGTGTAGAGAGCTGAAGGTACCAAACGAATAAGCACCGGCTAACTCCGTGCCAGCAGCCGCGGTAATACGGAGGGTGCAAGCGTTATCCGGAATCATTGGGTTTAAAGGGTCCGCAGGCGGATGTATAAGTCAGTGGTGAAATCTCTCGGCTCAACCGAGAAACTGCCATTGATACTGTACGTCTTGAATTCGGTCGAAGTGGGCGGAATATG
>CANFRV010000024.1 GCA_947449575.1 Flavobacteriales bacterium
AAGTAAAATTAAAACGGTCTTTCCACAGAATTAGTTGTAAATTTTTCCGTAATCGCGTTTCGCTTTTTCAGCGAAAAGGAGCGTGAAGGAAAGTATTTACGTACGGTTTTACGAAATGCAATGCAGTAAAAAATTCCTTGGAAAGATCCTTGATTTTTGCTTACCTCCGGCGCTACCGCTTGTCTTCGAAAATTACATTTTCTCTTCATCAAGAAAAAGTAAGAGAATGTTAAAAGAAGTAGATTTGATAGTTATAGTAGAAACCGAATCCTCCAACTAACAAACGCTCTATATCACCACTCCTCCTCTGTCCCTGCCTCCTTATTTGCGTCTCTCATCAATTTTTTCCAATCATAGGAACCATCATCAGAATCTCGTAAAATATCTTTGTAATCATCTCTATCAATCTCTTGGTATTCAATTTCTTCACCAGTGTACACTTCAATTTCGGCGATTAAAGGTTTTTCCTCCTCGCTACAAAATGAAATCGCACTTCCTTTTTTACTACCGCGACCACAGCGACCGCATCTGTGGACATAATTTTCAGGATTATCAGGAACATCATAGTTGATCACATATTCAACCGTTGGAATATCGATCCCGCGTGCAGAAACATCCGTTGTAATTAAAACCCGATTTTCGCCTGATCTAAATCGATCTAAAATAGCGAACCTATCTTTTTGTTCTACTCCTCCATGCAAAGCCTCTGTGTCGATACCAACACGTTTCATCGCTTCCACCACACGCCCTGCGCGAATTTGAGTTCTAACAAAAACGATAAATTTACTTTCCTCATATTCTTTGAGAATATTTTCTAAGAAAAAACGTTTATCGTCCATGGAGACATAGGTCACAGAATGTTCAATATTTCCAGCCACAGGATTATGGGGCGCAATTTGGATACGGATTGCATTTCTCACCACAGAGTAGGCCACTTTTTTAATTTCAGGCGTTATGGTAGCCGAGAAAAACAAAGTCTGTCTTCGTTGCGGTATATGTTTAGAGACATCCTGAATATCTTTCAAGAACCCCATATCAAGCATCAAATCAGCCTCATCCAGCACAAGGAATTCTAATTTAGAGATATCAATATGACCTTGAGAAATGAGATCAAACATTCTTCCAGGCGTAGAAACTAAAATATCTATTCCATTGTTGAGCGTTTTAATTTGTTGTTCTTGTTCAACACCACCAAATAGACCGAAGGTTTTCACAGAAGTAGAACGTCCGATATCTTGAAACACAAGAGAGATTTGTTTCGCCAATTCTCTCGTAGGCACCATGACGAGGCAGCGCACACCTTTATATGTTTTTTTCTTTTTTGTTTCCAGCACATGTAAAATCGGAATCGCAAAAGCCCCTGTTTTCCCCGTTCCAGTTTGTGCAATGGCCAAAACATCTTCACCGTCTAAAATCGGTTTTATTGCTTTAAATTGAATATCAGTAGGTCTATTAAACCCAAGAACTTCCAGTTGTCCCTTGATAGCCGAAGATATATTGTAGTCACTAAATTTCATATGTGTTTTCTTGTTTTTTAATGATCCTATTTGAAATGCGAATCTACTTTAGTTGGGAATTTTGAGCCTATCGAAATTAGCTATGAAATGAATTTTATTTTTTTTCTGCATCACAAATCAAAATAAGTAATCATGCAAATGCTAAATGAAATAATTAATCACAAAATTACGCTTTTTTAAGCGATTTTAAATATATTTTATTTCACGACAGTAAAATTCAAAAAAAGCTCGAAACAAGCACAATCTCACCATCATTTTGAATTCTCAAAGAAACCCCAAAAAAACCAATTTTTTTCCTGATTACCCCCCAAAACAAAATCAGCTTCTCCTCACCCTCAAAAAATCGTAGAAACGGAATCTCTCAACGAACAAACGATCTCAAACAGAAATCAACATACCCTCAGCCTTATCCTTAAACTTAATCTCAACAAAAAGTAGAAACCGAATCTTCGAAGCACCCTTCCTTTCGACCTAGGAAAATAATGATTTCTGGAGATTAAAAAATGCGTTAAGCAATCGAGGAAGCTACGTAATGTAAATGGAGTAGATCACCTCTATTGTAGCATTTTTTGATTGGAAGGAAGCATTCTTTTCCAAGTCTTGAATTTTTTTTTTGGTTCTTTATTTTTGTTTCAAGACAAAAAAAAGAACAATGTAGAAACGGAATCCTTCAACGAACAAATGATCTCAAACAAACAATCTAAAACAACCTCAATCATTAATCAACAAAACATCTATAAACCAAAAAAAACCACTCTATCTCCAGAGTGGTTTTCAAAACCTTTATTATATAAAATTTTATTTCGCGATTTCAACCTCAGCTCCAGGAACTAAAATTCTTCCACAGTGCTCGCAAACGATAATTTTTCTTTTTAATGTAATTTCTAATTGACGTTGTGGTGGAATTTTATTGAAACAACCTCCACAAGAATCACGATTAATTGGAACAACAGCCAAACCATTTTTAGAATTATTTCTCAAACGACTGTATGCAGTAATCAAACGATCGTCGATTTTTTTCATGGCAGCCTCAGAAGATTTTGATAATTTATCTTCTTCTTTTTGCGTTTCTCCAACGATTTCATCCAATTCGCTTCTTTTTGTAGCCAAATCCGTTTTTCTGAATTCTAATCTAGCTTTCGATTCATCTAAAGATTCTTTTTTTGAAACGATTTTATACTTCACCTCTTTGCTTTTTTTGTCGTGAAGTTTAATTTCCAACTCTTGGAATTCAATTTCTTTTGCTAAAGATTCAAATTCACGGTTGTTACGCACTTTTTCTTGTTGCTCTTTGTACTTGCTTATTGCTAATTCAGAATCTTTCACCGCATTTTTACGATCTGAAACTTCTGTCTCAAGTTCTTTAATTTCTTCTTGATTTTTAGCGATACGAAGTGTAATTCCTTCTAACTCGTCTTCCAAATCTTGAACTTCTAATGGTAGTTCACCACGTACAGTTTTTATCTTATCTATTTCAGAATCAATCTTTTGTAATTCGAATAAAGCGTCTAATTTCTCAGATATTGATACTTCTTTTTTCGTCGCAGTTGTTGCCATGTGCTAAAAATAATTTATAGGATTTGTTTTTACCCCCGTTAAATGAAGGACAAAGATAGGGAATTTTTTCGTCAAAATATCAGCTAATAAATGGATTGTGTATTGTTCGCTTTCAAAATGACCAATATCTGCGATAACTAACTGATTTTCAGCATCAAAAAAATCATGATATTTATAATCGGCCGTAATAAAAATATCTGCTTTTATTTGTTTTGCATTTTTAAGTAAAAAACTTCCTGATCCACCGCAGAATGCAACCGTTTTTATAGGTTTGTGTAATAAATTGGTATGTCGAATAATGTCGCAATGGAAGGTTGATTTAAGTTGCGTTAAAAAGGAGATTTCATCCATTTCTACTTCTAATTCTCCATACATTCCGCTTCCTTCATAGGCGTTTTTATTTTTTAAAGAAATAATATCGTACGCTATTTCTTCATACGGATGGGCTGTTTTCATTGCTTTTAACACTGAATTTAACACATGAATAGCACACACTAATTCTATTTTTATTTCATCAACGATTGATTTTTCTCCTACTTTCCCTTCATACGGATTCGCATTTTCTAAAGGAGTAAATCTTCCCTTTCCTGGCGTTTCAAAACTACATTCTTGGTAGTTTCCAATTTCTCCAGCTCCCGCTTTAAACATGGCTTCAGAAACGATTTCAACATGGGTAGGAGGGACGAAAATGGTAATTTTACACAGTGCATTTTCAGACGGCGATAATATCTGCAAATTTTTTAATCCTAATCTTTTTCCAATCTCATGATTAACCCCAAATCTATATGCATCTAAGTTCGTGTGAATCGCATAAATCGCAATTTTATTTTCAATCGCTTTAATGACTGTTCTTTCTATATAATTGTCACCATTTAATTTCTTTAATCCTGAAAAAACAATTGGATGATGAGCGATAATCAGATTACAACCTTTTTCAATCGCCTCATCTACAATTGCTTCAGTGCTATCTAGACATACTAAAACGGCCGTGATTTCAGTTTCCCTATTTCCGACTATTAATCCGCAATTATCATAACTAGCCTGACTAGAAAGTGGTGCTAATGATTCTAAATACGATGTTATTTCTTTAATTTTCATTTTTTGTATTTATTTTTTAACAGGATGGGATTTTGAGCCATTTATTAAGGATTTACGGTCACATAAGACGTTTGATAGGTAATAAGTTATTGTATTTCAAACGAGTTGTTTGTATAAATAATTAACGTATGTTTTTTGACCTTCTTTGTATACGTTTGTGCAATTAAAATTAATCATTAAACCCATGGGTACATTTAATAAATTCATGTAGGATAAAATTTGAGCTTCATGAATAGGTGCTATTTTTTCAACCGCTTTCAATTCAACTACTAGACAGTTTTCAATAAAAAGATCACATCTAAGTTCGGATTCTAAATGGATTCCCTTATAAGAAATTGGAACAATCATTTCAGAACAAAATTCAATTTCCCTCATGTTTAATTCATGTTTTAAACATTTATGATAAACACTTTCCAATAACCCAGGCCCCAATTCCTTATGAACTTCAATCGCCGCCCCATTCACCTGATAGATTAATTCTTTATAATACGCCTTATCCTTTATCATACTTATACCTCCTTCTTTTTAAAATAATAATTCATCTTCAACTCCCCCCAAAAAATTCCCCATCACCCCCTCACATTCCCCATCATCAAAATCCTTATACGCCCTTACATTCCTTATATGGTTCAAAAAAATGCACTTCTTTCAATTCCCCATCCACATCCCCATCATCAAAATCCTTATACGCCCTTACATTCCTTATATGGTTCAAAAAAAATGCACTTCTTTCAATTCCCCATCCACATCCCCATCATCAAAATCCTTATACGCCCTCAAACCCCTTATATGTTTCAAAACCACTTCACACTTTCTCACATTCCCCATCACACCCTCCTAATCAAAATCCTTATATGCCCTTAAATCCCTTATATGGTTCAAAACCACTTCACAATTCATTTCAATCCCACCATCACATTCCCCATCACACCCTCCTAATCAACATCCTTATATGCCCTTAAATCCCTTATATGGTTCAAAATCAACACCACCCCCTAATCAAAACCGATAAACCACCCCAAACCCAACACTAAACACCCTCGCATAATGCTTATAATCAGCAGTCTTACTTAAGCTAGTATTCAACTGCCATCGATATTCAGGCATCACAAAAATGGACCAAAATTTACTGTATTTTAGTTGAATTCCAACATTGGCCGCAGCACTCATAACAAAAGAATTAAACTCGTTAGTTGATTTGATAGTCGCCGTACCTTTTGTATTTACTTTATTTTCCCACTGCTGCTCTTGGCGATATTTTACAAACATTTGAGGAATTAAGCCGCCCCCGACGAAAAACCGAATATCTTTCCCGACAAAATAATACGCTTTCACCGGCATACCAATATAGGAATACGTCGATTGATAATTAAAGGAAGAATCACTGTCTTTGTATTGATAACTTTCGCCATTTTTTATATACGAAATACCACCTTCAAAGAGAATTTTTTTTGAAACGAAATTCCTAAACCCTAGAGAATATGACCAAGTTGAAAGATTTTTTTCATCTGCTCTTTTGTTAAGAGGTAAGCCATACAACGATCCATTTTCAACTAATTTACGGTAACTTTCTGACCATGATGAAGAGAAATAAATTTCTGTTGAACCATCCAACTCCTGATTTAATGGAAGATTCTCTTTTTTTTGCTTTCGTACATGTGATTTCAAAGGCTCTGTAGTTCCACCGATTGTTATTTGAGCAGATACCTTAAAAGATGTTAACGACACCAATAAAATAAAGATGAGATGAAATAATTTCATTATTTTTACGATATAATATGAGAATAAAACGGAAACAAATATCGTAAAATAACATCAGATTTAGCCATGAGTACAAAAGAAAAAGTCAAAAAAAGCATCATTAGTAGTATTCTAAAATGGACAGGGATTACATTTTTACTGGTACTCATAGCCCTGATAATCATCCCGATTATTTTTAAAGATGATATTAAAAAATTAGTGATCAAAGAAGCAAATAAATCCTTGTTGGCCGATTTATCGCTAGGCGAATTTGATTTAACTTTCATTAGTACCTTTCCAAATATGACCATCAAATTGGTGGATATGAAATTGACGGGCAGAAATGAATTCAAAGGAGTTGATTTGGTAAATATCAAAGAATTTACGGCGCATGTTGGTTTCTGGAGTGTTATTGGCGGCGATAAAGTTGAAATTAGTGAAATTAATTTGGATAAACCTTCGTTCGATGTGCGTATATTAAGCAATGGAAAAGCAAATTATGATATTGTAAAACCGGATTCTATCAAAACGCCTGAAGAGAAAAGTGAACCCTCAAAATTTGAATTGAAATTAAACGAATATTCCATTAATAATGCCCATATACGTTACGATGATCAACCCGGAGATATGTTTACCGAATTAGTAAATATGACGCACAGTGGTGCCGGGGATTTAACAGCTGATGTGATTGATTTCAATACAACTACCCACATAGACGAAATGACGTTTGAAATGGGCGGGATCTCTTATTTGAAAAAAGTGAAAACGGACTTGCTGGCCAATATCTTGATGGAGTTTACGGAAAAAACATCAAAATTCACCTTGAAAAAAAATGAAGTAACCCTCAATGCCCTGCATTTTTCAGTAGATGGATTCTATGAAATGTTGGAAGGATATGACAATATGGATTTAAAATTGAAAGCGGATAAAGCAACGTTTAAAGATTTTTTATCATTAATTCCTACATTTTACCAATCCGGATATGAAAGCATGATTGCGCAAGGAAACTTAGCCTTTAAAGGAGAAGTGAAAGGAAGAATGGATGATAAAAATATGCCAGCCTGGGATTTTGGTTTGCAAGTAGACAAAGCGAAAATTAAATATTCTGCTCTTCCGGGATCGATCGATAACATTGTGGTCAAAGCAGGTTCAAAATTTGCTGGAGGTGAAGATATGGATAAAATGACGGTGGATGTACAAAAATTTCACGCTGATTTTGTTGGAAATGTTGTCGATGCGACCTTGACAATGAGAAATCCGATGACAGATCCAATGATTGATTCTAAAATAATCGCAAAAGTAGATTTAGCAACGTTGGGCAAAGTAATTCCGATGGCTGAAGGGGAATCGTACAATGGGAAACTGGATGCCGATGTGCTAGTAAATGGTAGAATGAGTGCTTTGGAAAAACAAGATTTTGAAGCATTTAAATC
This sequence comes from Flavobacteriales bacterium, assembly GCA_947449575.1. GTDB lineage: Bacteria > Bacteroidota > Bacteroidia > Flavobacteriales_D > Crocinitomicaceae > CAIUKX01. The sequence goes on from CANFRV010000024.1 coordinate 7,346, forward strand.
GACCGGAACGGTTTTGTTAAGCGATATTCTCTATAAATCAAAGGATTTGCCAAATGAGGTTTCCGTTAAAAAGATGTTGTTACGTTTTTCTCCCCAAAATCTTTCTCTTGAAAGTTTAGATGCTAAAATGGGGAAATCAGATTTTCAAATGGCAGGAAAAATTGATAATTATTTAGGATATGTTTTTAGGGATGAATTGCTAAAAGGCCAGTTTACCTTAAATAGTACAAATCTTGATTTAGATGAATTGATGGGAACAACTGCAACTCCTGCAGCAACCAGTGACAAAGCAGCCGCAGCGACAGCAACTGCTCCGCCAGCAAACCCTGAACCTTTTTTAATTCCGAATAATATCGATTTCATTTTGACTACGTCGCTTGCAAATGTTACATATAGCGGCATTGTTCTAAAAAATATTAGAGGGAATATAAAAATGAAGGAAGAAGTTGCCTCCTTGGAAAATTTAACCATGAATGCGATGGGTGGAACAATTGGTTTGAAAGGAAACTACGATACAAAAGAACATCATAAACCACATGTTGACTTTGGGTATAATTTAAAAGATATTGACATCAAAGAATTGGCAGAAAACTTTTTGACCATAGAGAAATTAGCGCCTATTGCTAAATATGCAACGGGAAAAATTAGTACTACATTTGACATGAAATCAGATCTAACAGCTAGCATGGAACCCATATATAGCAGCTTAAGTGGTGCAGGTGATTTCTTTTCTTCGATGTTAAAAATTTCAGGGTATAAACCTTTAGAGAAAATAGCAGATGTTTTGAAGATGAGTAAATTATCATCTCAAACATTGAATGATTTTAAAACAAATTTTAAGTTTGAAAATGGAAAAGTAAGTTTGACGCCTTTTGATGTGAAACTTGGTAAAATCGTAACTAATATTTCAGGATCTTCTTCCTTTGAAAGAGATTTAGACTATGTATTAACGATGAATATCCCTAAGGAAGAAATTCCTGCAAGCATGCTGAAAGTGGTTGAAGATCAACTCAAAAAAATAAACAATATCGTTCCTAAACTTAATTTAAGCGCGATTCCTGCTTTCCTGAAAGTGAATGTAAAGGTGACAGGAAAAGGAACAGATCCAAAAATTACGACAGATTTTAAAGAAGCGCTTTTGAAGGCAACAGGCAATTTGAAAGATAATTTGGTTAATTCCGTGAAAGAGACGATCAAAGACACTGTTAAAGCAATTGTAGGGAAAAAAATAGAAGAAATTCGAGAAGATTTAAATGCTAAAAAACAGAAAATTTTAGATGATGCTCAGAAACTAGCCGATAAAGCAAAGATGGAAGGCAAAAGATTGGCAGATGCAGAAAGAGATTTGGGTGTTAAAGCGGCAAAAGCGGCCATGGATGAAGCAGGAGGGAACCCAATTAAAAAGAAACTCGCTGAAGCACTTGGGAATAAAGCGAAGAAAATAGCGGAAGAAAAAGCAGTTAAAATCGAATACGAAGCCAATTCAAAAGCTGATCTAATCATGAAAAATGCGAGAGAAAAAGCAAATCAAGTGAAGTAATTTGTCCTTTTATATTTTTTCTTTTAAGGCGATGGTGATTTACTGCGAATTGAGATTTTGGAGGAATAATTATGAAGGAGATCTTTTGGTGAATGGTTTGTCAAATTTGTAATCTATGAACGAAGGACAAATGCCCTCGAAAGAACTGCTTAAGAATGTCAAAATAAATAATCCAAGTACCAAGAAATAGTATGTACAAATACACATTTATGTTTAATTTTGGAGAATGATTAGAAGTAGAATCAATTTTTCATTTATTCCGGTTCATATTAAAGTCCTTCTGCAACGAATGGGAATTGTGATGCTTTTTATGTCACTTTCTCGATTGGTCTTTTATGTAAGGAATTCGGATAGTTTTTCAGATGTCTTGTTTTCAGATTTTTTTGTAAGTGTTTGGTTTGATTTAATCACGGTTTGTATTTTTTTTATACCTTTTTATACTTTTTATCTCTTTCCACTTCCTGTGGGTGGCTACAAATTTTCTAAACGATTTTTTAAAGTATTATTTCATATTCTTAATTCACTGATCATTTTTCTTAATTTGCTAGATGTCGAATATTTTCAATTCACTAGTAAACGTTCAACCTTTGATATTTTTTCTTTCGTTGGAGGTGAAACTGGAATGGGCCAGTTAATCATTTCGTTTATCAAAGATTTTTGGATTCTGATTATAATTTTCATTCTTTTTGTATTCATTTCTGAAAAGTTATATCGAAAAACTGAAAGAATTTCAGAGAAGTGGAGCGAAGGAACGCGTCAATTTTATAAAGTACGGACTATTTCGTTTTGTCTTTTTTTACCATTGTTGCTATTGATTGGTAGAGGAGGTTTTCGGGTGCGGCCTATTGGAAGTATAGAAGTATCTAGCTATACAAAAGTAGAAAATGCCGCTTTAGTGTTGAATACCCCCTTCACAATGATAAAATCATATGGAAAAGAAGTGTTAGAAATGAAGCATTATTTTTCTGAAGAGGAAGAAGCTAAATTATTTAACCCTATTCAAGTGTCTCAGCCTCAGCATATCCTGCCTGATGGTACCAATGTGATGCTTATTATTTTAGAAAGTTTTGGGGATGAATTTGTTGGTGCGTATAACCAATCTACTAGCTACACGCCTTTCTTAGATTCATTAATTAATTGCTCATTATCCTTTGAGTATGGCATTGCTAATGGAAAAAAATCGATTGAGGCGGTACCAGCAATAGTATCATCTATCCCTAGTTTGATGAATAATCCTTACATTAATTCTCCTTATGGGAATAACAAAATTCAATCTTTAGCAAGTATCTTGGGTGAAAAAGGCTATTCCTCGGCATTCTTTCACGGGGCTACAAATGGTTCAATGCGTTTTGACGGGTTTACAGCACAAGCGGGGTATCAAAAATATTTCGGTAGAAAGGAATATAATAATGAAAAACATGCGGATGCAACATGGGGCATTTTAGATGAGTATTTTAATCCATGGACCGCTAAACAAATGACAAGCTTAAAGGAACCTTTCTTTTCTACGCTTTTCACTCTTTCTTCTCATCATCCATACTTTGTGCCTGAACACATGAAAAAGAACGTGAAAAATGGACCATATCCAATATGCGCTTCGATTAGCTATGCAGATTATTCACTTCGCAAGTTCTTTGAAGAAGCGAAGAAACAGCCGTGGTATGATAATACTTTATTTGTGCTTTGTGCGGATCATACGCCTGCCTCCAATAGTGTAATTTATAGCCAACGAACGAATATGTATAAGATTCCCATCGTTTTTTATCATCCTAAAAAAGGTTTGAAAGCTAAAAAAGAGAAAATTCTTTTTCAACAATTAGATATTTTACCTACCATTTTGGATTTAGTAAATGTGAACACGAAATTTTATTCGTATGGTCAGTCGTATTACTCAAAATCATCTAGGGAAGCTATTACCTACATTGAAGGTGCTTATTATTACTTCAATAAAAATCACATGTTCTCATTTTCAGATGATAAGGTTCGTAATATGTATGATTTTATCGTTCGAAAAGAGTTCGCTGTAGATTCACTTATTTATTACAAAAACGAATCTATGGCGGTTGAAAAGAGATTGAAATCTATTATTCAACGCTATAACCATGATTTGATTCGCAATCAAACAACTGTTGAATGAAGCAAAAAATCCGTTTTATTATTAATCCAATTTCTGGAATCGGCAAGAAGGGTGATATTCCGCGATTAATAAAATCTACTTTAGATACATCAAAATTTGAATTTGACATCAAAGAAACAGAATATCGACAGCATGCTAAAACATTGGCACATGAAGCTTCTCTGGAAGGATTTGACATTGTTTGCGCTGTTGGAGGTGATGGTTCTGTTCATGAAGTTGGAACGGCTCTCATAGGTACGAAGACGAAATTAGCCATCCTTCCAACTGGTTCAGGAAATGGATTAGCGCGTCATCTTCACATTTCCCGAGATATTGTTAAAGCGATACAATGTATAAATGACAATTATTGTATTAAAATGGATACTGTTTTGGTGAACGATCAGCCATTTATAGGTGTTGGAGGGTATGGGTTTGATGCGTTAATTGCAAAAAAGTTTGATGAGCACCATGCAAGAGGTTTTGCAAGCTATATTAAATTAGTGATAAGGGAATATTTTAAATTTACACCTAAAAATATTTCATTTGAAATGAACGGAGTAACGAGAAATGTTTCTGCTGTTTTATTTACAATTGCAAATGCTTCTGAATTTGGAAATGGATTTTGTGTTTCTCCTAATTCATCCATCACCGATGGTCAATTAGAATTATGTATCCTTCGTCCGTTTTCAGTTTGGTCATCGCCATCGCTTGCTTTTCGATTTTTTAGAAAAACAGCAGATAAATCGAGATTTACAGAAATAATTCCATTTAAAAAAGCAAGAATTCATCTCCTTGATAGCATCGCTCATTACGATGGAGAACCTTTTGATGTGAGAAAAGAACTAAATGTGGAAGTTGTTCCAGAAAGTCTTCATATCTTAGTAGGAAAAAATAAGTTGTAGTATGTTTATTGAAGCAGATATTGAAACGATTTTAGGTAAATTATCTAAATTAGAAGAAACGCAAAAACCGGTTTGGGGCACTATGAGTGCGCAAAGAATGGTAGAACATTTAACTGATTTGGTGAAAATTTCAAACGGTAAATCAGTTTTAGAAATAATAACCCCAGCGGATAAGATTGAAAGAGCGCAATTGTTTCTGGAATCGGATACCCCGATGGCTAAAAATGTAAACGTTGAATTCGTGGCAAAGGAAGTTGCGTTGCGCCATGCTGAAATCGAATTAGCGATTGATGAATTAACGGAAGAATGGTGCGATTTTGAAGAGTTTTATGAAAATGATGAAAGCAAAACGGCAAATCATCCATATTATGGGACCCTAAATTTTGATCAGTGGAAAAAATTACATGCGAAACATTTCACCCATCATTTTGAACAATTTAATATAGCATAAAAAAAGGAGGTAAATAACCTCCTTTTTTACTTAATAACCTTAATTTAAACTTCTAAATTAATCTTTTTTAGGTTCTTCAACCTTTTTCTCAGTTCCTTCAGCGGTTTGTATTCTTTGAGGTCGTTGTAATTCCTCTCTTTTGACTGGAGTTGAATTAAATACCTTAGAGTTTGTTGCTGGTTCAGCTGCTTTCATTTGAGCAGGCTCTTCTGTTTTTAATGTTTCTCTTTGTTTTTCTGCCGGCGCTGCTTCTACCTTCATTTCTTTTCTTTGAACAGGTTCAGCGGCCTTGGTTTTCATCTGCTCTTGTCCAAATGAAAATGAACTTATTAATCCAAAAGCTAAAACTAAATTTAATCGATTCAATTTTTTCATCATACAAATTTTTAAAGTTGTGTGATAAATTTACAAAATATATGCCACAAATAAAAATTGAATTTGATAATTCGTGATTTATATTTTGATATTCTGCTAATCTGCTATTATTTTTTTTAGGGAATGCTAAATTATTATCAGATTGAACCTTACAATTGCTTATCTTTATTCGATAATAAAGATTTCTTAATCTATGTTTTCAGTATTAATTCATTGAAAACTAATAAGTAATAAATAAAAATGAATAAACTTTTTTCTGATTTCCCTAAAATTTCGAAAGAAAAATGGGAAGAAAAATTGACGAAAGAACTAAAAGGTGCAGACTTTGAATCCTCCTTCATGCGAACAGATGAAATTGAAGATCTCTTTTATTCTACCTATTCTCACCATCAAGATGCTCCCTTATCTGCTGAAGTGCCAGGTGCATACCCATTTACAAGAAGTGGAAAAACCACTAATAACGATTGGAATATAGCTTCTTTAGTCGTTATTACTGATGAAAAAGAAGCAAATATTCGCGCTTTAGATTTTCTCATGACGGGTTGTACTTCATTAATTTTTGAGAGTAGAAAAAACACCATCAATTGGGAAATTCTTTTTGATCAAATTGGATTTGAATACATTCAAACGCAGTTTATTTTAACCGATTTTGAGCAATATACAAGCCTAAGAAAAAGCCTAGAAGGGAAAGAAAATTGCGTTTTTAGCTACCGCCTCGACTTTTTTTTCGCTGAAAAATGGATGAGTAATTTTACTAATTTTATACAAGTTCCTTCTTCTGAAACTCCTCGCTTTTGTCATGTGAATACATTTGAAATTCAACAATGTGGCGCAAGTATTTCTCAAGAAGTGAGCTTTGGTTTGGCTGTTGGTCATGAATATTTAGTGAAGTTGATGGAAAATGGATGCACCATCGATCAAGCTGCCTCAAGTATTCATTTTTCAATCGGTGTAGGGGCTAATTATTTTTATGAAATGGCGAAAGTAAGAGCGCTTCGTAAATTGTGGAGTAAAATTGTAAAGAGTTATAATCCGAAGAATGAAAATTCAGCAATTTGTCCTATTACAGCGGAGATTGGGCATATGAATAAATCTTTAAAAGATCCATATACTAATTTACTTCGCCAAACGACGGAAGCGATGTCGGCGGTTTCTGCAGGAGTTGACACCTTATTGATTCATCCCTATAATTCAAAATCGACAGAAGGTACAACCGAATTAGCGGCACGAATGGCAATGAACATTTCGTTAATTTTGAAAGATGAAAGTTATTTCGATATGGTAATCGACCCGATTGGCGGTAGTTATTCTATTGAACTTTTAACGGAACAAATTGCTGAAAAATCGTGGTGTTTATTTCAAGAAATAGATACCGAAGGAGGAATATGTTCTAAAGAAGCGGTGGATGTTCTGAAAGAAAAGATTCTCGATAAAGCGAAGATAAGACTAGAAAAAGTAAAATCTGGACAACAAGTAATCATCGGTGTTAATAAATTTCCAAATCCTGAAGTGGAAGAAAACTCCTGGTTACCTGAAGAATCTTTTTTAGGGTTGAAAAAGATAGTTTTTGAAAGAGATCTTAAAATAAATTAAGAATATGGAACGTATTTCATTTAAAGATATTCAGTATTCATCAGAGGTTGTGAATGACAGTGCAACGTCAGAAATTACCTATGAAACGGCTGAGAAAATAAATTTATTGAATTTTTACCAAGCGAAAGATATAAAGGATACCGAGCATATCGGTTTTGTTTCTGGAATAGCTCCTTTTTTACGAGGCCCGTATTCCTCTATGTTTGTCATTCGACCATGGACCATTCGTCAATATGCTGGTTTTTCTACCGCTGAGGAATCAAATGCATTTTACAGAAGAAATTTAGCCGCAGGACAAAAAGGATTATCAGTAGCTTTTGATTTAGCAACGCATCGCGGGTACGATTCTGATCATGAAAGAGTAGAAGGGGATGTCGGAAAAGCAGGAGTTGCAATTGATTCAGTCTTGGATATGAAGATTTTGTTCGATCAAATTCCCTTGGAAGAAATGTCTGTTTCAATGACGATGAATGGAGCTGTTTTGCCCATTTTAGCATTTTATATAGTCGCTGCTGAAGAACAAGGAGTGAAACAGGAACAATTATCAGGAACCATTCAAAATGATATTTTAAAAGAATTTATGGTTCGGAATACCTATATATATCCGCCAGAATCTTCCATGAGAATTATTTCTGATATTTTTGATTACACGTCTAAGAATATGCCGAAATACAATTCAATCTCTATTTCGGGGTATCATATGCAGGAAGCAGGTGCTACTGCAGCCATTGAATTAGCGTATACGTTGGCAGATGGTTTAGAATACTTAAGAGCAGGAATTAAAGCAGGAATGAGTATTGATGAATTTGCCCCTAGACTTAGTTTTTTCTGGGCTGTAGGGATGAATCACCACATGGAAATTGCGAAATTACGAGCTGGAAGATTAATTTGGTCAAAATTGGTGAAGCAATTTAATCCTGCATCTGAAAAATCCTTGGCATTGCGAACTCATTGTCAAACATCAGGTTGGAGTTTAACAGAGCAAGATCCTTTTAATAATGTGGCACGAACATGTGTGGAAGCAATGGCTGCAGCCTTTGGCGGGACTCAATCTTTACACACAAATGCCTTGGATGAAGCCATCGCATTACCTACTGATTTTTCTGCTCGAATTGCTAGAAACACGCAGATTTATATTCAAGAAGAAACAGGTATTACGTCATTCATTGACCCATTTGGAGGAAGCTTTTACGTGGAAAAATTAACAGAAGAACTTACTGATGAGGCGTGGAAATTAATCCTAGAAGTCGAAGAGTTAGGAGGAATGGCAAAAGCGATAGAAACGGGCTTACCCAAAATGAGAATTGAAGAGGCAGCAGCTCGAAAGCAAGCGAGAATTGATTCAGGAAAGGACATTATTGTGGGTGTAAATCGATACCAAAGAGAAAAAGAAGATCAAATGGATATTCTAGAAGTAGATAATTCAAAAGTGCGCATCTCTCAAATTGCTAGAATTCAAGAAATGAAAGCAAATCGAAACGCTAGGGCAGTAGAAAAGGCCTTAGAAAATTTAGGGGAAGCAGCAAAAAATGGAACAGGAAATTTGTTAGAATTGGCCATTGTTTGTGCAAGAGAAAGAGCTACTTTGGGAGAGATTTCTTCAGCATTAGAAAAAACATATGGTAGATATAAAGCAGTAATCCGTTCTATAAGCGGAGTTTATTCGTCAGAATCTATGAAAGATAAAGACTTTGAGATGGCCATGGAGATGGCGAATCGATTTAGTAAAATGGAGGGAAGAAGACCTCGTATTATGGTCGCGAAAATGGGTCAGGATGGCCATGATCGTGGTGCAAAAGTGATAGCGACGTCATTTGCAGATATTGGTTTTGATGTTGATATTGGCCCATTATTTCAAACACCGAAAGAAGCGGCTAAGCAAGCGGTTGAAAATGATGTTCATATTCTGGGTGTTTCGTCTTTAGCGGCAGGTCATAAAACATTGGTTCCACAGGTAATCGAGGAATTGAAAAAAATGGGTCGTGAGGATATAATGGTTGTCGCTGGGGGAGTTATTCCTCAGCAAGACTATGATTTTTTATACAAAGCCGGTGTTTTTGGAATTTTTGGACCAGGGACGAAAATCTCCAAAGCAGCGCAGGATATTTTGGGTTTATTAATTAAAAGTATAGAAGAATAATTAGTCCTTTTTTGTATTTGATTGGAATTTTTCATACATTCGGCATAGTTATTGAAATTTAGCCATAAAAAATAAATGAGTATGAAAAAAACATTTTGTTTAGTATTGGTAGTCTTTACTAACTTTTTCAGCTATTGTCAAGCTCCAGATTATGATGATTTAAAGATTTTGTACGCTGATGGAAAGTACGAAAAATTAGTAGCCGCAGCAGATAAATACACTTTAAAGGAAAGTACAAGTAAAGACCCGAATTCTTTTATGTGGTTAGCGAGAGGGCTATATAAAATATCGATTTCTGGAAATTCAGATGAAAAATATGCTACGGCATACAAAGATGCAATCGGTGCTCTTTCAAAAGTTACTAAGTTGGATAAAGATACGAGTTGTAGAACTGCAAACAAGGAATTTGTAGATGAATTTCAAATGAGTTTAGCGAATCGAGTAAATGACTTCATCACTTCTGAAAAATTCCGCGATGCTTCGGGAATGGCAGTGAAATATTATAAAATTTCTACCAACATTATTGGCGCCAAATATATTGAAGCTTCCGCGAAATACAGAAGTGCGGATAAAGGAGGAGCAAGTGCGTTGTGGAAAGAGTGTGATAAAATCCTAACAACAATTGTGGATCTTGAATCTTGGTCTGAAGCTGATATCAGCCTTTTTAAATCAGGAATACTCATGACAGCGGATTGTTATATCAATGGTCGCCAAAAAGAAAAAGCAGTTGATTTGCTTAATAAAGTTGCTCCTTGGTTTGAAGAAGACGAAGAATTTAAAGCGCGTTACGACGAATTGACTAAATAAATAATTTTATTATAGTTGAATACGGTACTTCAAATAGCTCCTTTTGGGAGCTATTTTTGTTTTGGATAGAGAATTCGGCATGTTTTGAACATTATGATTTTAAAAACAATAAAAACGGATAGTATTAGTAGCTTTAAAAGAATGTACTTTTGAAGCAACAAGTGTTGTTGAGATTAAATCCCATGAAGAAATATTTAAAATATTTAAAAAATAAGTTTATTTTAACGAGTGTAATTTTCTTTATTTATGCTTTGTTTTTAGATGATATAGATTTAGGGTCCATGATTAATCATTCTAGTAAATTAAGAAATCTAGAAGCTGCAAAGTTGGAAGTTTCTGCAAAATTGAATAAAACGAGACATACCTTAAAGCAATTACGTTATTATTCTGAAATTGAAAGATATGCCCGCGAGGAGAAATTTTTCAAAAAAGACAACGAAGATATTTTTGTGATTACTTATGAATGAAATAGATGAAGCATTCAAGATTGAAAGACTTGAGTTTCTCTGGTCTTGAATCTTTGCGTCTTTTTTCATTGAGTCCAATTAATCAATTTTATCATTTCCGTCCTATTTCTTTTGAAAAAATCTGTGAACTTTAAGTTAATTTGACAGTACATTATTGTCGATATTACGTATCTTTTTCGTTAATTTAGCAGCGCTTAAAAAAGCACTATTATTTAATTGAAAACATGGAAAACTCTTTACATTATAAGCCAGTAAACAACGTTAGAATTGTCACAGCGGCAGCTTTGTTTGATGGTCATGATGCTGCGATTAACATCATGCGTCGAATTATTCAAGCTACGGGTTGTGAAGTCATTCATCTTGGTCATGATAGATCTGTGGAAGAAGTAGTTGATTGTGCTATACAAGAAGATGCGCAGGCGATTGCGATTACTTCGTATCAAGGTGGTCATAATGAGTATTTTAAATACATGCGTGATTTATTGATTGAAAAAGGCGCACCGCAAATAAAGATTTTTGGTGGTGGTGGTGGTACCATTCTTCCTAGTGAAATAGCTGAATTACAAGCATACGGAATCACGCGAATTTATCATCCAGATGATGGTCGAACGATGGGATTGCAAGGAATGATCAATGATTTGATTGAGAAATGTGATTTTCCCGTTGGTGAAAAGTTAAATGGAGAAATCAATCATCTTAAAGAGAAAAGTGTTCCTGCAATAGCACGAATAATTTCTGCTGCTGAAAATTTTGCTGAAGCTTCAAAAAATGTAATGGATGAGGTACGAGCGATGGCAACTGCAGTTAAAGTTCCTGTTTTAGGAATAACTGGTACAGGTGGTTCAGGAAAATCTTCTTTGGTGGATGAATTAGTTCGTCGTTTTTTAATTGATTTTCCGACAAAAACAATTGCAGTGGTGTCTGTGGATCCTTCGAAACGAAAAACAGGTGGCGCATTACTAGGAGATAGAATTAGAATGAATTCTATCAAAAATCCAAGAGTGTACATGCGTTCATTGGCGACTAGACAATCAAATTTAGCATTGTCAAAACATGTTTCTGAAGCGATTAATGTATTAAAAGCGGCGGAATATGATTTGATTATTTTAGAAACTTCAGGTATCGGACAATCAGATACTGAAATTTTAGACCATTCAGATGTTTCACTTTATGTGATGACTCCTGAATATGGTGCTGCAACTCAATTAGAGAAGATAGATATGTTGGATTTTGCAGACGTGATTGCGTTGAATAAATTTGATAAAAGAGGCGCGTTAGATGCTCTTCGTGACGTCCGAAAACAATATCAACGGAATCATAATTTATGGGATTCTCCGGTAGATTCTATGCCAGTTCACGGAACAATTGCTTCTCAATTCAATGATCCAGGAATGAATACGTTGTACAAAGTGATCATGGATACGATGGTAGAAAAAGCAGGTGCAGATTTGAAATCTACGTTCTCCATTACCCAAGAAATGTCGGAGAAGATTTATGTAATTCCTCCAGATCGAACACGTTATTTATCAGAAATTTCAGAAAGTAATAGAGCATACGATAAATGGGTAAATCAGCAGGTTATTGTAGCCGATAAATTGTGTGGTTTAAAATCCTCTATCGAGTCAATTAACGCTTCTTCCATGGAGGATAAAGATAGACTTGTGAAAGGATTGCAAGAAGCTTTTGAAACAGAGAAGTTAAATTTTGACCCTAAAAACTGGGCGATTCTTGAGGGTTGGGCCGCAAAGAAACAACTGTACAAAGATCCCATTTTCAAATTTAAAGTGAGAGATAAAGAACTTTCACTTCAAACGCATACGGAGTCATTATCACATTCTCAGATTCCTAAAGTTGTTACACCAAACTACAAGGGGTGGGGTGATATTTTGCGATGGGTTTTGCAAGAAAATGTACCAGGTGAATTTCCCTATACTTCAGGATTGTTTCCTTTCAAGCGGGAAGGTGAAGATCCAACACGTATGTTTGCAGGGGAAGGAGGTCCAGAAAGAACCAACAAACGTTTTCATTATGTGAGTCTTGGTATGCCTGCTAAAAGATTGTCAACTGCATTTGATTCGGTGACTCTTTACGGAAATGATCCAGATATTCGACCTGATATTTATGGTAAAATTGGTAACTCAGGAGTTTCTATTTGTTGCTTAGACGATGCGAAAAAGTTGTATTCTGGTTTTGATTTATGTCACCCGATGACTTCTGTTTCGATGACCATCAATGGACCAGCCCCGATGTTATTAGGTTTCTTTATGAATGCTGCTATCGATCAAAATTGTGAAAAGTATATTATTGAGAATAAGCTTGAGGCTGAAATTGAGGCTAAAATTGAGAAATATTATCACGTAAAAGGGGTAAAAAGACCTCGATATCAAGGAGAATTGCCTGAAGGTAATAATGGCTTAGGATTGATGCTCTTAGGAATTACGGGAGATAAAGTTTTACCAAGGGATGTCTATGCGGAGATTAAAAAAACAACGTTAACTCAAGTTCGAGGAACGGTTCAAGCAGATATTTTAAAAGAAGATCAAGCTCAAAATACATGTATTTTTTCAACTGAATTTGCCTTGCGATTAATGGGGGATGTTCAACAGTATTTTATTGATAACGCGGTTCGAAATTTTTATTCTGTTTCAATTTCAGGATATCACATTGCTGAAGCGGGAGCAAATCCGATTACGCAGTTGGCATTTACACTGGCGAATGGTTTCACGTTTGTCGAATACTATTTAAGTCGAGGAATGGACATCAATGAATTTGCGCCTAATTTATCCTTCTTTTTCTCGAACGGAATTGATCCTGAATATGCAGTGATAGGTCGAGTAGCGCGAAAATTGTGGTCGAAAGCATTGTCAAAAAAATATGGAGCAAATGCTCGAGCTCAAATGTTGAAATATCATATTCAAACTTCTGGACGTTCGTTGCATGCTCAAGAGATTGATTTCAATGATATTCGCACCACCTTGCAAGCTTTGTATGCAATTTACGACAACTGTAATTCCTTGCATACCAATGCGTATGATGAAGCGATAACAACGCCCACTGAAGAATCCGTTCGACGTGCTATGGCAATTCAATTGATTATCAATAGAGAATTAGGATTAGCGAAAAATGAAAATCCATTACAAGGAAGTTTTATTATCGAAGAATTAACCGATTTGGTGGAATCAGCTGTATTAACTGAATTTGATAGAATTACGGAAAGAGGAGGTGTTTTAGGGGCGATGGAGACGATGTACCAACGTTCTAAGATTCAAGAAGAATCACTTTATTACGAAACGTTGAAGCACAATGGTGAATTCCCTATTATTGGTGTAAATACATTTTTGAGTTCAAAGGGTTCGCCAACCGTCCTTCCAAAAGAAGTAATTCGAGCTACCGAAGAGGAAAAACAATATCAAATTAACATGTTGGTTGACTTGCATGCAGCTAGTGCAGATCAAATGGCAGATCAAATTAAGCAGATTCAAATGGCTGCCATTCAAAACAAGAATATTTTTGAAGAATTGATGGAAGTTAGTAAAACAGCTTCACTTGGTCAAATAACAAATTGTTTGTTTGAGGTTGGGGGGCAGTATCGACGCAATATGTAGTTTTTTGAATTTTGAATTTTTGATGTTTAATGTTTAATTGATTAAAAAGTATTAAATAAATAGTTTTAAATAAATTTCTCTCATAATTTTCCTAACTTAAATGAAAATAAAAATTATGAGAGAAAATATTATTGAAGCAAAATCATTTAATTTTGCCCTTCAATCGATTCAAATTTATAAATTATTGATAAGACAAAATGAATATGTTTTATCAAAACAATTTTTAAGAAGTTCAACCAGTATTGGTGCAAATGTAAGAGAAGCAAGTGCAGGTTATAGTAAAAAAGATTTTGCTGCAAAAATGAGTATTGCTTCAAAAGAAGCTAGGGAATCTTTATACTGGATTCAATTAATAGAAACTTCAACCTTTATTGATTTTGATTTTAAAAAAATAAAAGAAGAATCTGAAACGTTAATTAGGATTCTAACATCATTAGTTAAAACAAGCCAAATAAATTTAAAAAATCAATAAATAATAATCAAACATTCAACATTAAAAATCAAACATCTTTTTTAAGTCCATTTTCACAATACGTTATTCCCTTGGCTTTTTTATCAGCACAAATTTTCTTACTGATGGCAGTTTGATCTTCTCGCTCTGGTCTTTCGTGGTAGAGGTGAAATTGAAGAGCATGAAATTTCATGTTAAAAAACGAGAACCCTTGTTTTAATATTCTCCACTCAATGTCTACATCTTCGCCAAAGCCAGTGATTTCATAATCTTCATCAAATCCATTTACAGCTGTCAATGTCGAATAAGGGATTGCCATATTGCAACCAATAATTCGTGGATTTTTGACTTTTTTCACAGGTTTGAAAGGCAAGTAAAAGCTGTCCTCAACTCTTGTGCTTTTATTTAAAATCATTGTTATTTTATTGGGAACAATGTTGCTTGAATTGAGTAAAAAAGTACTTGTTTTAGGGTCTAAATTTGTTCTTTTCGAATAAAAAACAGAAGAACCATCGTAATGTTTCACGTATTCATAAATAAATTTTGGATGTAAAATGCAATCACCATCAATGAAGATACACAGTTCTGCTTTGTTTTTTCTTAGTCCTGCATTTAGGATTTTATTTTTTCTAAATCCTTGATCTTCCTGCTGCAGATGTAGAATTGAAAATGAGCAAGTATAGTTTTCTATAAATGTTTTCATTTCTTCAAAATTTCCATCTTCAACAATCGTAACTGTGAAATTTTTATAAACTTGTTGTTCAACAGAGTCTAAAACTTTCCGTAAAAAGGGAATATTCTTGTAAACACAAATAAATAAGTTAACTGAAATATCTTTCATTCTTTTGTATATTTTTCATGAGTAAAAAAGTGATTTCTTCATCTCGCAGTTTCCGCAAAATAGGTCTTTCAAGCATATTATTTTGAATCTAACTTTATTTTGAAATACTTGTTTTTTAAGGATGAAATGTTTTAAGTGAAAAATTTTCACAAAAGTATTAATTTTAAAGGTGATATTATACTAATGACTCTTTTAATTGATAAGGTTTAGTTAGTTTTGTTAAAATAAGCTGGTCCTATGAAGTTTCTATTATTATCTCTATCATTCATTATTTTTTTAGGTTCTCATGCGCAGGATAGTTTTACAAGGTGTAAATACTTTGGTTTAGAATTAGGTCCAAATTTTTCAACGATTTTATATAATTCTTCTCAGGTTTCGGCGAATTCATCCATTTCTGGAAAAATAGGAATGACAGCAGGAATAAACTATGAGAATGTTTTCAAGCCTAGAATATCAATTAAATATGGTTTTTTATTAGAGAGAAAAGGGGCGGTTTTTTCTACGTCAAGTTTTTGGTTTGCTTCTTCTGAAACGGTTAAATTGAATTATTTTGTGATTCCTATTTTAGTTTCTTACAATAATTTAGCAGGAATGTATTGTAATCTTGGGCCATATGCTGGTGCTTTATTTCTGGATAACTTAAATTTTAAGCGGTTTGATTTGGGTGCTGTTTTTGGTGTAGGTGTAAAATTTAAAATTTCGAAAAACGTTCTTTTTGATATCGGAGTAAAAGAGAATTTAGGATTAATGAATGTAAAAACTACCGAGCCAATGGGGTGCAGGAATAATTCAATTTTATTAAATTTTTCTTTGAAATTTAAGATGTGAGAACTAATGAGTAGAAATATTTTTCTTTATCCTTTGAATCTCAAATAAAACCTTTATAGCCACAAAAAGATAATCCAATTCTTACTTCTTCAACTTTTCCAAGGCAAACAGTTGATCTCTTAATCTGGCAGCTTCAATAAAATCTAATTCTTTGGCCGCTTTTTGCATCGCTTTGCGCGTTAGTTGAATGTTTACGGCTAGTTGTTCTTGTGTTTCGTATTGGGCAATTGGATCTGCAGCGACAGATAATTCTTCGTGTGTTAATTGTCGATACATTTTTTCATCGTTGATGATTTTTACATTTTCCAATGTTTGTCCAATTCCTTTATTCAATGCCATTGGAATTTTCCCATGTGCATCATTATAATCAATTTGGATTTTTCTTCTTCTGGCCGTTTCATCAATTGTTTTCTGCATAGAATCGGTCATTTTATCGGCATACATGATTACCGTTCCATTGATATTTCTCGCAGCTCGGCCAACGGTTTGCACTAGTGATCTCTCATTTCTTAAAAAACCTTCTTTGTCAGCGTCTAAAATAGCAACGAGAGATACTTCTGGTAAATCTAATCCTTCTCTCAATAGATTAACGCCAATTAAAACATGAAAAGTGCCCATTCTTAATTGCTTCAAAATTACGACACGATCCAGCGTATGCACTTCGCTATGGATATAGCGACAAAGAATCCCTAATTTATCAAGGTATTTTTGTAATTCTTCAGCCATTCTTTTTGTCAAAGTAGTAACGAGGACCCGTTCATCTCTTTCAATTCGCAGGTGAATTTCTTCTATTAAGTTGTCTATTTGATTTAAACTTGGTCTTACATCAATAATTGGGTCTAATAAACCAGTAGGACGAATGACTTGTTCAACCACAATACCGCCTGATTTTTCTAATTCGAATTCCGCCGGAGTAGCAGAAACAAAAATGGTTTGCGGGATAATTGATTCAAATTCTTCAAATTTCAACGGGCGGTTATCCATTGCTGCCTGCAAACGAAATCCGTAATCGACTAAATTTATTTTTCGTGCTCTATCTCCTCCATACATTGCTTTAATTTGCGGCATTGTTACGTGACTTTCATCTACAACCATTAAAAAGTTATCGGGAAAGTAATCTAGTAAACAGAAGGGTCGCGAGCCTGGTATTCGTTGATCAAAATAACGAGAATAGTTCTCAATTCCAGAGCAATAGCCTAATTCTCTAATCATTTCTAGATCATATGAAACACGTTCTTCTAACCTTTTTGCTTCTTCTATTTTATGCTCTTTCTTGAAGTTTTCCACTTGTATGACCATGTCTTCCCCAATTTGGTCGATGGCTTTTCGAGTCGTTTCTGGATTTGATACAAAAATATTCGCTGGGTATACATTAATCTCTTGAAAAGATTCAATTTTGGAATTGGTTTCAGGATCAATTGCTGATATAGCATCAATTTCATCTCCAAAAAAGTTTATTCTTAGGGCATGATCTGCATAGGCTAAATAGATGTCAACGGTATCTCCTTTGACGCGAAACATCCCTCTTTTAAATTCAATATTTGCCCGAGAATATAAACTTTCGACCAACCTGAAAAGAAATTTATTTCGTGAAATTATCATTCCTACTTTCAAATGAATAATACTATTTTCAAATTCATTAGGGTTACCAATTCCATAAATGCATGATACGGAAGATACTACAATTACGTCTTTACGTCCTGATAGTAAAGCCGAGGTGGTTGAAAGTCTAAGTTTTTCTAATTCTTCATTAATAGCTAAATCTTTTTCAATATATGTTCCCGTAACCGGCATGTATGCTTCAGGTTGATAGTAATCGTAATAGGAAACAAAATATTCAACCGCATTTTCAGGAAAGAAGTGTTTGAATTCGCTATAAAGTTGGGCTGCTAATGTTTTATTATGAGAAAGAATCAGTGTTGGACGATTGGTTTCCTTGATCACATTCGCTACTGTAAACGTTTTCCCACTTCCAGTAACTCCTAACAATGTCTGATTTTGAACGTTATCTTGAAGACCTTCTACTAATTGCTTGATTGCTTCTGGTTGATCGCCAGTGGGTTCAAAGTCCGAAAAAAGTTTAAAATCCATAGAATATACTTAGTTTCACAAATTTACTGAATTTCTTTGAGTATTCATAGTAGTTTAATTGTGTGTTAAGTCCAGAAGTTTTCTCTGTAGAATAGGCGATTCAAATCTAATTCATGCGGTATAAAATAAAAAAAATAAAAAAATAGACATTTGTCGTTTTTATTAAGACTTATTTCGTATATTTGACGAAGTAGTAATTTTATTCATAAAAACATGAAAAAGCAACAAGTAGTACAAGAGCCCCTTATTGCCTATGAGATGAAAGAATCTTTTGACAGCAATCGATTAGTAACGCTAGTTAGAGAAGGAGTTCAATTTAGTGTTTTTTCAAAATTATTAAAAAGGATTTCTTTTTCAGTACAAGAATGGTCTTCATTTTTGCATTTATCAGAAAGAACAATGCAAAGGTACCAAAAGGAAAACAAAACATTTGATATCTCCTCCTCAGAAAAAATCATTCAGATTACTATTTTATACGAGTTCGGAGTTTCTGTTTTTGGAAATAAAGAAAACTTCGATTCTTGGTTGATTACCAAAAATGTAGCCTTAGGATCAAAACCCATCGAATTATTAGACACTGTTTTTGGTATTGAGATCATAAACAATGAATTAATAAAAATAGAACACGGTATTTTTGCATGATCGTTTTTCGTTTGTGTAAATCTAAATATGCACATGATCTTTCTGGAAAAGGAGCTGAAAAAAGCGGAGGAAGATGGAATGGAAAAGGATATCCTATGCTGTATACAAGTGGCTCAAGATCTTTATGTTTAATCGAAATTGCTGTGCATTTACCTCTAGGGATTTTACCAGATGATTTCGTGTTGGTTTCTATCGAATTTCCTGATTCAATAGTAGTGAAAGAACTGCTTGAATTTGAACTACCTATCAATTGGAAAAGTTTTCCGCATCAAGTGGGAACGAGTAAATTGGGAAATGGTTTTTTAAAAAACGCCGATTATTTGATTTTAAAAGTTCCTTCGGCTGTCGTTCAAGATGAGTTTAACTTTTTGATTAATCCAGAACATGAATTATTTCATCAAGTTAAAATTTCTCAAATTGAGCCTTTTTACATTGATAATCGATTGTTTAGATAGAAGAGAATTACTTTTTAACCTTCATTTTTTATTTCGACTTTCCTTTATTTTACAACATTACTCTTATCTTTGTGCTTCAAAATTTGAAATGAATAATCTATGAAGATCTACAATAATATCCTTGAAACGATTGGAAATACTCCAATGGTGAAATTAAATGTAATCACAAAAGATATAAAAGCGACCATTCTTGCTAAAGTGGAAACAACCAATCCAGGAAACTCTGTAAAGGATAGAATGGCTGTAAAAATGGTAGAAGATGCTGAGAAATCAGGATTGCTAAAACCTGGAGGGACAATAATTGAAGGGACTTCTGGAAATACGGGTATGGGATTAGCTTTGGTTGCGATCAACAAAGGATACAAATTAATTTGTGTATTAAATGACAAACAATCCAAAGAAAAAATGGATATTCTTCGCGCTGTAGGTGCTGAAGTGGTTGTTTGTCCTACTGCTGTTGAACCGACGGATCCGCGTTCATACTATTCAGTATCTAGACGTTTATCAACTGAAATACCAAATTCTTGGTACGTGAACCAGTACGATAATCTTTCCAATAGACAGGCACATTACGAGCAAACTGCGCCGGAGGTTTGGGATCAAACAGATGGTAAAATAACTCATTTTATTGTGGGGGTTGGAACTGGAGGAACCATTTCTGGGGTTGGAAGATATTTAAAGGAAAAAAATCCAAATGTAAAGATTTGGGGAATTGATACATATGGCTCCGTTTTCAAGAAATACAAGGAAACTGGAATTTTTGATGAAAATGAAATTTATCCATATATCACTGAAGGAATAGGTGAAGATGTTTTACCAGAAAATGTTGATTTTAGTATAATCGATCATTTTGAAAAAGTAACGGACAAGGATGCTGCAGTTATGACTAGAAGGATTGCACGTGAGGAAGGTATTTTTGTTGGAAATTCTGCTGGAGCGGCGATTGCAGGTTTATTGCAAATGAAAGATGAATTGAAAGAAACAGATGTTGTTGTTGTGTTATTTCATGATCATGGAAGTCGTTATATTGGAAAAATATTCAATGATGAGTGGATGAAAGAGCGTGGTTTCTTAGAGGAAAACATCAAAACGGCTGGCGATATGGTTTCTAAACATCAAGATGAGCCGTTGGTTTCTTTGTATTCCGAAGAATTAGTTTCTCATGCGATTGCAAAAATGAGAAAATTTGGTATTTCTCAAATACCTGTCACAAAAGATGGGGTTTATGTGGGTTCATTAGATGATTCGCATGTATATCAGTTATTAGTTGATAATCCAGTTTTGCGCGATGCTCCAATTTCAAGTGTTATGCAGGCTGCTTTTCCAGTGGTGAAAACTACTACATCCTTAGAAGAAGTTTCTAAATTAATTAATAAACAAACCCATGCTGTTTTAGTAGAAATGCCTAATGGTGGGCATCATATTATTACTCGTTATGATATTATTTCATCACTTTCTTAATCGATTCGGTGAAAGAATTTGTTGATCAAATGAATAATACAATCCGCCTTTCGGGAATTCCGAGGCGGATTGTTTCATTGGTGCCATCTCAAACAGAATTGCTATTTGCCTTAGGTTTAGGAGATCGAGTCGTGGGAATAACTAAATTTTGTATTTACCCCAAAGAATGGTTTCTATCAAAGACGAAAGTTGGAGGTACAAAAAATGTAGATTTTGAGAAGGTGAAAGCGTTGAAGCCTGATTTAATAATAGGAAATAAAGAGGAAAACGATCAGTCAAACATTGAGCAATTAGCTTCTATAGCTCCTATCTGGATGAGTGATATTTCGAATTTAACGGATGCGCTAGAGATGATTCAAAAAGTAGGTGATCTGGTGGGCGAATCTACTAATTCGATGCAGTTAATAGCAGATATTCGGCTTCAATTCGATGAGCTCAGTGAATACGTGAAAGCAAAACCTTTTGATTGTAAAACACCGTCCGTTCTCTATTTAATTTGGAAAAACCCTAATTTGTCTGCCGGGAAAAGTACGTTTATTGATGATATGATTTCAAAATGTGGGATGATCAATTATGTAAATATCGACAGATATCCTGAGGTAGTATTTGATGAAAATAGAGCTCCTGATATTGTTTATTTAAGTTCAGAACCCTATCCATTTAAAGAGAAAGATATTGAAGAGATAAAGCAATTTTTCCCCAATATTCAAGTGATTTTAGTCGATGGAGAGATGTTTTCTTGGTATGGATCAAGATTAATTCATTCACCAAAATATTTTATTGGATTGCTCTAACTCCAAACAAGAACTTTATCGCTTCGTTGATTGTTGAATGTCCTTTTTTTATCACGATATTTCCTTTTAATTTTGCTTGATTGTTACTTGTTTTACAAATGGAAACATCAAATTTCTCTGTAGAATCGAATAATTCTATAAAGGAATGAAATATGGGAGTAGCTTTCATAATTGCAACGAGTATTCCTCCTCCCTCAATTTTTAACAAGGAAGATAGGTTGCCATTTGCTGAAAAAAGCTGATTTGAAGTGTTTTTTAGGATAGTGATGTTTTTTGTCGTTCCGATTGAAACAGTGGAGGTATTGACTTGTTTTACATAATAAGTAACGCCCGCTATTGTTAATTCATTATTTGAATAAATAGCATTTAATTTTTCAGTCAATCCTGAGTTTGTAATGAATGTATTGATAGAGAATTCTTTGTTAAATTCAATCAATATATCAAGGTTTGGTAAAGGATGTGTTCCAGATCTATCTTTCTTAATTTCAATTCCTTTATAATTCATAGAAATTGATTTGATTTTTGGTAAAGTATAATCCATTTTGTTTAATAGTTTTGCTAAACTATCTTGCAACATTTGCGGAATTATAGACGATGAAAAGTGGAAATCTTCTTTTGAGGTATTTAAAATCAGTTTTGAAGGACTGCAATTGCTTGCTTGTCTCCCAGAAATTGATAGTAATCCATCTACTTCAATACTTGATTTTAAAAGCTGTAGTTGAATATCTGAAGTTGCAAAATAAGTTGATCTACCAAAAATATCACCATTCGTTTGCACTTGAAAAACAGAATTCTTAGCAAGAGGAAATACCATTCTCTTTTTTATTGAATTCTTGAAAAATGTGGTCAATTCTGATTGTGAAAGTTCAATCTCCGAGTCGCTTAAATAGGTTAAAATAAATCCAACATGATCAATTGTTTGAACTACCTGATTTTTAACAAGTAGTGGTATTATGTTTTTTTCAAAATCATTCGAATTTTGCAGATTGAATGAAACACCAATTACTTTTCCCTCTTTGAAGGGAAGTGAGAAAATAACAATATCTGAAAATAAATTTAAATCAGTTGCATTGAATTTCTCATCTTTAGTTTCTTGCAGCAAAAGGTATTCTTTTATTTTTTGAATTGTGCTTTCGTCTTTTGCTTCAAAAATAATGGAGAATAGAGTGCTTTTAATCAATTCTTTAGCATCAATTCGTATAGCTACTTCAGCATCGGAAGGGATATAATCTAAGTTATTGCTATTTTCCTTTTTTAATATGAAAGTGGAAATAAAAAAAATAAGCCATAAAAAAGACAACAATACTAATGAAGTTATGATTTGTTTTAATTTGTTTTTATTTTTCATACGATAAAAGTAGCTTTTTATCTTAAATATGTACATTTGTAGCATGAGAAAATTTTTAAAATTTTTACTCAAGTTGGCTGGATGGAAAATCGATGAGTATGTTCCTACTGGGATTGAGAAATGTGTTGTGGTGATGGGACCACATACTTCTAATTGGGATTTTATTATTGGTCGTATAACGTTCGCTAACTATGGTGTAAATGCAAAGTTTTTAATAAAAAAAGAACTTTTCTTTTTTCCTTTGGGAATCATCTTTAAAAGATTGGGAGGAATTCCAGTAGATAGAAAAACGAATAATAATATTACTGATTTTGCAGTGAAATTGTTTGAGGAAAATAAAAGCTTATATCTTGTTTTTACACCTGAAGGAACAAGGAAATATAACGATCGTTGGAAAAAGGGTTTTTACTATATCGCTCAAAAAGCAAATGTTCCAATTTATATAGCGTATATAGATTATTCTACAAAAAAAGGAGGATTTGAAAGGATATTTGAGCCTACAGGAGATGTAGATGCAGATATACGAGAAATTAAGCAAGTTTTATCCAAATACAAGGGGAAATTTCCTGAGCAAGGAATAATATAAAATAGGCGCACTATCGATGATTAATCGAACTGATGTTATTAACACAGAATCTCAGGTCTTAGGTTGATTTGTGTGATAAAGTCTTTTTGTCAAATCCATAAGGACAATGTTTACATCCATTTTTACAGCAAAAACCTCGTTTCAATAAATATTTTTCAGTGAAAATTAGATACCCTTCAGGACTAAGATAATATTCATCTATTTCTAGTTTGTCTTTTTTTGAAAAGCCTGACATATCATCGCTCATTGTCTTGGAATTGATAAAATTTCAAATTACTGACTGTAAATTTACGTATTTTTGTAGTAAATCGTCAAAAAAATATAAGGAAACAATATTTCTAAATGCTCTTTTCAACTGAAAAATCGATTCTTCAAAAAATAGAAGGTGAATGTTTTAAAAAACATAATATTCAGCTGTATATAAAACGCGATGATTTAATTGATAGCGAGGTTTCAGGTAATAAATGGCGAAAATTAAAATTTAATATTGAACAAGTGAAAGTGCTAAAGAAAGAAGGTGTTCTGACTTTTGGTGGTGCTTTTTCAAATCATTTAATTGCTACAGCGTCCGCTTGTCAAAAGGCAGGTATTCAATCTGTTGGAATTGTTCGAGGGGATGAATTAAATGAAAATTCGAATGAAACGCTTAGAAATTGCTCACAATTGGGAATGATACTCAAATTTGTCACACGTGAAGAATACAGATTAAGATACGATAAAATGTATCAAAATGAATTATGTGCTGAATTTGAAAACCATTATGTCGTTCCAGAAGGAGGGGCAAATTTTTACGGAATGATTGGTTGTCAGGAGATTATAAAAGAAATTGACATTGATTATGATGTGCTTTTGGTTGCTCAGGGCACAAGCACTACAAGTTGCGGATTGTTATTAGGCTTGCCCGGTGGAGTACAATTGCACGTTGTTCCAGCGCTAAAAAACTATGATTCGATTGAGTCTATGCGAGAATTGTTAAACTATTCCATTTTCGATGAAGAATTTACGGACGAATTGCTTCAAAAAGTAGTTGTACATGCTGATTATCATTTTGGTGGATATGGAAATTATTCGATGGAATTACTTCATTTTATTCAAAATTTTTACCGACAATTTCAGGTTCCTTTAGATCAAGTATATACTGGGAAAGCAATGTTTGCTTTGTTTTCTGAAATGGAAAAAGGAAATTTAGATAATAAAACGATTGTATTTATTCACACAGGAGGAATTCAAGGAACAAAATTTATAGAATCAAAAGAAGGATTACGTTTATTTGAATTGAATTAAAAGAGTGTTTTTGATGAGGTAGTAAAAATATATGGATAAATCAAAAACCGTAGAGTCTAAATTTTCCGAGTAAATTTCCGGTTGACGAAACAAAAGATACTTGTATATTTACGAATGTTTTTGAAAAAAATTATCGTATGTTAAAATCATATCTTTCTATCGTTTTTGTTTTTTTAGGAATTTCGCTGTTTTCTCAGATCGTAAACACTGGAATGACAACTAATTATGATTCCTTGGAAACAGGGAAAATTTCGATTGGTGGCTATGTGGATACGTATTATGGATTTGATTTTAGTCAACCGGAAAATTCCGAGAGGGCTTATTGTGTATCATCTTCGCGCCACAATGAAATAAATGTGAATTTTGCTTACATCGATATAAAATATGCAAATGATAAGATAAGGGGAAGAATAGTTCCTGGTTTTGGCACGTATATGAATACAAATTACACGGCCGAAAAAGGGTCTTTGAAAAATCTAATTGAGGCCAATGGGGGAGTCTGCTTATCTAAGAAAAGAAATATTTGGGTCGATGCTGGGATTATTGGATCACCGTATACAAATGAAACGATCATATCTAAAGATCATCTAATGTATACAAGGAGTTTTGGTGTGGAATATGTGCCTTATTATTTATCTGGGGTGAAGTTATCGTATCCGATCAATAAAAAAATTAATTCATTCCTATATGTTATTAATGGCTGGCAAGAAATTTTTGATGTAAATAAATCATTAGCTGTAGGGTCTCAAATTGAATATCGTCCTAATAATAAAGTGCTTATAAATTGGGATACCTATACTGGAAATGAAAAATCTATTTCGTCCCCTACATTTAGAAATCGATATTTCTCGGATGTATATGTGATTTTTAACAATGGAAAAAAAATAGCATTTACGACATGCGCCTATGTAGGTCTGCAAAATTTACAAGATACAATAGGGGTTAAATCCAATGCTGTTTGGTGGCATGCAAATTTTACGGGAAGTTATGAATTGAAAAAAGATGTTTCTATCTCAAGCAGAATAGAATATATCAGTGATCCTAACTCCGTTTTGTTGCATCCCATAACCTCAGCGATTGGTTTTTCTTCTTTTAGCGTAGGAGTTTGTTTGAATGTGAAAATTTCAAAGCATGCTATGTTTCGTGTTGAAGACAGAGTTTTTTACTCACAACAAAAAGTGTTTTTAGATAAAAATAAGAACGAATCAAACGCGAATAATTTATTGATTGGAAGTTTAACTGTCTGGTTTTAATTGTTTATCTAAGATTTTTAAAAAGTAAGTAATTTGATAATTTCTTTTGCTTCTTTCACATCATGTACACGTAAAATAGAAGCTCCATTTTGAAGTGCAATTGTGTTTAAAACAGTCGTCCCGTTGATGGCATCTTCAGGTTCAATTTCTAGCTTTTTATAGATCATCGCTTTTCGTGAAATACCTACTAACAATGGTTTTTCCAGAATTTTAAATTGATCTAATTTTAGAAGTAACTCATAATTTTGTTCTCTGGTTTTCCCAAAACCAAAACCTGGATCTACTGCAATATCATAAATTCCATTTTCATGAAGAATCTTTATTTTTTTTGAAAAAAAAGCGATTATCGTTTTAAATAAATTTTCGTAATGGGTGTTTTTTTGCATCGTCTGCGGCGTTCCCGGCATGTGCATCAAAATATATGGACATTTGTAATGTGTAATTACATTCAGTAGCAAGTGGTCTATTTCCCAGGCACTTATATCGTTGATAATGTCAACCCCATTTTCTAAACCAATTCTTGCAACTTCAGAACGGAAGGTGTCGAGTGACAAAGGGATGTTTCCAAATTCAGTTTTAATAGCTTGAAGAGGAGCTAGAATGCGATCTATTTCTTCATCAACTGATATTTCAGAAGCTCCCGGTCTGCTCGAATAACCTCCTAAATCGATAATATCAACTCCTTCGAGCAAGAATTTTTCTACTTTTGTTAAAATAGATTTCTCATTTGTCAAACGACTTCCCGCAAAGAAAGAATCGGGAGTAATGTTTAATATACCCATTATTTTGGGTTTAGAAAGGTCAAATAAATTATCCTTCAAACGAAGGTGTTTATTTGCGGGAAAATATGTATCTTCAACCCTTAATTTGTGCATACTTGAATAAATGAGTCAAACTTCTTTAGAATATACAAATATAATCAATGTTTGTCGAGAAATTTTCTCCAAGAAAACAAAAGATTATGGAACGGCTTGGCGTATCTTGCGTCCAAGTTCTTTGACCGATCAAATTTTTATCAAAGCTCAACGTATACGTACGATTCAGGAGACAGGAGTGAATAGAGTGGGTGAAAGTATTGATGCTGAATTTATCGCAATTGTCAATTATTGTCTCATGGCAATTATACAAGTTCGTGAAAAAGATCTGGATGAAGTTGAAATTAATCCAGATTTAGCTATTTCGTTATATGATAAATATTCTACAGAAGCTTTTGATTTGATGATGAAAAAAAATCATGATTATGGAGAAGCATGGAGAGATATGCGTGTAAGTTCATTGACCGATTTAATCTTGATGAAAATTTTACGGGTGAAACAAATTGAAGATAATAACGGTTCTACACTAATTAGTGAAGGTATTGATGCAAATTATTTTGATATGCTTAATTACTCCATATTTGCATTAATTCACTTAAAAATTTAAGCGTATGAGTAAGATATTTAACATTGAAGGTCGTTCGTTTTTTTTTAATTTACTCTTTGTAGTATTTAATTTAATTGGATTATCAATGGTTTGCATGGGCTTCCATGATAATTTTGAGGAATATAAAGTTGTATTGATTGCTTCTGGTGTTGCTTTAATTTTACTCACTTCATTTTTACTTCTAATTTTCCGGGGTCGTCTTCTAATGGCTGGATTTTCTAGGGTGATTGTTGGAAGTTTATGTATTGTTTCAGGACTTGTAAAAGCAAATGATCCGATTGGTTTTTCCTACAAATTAGAAGAATATTTTGAAGATGGGGCTCTTGCCTACAGGATCAAAGAGATGTTTGGAATGCCTGGTTTTTCTTTAGAGTTTTTGATAGATTATGCACTAATATTGAGTGCGTTTATTTGCGTTCTTGAAATTGTATTAGGCGTACTTTTAATTATTGGAGGGAAAATTAAAACAGTGACGTATTGCGCTCTATTGATGATGCTTTTCTTTACTTTTTTGACCTGGCATACTGCTAATTGTGATCCAAGTAAAAAGTTTGTGGATAGAGATACCTATTCCATGTCAGATCCAATGGCCATTTCGAAGATTGAGGAAATTAAGGTAAACAAAGAAGTGACTATTCATTCTAAAACAGCCGACTATCTAGTTGTTGATGAATTAAAGTCGCCGCAGTGCGTTGCGGATTGCGGCTGCTTTGGTGACGCTTTAAAAGGTTCAGTTGGAAGATCCTTAACACCCAAAGAATCTCTTTGGAAAGATCTTATTTTATTGTACCTCGTCATCTGGATTTTTGTTGCGCAGTGGATTATTTTACCGAACACTCGTAAACAGAATTTAATTTTCTCACTATCATCAATTCTTATAATTTCTTTCTTTGCCTGGGTTTTTAGCTGGATTTTCCCTATATTATTTGGAATATTGGTTTTGTTAGGGGCTTTATGGATTGTCAGGGCAGGAGGGAAATTCTTCGGTAATTATTTTGGGTCCACATTGATTGTCGCTCTAATAAGTTTATCTTTTATTGCCTATGTGTTGATGAATGAACCCCTAAAGGATTATAGACCATTCGCTGTTGGAAGCAACTTGTATCAAAATATGCATAATGGAAAAGTCGGGATATTCAAAAGTATACTTGTTTATGAAAACAAAAAGACGGGTAAAATTGTAGAATTTGCAGCTGATTCTGAAGAATTTAAAGGGATAACAGATTGGGATAACTGGAGATTTATTCGAATGTCCACGAAGATAATTCGGGATACTCAGCTGCCTTCTATCAATGATTTTGATCCTTTAATAAGTCTTTCAGATATTGGAAAAGAAGAATTGAAAATGAAAATCATCCAAAATGGACTAAAAAGCACGAAAGTACGTGGATTAAAAATGAAGGATATTTTAAATCATTCATCTTTTGAAATTCCCTTTGAAGAATTTAACTTGATCGATTATCCGGTTGAAAATTATACTATTCAAGATACGATTGAAATTGAAAAATCGGCAGTTTCAGACATTAGTATTAAAGATTTTATACTTAAAAGTCCAAACATCATTATTGTTTTTGCTAAAGATTTAAAAAGAGCAAACTTTAATGAAATAGAGAAATTTAAATCGATTCAAATGAATTGTGACAAAAATGGAATTCCTTTTATCATGATTTGCTCTGCGATAAGAAGCGAAATTAATGCATTCAGAAAAAAGTTTGATTTTAATGTTCCTGTTTTCGTAAATGATGAAAAAACAATAAAGACGGTTTCGAGGTCCAATCCATCTTTACTCGTCATTAAAAATGGGATTGTTAAAGGCAAATATCCGCACCGATCTCTACCTAGTTTTAGTTGGTTGAATGAAAATATTTTATTGAAAAAATGAGAAAGAAAATAGTTGCAGGTAATTGGAAAATGAATCTAATGAGCGTTGAAGCTAATGCCCTTTTTGATAAAATTTCCTCTAATTTATCAGGTTCTGATGAACCACTAGTGCTGGTTTTTCCTCCGTCTATTTTTTTACGTGAATTATCAAAAAAATCGAGTAAAACTGTTGCAATTGGAGCTCAGAATTTTTACCCGAAAGAAAAAGGTGCATTCACAGGGGAAATATCGGTTACTCAAGTGCAAGATTGCGGTGCAACTCATGTCTTGATTGGTCATTCTGAAAGACGTGCGTATTTTCAAGAAACAGAAAGTTTTTTAAAGGAAAAAGTGGAAAGTGCACTTGCCTATAACATAGGTATTGTATTTTGTTGTGGAGAGCCGTTGGAGATTCGTGAAAAAAATCAGGAAATGGAGTATGTGAAAAAGCAATTAGAAAATAGCCTTTTTCATTTAAGCGTTGCAGATATATCAAAATGTGTTATTGCTTACGAACCTGTTTGGGCAATTGGAACTGGAAAAACAGCCTCAATTGAGCAAGCAGAGGAGATGCATTTTGCTATTCGTTCGTGGCTTAGTGGAAAATACGGTCAGCAGGTAGCGGATTCAATTTCAATTTTATACGGAGGAAGTTGCACGGCTGCAAATGCAAAAGAACTTTTTTCTTGCCCAAATGTAGATGGTGGTTTAATCGGAGGTGCTGCTTTAGATGCAGAGGCATTTCTACAAATTATACATTCTTATTAATGGATTATTTAGAATTAACGATATCAATTGTGCCACGAAATCCGTGGGCTGAAATCTTAACAGCAGAGTTGGCGGACTTGGGTTTTGAAAGTTTTGTAGATACGGAAGATGGAATTCAAGCATATGGATTATTGAAAAATATTGAACTAGAATCGGTTGTAAAAAAATCTAGTCTTTCCTCTGAAAATGAAGGTGTGCATTTTGAATTTACGCAAAAAGTAATACCACATCAGAATTGGAATGCACTATGGGAATCTGATTTTCATCCTGTTGAAGTGGAGGAATATTTAACAATTATTGCCCCTTTTCATTCAAAAGAAAATCTAAAAGGTATGATTGTTGAGATTCAGCCTCAAATGTCTTTTGGAACAGGTCATCATCAAACCACTTGGTTGATGTCTAAAGCATTGTTCGAATTAGAAAGAATACCTGAATCTGTTTTAGATATGGGTACAGGAACGGGTGTTTTAGCAATAATTGCTGAAAAATTAGGTGCTAAGACCATAGTTGGAATTGATATTGAAGATTGGACAGTCATTAATGCGAGAGAAAATATAAAAAGAAATACGTGTAAATCGATCGAAATTTTGTGTGGCGATGTCGATTTAATTGAGGGCAGAAAATTTGGACTTATTATTGCAAATATTAATAAAAATGTATTAAAATCTCATATTGAATCATACAGCAGAGCGCTAGAATATGGAGGAATTCTGCTTCTTAGTGGTTTTTTTGATTCGGATGTTGATGAACTTATTACTTTTTCAAATGCTCATAATTTAAAAATGAATAGAATTTATTCGAAAGAAAGTTGGGCGGGAATAAAACTTATTAAAGAAGAAAATTAATTTAACACAAAAAGCTATGTTAAAAAAGATACTTTTAATTTTTGGGTTTAGTTTAACCAGTTATTTTTCTATAAGTCAGTCATATACGGAAGATAAAGGCGATTTTGTTAAGGCTTTTCACAAGGCGCTAAATGAATATGGTAAAGGAGAATTCTCTGATTTTGCTAAAAAAGATTTACCTGCAATGCTTCTTGAAACAACACAATTCCCCGCCAATTATTTTAAAAAAATGGTGGAGACATGTAATTTAATGGAGTCAAAAAGAATGTCGCCCTACCCAGAAATTTATAACTATGTTTTTTCAGTATATTCTTTTGTCAAAGGAAAACAAAGTACTGCTAGTTATGATATTTGGCAGGCTGCAATAGATAAAATGCTCGCATCTAAGAATAATCAGAAATTTGAGGATTTTGTAGGGTTTTCAGGTTTATTCTTTTCAAAACAGATAATCAGTGATAATGCAAATTTTGATTGGTATTATGTAGGTGGTACATTTTCTTTCGAATATACTGATAAACCTTTATTCAAGTGTGTCAATGGAACGCTAGCTTGTCGTGTCATTAACAATGATCAGAAAACAATGAAGGAATTTAAATTTGTGGATAGTTTGGTGATTTCAAATACTTCTGGAACATATGATCCGATGGCAAAAAGATGGGT
This sequence comes from Flavobacteriales bacterium, assembly GCA_947449575.1. GTDB lineage: Bacteria > Bacteroidota > Bacteroidia > Flavobacteriales_D > Crocinitomicaceae > CAIUKX01. The sequence continues at coordinate 38,931 of CANFRV010000024.1, forward strand.
TGGTAGTGGTGGATCATTGGATTGGGAAAAAGTCGGACTTTCTAAAAAACAGACATCTGCGATTCTTACTAATTATGAAATTTCAACTCGGGTTTCAAATTTTTCATGTGATTCTGTGACGTTAACAACTCCTTATTTTGCCAAACCAATCAAAGGTAGAATTGCCGATCGTGCTTTTAAAATAAATAGGGAAGAAGATAAAATATATCCTCAATTTACTTCATATGAGAGGAGACTATCTATTAAAAAGATAAAAGCGGATATTGATTATGAGGGTGGATTTTCTCTTCAAGGAGCAAATTTTGTGGGGGTTGGCTACCCAAAGGAGCCAGCGAAAATGATTGTAAATAGAGGAGGAAAGGCTTTTTTAACAGCAACTGCGCAAGAATTTATTATTAGCCCAATAGCGATTCATGGATTTAATACAGCCATTAAATTGATGCTGAACGATAATCATGATTCAATTATTCATCCTGGTTTGGATTTTAAATACATAATTGATAAAAAGAGTGTTGAAATGGCTAGGACAAAGTCTGGTAATGGTCAAGCTCCTTTTCATAATACGTATCATAAGGTTGATATGTATATGCCGAAATTGGCTTGGCAGACGGAATCCACAGACTTGGTAATCACCTACGAAATTGGTACGAGTCAAGAACAAAAAATTGCCACTTTTGAATCTGAGAACTTCTTTGATGCACGTTTATTTGACAAACTACAAGGTATGGAACCAATTCATCCCTTGGTGGCAATTTCAAATTACTGTTATAAAAATGATGAATATATTTTATCAGATGGTAAAGTCGCTACCGCTTTAAGTAAGACACTTGAACAAGTTAAACCTCTATTATTAGAACTTGCTAATTATGGTTTTATCACCTACGATACAGATTCTAAAATGATTACCATCAATAGTAAACTGACCAATTTTGTCCTTGCTAAATCAGGTAAAAAAGATTTTGATAATTTAATCTTTATTTGTGATTTACGTCCGAAAGAATTAACAGAGACACCAGAACAAATTGCCAAAGATGAAAATCTTCGCTTTGTGCAACTTGAATACAAAAAAAATAATGAGGTGAGGCGGAATATGCCCGAATTTGGAAAATTAAGTTTAAGTTCATTAGAGCTTAATATCAAAGCGATCGACTTCATTAATATTTCTAGTGCTCAAAATACTTTTGTTGTTCCGACTGACAAAGAAGTTATTTTGAAAAAAGATCGAAACTTTGATTTTATCGGTTGGATAAGTTCTGGGAAAATGGAATTAAATGTCTTGGCTTCTTCCTTTAATTACAAAGAATTTAAATTTACGATTCAAAAAACACATAAATCATTGTTTAGAGTTAAACCTCTGAGACCGGAAGATGGCAATAGACCTATTGCTATGATGTCCAGCTTGAATGGAATTACAGGCGAGTTGTTTATTGATAATCCTACAAATCGATCTGGAATTAATCCTAAAATTACCGATTATCCTCAGTTAAAAGTTTCAAAACCTTCTTTTGTGTATTATAATTCTCCTGCAATTTATAATGGCACCTATGATAGTAGTCGATTTTACTATACGGTAGATCCATTTTTCATTGATAGTTTGGATAATTTTGAAGAGAAATCTTTTAGAGTGATTGGAGAATTAACTTCAGCCGGTATTTTCCCGAAATTTAGAGAAAACTTGACGATTATGCCTGATTATTCCTTCGGGTTTTCAGCGAAAGCACCAGCGGGTGGACATGATTTTTATGGAACGAGTTCTAAATATGAAAATAAAATTATTTTATCGAACAATGGTTTAGAAGGGGCTGGAACAATTAATTATGTTCATTCAAGTTCTGTCTCGAAAGGTTTTACATTTTTTCCAGACTCAACAATTGGTCTAGCTGTTTTCACAAACAAACCTATCGAAGTAGGTGTTCAATTTCCAGATGTTACATGTGAAAATGCCAACATTACCTACGTCCCTAAAAAGAATTTATTGAAAGCGGCTTCTACAAATAAATTTGATTTATTGTTTTTTAATAAAGAAGCAAAACTCAGGGGTACGGCCATCGTAAGAGCTGAAGGAATGACAGGTTTTGGTTTAATGAATGTGAAAAATGCAACAATGCTTTCCGATGATTATAAATTTAAAAGATGGGATGTTGATGCGGACACACTAGGTTTCAGTCTTAAAAATCAATATTTAGTTGAAGGGGAGGAGCCAATTGCATTAAAGACCGATAATGTGCAAGGACATGTTTCATTTGTGGACAGAAAAGGAGAATTTAAGTCAAATAACGGAGAAGCTAGACTCGATTTCCCCATCAATCAATATTTCTGTACTATGGATAAATTTACATGGTTTATGGATTTAGAATCGATTGAAGTTGAAGCGAAAGGAGGCGAAGACGCAGTGGCAAATGCAGATCTAGATTTACTCGGACCTAACTTTTTCTCCGCGCATCCTGATCAAGATTCTTTGCAGTTTAGGGCTCCAAAAGCGGCTTTTAACTTAAAAGAAAAATCAATTTATTGTTCGAAGGTATTTTATTTAGATGTTGCTGATGCACGAATTTATCCAGACAGTTCGAAAGTTGTTATTCGTAAAAAAGCAAAAATGGATCCATTCCAAGATGCTAAAGTGGTAGCCAATTATATTACTAAATATCATAAGTTCTTGCATTGTGAAATACAAGTGTCTGCGCGAAGAAAATATGCTGGTAAAGGTGTGTATCCCTATTATGATAAAGATAGTTTGAAAACGGATTTTACGATGAATAGAATTTATCTTGATTCAACGGGTCAAACAGTTGCTGAAGGTAAAATAGGACAAGATGCCAATTTCTATCTGAGTAAGCAATTTGATTATTATGGTGACGTTTCCGTAATTGCTTCCTTACCTACAATTATTTTCAAAGGTTCTACAAGAATGAATCATAATTGTGAGAAATTTCCCCGATCTTGGATTGCTTTGAGTGCTAATATTGATCCAGCAAATATTCAAATACCTATAGATGCTGCGATGAAAAACATTGAAGGAAAAAGTGTAATGGCAGGTTTAGCATGGAGAGATTCAAAAGTTTTGGATAGTATTCGCTTGTATCCAACATTTTTATCTCCATTGCAAAATGATTTAGATCCTGTCGTAATGAAAGCTACGGGTTTACTTCAATACAATGTGGACGCAAAAGAATTTCAAATTGGTTCAGTGGATAAATTACTGAATCGAGGTGAGAAAGGAAATTTTCTTTCTTTGCATACAGAAACTTGCATACTGGATGGTAATGGCGCGATTAATTTAGGGATGAATTATGGTGATGTCAATGTAAGTTCTGTTGGTGTAGTCAATTATAATCCTAAAAAAGGAGAAACGACGATGAATCTTACAGCTAAGTTTAATATGCCAATGGACAAAGGTTTGATGCAAGATTTAGCTGTTAAAATGGCAGCTGTTGAGGATTTAAAACCATTGGATTTTAATTCAAGTACCTTGGAGCAAGCTGTTTTAGAATGGTCGGGTCGGGAAGAAGCAGATAAGATGAAAGCGGACTATACAATTAATGGAGAGCTCAAATATCCAAAAGGGCTGGAGTCTGCGTTAACAATAACAGGATTAAAAATTAAATCATTTGATATTAAAACAATGCAAGAAAGAGGATTTATTTCAACGTCAGAAACGGCTTCTATTGTTTGTATGTATGGTAAACCTGTATTTAAAACGGTTCCTTTTAAGGCATTCTTTTTACAATCCTACTCATTGTCTGAAACGGTAGGAGATAAATTCGGACTGCAAATTAATATTCCTACGCTTGATTATTATTTTGATTATTCCATGGAAGCGAAAGATGGAACCATGCGCATAATTTCAGGTGATCCTGATTTTGTGACTGCAGTGAATGCAATAAAAGAAGATAAAAGAAAAATTAAGAATTTTAAATATGCAATAGAAACGGGAAGCATTTATTTAAGTAAGTTTTTACGTTATTTTGGACTTTGATGTACATGAATTTAATAATATTTGGTAGTCTAGCCTATTTATTGGGGTCAATTCCTTCTGCTGTGTGGATTGGGAAAACCTGGTATGGTATTGATGTGAGAGAGCATGGCAGTAATAATGCAGGTGCAACAAATACCTTCCGAGTGCTTGGTAAAAATGCAGGAATTACAGTGTTAGTTATTGATATATTAAAAGGTTTTTTAGCAGTATATCTGCCAGTTCTTATTCATTTCGGAGCTGAAACTATTTTGGATGGAGAACTGATTCATATTCAAATTCTTGCAGCAATTACTGCAGTACTTGGACATGTTTTCCCTATTTTTGCTGGTTTTAAAGGAGGTAAAGGAGTAGCTACATCATTAGGTATAATTATAGGGATTCACCCGCCTACCGCGTTAGTTTGTTTAACGTTATTTTTGATTGTATTTTTAACTACGAAATTTGTTTCTTTTGGGGCAATTTGTTCTTCCATCGCTTTCCCGATCGTTTTGGTTTTTGTTTTTAAGACAACAGATTTCTCTTTGATATTATTTAGTATTTTTCTATCATTTGCAGTTATTTTTGCCCATCGCAAGAATATAACTAGATTGATAAAAGGAGAAGAAAATAAAATGAATTTATTTAAGAAATGATATTTCCTACAAAAAATTATAAATGAGTTTAAAATCTTTATATATACTGCTATTAGTTGTTTTTTCAACCACTTTTTCTTTCTCACAAGAAACGATAGAAGAAGTGAAATCAGCTGCTGATAAACTGTTTGAAAATGAAAAATATTTGGAGGCAACTCCCTATTATTTAAGGCTGCTAGCCATTGAGCCAAGGAATCATAATTATAATTTCCGTTATGGAACTTGCCTGTTGTATAATACGAGTAAAGGTCAGGATGTTTTTAAATATTTGAATTATGCGGTGACAAATGAGGCCGTTGAAGTGGAAGCATACTATTTTTTAGCGAAGGCATTTCATCTAAATTATCAATTCAATGACGCTATCAAATATTACACAATATATCAAACCAAGGCAGGTGAGAATGCAAAACAGGCCTTAGATGTAAAACGTCAAATTGAAATGTGTGAAAATGGTAAACGATTAATTACCACTATTACAGAAATGGTTGTAATCGATAAAAAGGAAATTGAAATTGAAAAATTTTTCCGAATTTATGATTTAAGTGACATAGGTGGTAATTTGTTAGTTACTGCAGAATTTCAGACAAAAATTGATGAGAAAAAAGCACATATTCCTTTGATTCATTTTCCAGAAAACCCGACTGTTATTTATTATTCAAGTTATGGTGATAATGCAAAAACGGGGAAAGATATATATGTGAGGAGAAGATTGCCAACGGGTGGCTGGGGTATTCCTCAAGCAATTCAAGGGGGTGTAAATACAAATTTTGATGAGGATTACCCGTACATGCATCCAGACGGTAATTATTTGTATTTCAGTTCAAAAGGTCATAATTCTATGGGGGGATTTGATGTTTTTCGTTGTAAATACGATGCAGAAACGGATGTGTTTGGAGTAGCTGAAAATATTGATTATGCCGTTTCCTCGCCAGATGATGATTTATTTTATGTGGTTGATTCATTAAACAAAAATGCCTATTTCGCTTCAGGTCGTCAAAGTGAGGAAGGGAAATTATTTGTCTATAAAGTAAGGGTTGACCGTGTACCATTAAATATGTCTGTTGTCAAAGGGCAATTTTCTTCTACGATAAATCCAGCTCAAAAGAAAGTGTTTGTCGATGTAAAAGATTACGCAACAGGTGAGTTTATTGGGAATTTTAATTCAAATGACAAAGGAGTGTATCTTATTACATTTCCAAAAGGTGGAAAATATGAATTTACGATAAAGGTGGGTGATAGTCCGCAGGAATATAAATATATAGCTTCCATTCCCTTTTTGAAGGAATTTAAACCTTTAAAACAAAAGATTGTTCACGCCATGGACGGTGATCGTGAAAATGTGAAAGTTATTGATTTGTTTGATGAACAAGTCGAAGATCCTCAAGCAGTTTTTGCACAAGTTTTAAAATTAAAAGCCGTTTTAGCACCTAATATTACGCAGGAAGAATTAGATCTTTTAGATAAAGATATAAAATCAAAGCAAGTTTTGGAAGACCTTGGTATTGGGAAATTATCCCTTGTTGAGGTGGGTTATTTATTGGATGAAGAAGTGAAAGATGCTGAAAAAGCACAAGGGGGAACAAAAGAAATTGAAAACAAAGTGAATACCCAGATAATCGCCAATACAAAAGAAATCAATCGCTTGGATTTAGTGATAAAAAGTAAATTGGATAAAGCGAATGTAGCGGATAGTGATAAGAAAAAATATAAACTGCTGAAGGAGGCTGATAGAGCTTTAAAATTGCAAGAAGATCTGAAAGTATTAAATGAAGTTAGTCTGAAATATGCAGATTCGATATCAAAAATACCTGTTACTGGTTCAGAGGCTCAAACAGCTGAAGTGAAAAAGTTTGCACAGCATTTTAATGAACTTCTTAAGGAAAATAAGCAAAAAGAAGCATACGCCTACTTATATGACAACAAGGTTGCAATTAAGAATATTATAGATGTTAAGGCGCCCGATCCACTGCAAGATATGATTGATCGTGGATTAATTTTAGATGAAGAAATTAATCGATTACAGCCTAAGGATGATAAATATGCACTAGATATTAAAAAAATTGAACAAGAAATAGCAACACTTGAGCAATCAAAAGTTACGGCAAAAAATAAGGATTTACCTGATATACAGGCAGCGATTAAATCCAAAATGAATGAAAAAAACATGATTGCCGAAGAAAGAAATTTCAATGGTGTTGGTTTAAATGATAAAATAAACGAAAGAAGTTCTTTAAGAAAACGGATAGATATTTTGGAAGGAATTTATGATATCAAAGCAGATAAAATAATTTCTAAAGAGGAACTTAATAGTGCGCTGGCTTCTTCTAAAGCGACCAATTCAGCTGCCATTAGAAAAGAACTTAGCGAAGAAATTGCATCATTAGTATTGAAAAATCCTGACGTTAAAGAGATTGATTATTCAGAAATGGAAGGTGAATTAGGTTCCGTTGCTACAAAATCTAGATCTCAGGCAGAAAAAATAAAAACAGATCCAAATTTAACGGCAGAACAAAAAGCTGCAAAATTAAACGCAATCAATGCAGAGCTTTTAACAACTATCAATAAAGAAGTTAGTATTGCAAAAAAGGCGGTTGAAAAAAATCCAAACGATCCCAATTTGAAAGCAAAATTGGATGCTTTGCAATTCTCAAAATCTCTGGTTGCTGCATCACTTGACATTCCTTCGGATGATGTTGATTTGGAGGTTGTTGCTTCGACTGTATCAAATGGTTCCTCAACAAAACCTTCATCTTCCTCTACATCTGTCGCTGTAAACTCTGAAAAACCCGCAAATAGCGCAACAACTTCTCCAGTAAGTGCGAAGCCACCTATCGTAACAGATTCTCCAGCAAAAGAAGTCACTAAAAACACAGAAGTATCTGCCACTGTGCCTTCCACTGAAACGAAGTCCGCATCTACAAATTCTACATCTGCCACCACTGCTCCAAATGTAAGTGCAAAAGAAGTAGAAGTCGCGAGTTCGCAATCTACTTCAACAGCGAAATCTTCTGATCCTGATTTAAATAAAAACAATGTAGATCTAAAGGCATCACAAGCAGGAAGCAATTCGGCTGCAACCTCCGGTGAAAATGAAATTTCAAACGCGACAACAACAACTCCATTAACTGTTAAAGAAAAAGAGATACTTATAGAGACTGTAAATCCATCGTACAATGAGAAAGTCGAAAAAATAAACTCGAATTCATCTCTATCTGCTGTTGAAAAATTGAAACAATTACAGGATACCGATAATGAATTATTATCTGGAATTGAAGTGTCTATTAGTAAAACTGAATCTGAACTAAAGAAAGCACCTTCAGATATTGTATTAAAAGACAAATTGAATGATTTTAAAGACGTTCAATCCGATTTAACTGCCGCTATTTCCAAACGAGAAAAAGAAATTGGAACGAATGGTATTTCAAACTCTACAAATCCAATCTCAGCAAAAGAAAAAGAAACACTGGTTGAATCGGTAAACTCATCCTATAATGAACAAGTTGCTGCAATTAATACGAGTGGATCACTTTCGGAAGCGGATAAATTAAATCAACTGCAGGCATTAGATAAAGGATTATTAACAGCTGTGACAAGTCAATTAACAAATACAGAAGCGGCAGCAAAAAATAGTCCTACGGATCCTGTTTTAGTTAAAAAAGTAGCGGATTTAAAAACAGTCCAATCGGATCTTAAATCTGCAATTTCAGCGCGTGATCGTGTTATTGCAACGGTAGGTCAACCGTATACTCAAAAAGCAAAAACGGATATAATAGACGGCTTATCACCCATGTATTCTGTTAAAGTGGCTGATATTAATAAAAATACAACTATTTCAGAACCTGAAAAATTAGCACAATTACAAAAAGCGGACAAAGAATTACTTATTTCTGTGAATAAAGAGATTTCTGCACTTGAAAATAATGTTAAAAATAATGCAGATCCGCAGTTAATGAAAGAATTAGGGGATTATAAATCCTTGAAAAAAGAATTAGAATCTGCCATTTCAACAAGAGAAAATGTCCTTGCAGCTGCAACCGTTCAGCCTGTGAAAGTCAATGAAATCAACCGCCCTGATGCTGAATTATCATCTCAAAATAGAGTTCCGAGCACGACAAGTACTTCAACAGAATCAACTACGAATACTGCCAACAAAGCGCCAGTAAAAAGTGCTGAAAATATCAGTAATGAAAAACCGAACGATCCAATATCGAATCAGAAAGAAGGTAATGTAACATCTCAAAATTCTGAACAAAAAACGACAAGTACTTCCACCGAATCGACTAATAATGCGAGTAATAAAGCTCCAGTTAAGAATGATGAGAAAATCAATCCTGCAAAACCGAATGATCCAGTATTGAATCAGAAAGAAGGTAACCTTGTATCTCAAAATTCTGAACAAAAAACGACAAGTACCTCCGCTGAATCTGCTACTAATACTGCCAATAAAGCGCCAGTGCCAGTTAAAAATGATGAAAAATCAAATTTAATTGAATCTGTAAATTCCAGTTACAATGAAGAAGTAGCGAAGGTAAATGCAAATAATTCACTGACTAATAATGAAAAATTAAATCAAATTCAATTATTAGATCGCGCTTTAATTGAGTCTGTCAATAAAGAGATTAAAACGACTGCAGATACTAAAAAGAAAGAAAAGTTAACGGCATTAAGAACGGAATTAGAAGCAAATGTTACGGCGCGAGAATTGGTAATTGCTGCTAATTTTAAACCAGTCGACAAAGCTGTGAAGGCAAATGTGATTAAGTCAATTGATTCCAAATACGATAAAAAAGTAGAAGCAATTAATACGAATGCGGACTTATCTATTTCCGAAAAACTTACGCAATTACATGAATTAGACTTTGAAGTTATTTCAAAGATTAAGCAAGAAATCTCAGAAGTTACTGCAGATTTGGCTAAAAAACCAACGGATGCACTTTTAACAAAAAAGATAGAAGATTTGAAAGCTGTGCAGGCTGATTTGGAGCATGAAGTAGCTAATCGAGAATCTATAATTGCAGCTTCGAATTCCGTTGTGGATGATAAAGCAAAAGCCGAGTTAATTGAATCAGTCAGTTCTCAATACAATGAAAAGATTCAAGAATTAAAAAATAATGAATATTTGTTGGATTCTGAAAAACAAGCAGAATATCAAAAAATCGATCGACAGCTTCTTCAGTCAATTGAAAAGGAAATTGTTTCTCTGGAAGGAGAGATGGCTTCGAACCCTTCAAATTCTCAAGCAAAAAGAAAACTGGAAGGGTTGAAAATAGTAAAATCTGACTTGCAGAAATCAATATCGGAAAGAGAAAAGAGTTTAGCTCCTGAGTCAGCATTAAGTAATCCACTTGCTGCAAGCGCGGGACTAATTGAAACGATTAGTAAAGGTTACAATGAAAAAGTAACAGCTATTAATGAGGATGCCTTTATTTCTCAAACGGATAAACTAATACAGTTTGAAAAATTAGACAAAGAACTCCAGTTAGTTCTAAACAAAGAAGTTACTAAAAGTGTTTCAGCAGCCAAAAAGAAACCGAATGATCTAGAGCTTCAAAAAAGGAAAAATGATTTAATAGCGCTCAAAAAGATTGTAGATGAGGTCGTTAATGAGGCGCCGCAACAGATTTTAAATTCTATTGCTGCTTCTGTTACTGATCAACAAAAAAATACACTGATTTCAACTGTGAAACCAGGGCATGATTCAAAAATAGAAGGTATTAAGAATTCTTCAAAAGCACCTATTAAAATTATAGAAGAATTAATTATAGAAGAAAAAGCCTTAATTTCTAAACTAGAAGCAGAAGAAAAAATAAATCAAGTTAATCAAAAGAAAGATCCAAAGAACGATGATTTAAAAAGAAAAGGGACTGTTATTACGGTTGCTTTAGAGGAAAGCGAACTTAGAATTAACGCTTTAAATAGCGGTGCTGTCACCTTATCGATACAGGGTATTGATCAAAAAGCGCTCGTTGCCAAAGTTGACCCCACTTTTGAAACAGATGTAAAAACGTTGTTTGAATCTACATCTCCAACGAAAGCAAGTGATTTAGCAAACAGAGAAGAAAAGTTACAGGAAAAAATTCTTGCTCAAATAGCTGCAAATAATGAAGCAATTGCTACTAATTACACGTTAGAATTAGCCGCCGAAAATCAGATTTTAAATCAAAAAATGATTGAAAGTAAAGCAAGAAAAGAAAAATACAAAACTGGAGGAACCGATGTGTCCGTGAATAAATCAAGTTCTGCTACTACTGAAAAAGTAAATGAATTAAGAAACGATCTTTTGGCCGATGATGCAGGGGAAGTAAGTAAGAATTACACGAAAATTGATGAACTACACGCACAAGAAGAGATTTTATCAGCGTATAAAGACACTTTAAAATCTCGCTTGGACAATGTGAATCAATCGTTACTGATCGAAAAAAATGAGCCGACTTTATTAGAGCAAAAGGATTCGTACACTTCTGAATTGACCATCGTTGATTCTAAATTGAAACAAGTCACAAAAGCAATCTCAGGTATTGAAGAGTCAGCTCCAGTCGTTATGAATCCTGAATTGAAAAAACTAATGGATCAAGAAGGAGAGATTAAAGAACAATTGGCAAAAACAGATTTATCTAAAAAAGAGCGTGCATCCTTAGAAAAGGAATTGATCCAAGTGCAAAAAGAAAAGAGTGTAGTTGAAAATAAACTTATTACAGAAAATATTACTACGCGCAAAGCGGATAATCAAACTAAAAGCACTCAGTTGACAAATCTAGCAGCAACATCAGATGCGGCGAAGTTAAATGCTGACATAGCTGCTTCTCAAAATAAGCGTTTGACAGCTGAAACAGACGTCTTGATTGCACAATCTGAAAAGACAAAAGATCCCGTAGAAAAAAATAAATTATTGAATCAAGCTATTGTAAAGCAAGTAAAAGCAGATAATGCTGTTCAGAATGCATTGGAAGAAAATACCACCTTACTTGCTATAAAATCAAAAGTTGAAACATTAGATTCAAAGGAAGAATTAGAGCAAAAGAAAAGTGACTTAGAGCAAGAATTATCTGATTTAACCGCAGAAGAGAATCAAGTGAACATAGATATTTCAGCAGTTAAACCCAATAAGGTTGGCGACTTGCAAAAAAAGAAAGAGGGGATAGTGTATGAAAAAACCTTAATCGCAAAACAACTAGAAGTGGTGACGAAACAGATTGACAACATCGTTCCAATACCAAAAACTATTAGTTCAACTGCTATAGAACAGATTATCTCAACGAATGAAGAAAAGAGTCTAATTGCCTCTAAAGAATATTTAGAATATGCTATAAATGCAAAAGCGGCGATTCGAGTTGAGGGACAAATTAAGGAATCTGAAGCAACCTTGATAGAAAAAAGACAAATTGCAAAAGATTTGATTGTTAAGTCATTAGATAAAAAGAATACTGTTTTACCTACAGACATTTCTCAAGCAGTAGAAAATGTCAAAATAGTTGAAGATGAAATCTCTACGTTGAAACAAGAATTGGCTGAAAAACAAAAAAATGCAAGCACTGTGTTTGCGGGTATCCCTGATAAAAAGGGCAAACTGGAAAATCTTTTGAAAAGGGAAATCGAACCTAGCTACAATAAAGATTTAGCGGAAGCAGAGGCGAAAAGAATGGAAGCAGAAGGGTTGACGATCGAAGCTAAAAAGGCAGAAGGTATTGAGATTGTTCCTGTTTTGACACCAATTAATATTTATTCCTCTACAAATCCAATTCCAGTGGATGTAAAGAACGGTTCAGGTCTGCTTTATAGAATTCAGGTGGGAGCTTTTTCTAAACCGATCGCACAAGATATGTACAAATCATTTACGCCAGTATCTGGTGAAAAATTGAGTAGTGGAGTGACACGTTACATGGCGGGTTATTTTAATAAAAATGTAATTGCGGAGGAAGCATTTGCGCAAGTTAAATCGTTGGGATATTCAGATGCATTTATTGTTGCATACTGTGATGAAAAAAGAATTCCTATTTCTGAAGCAAAAAGCCTAGAAGCATCAGGCGAATGTATTTCAACTAAAAGTGAGTTATTTGTGATAGCGACTTCTAAAATGCCATCAGCTAACGCAGCATCTAAAGAACCCAATACAAGCGATTTGAGTTATAATATTGCGCCAGGAGCAGCAAAAGCAACGCCTGTTGAATCTCATTTAGGTTTATTTTATACCGTTCAAGTCGGCGTATATAACAAGCCAGCAACGATTAAACAATTAAAAAACATAGATCCTCTGGTCACAAAACGTTTACCGAATGGTCAGATTCGATATTCATCAGGGATGTTTAATTCGATTGAAGCCGCAAAACCTAAAAAAGCCGATGCTAGGGCAAAAGGTGTGAAAGATGCATTTATTAGCGCATATTATAAGGGAGAAAGAATAACCTTATCGCAAGCAAGTCTTCTACTGAAAAAGAATGGAGAAGGAATTTTGGAGAAACTCGACAGCGAATTGGTTTCTTCAGTTCAGCCAGCTGAAAAAGCTTCTGTTGTTATTCCTAAGGAAAAACCGATAGTAACAACAAATTACAATGTGGGACCAGGAGCGGTAAAAGCAACAGCTGTGGAGACGAAATTGGGATTATTTTTCACGGTTCAAATTGGTGTATATAGCAAACCAGCTACTAAAAAACAGTTGAATAATGTAACAGATTTAATCACGAAAAAATTGCCAAATGGGCAACTACGTTATTCATGTGGTATGTATAATTCAATTGAAGCGGCTGAACCTAAACGTCAGGAGGCATTATCAAAAGGTGTGAATCATGCTTATATCACTGCGTATTATCAAGGGGAACGAATTACCATTTCTGAAGCAAAAGAATTGCTGCGGATTAATGGTGATTCAATTTTAGAAAAAATAGAAAAATAATTTTTTTTCAGAGTAAGTTTTGGCTTATTTTTGTAGAATAAAGGAGTAGAAAATGCAAAAGACAGAATATTATTCAGAGGAGTTAGTTTTAGATGAGTTAGTAGATCAGAAAGATTTAATCGTATTTAACGATGATGTGAACTCTTTTGATCATGTTATTGCATCTTTAATAAAGATCTGCAAGCATACAGACGTTCAAGCAGAGCAATGCACAATGATTATTCATTATAACGGAAAATGTCAGGTTAAGCGAGGTGAATACGAAAAGTTAGAACCTATGTGTACGGCACTTTTAGAAAAGGGAATAACAGCAGAAATTCAATAAATTTGAGAGAAAAGTTGTCATTTAGAAAAAACTGACTATCTTTGTTCTCACAAAATGGCTTTGTAGCTCAACTGAATAGAGCACTACATTACGGCTGTAGAGGTTTTAGGTTTGAATCCTAACAAGGTCACAAAAAAAGAAAGCTAGATGATTGTTTATCAATTTTCTAGCTTTTTTATTTTCCCATATACTTTCCATAGTTTTTTAATTGTAAGGGATCAAGGGATCAAGTCGAATTGTTGTGGGGAGCTAAAATTTAAGCATAAATATTTGTAAGTCTAAAAAGGAAAAATTCTATGTTTTTCACACCTCTAAATTGACTTCTAAATGCTTTCACTTTAGCATTAAATG
>CANFRV010000025.1 GCA_947449575.1 Flavobacteriales bacterium
GAAATCAGCTGTCCGAAAACGGACTGTCCAAAAAAATAGCTACTTTTATTCATGTAATTTATGTTCGCAAAACCAAATTACATTAAAGTGGGAAATCTTTTAACGGAAATCCCGCTTTTTTTTAAAAGTTTTATCGGACACTAGTGATTTAATATTGTAAATATAACACTTCTACTTTTATTAAACTGAGATTCGATCTTAATTTCTATTCCTTTTAAAATTTAATAGCTTGTTACATACATTATGAAAATATAGTGTAAGATCTTTATTCCAGTTTAATTTAATAATTAGACCAATGAACAATGTACAAACTAATGCAGAATTTAATAGCATTACAATAAATTTATTAAACCCAAAATCCGGAATAAAATGAAACAATACTAATATAGCTGAAAACAACAAAAAAACGTTTAACTGACTTTTCTCAAATGGATGAATTTTATATACTATTTGTAAAAAAACAATTCTTCCAACGTTATAAATAATGAGAGCGAAACTTGTCGAAATAGCTGCTCCTGCAATTCCTAAAATTGGTATCAGCATACAATTTAAAATGAAAACTAAAAACAATAAGGTAATTGTGAAAAAAACGTCAAATTTGTATTTCTTTGAAGTTATTAAAATAATTGTATTCAATCCACTATACATATCTACAATCCTCCCGATCATTAGAAATAAAAAAAGATAAATTCCTTCGTTGTATTCTTTAGGTAAAAACGAAAATAATTCTATTCGATTAACCCAAATAATTAGGAAAACAAAAAGAGCAATAATTAAGGAAATCGAGCTAACTTTTTTATAAATTTCGTTCATCTTTACCATATTTTTTTCCTTCCAATACAGAGGGACTAATGGACTAGCAATCCGGAACAAGGATCTATAAGGAATTTGAACTGCATTTGTCAAAAAAGTTATTGTTGTGTATATTCCAGTTGCTTTCAGTCCTAAAAAGTAAGTTATCATCAATGCATCCATCGTCATAACACATAATGCCACAATTGTATTTGAATACATAAACAATCCGAAACTCACAATTATTTTCTTGAATTTTTTTGAAATTTTCAATTCATTTTTTTTCAGAGTAAATTCCTTGATTTTAAGTAAATAAAGGAACATTATAATTGCAGGTATAAAAAATATCAGACTATTAATTACGAGCAAACCATAAAAATCTATCCATTTAAAATAATACAACAACAAGGAGATAGCAACTAATACTCGGAGTAAAAAATCATTTAAAAAGACAGCTAAAATATTATTAAACTGTGACCTAAGGTGAGCTTCAAAAATTAAAAAGAACACATTCGCAATACCTATCGGTAAGATCCAATAAAAGTACTTGACAAATAAAGCTGATTTCTCACTATAAAAATAAGTAATTTGATCATTCAAAAGAAAGAAGATAGTAGTAAAAATAATCACTCCTATTATCACTAAAAAAACGTTTAATAATAAAAAATTCTGGCGTTTTTTATTGTCATCTTTAAAAAATGGGGCAAATTTAATAATCACATTTACCGCACCTAGATTCGCCATTTGTGAAAACAACAACCCTACTGCGACAAGTAAATTCAATAATCCAATTTGTTCTGGACTTAAAATCTTAACAAAAAAAACTCCTTTATTCAAATACCCTAGTAACAACCCTACAGTTGTTATGATTACCATTCTAAACGCACTTTTTTGAATAAACCCCATTCGAAAAATGATAAGTATTAAGTTATTTTCTTGTAATATTAAACATTAAAAATATTTCTAGGCTTTTTTGTCGCGATATAGATTCCAATAAATTCATTGTTCGTATGATTTTTAGCCCAAAATACGGTATTTCTTTCTAATATAATCAGAACCAATAAAACTAGTCACAAATAAGACGAAGGTTTTTTTACTGAAATTAGATTTCAAGAAATAAAATCTTGCTTTTGACATTTGTCCTTGTAAGTAATAAAATCTTGCAATATTTTCATGAATTTTTTTGTACGATTTTGTGACTAAGACAGGGTATTCGTCAAAATATTTTTCTATTGTAATTAATGAGTAGTGAAAGTCACAAATCCTAAAATGACCATTCAGCGACAAATTATCTTCTTTAATATGCCTATAGTAAAGACTATTTTTAATTTCTATTGATTCAGAATTGTGAAATATATTTAATATCCAATCAAAATCTACTAAACCAAATACTTCTTCAAAACAAATCTCTTTTAAGGACTTTTCGAGAAAGATACTCCCTAAATAAACATTTTGTCCTACCCCATTTCGGCTTAATAAATTTTTAAAAGTTTCATTTTTTAAAAAATGTACATAGCCAGTTTCTGTTTTGTAATCAGAAATAGTATGTGCTTCTGTTTTTCTTACGCTATCAATAACTGTATATCCTGAGGTGATAATTGAAAATTTATTGAAATATGGAAGTGTTTTCTTTATTCTATCTAACTTCCACTCATCATCGTGATCAGTTATACAAAAGTAATCTCCAGTTGCAAGGTCTAAGCCAATGTTCCGTCCTTTATTTGGACCTTTCGAATTTACACTTGTGGTATGATAATGAATTCCATTTTCTTTTAAAATTGACAAAGTATTATCTGTTGAGCAATCATCAACGATAATTAGCTCTAAGGTGAAAAAAACACCATTCCCCTCCTGATTTTGAATGGAATTTAATAATCTTTGAATCGTCTTTTCAGAATTATAGGTTGTTATAATGACAGAAAGTTTTACCATATTTAAATTCCTATTTACGACTGATTTTCAAATTACAACACTGTTAATTTAGATTATGCTTTATAAGTGATCAACCAAAAAAATGGAATTTCCTTTTAACATAACTGGACCCAATAAAAGTAGTAATAAAAAATAAAACTGTTTTAAGATTAATTTGTGATTTCAGGAAATAAAATCTTGCTCTTGGCATTTGATTCATTAAGTAATAATATCTTGCGCGGCTGCCATGTATTTTTTTATAAGATTTTTTGACCAAACGTGGATATTCAGTAAAATATTTATCGATGGTCAGTAAAGAAAAATGAAAATCACAAGAGCGATATCGATCATTCAATGATAAGTTATTATTCTTCACATGTCTCAAATACAGGCTATCCTTAATTTCAATTGAATCCTGATGATGTAATAAGTTTAAAATCCAATCAAAATCCACTAAACCAAATACTTCCTCAAAAAATATATTTTTAAACCTTTTTTCTAGAAAAATACTACCTAAATAGATATTCTGCCCAGTTGATTTTTTACTCAGTAATTGCTTGAACGTCTCATTAACCCCAAAGTGAACAAACTCTGCATCTGATGTATCTTTGGACACTCGGTTTATTTCAGTTTTTTTTACATCATCAACAACCGTGAACCCTGATGTGATAATAGCATGTTTGTAAAAATAAGGTAACGTTTTAATTATCCTATCCAATTTCCATTCATCATCATGATCTGTGATACAAATATAGTCTCCCGTTGCCTCACGTAATCCAATATTTCTACCCTTATTTGGTCCTTTCGAATTTGTTTCGGTCGTGAAAAATGGAATATTATTTTCTCGTAAAATTGTTGTGGTATTATCCGTTGAACAATCGTCAATAACAAGTAATTCTAGTGTAAAAAGATCATTAATCCCTTCTTGAGAAGAAATTGAATTTAATAATCTTTGTATTGTTTCTTCAGAATTGAATGTTGTTATAATGACTGAAAGTTTAATCATTTGGTTCAAATTAGATTCAATTTTTTCATTCTCTCAAGCATAATCTTTTCTTTACTTTCATGAATAAAAAGATAATCACCTGATTCTATTTCATTTGAAAAGTCTTTGACAAGCTTGGTTTTATACACACTATACTGCACGTATCCTAACTCTTTCATCATATCGAAAATAATATTTTTAGCTTTTCCGCCTGTTTCAATCTGAACCATCGGTTTAAATTTATCAATCACACCTCTCAATTCTGGAAAAACAAATTCTTCGTATCCTTCAATGTCACATTTAATATAATTCAGCTTTGGAAGATCTATTAATAGTGAGCTTCCTGTGATCATTTCGGTTTTAAAAATGTAATTCTCGACATTCTCTTCGCCATCTTGAGGTATATGAGCAAGGCCGGTTCTAAAAACACCATCTGATTTAGGTAAAACCAATTCTATCATCTTATTTTCTAAACCAAGCGCATAATTATAAAGTGTGCAATTTGATTGCTTTCTCATTCCCCATTGGAGCGTTTCAAAAAAGATTTTCACTGGCTCAATACAGATTACTTGCCCTTCCTTCCCTACTAGACGAGAAAATATTTTTGAAAAATATCCTAGATTTGCGCCTAAATCAACTACGTAGTCGCCATCTTGTATTAGATTTTTGACAAAATAATGGTATTTAAAAGAGAAATTATTACGCAGTAAACCTAAGTCGTAGAACTTAAAAAAAAAGTAATGCATTGCTTTTAAATACAACTTCTGACCTAAAACCTTATACAGTATTTTTTTTACTGATTTAACCATAATTTTGTTTCATTTATTGGTTTTTTGTACCGCTTGTTTTATTTTCTTTTTTCTATCAAGCCAAAAACCACCCACGGCCGTAAGTAAGATTAAAATAGTTCCAATTATTGAATACAAATTAGACTTATGGAATTTTGGCAAATCAAAAATGAATTCAATTTTGTGTTTCCCTTTTGAAACTTCTATTCCTCTAAGTAAATAATTTACTTTACAAATATCGACTTCTTTATTATCCACATAGGCTTTCCAACCATCTTTATAGTATATTTCAGAAAATACAATAAGTTGTTTCCCTTCCACATTTGCTTCATAGCTGATCTTGTTTGGAGCATAGGATGTCATTTTAACTGATCCATTGCCAGAATAAGTTGTGCCAGAAAGTTTTTTCGCTTCGCTATCTAACATTACTGCTTCCGTATTCACATTAAATTCGCTAGTGATTTCAATTGAAACAAATTGTTGAAATGAATTAGCAGTGTCTAATAATTGAGTTTGTGCAGGAATTAGACTTGTTTTACCTGTTGCATCCATCACAAACAATGCTTTCATTCCTTTTGAAAGTCCATTTGGTAATGAAACATCGATCGTGTCTAATGTTCCTCTTAGGTATTGAAGTTTTTCTCCACCATATGCAGAAATGGTTTTCACTGGAGCTCTATTTACTAATAATTGACCTTTACCAATGTTGACGATTTGGTATTTACTGCCAAGTGAAAGAATTTCGTCGTTTGGAGTTTTCACTTTCTTAACCGTTCTAACCAACCATGCATTCCCCATGGCTGTCGGGTTCTGTCTAAGCTTTCCTTCTTGAATAAAATATTTAACATTTAGCATGTCATATACTTTATTGTTTGAACGTGATAAATGAAAGTCATACAAATTTTGAATATTCCTTAATTTAGCACCGTGATATCCTCCTAAAGATTTGTGAAAATAAGAAACTCTTGAACTTCCAAACCCCGTTGAATAATCAAAAACACGGTAATTCGTTAAGGAATTCAATGTGTTAAAACGATATGAGTCAATTAATCTCTGTTTAGAATCTCCCACATATTCTAATTCATCTGCTTTTATTTTCGCTTCTTGTTCTGCTTTAGATATGGCACCATTTAACGATTTGTTTTGAGTTGTCTCGATTGTCATTATTTCCTCATCAGCAGGCTCTGTACTTAACGGGTATTGTAATTTTGACTTCTCCTCCCACAATTTAAAGGTTCCATTATCCGTCTCTTCGCTATTAAGAAAGTTTCTATCTACAGGTATTAATTCAACTAATAACAATATTGCTAAACCTGCGTAAACAATGATAGTTGAAGTTGTCGTATAGAAAAGGAGAGCCATTAATCCAAAAGCGAATAGAAAGACAAGGATTGTTATATTCATACTTGAATTGAAAATCTCTTTTCGTACGACTTTGATCGTTTGAAATCCTTTGTTAACACCCTCCATTTGTGCATCAATAAACTCGCCAACTTGTTGTTTGTTATTAATGTCAACCTGGTATTGCTGAGCCAAAGCGGCAGGGTCCATGCCTGCAATTTGAGATTCCATGCCTGCCCGATAACGAGTTAATTGGTCCTGATCTGATTTTGAAGTGTAATGATCACTTAACCCCATCAATCGTATTCCAACAAGAATTATAAATAAAGCCCCGGAAGCATATAAAAAAGTTTTTTTCTTTAATTTAATATTCTCTCTTTCTTTGATAAATTGATTCAAAAATAATACAGCAATAAGTGGTAAACAGAATTCAACAATGACTAGAATAATTGTTACCGTTCGAAACTTATTATAACCTGGAACATGATCTATAAAAAAATTAGTAAATCCCATGTAGTTTTTACCCCAAGAAAGCACTAAACATAGTATTGAAACACCAAGCAAATACCATTTTATTGAGTCTTTCAAGAATATCATTCCAAGTAATGCTAGAAAAATAACTATTACCCCAATGAAAACTGGCCCTGAAGTCATAGGCTGATCACCCCAATAGACTGGCATACTCTTTGCCGACTCCAATTGCTCTGAAGTTAAATCTAATCGATCTGTATATTCTGAAAAAGGACTATCAGCCAAAGCAACGGTTGAAGACCCCTTGGCATAGGGAGTTAATAGAGTGAACGACTCCCCAATTCCATAACTCCAATTTGTGATATAGTCTTTATCTAAACCAGCAGAAGCATTTTTGGTGGTTTTTGTCCCGTCCGGATTAATGGTCACATCATTTGCTCCTCGGATTGTATGCTTTGCATAATCATTGGTCATTGTAATGTTCCCATAATTAATCAACAGAGCAATTATATAAGCACCAAAGACACTCGCGGAAGTAATTAAAAAGGATTTTAATTGCTTGTTTGTAATTGCTTTTATAAGTTCATAAAGACCCAAGAACCCTAATAAAATAGCCATATAATAGGTAACTTGTAAATGGTTAGAAGCTAATTGATACGACATAAAAACCGCAGACAAAATAGCACCCCACATCCAATTTTTCCTGTAAGCCATTAAAAAAGCTCCTATGGTCGGGGCAATTAATGCGACAGAAATGGCTTTTGAATTATGTCCTGCTTGTAAAATTACAATTTCATAGGTCGAAAATGAAACAGCTATTGCTCCGATAACTCCAACAATTGGGTTTAAATTAAGACAAAGTGATAGGATATAAAACCCAAGTAAATGTAAAAAAACCATTGCTCCTGGCCCGTCAAAAAAGTGAATAAATGCACCAAGTGATTTTTGGAAGAAATTCCCAGGATATACTACTGAAATTTGGGCCGTAGGCATTCCTCCAAACATTGAATTCGTCCACAAAGGTTCCTGCCCTGTTTTCTCTCTAAACATTGCTGTTTCTTGAGCCATCCCTTTAAATTGCTCAACATCATGTTGTTTTAATCCATACCCGTTGAATTGAGGACTAAAATAAATAAAGGTTATTATAAAAAAGAAAGCAATTATAGCAAAATGGATCCAGTTTTTTGTGAAGAATTTTTTCATTTTTTTGATTATTTTTTCTTACTATTAATATTTTTAAGTCGATTAATTTACCAATAAGATTTAAAGTAATTCAGAAATTATTTTAAACTAACTCTTCATAATCAACATCTTCTATCGAAGAAGACGTATTTTTTTTTGTATTAGTGTTCAAGATTGATGTTTTACCAAAATCTATTTTAGATCTCTTTTTATCTTTCTCGTAATTAGCCTGTTCTTCTTTCATTTTTTTTTCGTCTTCTAAATTACGTTTAGCATTCATCAATTGTCCTAGAAAGCGAAGTAAAACAATAGCCCCGATGATTATGAGTATTGTTCTAAAAAAGCCTGGAACACTTGCTTCTATAACCATTATTTAGATAAATATAAATTACGTTCAGAATAAATCTTTGTAAAATAAGGATCCTTCAGATTTTTTATAAAACGAATTCCTTCTCCAGTTGATTTCATTTCTGGTCCTAATTCTTTTTTAACATCTGGAAATTTTTCATACGAGAAAACAGGTATTTTAATTGCATACCCTTCTTTTCGGGGATTAAAATTAAAATCAGCTACTTTCTTCTCCCCTAACATTACTTTTGTTGCGTAATTTACGTAAGGCTCATCATAGGCTTTAGCAATAAAAGGAACCGTTCTAGAAGCTCTTGGATTTGCTTCAATTACATACACTTTATCGTCTTTAATGGCAAATTGAATATTGATTAATCCAACTGTTTTTAATTCAATGGCAATTTTTTTCGTAATATCTTCAATTTGCTGCATAACGAAATCCCCTAAATTATATGGAGGCAGCACCGCAAATGAATCACCTGAATGAATGCCCGCTGGCTCTATGTGTTGCATTATACCAATAATATAAACATCTTCACCATCACAAATCGCGTCTGATTCAGCTTCGATTGCACCACCAATAAAATGATCTAAAAGAATCTGATTGTTCCCCATTTCATTGATTATATCCACAACATGATGCTCCAGCTCCTCTTTATTGATAACAATTTTCATTTTCTGACCACCCAATACATAAGACGGTCGAACTAATAATGGGAAACCTAAAGTATCTGATAATTCAATGGCTTGTTCTGCGCTTTCAACAATTCCATATTTCGGGAAAGGGATGTTGTTTTCTTCTAAAACTTTAGAAAATCTTCCCCTATCTTCTGCTAAATCTAATGCTTGATAACTAGTTCCAATTATTTTAATCCCATGTCGCTCTAGTTTCTCCGCCATTTTCAATGCTGTTTGTCCTCCTAATTGAACAATTACACCTTCAGGTTTCTCATGTTTTATGATATCATATACATGTTCCCAGAAAACAGGCTCGAAATACAATTTATCTGCAGTATCAAAATCAGTAGAAACAGTCTCTGGATTACAATTTATCATAATTGTTTCATAACCGCATTCTTTCGCCGCCATAACTCCATGAACACAGCTATAATCAAATTCGATACCTTGACCAATTCTATTTGGACCTGAACCTAGAATAACTACTTTTTTCTTTGTACTCGAAATACTTTCATTTTCATATTCAAAAGTAGAATAATAATAAGGAGTAAGGGCTTCAAATTCAGCAGCACATGTGTCAACGAGTTTGTAGACGCGATTAATATTGAATTCAGCACGTTTAGCATGCACTTCAGATTCTAAACACCTCAATAAATGGGCGATTTGTCTATCTGCATATCCTTTTTGCTTTGCCTCATAGAGTAATTCTTTTGGCATGGTACCTAGATGAAACTTTTCAATTTTTCGTTCAAGTTTAATCAAGTCTTCTATTTGTTTTAAAAACCAAATATCAATTCTCGTTTTCTCAACAATCTTTTTAAAGGGAATCCCGAGTTTAATTGCATCGTAAATATGGAACAAACGATTCCAACTTGCGAATTCTAAACTGTGTAGTATTTCATCTTGGTTTGTTAATTCCTTTCCGTCTGCACCAAGGCCATTTCTATCAACTTCAAGGGATTGACACGCTTTTTGAAGAGCTTCTTGGAATGTTCTTCCAATCCCCATCACTTCTCCAACAGACTTCATTTGTAAACCCAGTTTCCTATCAGTACCCGGGAATTTATTAAAGTTCCATCGAGGAATTTTAACAATAACGTAATCTAATGTTGGTTCAAATAAAGCAGAAGTTGTTTTCGTAATTTGATTATCTAATTCATTTAAATGATAACCAATAGCAAGTTTTGATGCGATTTTAGCAATAGGATATCCGGTTGCTTTTGAAGCTAATGCGGAAGATCTAGAAACTCTTGGATTGATTTCGATTGCAATAATGTCTTCATTTTCATCCGGTGAAACAGCAAATTGAACATTACAACCTCCCGCAAAATTACCAATTGAACGCATCATCAAAATAGCCATATCTCTCATTTTCTGAAAAGTATGATCTGAAAGTGTCATCGCTGGAGCTACTGTAATTGAGTCTCCTGTATGAATTCCCATAGGGTCAAAATTCTCAATCGAACAAATGATTACCACATTGTCATTGGAATCTCGTAATAATTCTAATTCAAATTCTTTCCAACCCAAAAGAGCTTTGTCAATCATTACCTCATGAATAGGTGAAAGCTGAAGTCCGCGATCTAATAAATTATCAAATTCTTTTGCATCATATACGATGGATGCTCCAGCGCCTCCTAATGTAAAGGAAGCTCGAATACATAATGGAAAACCAAACTCTTGAGCAATTTCTTTTCCTTCTAAAAAAGATTTAGCTGTTTTTTGAGGTGCCATTGGAATTCCAATTTTCAGCATCAATTCTCTAAACTCTTCTCTATTTTCTGTAATTTCAATGGCCTTAATGTCTACTCCAATAATCTCTACGCCGTATTCTTCCCAAATACCCATTTCATCACATTGAATACATAAATTTAACGCTGTTTGCCCCCCCATTGTTGGAAGTACTGCATCAATTTTATGTTTTTTCAATATTTCTATTATACTATCTGATTCCAGTGGTAATAAATAGATGTTATCCGCAATCACTGTATCCGTCATGATGGTTGCCGGATTTGAATTGATGATTGTCACTTCAATTCCTTCTTCACGAAGTGATCTAGCTGCTTGAGATCCAGCATAATCAAATTCACATGCTTGACCGATAACGATTGGACCACTTCCAATAATAAGAATAGACTTGTATGAATTATTTTTTGGCATTTTAAGCGCTTTTTTTGAGTTTCAAATTTAGAAAAACATTCCCCAAATTGAGCGCAAAATTAATTAAAAGAGTTTATCTTTTAATAGATTATCTATTGTTGTTTTTAACAATTTTCGTGAATAACTTTTAAAATTAGTTAACTATATGATAATCAATTGTTAGTAATATTTTACACACGTGTAATTATCAAAAAGAAGTAGCTTCGAATTTCACTTGTTAATTTTAGCTTATTTTTACTAAAATGAATCGCATTATTGCCATCAAAGGTGAAAAAATAAATGATTGTCCTAGAACTGATAAGTATGTGATTAAATTTTCTACCAGTATAGGAATTCTTATTTCTTTCGTTACTAAAATAAATTAAATTCTGACCATCATCATGCACATATACGATGAGATGAGTATTTGAAAATCATTTGCGAAAATGTATCTTTGTATTTTAAAATGTTATACAAAAAACTAAAATGGTAAAAATAATCACAAAAGCATTTATAGTAATAGGTTTTCTTACACTTCAATCATGTTCGGATAATTCGGCTGACTTAAACTCTCAAGCTAAACAAGTAATCTACATTGAAGAATCATTTAAACCGCTCTTTACCACTTCTTTATATACATACGAAGGGCAAATACATAAATATCAACTCGAAGCGAAATATTGCACAGAATTAGAAGCTATTGACGCTTTACTAAAAAACAAAACAAAAACAATTTTTATTTCTAGAGATTTCACAAAAGATGAAAAAGCACAACTGAAATTATCGCAAGTTGAAGTGAGAAGCGAAAAAATAGCAGATGATGCGGTTGCTTTGATTGTTAATCCAGAAAATAAGGATACTACAATGAGTGTAAGTCAACTAAAAAGAATTTTAAAAGGCGAAGTTAATAAATGGCCAACCTCTATGAAAGACATTGTTGTTGTGTTTGATAATCAAAATTCTGCTAATTTCAGATATATGCAAAATTTAACGAATAAAGCAGCCATTCCAGCCAATGTATTCGCTCTAAAATCCAATGAAGAAGTAATAAAATACATTAAGGATCATCCAAGTGCACTAGGAGTAATTGGTGTAAATTGGATTAGCGATGAGGATGATAAGGCTGTACTAGATTTCCTTAATGGAATTGTAGTAGTTAGTTTATCCCAAGTAGAAAAAGGGGAATGTTTCAAACCTTATCAATCTTATATTTATGATCATAGTTATCCATTAACTAGAGAATTATGGTCTATCAATAAGGCTTCACGTCAAGGCGCAAATTCAGGGTTTGTAAATTTTTTATCAGGAGAAAAAGGACAATTAATTATTCAGAAATCTTCTTTGGTCCCCTCTAACTCTCCTGTTCGAATGATACAGATCTCGACTGAAAAGTAATAAAATTTACAAAAAAACATTCTCCTAAAAAGCCAATTTATTAAAAAAACAGTACATTTGCACGCCTTATTTTTTAGTTTTTAAATATTTGGCAAGGGAATTGATTGTTCGAAACTCAAAAAATATTTTAAATAAAAAATTGATTATGAAAACGTATAAATTTATTGCTTTCTCTATTTTATTCAGCTCTTTGTCTTATAGTCAAACACTTGAGGATGCAAGAAAAAAAACAGAAAATGAGCGATTTGAAGTGGCAGGAAAAGAATTTGCAACTTTAATCGCGAAAGAACCAACACGTGCAGATTATTATTTCTATGCTGGTGAAAATTATTTGGAGCATGGCGATCTTGATTCTGCCAATATGATATGGAAAAAAGGTGTCTCTATTGCCCCTTTAGCGCCTCTAAATTATATTGGTTTAGCAAAATATTTATGGTTTCAAGGTGATACAACTGCCGCAAATATTCAAATTACATATGCTTCCACTCTTACTAAAAAGAAAGATAAGGATCCTGAAGTTCTTCGGCAGATAGCTACTATTTACATTAAAACGCCAAAATTTAAAAAATTGGACGCAGCCATTGTTCTATTAAATAAAGCAATGGCATTGGAACCTAAAAATCCTGAAAGCTTTTTATTATTGGGAGATGCATTGCAGGAAAAAACTCCTGAAAATGGAAGTCCAGCAATAAAGAATTATAACTTAGCATTGGAATTAAATCCAAAATCTCCAAAGGCAATCGTAAGAACAGCTAAATTGTATCAAAGATCTGGTGCAGATTCATTGGCTAACTCTAAATATATCCAAGCGCAAGTTCTAGATCCAACCTACGCGCCAGCTTTTAGAGAAAATGCTGAATTAAACATGAAATTTAATCAGTCTAAAAGAGCGATTGAAAACTGGAAGAAATACCTTGCGCTCAATAATAGTACTGAAGCTAGGTACAAATATGCAACTTCTCTTTTTTCTGGTAAAAAATACTGTGAAGCAATTAATGAATTAATTCAAGTACAAGCAAATGGCATGGAAAACTTTTACATTGAACGAATGTTGACTTATTCATATTATGAATGTACAGAGAATGATTTACAGGCATCTTATAAGAAAGGATTAAAAGCGAGTGATGTGTTTTTTAGTTTAGTTCCTGCAGACAAAATTGTAGCTTCAGATTATAAATTTAAAGGATATCTACTTTCTAAAACGGGGAATGATTCTTTAGCAATAATAGAACTAGAAAATGCGGCAAAAGCAGATCCTAAAAAAGGAGGTGAATTATATGGTGAAATTGCAAAAATGCATGTAAAAACGAAACAATATGTAAAAGCAATTGATGCTTACGAGAAGAAACGCGCAGGTTCTTTTGCGAATCTTACAGTAATCGAAACAAGTGAACTTGCTAGAGCATACTTCTACGGTCCAAAAAACTACGTGATGGCAGATAGTTGTTATGCAAACCTTACAGTTCGTTCGACAGATTATGCACCTGGCTTCCTTGGACTTGGTAGGTCGATTTGTAGACAAGATCTTAAAAATGAAAAATGGTTAGCTAAAGATGCATTTGTAAGATATTTGGAATTATTAACTCCTGAAGACAAAATGCTTCCTGCAAATAAGGCAGCCGTGATGGAAGCGGCAAAATATGTTGGGGGTTACTACGTGCTATCTCCTGAAAAAGATAAAGCAAAAGCAAAATCATATTGGGAAATTGCTAGAACTGTTGACCCAGCAGATGCTCAAGTAAAAGCATTTTTCGCTAGTCCTGGTGGTAAATAAAAAAGTAAAAGATAAATAGTAAAAAGCAGGTTTAATTATTATACCTGCTTTTTTTTTTGAACTAGTTTTGGATCAAACCCGAATGTTGAGGGGAGCTAGAAAAATTACTTTCAAATCTGCTACTCTCATATAACCTTCAAATCAACTTCTATTTTCATCTTCTCACTTTTCCTTGATGAAAAGTAAGCAAAAATCAAGGATCTTTCCAAGGAATTTTTTACTTCATTCTATTTCGTAAAAACGTTTGTAAATACTTTCCTTCACGCTTTTTTTCGCGTAAAAAGCGAAACGCGATTACGGAAAAATTTACAACTAATTCTGTGGAAAGACCATTTCAACTTCACTTCGAAATGAATTCAATTCGTGACTCATTTTTTTGATATTTTATAATAGTCTCCCCAACTTTTGGTACTGATCCCTAGTTTTTTTGAAAAAAAAAGACCCATGCAGCGGGGTTTTCTGAAGACAGAAAACACGTTTAGGGTAACCGATAACCGTTGTAATCCGCTGTTTGGATTTCTCCTCCACTTTCAAAGAAAGTTGCGGCCCGCCATTAGTTAACAAAGACTCCCCTTAAGGTAAAAAATATTGCTTCAAGAATAATCTGCATGGGCTCTCTTGCGAGATAAGGTTACTTTACCAACTCTGTGGATGAACCTCTAGAGCAAATTTAATAAAAAGAAATTACTTCAGCAATCAATTTTAAAGTATTAAACAAGAAAAACGTAGGAATTATTTCATACTACTAGCAACAGCAACCAGCTTATCTGCCGATTGAAAGCCAACTAAAGTTTTAATTAATTTACCTTTGCTATTGATAAAAAGTAAAGTTGGATAGGCTTGAACTTTGTACATTCTAGCAATTTCTTGACCATCTGCGTCATTTTCAATATCAACTTTTAAGTTAATATATTTCGCATTGAATGCTTTAGAAACTTCCTCATCTTGAAACGACGTAGCTGCCATTTTCTTGCAAGGTCCACACCAAGAAGTATGTACATCTATAAATATTATTTTATCAGATTTTTCTGCTAATTCTTTTGCTTTATCTAATGAGATATTTAGAAATTTTATTCCCCCGCCTGATTTAATTTCAGAATCGTTATGCCCCATGAAAAAGGCCATTGATATTGTAGCTAAAGCGAGTATTGCCATTATTTTTTTCATACTTGTACTTATTTGATAGATAAATTTACTCTAATTTTTTAAAATCACGTCCTATTTTCTTCTAAATGTAACTAACTTTAAAGCGCAAATTCCATTCCATAAACCAATTTCATGCTGACTTATAACATAATATATCTTGATGCCTCTGATGAAGTAAAGAAATCCGTTGAAGATTTCCTTCTTTTATGGTTCAATGAAGACACATATATTTCAACTTTTACATCAGGATCAACTGGTAAACCTAAATCCATTAATTTATTGAAATCTAAAATGATTGAATCTGCTAAGTTGACAGGTGAATTTTTAGGCTTGAAGGAAAAAGAACGCGCATTATTATGTTTATCTCCAGAAACGATTGCAGGTAAAATGATGATTGTTAGGGCTATTGTTCTTCATCTTGACTTATACGTTGGAGCAATTAATGGTAATCCCTTTCAAGATTTAGAGATAGAAATTGATTTTGTCGCAATGATTCCTTTGCAGTTGAGTAATTCTCTCGACACTACACCTGAAAAACTTAGTAAAATTAATAATATAATAATAGGTGGAGGCATCATCTCTCCTGGTCTAATTAATAAATTGAAAAGCAACGATTTAAGTATTTTTCACACCTATGGAATGACTGAGACGATCTCCCATGTAGCAATGCGGAAGGTCGGGGTAATCTGTGAAGAATCTTTTAGCGCTCTAGGAGAAACTATTTTCTCAGAATTGGGTGGTCAATTGGTGATCCACTCCCCTCTTTTAGAATCTAAAAGCATTACTACAAATGATAGTGTTCAAATTATTGATAATAAACATTTTATATATAAAGGGCGAATTGATTTTGTTATTAATTCGGGAGGAGTAAAAATTCACCCTGAAGAGCTTGAAAATAAGCTTTATGCAGTTATTTCGCACTCTTTTTTTATAACTAGTGTACCAGATGAATATTTTGGGGAAAAGGTAGTTTTAATTATAGAATATGCGGGGTCAATTATTTTGAGCGACTTAGACTTAAAAGATTTGTTAAAACCCTATGAACGTCCAAAAGAAATCTACTGTATCCCTCATTTTGTGAGAACGGAATCAGGAAAAATCAATCGATTAGAAACAACGCGGAAATTAAAATTTTTATAATTTTTCAGGAAATCTACCTCTTCAAAGCACGATCCATTTCACGTTGATCGTCTTTTTCTTTTAGATCATTTCGTTTGTCATGTAATTTCTTTCCTTGAGCACAAGCGATGTCAATTTTAGCCCATCCTTTCTCCGTTAAATATAACTTAAGAGGAACAATTGTATTTCCTTTCACTTGCAAGAAACGTTCGATTTTATTTATTTCTTTTTTATTCAATAATAATTTTCTGTCAGATTTCGGTTTATGATTATAAAATGACCCATTTTCATACGCTGTGATGGTCATGTTTCTGATCCAAACTTCTCCATTATTGATAAGGCAAAAAGCTTCTAAAATACTCGCTTTACTGCTTCGAATGCTTTTTATTTCAGTACCACAAAGTTGCATTCCAGCAGTGTA
The DNA here is from genome assembly GCA_947449575.1 of Flavobacteriales bacterium. Lineage (GTDB taxonomy): Bacteria > Bacteroidota > Bacteroidia > Flavobacteriales_D > Crocinitomicaceae > CAIUKX01. The sequence goes on from CANFRV010000025.1 coordinate 16,491, forward strand.
AATATCAAATAATTCATATTCAAAACGCGCACGTTTATTCCGTATGTTCACTTCTTTATTAGCCATACAACAAATATAGTGAATTAATTAAGTATTAGGAATTGCTTTTAATAAGTCGCTCTTTGATACTCCTGTAAAAAAACATGAGACAACCAAGCATCAATAAATGACTTAGGTCGTCTTTATTCAAGAAACGATGCAGGTTAATTTTTAAAAAGAAAATAAAAACGGAAGGTGCACAAAGTAAAACACCATAATACATAAACCTCATTTCTGTCCTGCCAACATTATAAATTTTCCTAGCTATTATTCCACAAAAAATAATGTAAGTTAGAATTGAATCGATCGCGATGAAAATAAATTTCCTGAAAAGTAAAGCTAAGATTAGAAAACTTATTCCTTTTACTAGAATAAAAAGTCCTAATTTTTTCTTTTGAAATTCGTTTGGATAATACACCAACATACCGAAACTTGCACAAAAACCTGATATTATGATAAATATCCAATTAGGAAATTTGCCAGGAATACCTAGATAGTGAAAGAATAAATGCCCTGTACCTCCAAGAAAAGCGGCAATGGAAAACGAAATGAAAAATCTTTGCCACCAAAGCATATCGATGTCCTTCCCTTTTCTGATCTTTAAAAAAGCATATAAACAGAAAATAGACATTAACCAATTAGCAGCTAAAGCCATAGGCTCTTGCAACGTTAGTCCGTATAATTCAAATTTTATTACTTCTTGGTTCATTTCTTTCCTTCAAGTTACAATTATCCTTTGTTATTAAAAAAGGACAATTCTTCGATACGCCATATTTGAAGAAGCAAAAGTAATTTAATTTATTTTTTTAGCCGTTATAATATAAATTTATATGATAGAAAAAAGAAATAGTACCTTGAAATTTGTAATTTTACAACGTGAATATTCCTTCGAAATATATAGAAGAAGCTGTAGAGCAACTTTCATCCTTGCCAGGGATTGGAAAGAGGACTGCGTTGAGGTTGGTTTTAAATTTACTTAACAGATCGGGCGAAGAGATTGAAAGATTTTCCGCTTCTTTTACTACTATGAAAAGCAATGTTTTGAAATGTTCAATGTGCGGTAATGTTTCAGATTTGACTGTTTGTACTATTTGTTCCAATCCCCGGAGAAATAAGGAGCAAATTTGTGTCGTTGAAGATATTAGAGACGTATTAGCGATAGAAGCAACGGAATCTTATTTAGGGGTTTATCATGTATTAGGCGGAATAATTTCACCAATGGATGGCGTTGGGCCTAGCGACTTAAACATTTTACCATTGATTGAAAAGTTGAAAACTGAAACGGTAAAAGAAGTGATTTTTGCGCTAAGTGCTACCATGGAGGGAGATACTACCAATTATTATTTATACAAGAAGATTTCACCATTTGCGATTGAAGTAACCACACTTTCGCGAGGTGTTTCAATTGGGTCAGAATTGCAATATGCTGATGAATTGACGCTGAGTCGATCTTTGTTGCATCGACAACCATTTCAAATAGTCTAAAATATGTTTAAAGAATTCAAGACGTTCGTCATGCGCGGAAACGTGATGGACTTAGCAATTGGAGTTATTATTGGCGCTTCTTTCAGTGCAATTGTTACTTCATTAATTTCCGACGTTATAACACCTTTACTATTGTCACCTGCGATGGAAGCCGCGCATGTGAAAGATTTGGCGCAATGGGGAGTTGGAAAAGGGGAAGCTATTAAGATTGGTAAGTTCTTAGCTGCTGTAATAAATTTTCTATTAACTGCTTTTATTTTATTTCTAATCATAAAAGGTATAAATAAATCTTCGAAAAAGAAAAAGGATGATGAAACGTTAAATCCCTTGCCCTTATTGACAAATGAAGAAATTTTATTAACGGAAATTAGGGATTTATTAAAAAAATGAGTAGAAAATTGCAAAAAGATGTTTACGAAATTTGCTCGTAATTAAAAATTGTTTATTTTCGTAATAGTTTAATATAACAAACAACCTTATAGACATTGATAAATTCGGTAAAGCGAGTATATTTTTTTTAAATTATGACAAGTATTTTTGTTGCCAAATTAGATTTTGGTGTTACGAGTGAGCAATTAAAAAGTACTTTTGAAGAGTACGGAAAAGTTCTAAAAGCTTCAGTCGCGATGGATCGTGAGACAGGAAAATCAAGAGGTTTTGGTTTTGTTGAAATGGAAGATAGTAACGAAGCTAGAAATGCTATTTCAGCATTAGATGGGTCTGACATGAATGGAAGACCAATTTCAGTGAAAGAAGCCGAACAGCGAGAAAACCGACCGGCACCAGGATCAAGACCAAGTTTCACTCCTCCAGGCGAAAGAAAACCTTTTCAAAGAACTGAAACACCTAGATCTGCTGCAGTACCTAATTTAACTCCAGAAGATTTTATTAAGCCAACTCCATCTTTCTCCAAAACGGTCGACAGAAATAAAAGCGAGCCGAAAAAGAAAAAGAATGGCTCAATGGAAGCCTATAAAAAAAGTGGAAAAACACCTCGTTATGATTTAGATGATGATTTAGATGACTGGAAACCAAATAGTGGGAAAAGGTCAAATATTCAGTTTGATGATGACGATGATGAATATTAATTGATAGATTTTTCTTTCTAGTTGATTTTGTTTTTATATTTACGTTACAAAAAATTGTAAAACACTATCCTATGAAGTTATTTTCCCTTGTCTTATTTTTTCATATTTCTATATCTTTCTGCTTTTCTCAAAAGATTAGTTTAGAAGAACGCAACGCAACTTTCAATGGAGGCAGTAGAAATGCAATTTTAGTTACCATTCCCTACTCTACTTCAGAGTTTATTGAAAAGAAAATCAAAGAAGAAGTGAAAAGCTGGGGAGGAAAAAACAGCTCTTCAAAAGGAGAATACACCACCATACAAAGTCAAATAAAAGAACTGGGGGAAAAGCCATTTGATAGTTTTGTAAAAATTGTTGATTCAAAAGAAGGCAATATCACAGTGGCATTTGCTTTCGATTTAGGAGGCGCTTTTTTATCAAGTTCTGAACATAGTGAAAAATACACTGAAATTTCTAAAAAAATAAAAGACTTTGCTCTCAACACCTCAAAAGAGTCTGTCAGCGAAGAGTTGAAAGAAAATCAAAGTATATTAAAAGAACAGCAAAAGGAACAGGAATCACTTTTGAAAGATAAAAATTCATTGGAAAACTCTATTGTAGACTATAAGAAGAAAATTGACGAGGCAATCGTTAAAATTGAAAAAAACAATCAAGAACTAGCAAAGAAGCAAGCGGAAATTAAAACCCAAGAAACAAAAGTTGGAGAAGTAAGTAAGAAGTTGGGGGAAATTAAATAAGAGACGAAAGATCGCTGTGCTTTTAGATGAAAGACCGCTTCGTTCAAAGACTTGATTTTCTCAATTGGATTGGATTTTATCTAGGTTCTTTATTGTAAAAATCTTTTTATCTTGTATCTTGTATCTTGTTTCATTTAATTAGCTAAAAATCCTTAAATTCCTTTACAATTCCTTTTTTTATCATTCAGTCTTGTAACTTCAAGTCTAATATTTACTATCTTTACGATAGTTCTTTGGGGTCGTATTGGATTTGACAGCGATAGCGGTTGTCAAGTGTAAGCATGTAGAGCGTTGAGGTGAAGCTCTTTAATCACTTGTCTCAAAATTTAATTGACAACACGTCATACGCACTTGCTGCTTAATTAGTTAGACTAATAAAGCTTCATTCCAGCTGAAGTATAGTAAGCGGAACGGGTACTTCCTTTAAACCTCTGTCCATTAGGTTTGGAAATCGGGAGTTCAAAATTTTGGAATAGGCAGTGCTCCGCTTTGTGGTACTGATGAAAACTCAAGAAGATAAGTTGGTATTTTGGGTGTTCTTGCTCGTGTTACCAGTCGAAAATTAATCAAGAAATAAACATGTAGAAAGCTTGTTAATTCGTCGTTTGGACGAGGGTTCGATCCCCTCCGACTCCACAAAGCAGTTTGGAGTGTGAGTATTGTGCAACAGTAAAATACTCACACTGAAGCTGTAGACTTCATAAAGACTCACTTTTACACTTATTCTAAAACTATTTTACCCTCAGAAATATCCTTAATAAAAATTAGTTTGTCTTAATTAAATATACTTTTTACAGAGTAAAGTTTTATTTTTACATGTTTTACAGATTAATTATTTATTTTACAGAAAATAATATTATATTTACATGTAAATTAAATATTGATCTTGTATGTCTATCTCAATAGGTAATGTATGGTTGAAGGAAAACTTCAACTTACCTCAATTTTCATTAAATAGTACTTCGTATATAGATAATTACGATAAAATTGAAATTAACACGAACGGAACTACTACCCGATTTTTCGGAAAAAAATATGGATTGAAGTCTGAATCTCCATTAGAGCATATTGTCTTTTCTTTAAAACACGAAGAACTGAATTTAGGTTTATTAAAAGCTGTTTTGGAGCAGTTAAGTCTTGACGAAATTAAAGGATTTATAGAAATCTCACCAAAAGGAAAATACGAACGTAAAATAGGTTTTCTGTATGAGTTTTTGACAGATCAATTCATTCATTTATCTACTGAAATAACAGGTAATTATGTTGACCTATTAGATGAAGAGAAATATGTTACGGGATTGAAAATAAAATCTTTAAAATGGAAAATACTCAACAATTTATTAGGTTCAAAAGAGTATTGCCCGATCATCCGAAAAACAAACGAATTAAAAGAGTTGTTATCCCTTGATTTTTCGAATGAAATTAAAAAACTTCAACAAAACTATTCACCGCTTATTTTTAATCGGGCAATTAGCTATCTGTTTACAAAGGAAACAAGATCATCCTATGAAATTGAAAGGGAAGTCCCTTCTCCAGATAGATTGGAGAGATTTACTGGTTTATTACAACAGGCAGGTGCTCAATCATTGAATGAGTTGTTGGCTGAAAAATCATTACTATCGTATCAAAACAGTATTGTTGACCCTCGTTTTTCGGCAACTGGTTTTCGTAATTTTCAAAATTATATCGGAGAAAATTTACCGAACTTTTCAGAAAGGATTCATTACATATGCCCTACTCCAGAAAAAGTAAAGAGTTTAATGGATGGACTAAAAATAAGTGTTAATAAATCAGATAATACACATCCGATAATTAAAGCAACAATCATTTCATTTGGTTTTGTGTTTATACATCCTTTTGAAGATGGTAATGGTAGACTACATCGATTTTTGATTCATGATTCTTTTGTTCGCGACAAGTTAATACCGAATGGTTTTGTAATTCCAGTTTCTGCAAACATGCTTAAGAATCGGTTGGAGTATGATAATGCATTGGAAAGGTATTCAAAACCTATTTTACCTTTTATTAAATATTCGAAAAATGAAGCTGGAGAATTAACGATACTAAATCCTTTGGAAATTGAACCGTATTATACGTATCCGGATTTAACAGTTCAATCTGTTTATCTTTCAAAAACAGTTCAGCAATGTGTCATTGAAGACATGCCAAATGAACTTGACTTTATTCAACTTTATGACGAACTAAAAATAGAAATTCAGCAATTGGTGGATATGCCAGATAAAATGATCAATCGGTTTATTATGTTTTTGCATCAAAACAAAGGTGTTTTTCCAAAACGAAGAAGAGAAGAATTTAATAAGCTGACAGATGATGAAATCAAACGCATTGAAGTAATTTACAAGAATTTGGTTGAACTTCAATAATTGTTTAATACTTTTTACAGTTAAAATATATGTTTTTACATGTTTTACAATTTTATTATACATTTTACAGAGAAACTAATAAAACTGACTCTATAGAATTTATTCATTAAATTTATTATTGTTTTAACCTCCAAAAAAAATACATTCTGTGATAGTGAAATAATATTCCGTAGTGGAATATGGAATATTTTAATTACAACTTCTAAAAAAGCACTTGTATATCGTGTAAATAATGAAGTATTTCTTACTTTCCCTTTAGCATTATTTAAAAAATAATCAACCTTTCAAACTACGAATCAACTCCTCCATCCTACCCAAACCCTCCAAAAAGGGGTTCGAAAATAGGTCAGTGGACTCCACAAAATTAATAGTTAAAATACTGATAAAAATTATTTTAACTATTAATCAATTTTCGAGTAAATTTTGTTCTACATTAATTTTCTTCAAAAAAACTATGCACTTAAATTCAAAGTAATTTCCCAGATATCCATTGAAGTGCAAAAATTGACTTATAGTATTTTGTTTTTAACTCAATCAATTTTTCTTGTGACTCTAATGCCTTATTTTCCCGAGAATTAATCAAAAATAAAGAACTTTCTCCATTTTCAAAACGCTTTTCTTCTGCTTCAACTAATCTCCGGTAATTTGTATAAATTTGATCTTGAAGCAATATCTGGTTCTTTAATGTTTCATATTCGTTATAATAACTTTTTATTTTTATTGAATTAAAGACTACTTTTTGAGTTTGATCTATTCTCGTGTCCTCAATCTTTAATTTGGAAATTTTATACTCAGCTCTTCCCTTCGCAATAAATAATGGCATTTCTACTTTTAGTCCATATAGAAAATTGTTATCAAAGAGAGAATGACCGGCTACATTTTTGCTAAAATCATATCCTTTTGCTAAACTGTTGTATTTCAAATCAACCTTTGGAAGTAACTCTTGGAATTTCAATTTTTGATCAATTTCCAAACTTCTTAATTTATAAGAATAAATCTGTATATTCGGATTCTTAGCACTGGAAAAAGAAAGTAAATCATCAAGAACCAGCGTAAATGAATCAATATGTAATTCATCTTCCCAATTAACTTGTGGAACTACTTCTTCTGGAAGAAAAACAGGTTCATTTTCATTTTTCCATAAAAAAGCTGAAAGTCCTAAACCAGCATTCTTAAATTCCAATTCTTTATTATTCATAAGTAACTCAAAACTCTGATATTGCACAAATGCCTCTAGCGTATCTAAGCCTGATTTCTCACCATTTAAAAACGATTTAAATACTAAATCAGCTCGTTTTTTACTATTTAAGAAGTTGTCTTTCACTACTAAAAAAGTTTGGTAAGATCTAACCCAGATGTAATAAGCTTCAATTGACTGCATCAAAAGATCATTTACAATCGCTTGCTTTTCAAGTTCAGATATTTCAGTGTAAATCTTAGCCTGTTTCAATGTTGCACGTCTTTTATCCATCAATAAATTTCTAGCCAAAGGAACGGTAATACCTAAATAATTCGTTTGTCCAGGTGTTTCAGTTGGATCAAATTTTGCACCTGTTAAATTTTCAATTCCACCAGCTAGTTCAACACCAAACCACGTTGGAATTTTTATTTCTGTCGCTGAATAATTATAATACGTTAAATTATCAACTGTTTTTTGCCCTGAATTATTACTAAACATTGGATCAAATGAACTTCTAGCAAGAAGCAATTCTGCGAATGATTTTTCAATTCTTATATCTGATTGTTTAACAATGGGGTGAAATGCCTTTACAATATTTATTAATTGATCTGCATTTAATGTCTTAATCGAGTCTTGTGCAAAAAAACTGAATGAAAAAAGTAACGTAAAAATGACCATTTTAAAATTCATTACTTCTTTTTTTTAGATGGATATTCCGTTTTTACTTCCTTATAGTAATCTTGTGGAAAACCATTGATATTTCTCCACAACTCATACCAAATAGGAACATCTTTCAATAATGTAATACCTTGTGCCCCACTCCCAATACGAAGTTGAGCAGGCCATTTTCTATCATTTTCATCTTCAGAAACCAATACTCTAAACATCCCGTTATCACTTATTGCATTTTCAAAAGCAACGATTTTTCCTCCAAAAGTACCGTAACTGTTATTAGGCCAACCGCTAAAAACAATGGAAGGAAAACCATCAAACATGAATCGAACTTTTTGACCGATATTAATCAAAGGTAGATCGACTGGTCTTACAAACATTTCAACTGCATAATTCTTTTTATCTGGAACAATTACTACAATAGATTCACCATCTTTGATTATTTCTCCAATTCCAGATTTTTTAGCTTGTACAATTTGACCGGATTGAGGAGCTAAAATAAGATACATTCCATTTCGGATCGTATAATTCGCGACTGAATTTTCTAATTTAGCAACCTCACCTTCACTTAAGGAAATTTGACTCATACTTTGAAATCGTTCTCCTTCAGCCTTACTAATTTTCTCCGTATATTCTTGTTGGACACTGTTTTTTTCGAGTTTATTGTTCAATAACTCTTGCTTTGTTTGTGCAATTTTATTTTCTACAATTATCTGTTTAGAAAAAGCATTCTGAAAAGAAACATTCCTTTGTTGGAGCTGAGTTTGAGACACCAAGCCTTCGTTAAACATTTTTTCTTGTCGTTCATATTGATCTTTTGCAAGCTCAAACTCATTTTTAACTGCGGCCAATTCCGCTAATTCTGCCGACAACTTGCTCTTTAACTGCCCTAATTTATTATCTAACTGGTCAGATTTTAACTGTTTTGCTAATACAAGTGCTTCAATTTGAGCGTTAGAAGAAGTAATCTTGCTTTTATAAAACTCTAGACTACCTTTCTTAGCATCTACTTGTTGTTGGGTGCGTATTACCAAATTGGGATCTAAATACTCACCTTTTACTTCCGCTAGTTGTAAAAGAGTATCTCCTTTTTTAACAAAATCACCTTCCTTTACCCACCATTTTACAATTTTACCTGGGATCGGAGAATTTAAATCTTGCGGTCTTTGTTCTTGATAAAGCGTTGTAATTGTACCTTTTGATTTAATATTTTGCGTCCATGGTAAAAATAAAAAAAGTATAAGAAGTGAAATTATTCCCCAAAACCAAAACTTAATTTTGCTAGGTTTCCCATTTCTATAAATTTTATCAAAAGACTGCAATGTGACCTTATATCTGCTTCCCTCCATGATTAAAAATTTGAACCAATAGTAATATTTTTATTTTCAATTTTCAACTGCATTGTCGCTTTAGCCAGTAGCTTTGAATTATTTGAAACAATAATAATCGTTGTCGTATTGAGACTAGTCAAATAATCAACAATTCTAACTTGATCATCTTCGTCAAATCCTTTCAAAGGATCATCCAACAAAAGAAGATTTGAAGAACCTGCCAATGCACGAAGTAATAATGTTTTTTGAACAGTCGTTGAAGATAATTTCAGGCCTTGAGGATCTAACATCGTTTCAAAACCATTTTTAAATGAATTTGCAAAATCTGTAAAACCTAATTCTGTCGCTAATTTAACAATAGTATGAGGCAAAACATCTTTTCTCCCCATGCTAATATTTTCTATCAGAGTACCCGAAAAGATTTCATTTTGATTCAAATAAATTCCCGTACATTTTCTCAGCGAAATTAAATCGTAATTTGAAATTGGAATGCCATTAATTAAAACACCCCCGTCATCATTTAAATAATTTCCGCAAAAAATATTTAGTAAAGATGTCTTTCCTGCGCCTTCTTGCCCAGAAATAAGTACAAAACTATTGGATGGGATACTGAAATTTGACTTTTCGAAAAGAGTTTTACCATACGGAAAAGTAAAACCAAAATCAACCATTTCTAATTTAGAACCACTTTCTATGTTACTGTATTTTAATGTTCCATTTTTTTCGCTTTCTAATTCTGTAACCGAAGCTAATTTTTCCAATCCCGTTATTACATCGTACACATTATCTAAATTCCCAATCAATTTTTCGACAGCACCAATAATAGAAAGAATCACAATCTCAGCAGCTATAAATTCTCCAACATTTAAAATTTGATGCAACAAAAGATAGGTTCCAACAACCAACATTGTCAAAGTAATTAATACTTTCAATAATACAAGTGACCGATATTGAAATAGTAAAACTCTAAAATACGCAGTTCTAGCGGTTAAATAACCTACCACATTTTCATCCGTTTTATGCAAATTCATATGAGTTCCATGTCTAAACTTGAAAGATTTAATCATTCTCGTCATTTCTCCAAACCAGGCAACAACAGCATATTTATTCCTACTTTCTTCCATACTTGTTGTCCACCCCTTTCTGCTCGTCATTCTCAATATTACATACAACGTGGAAATTAATAGTAATCCAAAAACACTAAAAATTGGATGATAAAACGTTAATAACAATAAACCAAATACAATTTGAATACTTGCAATAGGAATATCCAATAATATTTTTGATATTCCTTTTTGAACAGCCACAGCATCAAAAAATCTGTTAACTTTCTCTGGTAAATAATAACTACTAGCTTTTAAAATATCAATTTGTGGAATTTTATCTGAAAAATCAAATGCATATCTAGTAAAGATTCTTTGCTGTATTTTTTCGATAATCTTCATTTGGTTGACTTGCAGAACTCCAACCAATAAAACCCCTAATACAACAATAAAAATTAGAACATATATGGAAGTTACCATTGATGCGCCTAATACAAAACTAATAATTGCCTGAACACCTAAAGGGACACTCAATTGAACTAATCCACTTAAAATCGCGTAAAAATAGATGGACATAATCTCCTTTTTATCTAGCGCAACAAGATTAAGTAATCGTTTTATTGGATTTATCTTTTCCATTACCATTAATTTTTATGCAAAACTACAAATAAAATAGTAATACTATCATTTATAATTTTTTTATTTTATTTTTTTAACAGTTACTTTAAATATTGATATTTTATAGTACCTTTGCTAAAATATATAATATGGATTTTCAAGTATCTTTTACTGTTAATGAAAAATTATTTCTGCGAAATCCTGACTCAAGTGCGCTTGGAAAAAAAATCGTGAAATATGGGATTGAGCTAATTCATGAAATTGGTTTTGAACATTTTACCTTTAAAAAACTGGCCATTCAAGTGGAAACAACTGAAGCATCTATTTACAGGTATTTTGAAAACAAACATCGATTATTGCTTTATATTTTAAATTGGTATTGGTCATACATGGAGTTTTTAGTTGATTATACTTTAAAAAACATTCAAGACCCAAAAACTAAATTGGAAATTATTCTCAACTTATTATCAAAAGATTTAGGTGAAAATTCAGGAATACTTCAATATAATATCAATGCACTCAATCAAATTGTCATTTCCGAAAGCAGTAAAGCATATTTGGTAAAAGAAATAAGTGATATAAATAAAGATCAAGTTTTTAAGCCATATAAAGATTTATGCGCAAAAATTGCTACTGTAATTACTGAGTATAATCCTTCTTATAAGTTCCCTAGATCGTTAAGCAGTACTTTAATTGAAACCTCCCACAGCCAACATTACTTTGCTGAAAACTTACCTAGATTAACTGATCTAGGAACTGAAAAACCTCAAAAATTCACCTTGTTGTTTCTCCAAAATTTAACATTTGAGCTATTGAAATAAGAATGTAGTATATCTAGTTATCTAAATAGATGATAAGAAAAGTTTGTATTTTATTTCTGCATCTATATTTGAGATTTGAACCTTCTCATGGAATGCACTATAATTTAAGCTATAATTTAATCAATTTAATCTCCTATAAAAAAAAGATTAGAGCCAGTTCAATAACAAAGGAATATCTTATTTAGTAAAAAATATTTTGACGGATAGAACTAAAACAAAAAAGCGCCTTCGGAATTCCAAAGGCGCTTTTGTATTAATTAACTACTCTTTTTTAATTATTTCCGTAATACTGCTTGTTTAGTCCTACTGAATCGAATGAAAACGCTTTTTCGCTTTCGGTTTTATCTAGTTTATTGCTAATCGACAAACTCCAGATAACAAGTTCCATATAGAACAGGCGATCTTGCCCTTCTACATTTGGATTGTATTCATCTACCAATTTACACAATGGCTCAATCTGATTGAGTGAATTATTGAAGTCAGCATCCGTATCTGTATAATTCAATTCTAGCACATTTTTTTCGAACCAATTTATAATATCTGAATAAGTTGTTTTCACTCCTTCTTTTTCCAATTTTGGAATGTGTGGGAACGTTTTTTCAAATTCAGTAATAATTGCCTGATCGATTAACATTTTAGCCACTTCAGCAGCTCCCTCTTGTTCCCCTTCGTACACCAGTTCAATTTTTCCGGTGATGGATGGAATGATCGAAACAAAATCAACCAAACGAATGGCTGTTTTTTCTGCTCCTGTTTCAATTAAACGCAATTTTGCAGCCGCTATCAGGTTTTCCATTGCACTGATTGTTAATCGCGCACTTACGCCACTTTTAGCATCTACATATTCGCTGTTACGTGCTTCAAAAGCAACTTGTTCCAGTAAATCTCTTGCGGTATTACAAATTGTTATACTTTCTTTGTCCTTCTCCGAAATTTTTGCTTCCTGTTCCGTAATTTTTCTAGCTAATTCAATTGACTTTGGATAATGGGTAAAAATCTGTGACCCGATTCGATCTTTTAACGGCGTTACAATACTTCCTCTATTGGTGTAATCTTCTGGATTCGCTGTAAATATAAATTGAATATCTAACGGCATTCGCAATTGAAAACCTCGAATTTGTATGTCTCCTTCTTGTAAAATATTGAACAAGGAAACTTGTATTCTCGCTTGTAAATCAGGAAGTTCGTTTAGAACGAAAATACAACGGTTCGCGCGCGGAATCATTCCATAATGCAAAACACGTTCGTCTGAATATGGTAATTTTAACGTAGCTGCTTTAATTGGATCGATATCTCCAATCAAATCGGATACATTTACATCTGGAGTCGCTAATTTTTCAAAAAATCGTTCCGAACGATGTACCCAAGAAATAGGCGTATCATCTCCTTTTTCAGCCAATACATCTTTGCTGTATTTGGAAATAGGATGAAAAGGACTATCGTTAATTTCAGAACCTTTCACAATTGGCATGTATTCGTCTAATAATTCAACCATATTGCGGGCAATTCTCGTTTTTGCCTGACCTCGTAATCCCAATAAATTGATGTGATGTCCAGCAAGAATTGCTTTTTTCAATTGCGGCACAACGGTATCTTCGTATCCCCACAATCCTTGAAAAACGGTTTCTTTTGCTTTAATTTTTCTCGAAAGATTTGCTTGCATCTCTTCGCTGATAGATTGGTCTTTGTATCCTGAATCTTTTAATTCTTTGAATGTGATTTCTTTTTTCATGTTGTTTCTTTTGATACGTTTATTAAATTCTTTTCACTCTGTTTTTTTCGTAATCTTCAAATATCATTTGTCCCAAACCAGATAGACCAGTTAAGAATGCTTTCCCTTTATTTTGCGAAGTAAACAATTCCACAAATTTCCTCAAATAAGGATCTTGGGCAATCATAAATGTGGTGATAGGAATTTTTAATTTTCGGGCTTGTGCCGCTTTATTTAAACATTGTCCTACTATCATTTCATCCAAACCGTTGCTATTTTTATAAAATTCACCATTGGGTAATTTAACACAACTTGGTTTACCGTCTGTAATCATGAAGATTTGTTTGTTGGTATTTCGTTTTCTTCGTAAAATATCCATTGCTAATTCTAAACCTGCCACAGTGTTTGTGTGATAAGGTCCTACTTGTAAATACGGTAAATCTTTTACTTTGATGGGCCATGCTTCGTTTCCGAAAACGATAATATCGATCGTATCTTTTGGGTATTTCCGATTGATTAATTCCACCAAAGCCATAGCGACTTTTTTTGCCGGTGTGATGCGATCTTCCCCATACAAAATCATCGAGTGACTAATATCAATCATCAAAACAGTGCTCATTTGTGCTTTGTGTTTTGTCTCTTCAACTATTAGATCATTCTCAGTGAGTTTAAGGTCTGAAATTCCGTGATTTATCTGCGCGTTTTTTAAACTTTCGGTCATGTTGACCAAGGCAAGATCATCTCCGTATTGAAACGATCGGCTGTCTCCATCCCGCTCATCCCCCACTCCTATTTTTGATGTTCTGTGGTTTCCAATTCCGCTTTTTTTCAGTTTACCGAAAATTTGGTCCAATGCAAATTCACGCAGTGCAGATTCCATTTTTGCAGTCAGCAAGTTCTTCCCTTTTCCTTTGCCAGCATTTCCATCTTTAGGATCGATTTCTTCTTTGATATAGCCTCGTTTCTTAAGATCTTCCTCAAAATCAGCTAACGAGTATTCATCGGTGAAAATAGAATACTCTTTGTCCAGAACGTCCAGCCATTCAAAGGCTTCTTCCACATTTCCGGAAGTGTGTGTCAGCAATTCTTTAAAGACATCAAATACTCTATCAAAATGAGCGATTTCTTTTGGAACGTGTTTGCTGAAAATAAATCCTTTCCCTAAATCAAATTGAATTCCTTTCATCTTATTTTTTTTATAGTGCTAATGAACCATCTTTTTTTTATCAAATCAACAATTTCCCCAAGATTCAATTTGACCAAGAGCAGAAATTAACTCCCTCCCTTTTTTTCTATTAAACAGTATTCCACTCTTGCAGGGGCTTCTTGATAGAATTCACAATCAATACATCTTCAACCACTTCCATCAATTGCGCTTATTTATAGAATGAGATTAATAACATTATTTGTCTAGATATCAAATTTACTACAAATTCTAACCTTAAAAGTAATAAGTTAATTTGAAGTATTGATTAACGAAGTGATAAATTATTAATCAATTACGATAAATTTTTGAAGTAATTTAGGGGTATTATTTTGGAAAACTTTTTTCTTTTCGTTGTATCCCAAATACCACCTCTTTAATTCACAGTCAGCACCAATTTATTTTTTTGAAATCAGTTGCTGTGTATTCATTTTATAGGTTGGGTCACCTAAGTATGCGACCTCATAGCCTTTTGGGCTTAGTATTTTCTTCACAGTAGTGACTCCATTTGTGGTTCTAGTAACAGTTGATATCCCACCACCTTTATTGGATAGGACACCAATTTTATAGCACCCATTTAATCGTTTTTCATTGAGTAGTTGATTTCGTTCAATGTGATTCCAGTCGGAAGATAGAGCTATAAATGATTCTTCAAGTGTTTTATTATCAAATAATTGCTTCAATAAAGACACAATACCTCCTGAATAATTACTTGCATAATAGGCTACTCCTCCTGCCAGTAAAAAAGGAAGGGAAGAACCAACTATTCGCTTATTGGCTTCGGTAATTCCTATGTCTTTAATATCTCCTGCAGATGAACCAGCACCGCCACAAACGGAAGAAAATAGAATGATCGGTTTATTTTTGAATTTCAATTCAGAAGCAATTCTCTGCCCTGAGATAAATTCTCCAATTACAATACCACCAAACCCGCCGTCTATGCCTAATTCCGTGCCATGTCCTCGATATAAGAAAATTGAAGCATTAATAGAGGCCTTTTTGATGGCTTCCCAATTATTACTTTCATTGTAAAATTTGGTTACTTTAAAATTTTGAGATTCTAAGTATCCAGCTATTTCATTTAAGTTGCTGACTACCTCCGCATGATCACCTATGGAAGATCCAATTATGAAAACAGCTTCTCTTTGGGGAATATTTGATGCTTTTACTTGCGCTATTGCAGATGAGAAAACACATACAGTAAAAACCAACATTGAAATCGTTTTCATAACATTTGAATTTAATTAATAATTGAAAATCGAAGTAATGTTGTTTCATGCAAGATATTTAGGAGTATAATTGCATTTTAGTAAATAGGTTACATTTATTTTTAAAATTCAATGGAATATATTGTTATTTTTAATTCGTGCGGAGAATAAAAGCAAGAATTTAAATTCAAGCTTAAAAGAATAATTTTAATGACAGAAAATCATCAATAAAGTGCTCGTATCTACTTTTATTTCTTTCTAGATAAAAGCACAGAACTATCCTTTATATTTTCACATGGATAATTCCCAAAAACGTTAGATAGCCTATCAATTGTATAGACACTTTGTGAATTTGTGTTTGTTAACGCGATAATGCAGACAGTATCAGCGCGTAAAGTGGCATAGCACCCTCTATTTCCATGCCACCAACCCGTATGAAAAAAATATGAATCTTTGCCTTTCAGTTCAACAATTCTCATTCCTAAACCATAATTTCTCATTCCTGTATTTTCGTAGCTATACCCTTTGTACATTTCCTTTTTTGAACTTGCACTTAAAAAATTATCTGAATAGGTGCCTACATCCATTTTTAGGAGATCTCGAACGGTACTATACATATTTTTATCACCGTAAATATTATCTAAATACGTAAATTCTTGCTTAGACATTTTTGAATTATAGGACTGAGAAACAGCTTCTTGATTCTTTGTGTTATCCATTATAAAACTTTGTGTCATTTTTAGTGGATCAAAGATCAAATCTTGCATTGCTTTCGGAAACTGCTTATTTGTTATTTTTTCAATAATCAGCGCCAAAAGAGTAAAATTCGTATTTGAGTAAGCAAATTTATGATCTGGTTTAAAATTTAGTGGGAATTTATTTTTTTTCAATAATAATAAAAGGTCACGGTTTCTCAAAATTTTACCCTTCGGCCAACAATCAACTGAGAAATATCCATAATAGGGAATTCCACTTCTATGATTTAAGAGCATTCTAACTGAAATACCTTCGTAAGGTAGTTCGGGTAAAAAATTTCGAACATCCTCGTCTAAGAGTAATAATTTCTTATCAACTAAGCGCAAAATAGCCAAAGAAGTTGCTACTTTACTAATTGAAGCTAAATGTAATGGAGTTGTTTCTCCTATTTTAATATCCTTATTAAAATTTGAAAAACCATTGTATTTTTCAAAAATAACGGTTCCATTTTTTGCAACGAGAAACATTCCATTAAATTTATCTCCACCCAAATAATTGTCGTAGAAAAATTGCAATTTCTCTCTTTTTTCTTTCAAATAAATTTTTGATGGTATAGAAAAATCAGGAGCGAGTTTTCTTTTTAGATTTTTAGTACTTGGTTTATTTGTTTTATGTGAAAAATCACAGGAACTCAAAAACAAGTAAAAAAGTACTAATAAAAAGAGATTTTTTTTTGATTGTAAAAACATAATCAAAGATATAACTTATACTTTATTAAAAAATATTTATACTGCCTTTACGAAGTAAATAATACTAACAATTTACAAAACAATTCAAATAAAATATTGAATATCAGATTAATATACTGTTAAAAACTAAAAAAATAACTTTTAGAAGTGTAACACAGAGAGCATTTGATCATTTTATCATCTATTTATTTTAGGAATCTTTAGAACGTTGGTCATCCTATTCTTTGTGTCTTGTCGACAACTATAAATGTGACATACAAAAGTGTTATACCCTTAGCTACTAAACAATTAGATCAAACATGAATTTATTCCGTATATTTGTAAGAAAAATCTATGAAGTATATCATTTCTTGCCTCCTATTTTTGTTTTTCGTAAGTTCATGTGGTAAAAAGAAAGCCGCAAAACAAGCAAAAGCTGATGAAGCAATCATTGTAAAATACATTGCTGATCACCACCTCACAGCAACAAGAACAGATTCTGGCTTGTATTATGTGGTTGATGTCATCGGAGGGGGAATTCATCCAAATTCAAATTCTCAAGTCAGAGTTTCATATAAAGGTTATTTTACAGATGGTCAGGTCTTTGATCAAAGTGATGCGGCAGGAATTATTTTCGGTCTCAATAGCGTAATAAAAGGATGGACAGAAGGTATTCCATATTTTAAAGCTGGAGGGTCAGGTAAATTACTAATTCCTTCCGTTTTGGGTTATGGCACTTCTGGAAATTCAGGAATTCCTGCCAACTCAGTTCTCGTATTTGACATTGGATTAATAGAGGTCTATTAATTATTTTCCCTGCTAATAAGTGCTTAAAAACTTCCAATTACGTTTAAAAAAAATCGTATACTTGTACTAAATTATTTTAGTTTAAAAAACAATAGATAGTGCTGGCTGAAACACTTTAATAATTGTTAAACTCACGTGTTTAATGAAAAATAGAAGATTCATTAGCCAAACAAAAATTACGAATGAAAAGTGCTTCAATAATAAGTTTCGTCACAATTTTCTGGATAATCATTGATTTTTATTGTTTTCAAGCATTAAAAATGGTGACTAAAAGATACTCCCCTATTCTAAAAAAGAGAATTCATAGAAGTTATTGGATCTTTGATATTTTATTAATTTCAATCAACTGGTTTTGCTTTGCGACTGGAATATTCTCAAATGGACCAACAAAAAATCTAACGTGGATTATGGGGCTAATGATTTTATCGCTCGTCCCGAAAATAGTTGTAATTCCATTTCTCATTGTTGAAGATTTTCTTCGAGGAACAAAAAGGTCGATTAATTGGATTTCAAAAAAAACAACTTCAAAAGAAAAAGCACTTTCACTCTCTACTGGACGTCGAAAATTTGTCAGTCAACTTGGATTCGGTTTAGCGTCTATTCCATTTTTCAGTATAATTTATGGAACAATAACTGGTAAATATGATTATAGATTGCATAAAGTAAAACTTACATTTAAAGATTTGCCAGAAGCTTTTCATGGATTTACCATTACCCAAATTTCCGATATTCACTCTGGCAGTTTTACGGACAAAGAAGCTGTAATGAAAGGTATTCAACTGGCTAACTCGCAAAAAAGTGACCTACTTGTTTTTACGGGTGATTTAGTTAATAATCGAGCAGAAGAAATGAACGATTGGATTGAATCTTTCTCACAATTAGAAGCAAAAATGGGGAAATTTTCAATACTTGGAAATCACGACTACGGAGATTACATAACTTGGGATTCGGAGGAAGAAAAAGAAAAAAACTTACTTCGTTTAAAGGAAATTCATAAAGAAATCGGATTCAAACTACTCTTAAATGAAAACCTTAAAATCGAAAAAGATGACCAATCCATTTCATTAGTAGGTGTCGAAAACTGGGGAATGAGACGATTTCATAAATATGGCGACTTAAATAAAGCACTTCAAGGAATTGATAATTCAGATTTTAAAATTTTATTATCCCACGACCCTTCGCATTGGGAAGCGAAAACATTAACCCATGAAAAACACATTCATTTAACCCTTTCGGGCCACACGCATGGTATGCAATTTGGAATAGAAATCCCAGGATTTAAATGGAGTCCAATAAAATATTTATATCCGCAGTGGGCTGGAGCATACGAAAAGAACAATAAATATATTTATGTCAACAGAGGATTCGGTTTTTTAGGATTCCCAGGAAGAGTCGGGATTTTACCTGAAATTACCGTTATTGAACTGTTAAAAGGATAAAATAATTCTCATTGTTTTCAGTTCCTAGAAGGAATTTAAAGGACTTATAAATCATTAATATTCAATTTTCTAAGCTTTGGAGCAAATCTTGCAATCAGACCAACCACAAGTACAGTCATTATTCCGCCAAAAATTATTGAAGGTTTTAAACCAAGAGATTTTGCTGTAATTCCGGATTCAAAAGCCCCTATTTCATTCGAAGAGCCAATAAAAATACCGTTCACGGACGAGACTCTACCCCTCATTTCATCAGGTGTTGATAATTGTAAAATTGTATGACGGATAACAACACTAACATTATCAAATGCTCCCGTTAAGAATAGGAAAAAAAATGCCCAATAGAAATTAGTCGAGATGCCAAATAATATTGTTGATATCCCAAATGCCCCGATAGACAGAAATAAATTTCTACCAGCATTTTGCCCAAGCGGTTTATACGCTAATAGTAAAGCCATTATAACAGCACCAACCGCTGGAGCAGCTCTTAAATAACCTAATTCTTCAGGTCCTGCATGTAATATATTTTTTGCAAAGGCGGGTAACATTGCCACAGCTCCACCAAACAAAACAGCGAACAAATCCAAAGAAAGAGCACCCAACACAAGCTGGTTTTTAAAAACAAATTTAATTCCCACAGAAAGACTTTCGAAAAGAGATTCCCCCTTTTCTTTGATAGGTATCGGCTTGGATCGAATAAATAAAAAAGCGATAAAAGAAATAGAAATTAGCCAAATATCTACGATATAAGCAGTTGTATAACTTCTATTAATTAAAAAACCAACACTAGCAGGTCCAATCACTGAGGCAATATGCCAAATGGTACTATTCCAAGTTGCAGCATTTCCATATAAAACACGCGGTATAATTTGAGACATAATAGAAGGGAATGCAGCAGATAAAAAACCTCTAATCACTCCAATACAACCAATGACAATAAAAATAGGCGTAGCTCCATATTTCTTGAGAATATTGACGTGGTCTAATGAAAAATAGAATAACAGAATAGTTGCAAGAATTAACAAAAATGTAAATAATAAAATAATTCGTTTGCGGTTAAACCGATCAGCCACATGTCCAGAAAACAATGAAACGGCAATAAATGGAATCGCTTCAGCTAATCCTATCATTCCTAATGCTAGCACATTATCCGTCAATTCATATACCTGCCAACCAACAATGACACTTTGCATTTGTATACCAATCGTCAAAAAAAACTTATTGACTAAGAAGAAATTAAATTCCTTGATTTTTAAAACTGCAAAAGGGTCGTGTTTTGTATTTTCTTTCATGCATTTCAAATGTAATTATTAATACAAGAAAAGAGTTACGTTTTGACAAATAATTACTTTAAATGCATAATAAATGAAGACATTTTTATTTTTTAATACTGCTTTAAAATTCTAGATTGTATCTTTACATGGTAATATGTTTTTATATGAAGAATGAGTCAATTCCAAAGTCAGCCTTCGATTTTCTTTCTGTTTTGGCAGAAAATAATAATCGAGAGTGGTTTTTAGAAAACAAAGATGTCTATGTAAGAGAACTTCAACATATGATTGCATTTGCTGATACTTTACTTAAAATGATGCGGGTTCACGATACCATTGCAACAAATTCTGGGAAGGAAAGCTTATATAGAATCTTTAAAGATGTACGATTTTCAAAAGATAAAACACCCTATAGAACGAATTGGTCCGGCGGTTTTAGAAGAGCGACGAAAGAAAAAAGAGGAGGATATATCTTTCATTTAGAAATGGGGAATTCATATTTAGCAGGAGGTTTTTTCAATCCAAACGCTCAAGATTTAAAGAGGATAAGAGAAGATATAGATACTAATCATGTTGAATGGAAAATGCTCTTAAATAGTAGTTCAATACGTGACACTTTTGGACAACTGTCTGGTTCACAATTAAAAACAAGTCCTAAAGGTTTTTCAAAAGATCACCCAGCAATCGACCTACTTTGTTACAAGCAATTTATTCTAAAACATACTTTTACCGATCAAGAAGTTCTGAGTGTACATTTTGCTACTTTAGTAAATGAAACTTTTAAGAAATTACGGCCTTTTTTTGACCAGATGAGTGAAATCCTGACAACCGATGCAAATGGTGTGTCAACTTTATAACAAGAAATATGGACTCGTCTTTTTTTATAAAACTTCTAACATTACAAGCAAAACATTTCAAAGATGAATGTTTTGGACTTATAATGAACAGAATTTAAATAGATAATTAACTTTCGGGCTGCGTGTGCGGTACTTTTGATATAAAAAATATAAATAAATGAAAATAAAAAATACCTTACTAATCATTTTCACCTTCTGCATCGGTCATTCGTGGACACAATTCTCAGAAGAAGAAAATGAAATGATGGAAATAGTAAAAGAAAATGGGGCATCTATTCCTTCCTCCGTTTTCCTGGATACAACTATTTTAGTTGATTTACAGATTGCTAATTCTACCTCTTGGAGACACATATGGATGGACATTGAAGATTCCACAAAGAAAATCATGCAACTTTATGATATACGGTTAAAATTTGATTCCAAAAAGGAGGCGCTAAAGTTTCATAAAAAATTCTCGGGTTTAAATTCTGAATATGGACCAAAAATAAATAATCCCGAAATAAATTTTGAAGGAGCCACTAAATTCTCTGTTTTTTCTGGAAGTCCGGAATTCACGCAAATGATGGAACCTTACGGCTTTCAAATATTTTGTTTTTTGTTCGTAGTCGACAATTATTTTGCGAAAATCTATGTGACCTGTGCGAAGGAGAATACTCCATCTGATTTTCAAAAAATTATAAGTTACACTATCTTAAAAATTAAACAGCAGGAAAAATAAAATGGAAGATTTTAGGATTTATTTCTTCATTATTTTTTCATTCTTGTTGTCAAAATTTACGTAATAAATTCCTTTTGTTAAATTTGACAAATCTACTTCACTATTGAGACCTTTCTTTAAAATATTTCCGTAAGCATCATAGATCTCATATTTAGTAGCCACTTTTTTATTATTTACTTCAAAATAAATAATTTTATAGGCATTGTCCGTTTTTAAAAGAGGCGTTTTAATCTTGTTGTTTTTAAAATAAACTTCCTTTGAAGATCTTTTTTTTCCTGAATTATCCGTTTGGGTAACTCGAATTCTATTTTCCCCTGAATGAGGAATTAAAGAAAAAGAGTAGTTAGTAATTGCCTTTATTCCTTCACCATTTACTTCTCCAACAACGATCCACTTATTCCATTTATATTGTTCAATTTGATACGCTAATTTACCTGATTCAGAAGTAGTTGACCAATTAAGTTCCCCATCATTCGTGCAACTAATATCTTCAATAACAAAAGTACTATTAGGTAATAATACCTCTGGATTAATAATTTTCGGTTTACATTCATCATGATGTTCGATGACAATAAAAATAGCTTGTCCAATTTTCATGTCAAAATCAGAAAAATTAATTTCAAAGGCCCCATTTTGAAGATGAGCAGGCATTATGTTGCCATTTACCGTAACCTTTGTTGCACAATATCCAAAACCATCTCCACAAAGTGAACTTTGAACGTATAAATTTTTACCTTGATAATATCCTTCGATGGATAAACTCGCTTTTACAGTAATAAAACTTAAAATAAACAATAATGTGAACGTTAATTTCTTCATTTTTTCGCGTTAAAATAAAATCTCTACAACTCTTTAATTTGACGTACGTAAAATTACGTAAAAAACATTAATTGAACAAGAAAATGTTCGATTAGAGATCTAATTTTATCGATGAATAATAAAAGCACATTGAAACAGGCATTGAAACAAAGGAAATAAAGCTATTTTTTTTACGAAAAAGAAAGTACGGATGATCATAACAGGAACAATAAGCATGAAAGCCTCTCATTTCTGAAAGGCTTTCCTACGATTTGTGTGTGGTTGATATTTTCTTCTTCTTTCATTTTTAAAGATCGGAGAATATTTTTCAAAATTTAATTCTTGCCACGAAGTTTAAATTTCTGATAAACCAATTATTCCGATTGGAACCGTCCATATATTTGTCCGCAATATTTTTTCATTTTTTCAATATATTCATGACTTTCACTCATGGAAACTTCAACATCCTTAATAAATTCTATTTTAGTGTTTACACTTGAAAAATCAATATTTAAATATTCTTCCTCCATTTTTACTGCTGCCACTTTAAATAATTCAATTCCATTTTTTTTTGGCGGGAAAATTCGCTCATGCCAATCAAGGGTAATTTCTTTATGCCACGAAAGCCCCTCTTGTTTATTCTTTTTTAGGCTTTTGAATGTTATATTTACTTTATGTTCAAATATTATCTTCATATTTCTCTTAGGCAATTATTTAGGCTGTGAAGGCGTTTAAATCATATTTTATTCTGGTAAAACTTTTATTTTTTCTTGCCATCTTAGAACTAGTTCCCCTTTTCCATCAAAAAAATAAGATTTTTTCTGTCGACTATATTTAATAGGAGCTTTAAATTCTGTTTTAAGTTCACTTAAATATTTATACAACATTCGCTCACTAATATTCAATTTAGTTGCAAAGTCAAAAGGTTTACCTGAATCTTCTAATGTAATCAAATCAATAATTTTTTGTGCGATTTTAAAATTCATTTTTACTGTAAAAGTTCTTAGTTTGTAATTAAGGTTAAAATTATTTCACTCGACACCTACCCATTCCCAAACCAATTTTCCTTCTCTTTCGAAAAAAAATGTTTGTTTGTGACGATTGTAATCAATTGGGGCATTCCAATCATTCTTTAAAATATTAACATAATTGTAAATCATTCTCTCTGAGACACCAATTCGTTCAGCAGCAATCTTAGCACTTCCAGTGCGTCCTTTTTCCGTTAAATGAATGAAATGTTTGATTTTTACAGTATTCATAGGTATTAGTAATATGGTTGTCGATTAATTGTAAAGAATGTGCCTCACTTATATCTTCTTATTTAAAATTGCTCTAATCGTAATTTTCATTGTGCAAATTTGTTGCTTCTTTCTGAAATATAAGTTCAGTTTAAAATTTTGTCACTTAGCAGTAATTTATAACAAGTTCTACCATATTTATTTGAAGGATATTCAATCCGTCTTTCTGCTAGAATAAACATTCTATTATTTTCTGTTTTTTTTTTCACAAACTCATTAGCAAGAACAATACATATTACTTAAACGTAATTGTAAGTATTAGGAAGAAATATTATTTCAATTTAAATGGTTATTCTATTAGCGATTTTAATTATCTAGGTGACTTCACTTTTTTCATTACAGCTTTTAAGTAAAACCAAATGAGACAACAAATTTAGCATTTTTAATTTAAACAATCACCTGATTCTTTTATTTAATTCGAGAAATTAATGACATAAAAAAACATACTTAATGATTTCTATCATACTAATACGATTTTAAAAATTGCAATTTTACCCTTTAATGGACATATTTATAATTAATGATCATGGGACATAAAAAACACATGTTAAAATCAATACAACCGGAGATTCCTAAAAAAATTGATGAACCACCATATGTGGAACCAAACGAACCTTATTTAGAACCGAATATTCCTTTTATAGAGCCCAACGAGCCTGCGATTTTCCCAGAGGAATCGCCTTACGTACCCCCTTCTGAGAATCCAGAAAGTTCGACAATTGAACCGTAAAAAAGAATGAAAAATTTACCCATAAAAGCTTTTTTAGAAGAAGTTGGTGATGCAACGATGTTCTTTTTGCAATTTTTTAAAGAATTGTTTAAACCCAAATTTGAATTTTCCGAATTATTAAATCAATGCTTTTACATCGGGAACAAAACGTTACTTTTAGTTGGTGTTACAGGGCTTATTATGGGCTTAGTAATAACGATACAATCTCATCCATCATTGAAGTCATTCGGTGCCGAATCTTGGTTGCCCTCTGTTGTTTCCGTGTCCTTAGTGAGAGAAATAATACCGGTAATTACCGCTCTGATTTGTGCAGGTAAAATTGGGTCGAGCATCAGCGCGGAATTGGGATCGATGAAAGTCACCGAACAAATTGATGCCATGGAAGTGTCAGGGACGAACCCTTATAAATTCCTTGTAGTTACAAGAGTATTAGCCGCCACATTAATGCTTCCGTTACTCGTAGTATTTGGTGATGTAATCGCACTTTATGGCGGTTATTTAGGTGTAAACATAAAACAAATGGTAAGTTTCCAATTATATACCAATCAAATTTTTGAAAAATTAACCTTTGGCGATATTCTTCCATCCATTATTAAATCTTTTTTCTTTGGATTTGCGATTGGAATAATTGGTTGTTACAAAGGAATGAAATCTAAAAATGGTACACAAGGAGTTGGAGAAGCGGCTAACAAAGCAGTAGTTACGGCCACTTTTGTTGTTTTTATAATTGATCTAATCGCAGCGCAAATTGCTGATATTTTTCAAATAACATGAATAAAAGTACAATTGCATCCAAACCTGTTATCCAAATTAGAGGCTTACGAAAATCGTTTGGAGAAAATTATGTTTTGCGTGATTTAGATCTTGATTTACAGGAAGGAGAAAACCTAGTTGTTTTAGGGAAATCTGGATCTGGAAAATCTGTTCTAATAAAATGCATCATTGGATTAATTGTTCCTGACGCAGGAAATATTGAGGTCTTTGGTGAAGAAATAACAGATTATTCCCATGACGAACTCGATAAAATGAGATTGGAGGTAGGTTTTTTATTTCAAAGTAATGCTTTGTATGATTCCATGACAGTGAGAGAAAATTTAGAATTCCCCTTGCGGAGGCATCAAAGTAAATTACTCAAGGTAAATGAAACTGAATTAGTGTTGGAAGCTTTAAGTAATGTTGGGCTCGCTGATACGATCGACATGATGCCTTCTGAACTTTCAGGAGGAATGCGAAAAAGAATTGCCTTAGCTCGCACGTTAATTCTTAAACCTAAAATTATTTTATACGATGAACCAACAACAGGATTAGATCCAATAACAGCCAAAGAAATCAGCAGTTTAATGATGGATATTCAAAAGAAATACAAAGCTTCTTCCATTATCATTTCGCACGACATGAATTGTGTAAAAATTACATCCAATAGAATCGTTTTACTAATTGATGGAAAAGGATATATAACAGGGACTTATGATGAGCTTTCAAAATCAAACGATCCTAAAATTAAACAATTTTTTGATTAGAATTAAGAATAATTTTATGTAAATGAACTATGATTAAACAAACACAAAATAGAGTAAAATTAGGAGTATTTGTCGTGATGGCGACCCTGTTTTTGATCCTAGGACTTTATTATATAGGTAGCAAAAAAAACTTATTTACTAGCACAATAAATGTCAGTACGCACTTTGACGATGTTGGTGGATTAATGCAAGGAAATAATGTACGCTTTAATGGTATAAATATTGGGACAGTTACAAAAGTGTATCCGATATCCGATTCAATTATTCGCGTAGATTTTACAATCGATGAATCTAAAACGAAATTTATTACTAAAAATGCCATTGCTTCAATTGGAACAGATGGTTTACTCGGAAATAAATTAATAAATATTTCCCCAGGGAAGCCAAGTAATCAAACGATAAAAGAAGGAGACAACTTGCAATCGATGAAGCCGTTGCAGATGACATCGGCATTGAGAACTCTCATAACGACCAATGAAAATGTTGAAATTATTAGTGAAAATCTAAAAAACGTATCTCAAAAACTCACCACTGACAATACGCTTTGGCAACTATTAAATGACCCAGCGATCGCTAATAATGTTAAAAATGCCATTGTAAATTTCAAGTTGACAGGAACTAATAGTGCCATTATAACAGGCGATTTAAGTGCAATTGTGAAAGATATTCAATCTGGAAAAGGTTCAATTGGAGCACTTCTAATGAATACCAATTTTTCGGACAAACTAAATCAAACAGTCGTGAAGATTGAAGCAATTAGTGATTCAGCAGCTATACTTACAGGAAATTTTAATACTATTGCGGAAAAAATGAAAGATGAAAAAGGCACATTAATAACATTACTTACAGATACGTCATTCGCTCATAATTTCAGCCTTAGTTTAGAAAACATTAAAGATGGAACTAAAGGATTTTCAGATAATATGGAAGCGTTGAAGCACAGTATTTTTCTCAAAAAGTATTTCAAGAAAAAATTAAAATCAAAAAAATAAACGAACAATTATTCACTAAAAAAAATAAAATAATGTCAAAATTCACTGAACTCATAAATTCCGATTCACCTACAGTAGTTGATTTTTTCGCTGAGTGGTGCGGTCCTTGCAAAACAATGGCTCCGATTTTACAAGATGTTGTCTCTAAAATAAATGGGAAAGCAAAAGTTATTAAAATAGACATTGATAAGAATCCATCTGTTGCGGCAAAGTATAAGGTTCAATCTGTGCCAACATTAATTATTTTCCAAAAAGGAGAAATAAAATGGCGTCAAGCTGGTGTTATTCCCGCAAAGCAATTAATAGAATTGATTTCAAAAATGAGTTAGGAAACTGACTCTTTTTATCTGCTTAATCGTTCCAGATTACATGTAAAGAACAGTAAAATACGTATGAAAACAAAAAACATATTATTTGGCATTATTTTTTTCGGAAGTATCCTATTATTCATCTCATTAGTTGGCGGCCAAACAAATTTAGGTCCACATGGCGGAAGAGTTCAGGAAGTTGATGAATTTAACATTGAAACCAAAATTACGAATGAATTTGTCTACGCCTACATATTAGACAGAAAAAGCAGACCGATGAGTAATAGAGGTGTAAAATGTGAAATTAGGTTTGTGTTCATAGATAAGCCCTATAAAGATTTTGTATTACTACCTTATGATGAAGATGGTTTTAAACTAAGAGCTAATACCACTGGGTATCATTTATTATACATTCATTTTCAATTATTTGGAAAAACAATTTCAACAACATTTGACAACGAAAATGAAAATTTAATAGCTCACAAAAAGTAATTTCGATCCGTTATTGGTAGTAAAATTGAATATCATTCATTTGACGACGCACCTCACCTACTTGATACAAATACGTGAATAAATAACGTATACCACTTGTGTAATCCAACTGGAAATCTATCATCTTATTGAATCAGTAAAAGACTTCTGAGATGAAATTCAGGTGCTATTATAGAGTAACCTAGGACTGACAATGCATCGGTCTAAATCAATATAAAACAAATACTTAGGTGTTATTAGTAAAAAATATGTTTAAGGAGCTAAACAATGTAAACAAAAAAAATCCTACACTTTGAAAAGTATAGGATTTCACATCTTTATTTTTTTTACTTTATAACCATCTGATCAATTTTAATTACCTTAAACTCGGTTCTTCTATTTTTCTGATGATCCTGCTCAGAGCATCGAACACCATCCTTACAATTGTTAACCAATACTGTTTCACCATAGCCTTTATAGGTTAATCTGCTCGCCACTATTCCTTGCGAAACTAAATATTCTACGGCAGCATGGGCGCGATTATCTGAAAGAATTTCGTTGTATTGATCATTCCCTCTACAATCCGTATGTGATCCCATTTCAATATGAATTCTTGGATTATCATTTAATATTTTAACCAATTTATTTAACTCAATAGCAGCATCTGCACGAATATCATATTTATCGAAATCATAGTATATATTTTCCAAGACAATAGGTTTATCAATAATTAATTCATCTAATTGAAAATTAACTACAAAATCTTTTGAGTATTTTTCACCTTTTGTACTTAAACTCGAACTTTGCGCAAAATGATTTTCTTTTGAGCAATTAATTACATAATCAGTTTTTGGATTCAATTTAAACTTATACGCTCCTTTACTATCCGTTAAAACCTCTATTTTATTCTCTTTTGTATCATTTACTTTTATTTTTAACGTAACCAATGCATCTTTGATAGGTGATCCTTTTCCTTTTAGAGTGACAATCCCAGAAACATTAAATACTGGATCGTTTTTTGTAAACTCATAGATATTGTCTCCTTTTTTCCTATTGGACGAAAGAAAACCAGTTTTACTTTTTTCATCTAGCACAAAAGCATAGTCATCTTTGGAGGAATTTACCGGGTAATTTAGATTTTCTACTGCTAACCATTTTCTTGCATTGGCATCATATGTGGTTGTGAAAACATCTAAACCTCCTAGGTTATTATGAGCATTTGAAGAGAAATAGAACGTTCCGTCCTCCGCGATAAAAGGAAACATTTCATTTCCAGGCGTATTAATTTCCTTTCCTAAATTTTCAGGTTTCGACCAGGTAGTATCATTTAATACGGAATAATATATATCTGTACCTCCAAAACCGCCAGTCATATCAGAAATAAAATACAAGGTTTTCTGATCAGCCGACAAGCAGGGATGACCCACTGAATAATCATCACTATCAAAGGGTAATTCTTTTAATTGAACCCAGTTTCCATCGACCAATTTCGCCGAAAATAGCTTTAGATTGTTTTCATTTTTAGCATTTTTTATTGGCTCTGAATTAAAATAATTACTCCTTGTAAAATAAATAACATTTTGTGCCTTATTAAAAGTTGCGGGTCCCTCGTGATAATTACCATTCATTTCTCCTTTCAATAAATAGGGAGCTAACCAATTACCCTCTTTATCTTTTTCAGAGAAATATAAATCATAAAAGGAATTACCAAGCATTGGTTCAATACGTGATTTTTCATTTTCAATTCTACTTGCTGTAAATACTATTCCATTGCCAAACGGAACTTGAGCAAACTTTGATTCAAGTCCAACAAATGGAATATTTTTTAAAGTATACAGCGTAGTATCTTTCATAAATTGACCGACTGAACCACAGGATAGAAGTAACATTTTGGCAACAATATCATTTGGAGAATTTCTTAAGTATTTGTTAAACCAGATTTTTGCAGTTTCATAATCGCCTTTATTCATTAATACTTTCCCGTAGTCAAAATACATCGAATTATTAATCTGAGGAAACTTGACCACCTCTGAAAAAACCAGATCTGCATTTTGATAATCATTCACCAATCGATAAGATTCAGCTAACTTAATCTTTGCTTCCGGGGAATCATTTTTGGCAATTGCTTTTTTATAATTTTCAATCGCTGCATGATATTGTAAGTTGGAAAAATTTGTATTTCCCTTTCTATAATAATTAGTACACCCAAGTAATAATAGGGTTAAAATAGAATAAACGAATGTTGTAAATTTAGTATTCATAATCATTGTATTTAATTAAAAAAATCGAGGTGATTTAAATTTAGTGACATCATTTCCGAAGTCATAACCTATCATTATTTCATGACTTCCACTGGAATAGCGTCTCATATTCGATAAAGTGAAATCATAGCTATACCCTATTCTCAAGCGAAAATTTGTTTGGTATTGGGCAATAGCAATAATTGCATCACCTGTTCGATACGAAGCGCCTAACCAAAAGTGATCTTTATATAAAACATTCGCATTAAAATCGGCTTGAAATGGCGCGCCTGGAAGATACTTCAATAAGATTGAAGGTTTCACTTTTACATTCTTGTTGAGTGTAAAAACATATCCACCGGTCGCCATATAGTGTCGATCCACTAATGACGAATTGTTGACATCGGTTCCAAATGAATAGTTTCTATCATACGCCCAGAGCGTTGGAACTGAGATTCCAGCATACCAATTTGTGCTGTAATAATAGATTCCCACTCCGAATTTAGGTAGCCAAGCTGTTTGCTTGGTACCACCTTGGTATAACTTGTCCGCTATATCCCAATAAATAAGCTCATCTGAATGATACAAGTAACGAGAAACACCGGCTTTTATGCCCATCGCCAATGTTCCATTTTTTATTTTAATCTTGTAAGCATAATTGGCGAATACATCCGTTTGATTTGTTGCACCGATATGATCATTCATTATCATTAAACCCAGTCCTACATTTTTATTCTGCAAAGGTCCATCAATTGCAAAAATAGAAGTTACTGGTGCTCCTGACATCCCTACCCATTGACTTCTGTGTAAGAGAGTTGAGGTAGTATATTTCTGACTTCCTGCATACGCTGGGTTCAAGAGCAAACCGTTAAACATGTATTGACTTACCATTACATCTTGTTGAGCTTGCAAGGGTGCAGCACAAATACACAAGGCTGCTATCGATATGATTATTTTTTTCATGGCTTTTATTATTAGTTCTACAGATACATTTCTGCTTCATTATCTTCTTCTAATTTCAACGTACCCTTTCAAAACAATTGTTCTATTATTAATTTCCAATATGGCGAAATATGTTCCCTCAGGTAATTCATCTCCAGATCCATTTGAGCCAGTCCATTGATTCATATAATTATCTTTTGTGAATACTTCGTTGCCCCATCGATTGAAAATTGTTAGAACATTATTTGGATATGCCTCAATCCCTCTCACAACGAAATAATCGTTATCGCCATCATTATTAGGCGTTATTGCCGTGGGCATTTCTAACCCTTGAGGTTGATTAAGTTCGATACTTTTTGTCGCTACACATCCATTTTGATCCGTTAGGATTACCGAATAACTTCCGGCGGTAAGATTTGAGGGATCTTCCATTATTTGACCATTTGACCAAGTGAAATAGTAGGGATCCGTTCCTCCGATTGCTGTCAAATCAATTGACCCATCGCTTCCACCGTAAAAACTTATATTGAAATTTTCATTTGTGAAAGGACTTACTAAAGTCAATGAAAGATCTACTGGTTGAGAAACCAACACACTATCGATCTGAATACACCCTTGAGCATCCGTAATTGTGACTATGTACAAACCTTGACTTAAGCTATCAATATCTTCTGATATTTCTCCATCGGACCAAGAATAAGTATAGGGTAAAGTACCTCCAGAGACATTGATATCAATAAAACCATTGTCATCACCATAACACAACACATCTTGTTCAATTATTATGTCTTTTATTACCAACGGCTGTGTTAAGGTAATAGAGTTTGTTCCCACACAACCATTAACATCGGTATACAGTAAACTGTAAGTGCCAACAGGAATCCCTTCAAGATCTTGCGTTGTAGCACCGTTACTCCATAAGTAGGTATAAGGAACAACACCACCATTCAGCGTGAAGTCAATTTGACCATCTGATGATCCATTACAACCCGCGTTTATAAATGTGTAAGAAGAAATAAAAGCAATAGGTTCTGTGATAGTGGTTGCAACTGAAGTAACACATCCATTAGCATCTTGAACAAATAGAGAATATGTACCGGCTGATAGTCCGGAAAGATCTTCCATCGCACTTCCATTATTCCAAAGTACAGTGTATGGTGTTGAACCTCCAGTTACGGTTGTGTTTATACTTCCATCTGATGATAAATGGCAACTTACGCCAAACCCATTAAAGTCAGATATTGAATCTATTGTAGCTACTAAGATAGCTGGCTCTGAAATAATAACAGAAGCAGAACCTTGACATTCATTCGCGTCCGTAATTAAAATATCATGCAGACCAGGTTCTAAATTGATTGCTAATGGATTCGTCTGAATACCAATACTTGTCCAAGCATATGAATATGGGCTAGTTCCACCAACCCCTACAGATAATGCTTCTCCATCGTTAGCGCCATGACAACTGACATCTGAAATAACACTTGCACCTACAACAAGTAATGTTGGTTGTGAAAGATTTACAAAAGTAGTAGCGACACATCCATTCGCATCCGTA
Organism: Flavobacteriales bacterium; assembly: GCA_947449575.1. Classification (GTDB taxonomy): domain Bacteria; phylum Bacteroidota; class Bacteroidia; order Flavobacteriales_D; family Crocinitomicaceae; genus CAIUKX01. Next base: position 49,379 of record CANFRV010000025.1, read on the forward strand.
ATTGTAGTAATATGGATACCAGGAGTTAAATTAATCGCATTTTGTGTCGTCTGAATTACACTCGTATTCCAACTGTAATGATAAGGCTCTGTTCCTCCGCTCCCGATTACTGTTGCTGTTCCATCATTCGCTCCATTACAACTGATATTTTGTCCATTGTAATTCGACGTTATTGCTGCATTTGCTGTAAGTGCAGGAGGCTCTTCAAGCGAAACTGATGTTGCCGCTGTGCAACCATTTATATCCGTAATTGTTACTGTATAAGTACTCGCGCCTAAACCAGTCGCTGCTGCAGTAGTCTGTGCAGTTGACGTATTCCAACTGAATGAATATGGCGCTGTACCTCCTATTGGTGCTGCGAGTGCTGTTCCATTGTTGGCTCCATGACAACTAATATCAACACCATTATAGTTAGAAGTAATTGATGCAAAAGCAGCTAAAGAAGGAGCTTCTGTCAGTGTAACATCAGAAGTAGCAGCACATCCATTCGCATCAGTGATCGTCACAGTATACGTATTAGCACCTAAGTTTATTGCGGTAGAACTCGTTTGAACTGGTATTGTATTCCAACTATAAGTATATGGCTCGGTACCACCAGCAGGCATCGCTAAGGCTATTCCATTGCTAGCTCCATGACAACTAATATCTTGTCCATTGTAATCAGAAATAACATCAACTGTTGTTGTAAGTGGAATTGGCTGTGAAAAAGTCACAGAAGATGATGTTGAACATGCATTAGCATCAATAACCGTTACAGTAAAAGTTCCTGCTCCCAAACTATCTGCATTTGCAGTCGCTTGACTTGGTGTCGAATTCCAAGTAAATGAATACGGTTCTGTTCCTCCAAATGCGTTAGAAGTCGCTGTGCCATCATTGGCCCCGTTACAACTAATACCCTGATTATTATAATCTGATGTGATACTAGCTGTTGAAGTAAGTTCAACTGGTTCAGCGAGTGTTACTGAAGTTGTGATTACACATTCGTTCGCATCAAGAATTGTCACTACGTAAGTTCCAACTCCCAAATTAACTGCGCTAGCGGTTGTTTGCATTGGCAACGTATTCCAACTATATGTGTAAGGTGCTGTACCTCCAATTGGAGAAGCAATCAGTGATCCATCCGTTGCACCGTGACAACTGATATCTCTTCCGTTGAAGTCAGAAGTAGCGATTGCTGTGGCTGTCAGTTCTTCAGGTTCAATTAATGTAATTTCAGATGAAGTTGAACATGCATTGGCATCAGAAATTGTAACCACAAATGTTCCACCTGATAAACCTATTGCTGATGCTGTGGTTTGGACTGGAGAAGTGTTCCAACTATAAGAATACGGCTCAGTTCCGCCTGCAGGGGTTGTAGTAGCTGATCCATTACTTGCTCCATGACAACTGATGGCTTGCTCATTGTAATTGCTAGTAACCATTGTTAAAGTAGTCAGGTTATTAGGTTCTATCACTGAAATGGAAGATGAAGCTTCACATCCATTTGCATCGGTGATAGTTACTGTATATGAACCTGGACCTAAGTCAACCGCTAATGCAGAATTCTGTATTGGAGATGAATTCCAACTATAATCAAAAGGTGCTGTTCCTCCAATGGCAACTCCTAGTATCGATGCATCATCTGCTCCGTAACAACTGATGTCTTGCCCGTGATAATTTGATTGAACGATTGCATTAGAAATTAAAAGTATTGGTTGAGATAAAATAACTGAACTATTTGTATAACATCCATTTGCATCTGTAACTAGTACTGTGTAAATTCCTGCCACTAATGCAGTTGCATTTTGAGTTAACTGTGCTGGTGTTGTGTTCCAACTGTATGTATATGGTGCAGTTCCGCCAGTAGTGGCTGTAGTTGCTGATCCATCGTTTGCTCCGTTACAACTTACATCTTTTCCATTATAAGAAGAGGTTACTGATGCTGTTGTTGCTAGAACTGTTGGATTTACAAGCGTTGCACTTGATGTTGTTGAACATCCGTTATTATCCGTTACCGTTACTGCGTATGTTCCTGCCACTAATGCAGTTGCATTTTGAGTTAACTGTGCTGGTGTTGTGTTCCAACTGTATGTATATGGTGCAGTTCCGCCAGTAGTGGCTGTAGTTGCTGATCCATCGTTTGCTCCGTTACAACTTA
>CANFRV010000026.1 GCA_947449575.1 Flavobacteriales bacterium
CACTAGTGTCCGATAAAAATATGAATTAATCCTTTTACTCACAGAAATACTTTATTTTATTGGAACTTATTGATGAAATTGAAAAGTAAGCCCCCTACATTTTATGAACTACTAAATTTCAGTTGAAGTTGCGGATCGTATTCTGTGAGCCAGTCTCTCTCTGGATTTTCAAGAAATCTCAATAAATGAATGTAGTTGAACAAATGAAGTCTGCAGAAGCTCGCAAGATTTGAGAATGCCCATTTTCTTTTAATTTTCTTATGTATAACAGTGAGTAGCAAGTTGACAATCAGTGCGCACCAAATTTGTATTTTAATAGCGTTTTCATTGTCGCCAAGGAAAAATTTCAAAGGAAAGTTCTGTTTAAGTTGCTTAAAAAGTAGTTCAATTTGCCAACGTTTCTTGTAAATCAATGCAATATGTCCTGCATTCATTCCATGGAGATTAGTTATGAACTCAAAGCATCGTTTGTTTTCATCGTCCCAGTATGCGATTTTCCTGAGTTCAATAGTTTTTAGATATGCTCCATTTTCTTTAACGTCGACACGAATGATTTCATCTTTTAGAACACCGTCGTCGATGTATGCTGGAATGTCATTTTCTTTAATCGACTCGTATGAAGCATTTGATTTTAAACGGGTAACGAAGAAAATTCCATTTTCTGTGAACTCATCAAAGGTTTTATAATCATTGTATCCTTTGTCAAACACAGCGATTTTACCTTTCTCTAGTTGGAGGTGCTTCAAAAATTGTTTATCATGTGTGGTAGCAGAAGAGAACCAAATAAGTTTGGGGACTTTATCTTGTAAATTGATTTGTGTATGCACTTTGATACCTCCCTTTCTTTTGCCTGTGTTAGATTTTCTGCCAACACAACTCAAAATGTCTTTAAACAAGGATATAGTGCTTGAATCGATTATTTCTAAACGATTTTCCCAAGCATAATATTGTCGGCTGTCCGAGATAATCGGGTGATATTCTTTGAGCAATAAATAATAAACATCCTGGAACACTGAATGACTTCTCCTTTTGTTTGCATCACTTAAAGTACTTCTGTAAGGAATATTTTTTAATTGAAAATGATTCATCTTACCTTTTAGTCCAAGCATCGACGCTGCAACTTCACGCAATGACGTACAATGAGCAAATGTGGCAAACAACATACTTATCAAATGATCAGAGGTATCAAACTTCTTAACATAGTGATCTGACATATGTTTTTTGCTGAGAGTTTTGATTTTATTCAAATCAAGTAAAGAAATCAGCTGTCCGAAAACGGACTGTCCAAAAAAATAGCTACTTTTATTCATGTAATTTATGTTCGCAAAACCAAATTACATTAAAGTGGGAAATCTTTTAACGGAAATCCCGCTTTTTTTTAAAAGTTTTATCGGACACTAGTGGAATTATTTATCTAAAACTTTTGGAATACGGAAATAATCAGAATCTTTTTTGGGAGCATTTTTCAATGCTTCCGATTGAGTAAGCGTTACTTTCGAAACATCTTCACGCAATACATTTACAGATTCATTCATGAAAATTAATGGTTCCACATTTTCGGTGGGAAGATCTGAAAGTTTGTCCATAAACGAAATGATTTTTTCTAGATCCTGTTTAATAGCAATTTTTTTATCTCCTTCAAATTTTAATCTGGCAAGGTGAGCAATATGATCTACTATTTCATCTGTAATTTTCATTCTGTCTATTTTTACATGGCAAAGATAAGAAAACACTATAGATTTTTTGACATCAGACCCTAGACAATTTAAAGTTATTTTCTGTATTTGTCTTAAAATCTTTTTTCGTCGTGTCTTTTATCTTGTAACAGTGGTTCATTAATTATATCAAAACATTTCTTCATTACTTCCTCTTCCGTTAAATTAGCAATTAATTCTGGACTTAAATAATCGTGCATATATACATTCACAATTCCGGGACGGGCACCTCCAAAGTAATTACTCGGATCAGAAAATAATTTATAACTATTTGTAAATGTTAGTGGTATGATGGGAATACATAGATTTTTTGCCAATTTAAAAGCCCCCTCTTTAAAAGGAGCCATTTGCGGTAAATTATCATCCGGAATTCCCCCTTCTGGAAAAATCATTAAAGACCATCCTTTTTTCACCATTTGTTTCGCTTGCACAAATGATTTTGCAGCTTTCATTTTGTTATTTCTAAAAACTGGAATGTGAAGTAGTTTAAAATAAGAGCCTAAAATAGGGTATTTTAACAATTCACTTTTTCCTAAAAAAACAAAGGGTGAGTGAGGTAAAATGGAATGCATTAAAAAAATATCTAAATAGGAAGAATGGTTGGAAATAATAATAAAAGGACCTTTTGGTAAAGGAGATTTTTTCACTTTTTTAACAAAATAAAATGAAAACAAACGAATACTCCAACTCCAGAGACAAAAAAAAGTGTGCGAATATTTTTTCCATGATTCTTTCATTAAGAGAACCCGGATAAAAGGATAGAGCACTAATCCAAAGATTATAAAAACTATTGCCACATATACCTTCCAAAGGATAGAAAAAACGGATAAAAAATACTTCACTAATCAAAAATACAAAAACAACTCGAAATTTCTTAGTATTATTTGCACAAAAGTTACTTGTTGCTGAATCATTAAAAAAATCAATTAAAAATAATTACTTTCGTAATCAAAATTCTTTATCTCAATGGCACGTATTCTTACCGGAGTTCAAAGTACAGGAACACCACATTTAGGAAATTTATTAGGCGCAATTATTCCAGCTGTAGAAATGGCTAATAATCCTGAAAATGAGGCGTTTATTTTTATAGCTGATTTACATTCATTGACTCAAATTAAAGATCGTGAAACAATGATGACAAACACCTATTCAACGGCGGCAACTTGGTTAGCGTGTGGAATAGATCCTTCAAAAACCGTTTTTTATCGTCAAAGTGATATTCCAGAGGTCACTGAATTAATGTGGTATTTATTGAGCTTTTACCCATATCAGAGGTTAACATTGGCACATGGATTTAAAGATAAAGGCGACCGACTAGATGATGTCAATTCAGGTTTATTTACCTATCCCATGCTTATGGCTGCTGATATTTTGTTGTATGATGCTGAAATAGTTCCGGTAGGCAAAGACCAGCTTCAACATTTAGAAATGACGAGAGATGTCGCTTCAAGATTTAATAATAAAATGGGAGACACTTTTGTTCTTCCTCAGGAAAAAATTCAATCTGACACTCAACTTGTGCCAGGTACTGATGGTCTAAAAATGAGTAAGTCACGAAATAATTTTATTACGATTTTTCTGCCTGAAAAAGAATTAAAAAAGCAAGTAATGTCCATCGTTTCTGATAGCAAAGCACTTGAAGATGTCAAGGATCCTGAAAGTTGTATGATATTTGGCCTGTATAAATTAATTGCTTCACCGATTGAAATTGAAAAAATGCGCACCCATTATTTGAGCGGCGGTTATGGATATGGGCATGCTAAGATAGAACTCTATGAATTAATTCTTAGAAAATTTGAAAAAGAACGCGCTATTTATTTTGAATTTATGGCAAATCCTTCCAAAATTGATGAACTACTTGCTATTGGTGCTGAGAAAGCAAGAAAAGTGGCAAAAAATGTGTTAGCGAGAGTTCGATCAAAAGTAGGTTATCTTTAAACAAAGAGAAGAATTAATTATAGTTGATTGATTCTGTTTATTACTATTTATTAACCATTAATGGTGAAAGATTGACATCAACTTGATTTTTTTGCTATATTTGTTTGAACTAAATTTTGCTCGCATGAGAAATTCAATTTTATATTTACTAATCCTATTTTCATTTATCATTTCTTCTTGCGGAGGAGGAGCAGATGATACAAAAAAACTGAAAGCAGTTGGCGGTAAAATTTATGGCGGAGAATTTAGTTTTATGTCTACTGAAAAAATAGAATCATTATTTCCCGTTTCAGTATCAGATGTTTATTCTCATCGAATCATTTCACAAGTTTTTGAATCACTGTTGAAGATTGATGTTGCTACGATGAAAGTTATTCCAAATATTGCTGAATCTTTTACCGTAAGTGAAGATGCTCGAATCTTTACTTTTAAAATTAGAAAAGGAGTGATGTTCCATGATGATGCTTGTTTTGGAGGGAAAGGTAGAGAAGTAAATGCTGAGGATGTAAAGTTTTCTTTAGACATGGCTTGCTCGGGACTTGCATTAAATACAATTAGCTATTTACTAGTTAATAAAATTAAAGGTGCAAAGGAATTTAATTTAAATTCTAAAAAAACCTTACCTAAAGGGGGTGTTTCTGGAATAAAAGTTTTAGATCCTTCCACCGTTGAAATTCAACTTTCAGAACCATTTGTTGGATTTGATAAATTAATAACACACAATAGTTTGGGTATTTTCTCTAGAGAGGCGTATGAAAAATATGGTTCTGAGATTAATAAACATCCAGTGGGTACTGGGGCTTTTATGCTCGAAACATTTAATAATGACAGAATCGTTTTAAAAAGAAATCCTAACTATTGGAGAAAAGATGATTTTGGTAATAAATTACCTTTTTTAGATAAAGTAATATTAACCTATACGAAGGATAAAAAAAGTGAATTGTTAGCATTTAGAAATAAAAAAATTGATCTCGTTCTTGAAATTCCAGTGGAAGAGATAGAAAATGTGTTTGGATCATTAGAAGATGCACAAAATGGAAAAAATGTAAAGCACAAAGTAGAAACCGAATCTAATCTGCACATGGTATATATGGCTTTTGCTTGTGAAAGTGCAGAGTTCAAAGATGAGAGAGTTAGAAAAGCGTTTAATCTTGCCATTAATAGACAAAATATTGTAGATAATATTTTAGAAGGAGAAGGATATCCAGCTTTGAATGGCTTTGTTCCAAACATGGTTTCATATTCAAATAGTAAAATTAAAGGTTTCCAATATAATCCAGAATTGGCAAAAACATTACTGGCGGATGCAGGATATAAAAATGGAGTGAATTTCCCGGCCCTAGAGATTTATGTGAATACAAAAGAAGGGTCTAGTACTCACAAAATGTATAAAGCAATTGTCTCCGACATAAACTCAACATTAAATATCCAACTAAAAGTAAAATTGTGCACTATCAAAGAGAGAAATACTGAAATATTGTCTGGTAGAGCAAAACTATGGAAAGGAGGATGGGTTGCAGATTACCCTGATCCAGAAAATTTCTTGTGTTTATTTTACAGTCCAAACATTGATGAAAAAGGGGGAGCAATCAATAATTTCAAATTTAGAAATACTGAATTTGACTCCTATTTTCAAAAAGCTTTGAAGGAATTAAACAATGATAAAAGAAATGAATACCTAGCAAAATGCGACCAATTGGTCATTGATCATGCAGCAGCTGTCCCTATATTAACAGATGATTTAATAATCATGGTAAATGTGCGGGTTAAAGATTTTAAAACCAATAACTTACAAGCCATGGATTTCTCAACGCTCTACATAAAAGAGCAGAGATAGTAAATACCTCTGTTCTTTTTTCTATAAAACTGAGTTCGACCGATATTTTATTGTCAAATCGCTTATTTAAAAATCTTTTAAAGAGTAAAACGAAGTTAATGGTTTACATAACTTCCCTTAAATTTTTACAATTAAAGAAGGAATTCTTTCTACCATTGAAAATGATTTACAATCCTAATAAAACAGCATAAGGATCTTTGCTTCCAAAAAGCATTCTCTCTGGGTTTTCTAACATTTCTTTTACTTTCACTAGGAAACTAACAGATTCCTTTCCATCGATAATTCTGTGATCGTATGAAAGTGCTAGATACATAATTGGACGAATCTCCACTTTTCCATTAATTGCCACTGGGCGGTCAACAATATTGTGCATTCCTAAAATAGCAGATTGTGGCGGATTGATAATTGGAGTAGATAACATCGATCCAAAAACACCTCCATTGGTGATAGTGAACGTTCCTCCAGTCATTTCATCTGGCGTGATTTTTCCATCTCTCGCTTTAATTGCCAATCGTTTGATTTCTCTTTCGATTTCCGCCAAACTCATCTGTTCAGCATTACGAACAACAGGAACCATTAATCCTTTTGGCGAAGAAACAGCAACACCAATATCAGCATAATCATGGAAAACAACCTCATTTCCGTCAATCATTCCGTTCACAGCTGGGTATAAATTCAATGCTTCTGTTACCGCTTTTGTAAAAAATGACATGAATCCCAAATTAACATCATGATGTTTCGCGAAAGCATCTTTGTATTTTGCGCGTAAATCCATTATTGGCTTCATATCTACCTCATTAAAAGTAGTTAACATAGCTGTAGTGTTTTTCACAGCAACTAATCGTTCAGCAATTTTGCGGCGCATCATGGACATTTTTTCACGTTTTTGTTCACGTGATCCACCCCAACCTTGCGCAGCATCTGCAGAAAATCCTGCGGCCATTGCTGCTACAACATCTTGCTTCGTTATGCGGCCATCTCTTCCTGATGCAGTTACTTTTGATGTATTAATTCCATTTTCAGCAATTATTTTAGCTGCTGCCACAGATGGAGTTCCACTTGCATAAGAAGCGGATTTTTCGTTCACTGGATTTGGACTTGGAACCACGACTGCCGCTACTGGAGCAACTGCCTGTTCAGTTTTTACATCCGCTACCTTTTCAGTTTTAGGAGTACTTCCCGCAGGACGAGCTGCAGAGGTGTCAATTAAACAAACTACAGCACCTACTTTTACAGCATCACCTTCAGCCGCTTTTAAAGTGATAATACCACTTTCTTCTGCAGGCAATTCTAAAGTCGCTTTGTCAGAATCTACTTCTGCAATAGCTTGATCTTTTTCTACGTAATCACCATCAGCTACTAACCATTGAGCAATTTCAACTTCTGAAATCGATTCACCTGGACTCGGAACTTTCATTTCTAATACTGACATATTGTATGTATTTTTAAACTCTATAATTTCTAAATTCTTATTGTCAATTTGCAATCTGCAATTTGTCAATTTGTAATCCTATGCTTTTACTGAAGCGAATTTAAACAACTCGTCAAACAATAATTTCAATCGTTTTTTGTGTAGTTGAGATGACCCTTCTGCGGATGCTGCGGATGCATTTCTTGAAATACCTATAATAGGTAAGTGTCTTAATGCCATTGCGAAATAGGTCCAAGCTCCCATATTAGCAGGCTCTTCTTGTGCCCATAAAATATTTGAAGCATTTTTATATTTAGCGAGAATTGCATCAATTTGAATCTTTGGCAAAGGATATAATTGCTCAACACGAACGAAAGCCATATTTTCAACTTCCAATTCTTTCGCTTTTGCTTTCATTTCATAATAGAATTTACCAGAACAAAAAACAACTGTATCGATATTTGCAACAACTGCTGCATTATCATCAATTACCTCTTGGAAACCTCCTTTCGCCATTTCATCTAAGCTAGAAACAGCTTCTGGGTTACGTAACAATTGTTTTGGAGAAAAGACAATCAAAGGTTTTCTAAAATCACGCTTCATTTGTCTTCTTAATAAATGAAAATGATTTGCTGGTGTCGATGTATTAACAACTTGAATATTGTCATCAGCACATTGAACTAAAAACCGTTCCATTCTTCCACTTGAATGCTCAGCGCCCTGACCTTCGTAACCGTGCGGCAATAATAACACCAAACCACTTTGCGTATCCCATTTATCTTCTCCTGCAGTGATGAATTGATCAATCATTATTTGAGCTCCATTAAAGAAATCTCCAAATTGTGCTTCCCAAATAGTTAACCCTTTAGGAGAAGCTAATGAATATCCGTATTCAAAACCAAGCACCCCATATTCAGATAATAAAGAATTATAAATTGAGAATGTAGCTTGTGAATCACTTAATAAATTCAACGTCACCACTTCTTCTTCTGTATCTTCCGTTTTTACCACAGCATGTCTGTGAGAGAAAGTTCCTCTTTCAACATCCTGACCTGAAACACGAACAGGATGGCCTTCCTCTAGTAAAGTAGCATACGCTAGCATTTCAGCAGAACCCCAATCCAATTTATCTGTTTTAATAGCGTTTAATCGATCATCAAATATTTTAGAAATTTTGCGGAAGTACTTTTTCCCTTCTGGAAGTGTGGATAATTTTATACCCAATTCCAACAATTTCTTTTTCTCAACGCCGGTATCAATAGAAGAATCAAAATCTGAAGAAACACTATGTCTATATCCTTCCCAAGTTTTACTCAAGAAATCATACACCAATGCTTTATCATTTTTGCGCGAGATTTCATATTCATCATCCAAATGCTTGTTAAAATCTTCTTCTAATTGTTTTGCCACTTCCTTCGTGATAACACCTTCTTTTTCCAATTGATCAAAATAGATGTCCTTAGGATTAGGATGTTTTGCAATTAAATCATATAATTTAGGTTGAGTGAATTTAGGTTCATCACCTTCATTGTGCCCATATTTTCTATAACACAACAAATCAATAAAAACATCTCTACTAAATTTTTGACGGTATTCCATCGCAATTTCCATTGTTTGCACAACCGCCTCAACATCATCGCCATTCACATGAAAAACAGGGCACAAAGTAGTTTTCGCAACATCTGTGCAATACGTAGAAGATCGGCCATCGGTGAAATTCGTTGTAAACCCTACTTGATTATTGACAACAATGTGAATAGTTCCTCCAGATCTATATGCATCTAATTGAGCCATTTGCAAAACTTCGTATACGATTCCCTGACCTGCAACAGCAGCATCACCATGAATCATCACAGGACAAATTTTAGTTTCGTCTTTTAAAATATGATCTATTTTTGCACGCGCAATTCCTTGCACAACTGGGTCAACCGCTTCTAAGTGTGATGGATTTGGAGACAATGTTAAACCAACTGTTTTACCATTTTTCAAGTCTACAACTGACGTATATCCTTGGTGGTATTTTACATCCCCATCAAACGCATGATCGATTTCAAATTCTTTTCCTTCAAACTCAGAAAAAATATCTTTTGGTCGTTTTTCAAAAATATTAATTAATGTGTTTAAACGGCCACGGTGAGCCATTCCCATAACGAAATATTCAATTCCTAGGTCTGATCCTTTAGAAATTAATGTATCTAAAGCAGGAATTAAAGCTTCTCCACCTTCGATTGAAAACCGTTTTTGTCCAACAAATTTCTTTCCTAAATACGCTTCGAAATTCGTCGCTTGATTTAATTTTTTATAAATTTCCATTTTTCGACTAGCATCGAATTTTGGACGATTTTTTAATTCAATTTTATGTTTTAACCATTCTACTCTTTCCGGAGCTCGCATGTAGGCAAACTCTATTCCAATAGAAACACAATATGTGTCTTCTAAATGAGAAATAATATCTTTTAAACTTGCAGCACCAATACCCGTTTCTTCCCCTGCTTGAAAAACAGTATCTAAATCGCCTGCGTCTAATCCAAAGTTTTCAATTGCTAGAGTTGGCGCGTATTGTCTTCTTTCACGAACAGGATTTGTGTGCGTAAATAAATGTCCACGTGTTCTGTATCCATTAATGAGATTAATAACCTTGAATTCTTTCTGGAAATTTTCAGGAACGCCAAAGGCCTCACCGGAGGTAATGTCACCTCCGTCTTCATAATTAGTACGAGCAAAATCAAAGCCTTCAAAGAATTTTTTCCAGCCCAAATCCACGCTTTCTGGATCTTGTTGATATGATTTATACAAATGATCAATCGCTGTGACATCTGCATTCCCTATGTATGTTACTTTATCCATATCTATTTTATGCTCAATAATAGACCGTAAAGTTAAATAATTCTATGGTTATAAGTAAGACATTTCACGATTTAATTTATTGAAATACCATTGTGAGTGAAATTGAACGTAAGTTGAATCAATAAATTTATTTTAGTAGTAAGCTCAATCTTCACCTCAGTATCACGCTTCTTATTAAAAACGAAACGTCACCCCGCCCATCACTTGAAAACCTTGAACAGGGGTGTTGTACCATCTTTTATAACGCTGAGCTGCTAAATTGTTACATTGTAAAAAGGCCGAAATTCGAGAATTATATCGATATTCCATTCCGAGATTAACATCAGTTATAAAGCCAAGACTTTTTGCAAATTGAGTATTTTCCACAACCACGTCATCCTCCATTTTATACACTAAGGCTTTTCTTCCACCCTCTAAATTAAAATCCAAATTCACTAAAAATTTATCGTATAAATTATAGCTACCTCTTGTAACAATTTGAAATTGAGGTAAGTTCCAAGCATATGAATTGTTATTTAGAGAATAAGAATAATAACGCCCAATTGCATCAATTTTTAACTTCTCAAGTAATTGATACGACATTGATCCTTCAATAGTTGCTACATTTAAGGTGTCAAAAATAATGTTGAATTTATTTCCCAATGAATAGGTTGTATCCGTTACAAAAAGCGCTTTATTTTTTATATGAGCAAAACTAGCGCTTGCATTAAAGCTAATTCTTTTGGACAACGTCCCTTTAATTCCGAAATAAATGTCTGCCACTCTATTCTCATTTTTCATTGCCACGTTTGGTAACAAAAATTCATTCTCCAGTGTAAGTGTTTTGTATGTGTTTTGCTTCATACCACCTTTTACCCCAAGATAAGGAATAAACATATCGCTGAAAAACGAGTATTTCACTTCAGCAACTGGATAAATATAAAACTTACCTGTAGCATTTACATCAAGGGTAAGATCTATTCCAATTTTCGCCTTAAATCTGTTGTTTTTTGCAAACGTTACAATGGAGGGAGTTAAATTAATTAAGGTATTATTGATTACAATTCCAGTGTCTAAGATTGAAATACTTGTATCAGCAACTCCATATTTGTAACCATTATAGCGCATATTAAAATCAGTAGAAAATAACTCTTTTCCCATTTTATAGCTTAATGTTGAAGATAAGGCAAAATAATTTTCACATGCTCTCCAAAGGGATAAACTATCTTGCAGAGGTTTCTTAGATTGAAAATTATTATAGGTTACTCCAATTTTATAATTTACCGAAGCGCTGTCTTTTTTATGAGAGGCAAACGAAAATGTACCTCCCGCATCACTAAATCGCTGAGCAATACTGTCTCGATCTAAAGAATCATTTTTTATTCCATAATAGTGAAATCCTTTATTGTTGTAATGAGCGTCTCCATTCAAGGTATAATTTTGTTCTTTAATACCTCCAAAAAGCTTTATGGAATTTCTATCAAATTGGGCTGGTGCATACCCCGGAATTTTTCCAAAAGAACTTAAATGTTTTAAATGTGCCCCGTAAACAAATTTACGAGAACGCGTTCCATCAAAATAAAATTCTCCAAGGGGCATTAATGCGCTACCTATCCCAGCTTTCACATATGAATGATACAATTGTACATTCTTTGCTTCTAATTTTACTTTTGCTGGCTCAATTTGTTCTAATTCAATACTCGTTTTTTGTTGCAATACAAGCAGGGGATAAGGTGTTACTGGCGTCGACAAAATTGTATCAATAATTTTTGGACTCCCCGAAATTCTATGAGCTAATGGCACAATTCGATTAACGTCAATATCTATTATAACGGGCTTATCACCTTGCGCTACAGCACAATTTTCAATCAAAACAATAAAACTGAAAATTAGATATACGAATATTAAGGTTTGTTTTCTCATTGGTTTTCTTCGATTACTTCAATTTCTGATGCACTTTTTTCAGGAATTTCCTTTTCTTTATTTTTCAATTGCATTAATTCATTCCACATATCATTCGCTTCATCAATTATACCATCTGTTTGACTCGTATAATGATCAATTATTGATTGTAAAGTCTGTTCCGCTTGAAATAAGTCCTCCTTTATTATTTGAATTTCTGCTTGTAAAAGCAATCCTTTTGCGACCCAATAATTATAGGTTGGTTTCATTTTGATCAAACTTTTTATTTGAGCATCCGCTTTATCATAATCTTGTTCAAAGAAAAATATTTCTGCGATTAAAAATTTCGCTTCAGCACATTTTTCTGTCGTTGTATTTTTTGTTATCCATTCCAACGAAATTTTTGCTTCTGCATAATTTTTTAAATCATAGTTTGCAAGACCGTTAATATATTCTGATTCAAGTTTTATTTTAGCATCCAGTTGAGAACTTTCTTGTATTATTTTAGCGTAATTCACTGCTTTTTCCCAGTTTTCAACCAAGAAATAACTGCGCATTAAACCTAACTGTGAATTATAAATAATCCCTGGATTAGAACTTGATTGCACTAATCGCTCATAGTATGGAATAGATTCTTGGTATTTATCAGAATTAAATAAATATTTTGAAACTCTCAAGGCAGCAGTCTCTGTGTACACATTATTTGGCTCTTCCAATGTTTGCTGATACAAAGGAATGGCAAGTTCAAAATTATCTTGTTTGTAATAGCAATTGGCAAGATAATATTTTGAATCAATAGCATATAAACCTGTTGGGTATTTTGTTAAGTACTTTTCAAACAACGAAATAGTAGTAGCTAGAGGTTTTAGCGTATCGCTATAACTTAGTAGAGCTGGAGAATAATAGAGGTCTTCTTGTTGATCTTTGGTCAATCCAGCGCATGGGTACTGTTCATTTACTTCTATTACTTTTTCAGGCTGATTTAATGCCTTGTAAATAGCCATTAATCCTTTGGCTCCTTCTTCACAAATATCTCTATCGGAACCACTTTCTAGTAAAATTTGTTTAAATGCTTGTTCAGATTTTGAATAATCTCCCTTTTTAAAATAGATATCTGCTACTTCTATTTTGGCTTGTTTCACTAAGATATTTGTGGGATAATCCGTAATTATCAATTCAAAATAAAGCTTTGCTTTGTCATATTCTTCGATTCCTTTGTAGGTAGTTGCCAAATTTTCAATCGCAGGAAGAACATATTTAGATTCCTTGTGATTATTTATCAAATCCTGAAGATGAGCTATTTGATTTGTTGTTCCATTTCCAGACTCTGTAAAGGAATATGCTTTTGCTACGAAAAATAATGCTTGATCCTCAAATCCAGATTTTAATTTTAGCACTTCTAAATAATACTTAATCGCACTCTCGTTTTGCCTTGTTGCATAAGCCCCATCTGCAATCCGCATATTTGCATCTGCTAATTTTCGCTTATCTTTTAAGTTTGATTGTTGTGTATACAGAATAAACGATTCCATCCCAAGTAAGGTGTCATGCTTTGCAAAATAAGCATAACCAATGTTATAATAAGCATCACATTTAAGGGCGTAAGACAATGTGGCTGGTAAAACCAAAAATGCTCTAAAACCTTGTATTGACTTATCATATTTTCCCATATGAAAATACGCATCTGAAGCCCAAAACTTAGCTTTTCCGATTAAGACTGCATCAATAGGATACTTTTCTACTAATTCGAATGCTAAAATTGCCGAAGTGTATTCTGCCTTCTGGTACAGTTCTACTCCTCTATTAAAGGCTACTAATTGGTATGCAGACTTTAGCCTTGTATCTTTGTTTGCGATATTATCCAGTGACTGCAGCGCCTTTGCGTAATTATTTGTAGAGGTGTACACATTCACTAAATATTGGTAAACATCATTTTTTCGTATCGAATTTGGATAATATTTCAAATAATATTGAAGCGCTTCAACAGCCTCATCATAGGGATTTACATCTAATTTATAGGATAAAATCGCATAATTGTAGGAAGCATCTTCTTGGATTTTTTTATCAATATTCGATTTGGAAGCTGCTTCAAATGCTGCTCGAGCAGGAGATAGCTGGTCTTGCTTTAGATAAGATTCGCCAATATGATAATAGGCTGTTTGCCCAATACTATCTTTAATTTGTACTACTTTATCAAATAATTTTATAGCCTCCGAATAATCACCTACTTTATAATAGCAAAAGCCTAATTGATAATCATCCTGACGTGTCGTTTTTGTTTTTTTATTATATTCTAGTAGATATTCAACCGCTTCATCATATTTTTTTAAGCGGTAGTATGCATCGCCTAGTAGGTGATTCATGTCATTCGAATTCACTAAATTGCTAGTATCTAAAGCACTTGGAGCATATTTTATTACCTCATCATAACGTCCCTGTAAATGGTAAATTTGAACAATATAATAAGGAACAATTTTGGAAAATCGATTATTCGTTTGGAGTTTCAATAAACCGTCCAATGCAATTTGATAGGACTTGTTTTGATAAGCAATGTGCGAATAATAATACAGAGCAGGTGCTGAATATTGAGAACTATCGTCTTTTATTTCGAAAAATGCCTTTCTCGCTTCTTCGAACTGCAACTCTTGAAAATTAGCAGAACCCACTTTAAAGTAAAATTCTTGCACATCTTCTTTTTCAAGATCAAATGCTTTCAACTGATTGAACCACACCAAAGCTTCTTTATTTTCTTTTTTCTGATAGAAAAATTGACCTAAACGGAAATAAATAGCTGTTTTAAAGACACTTTCGGGATAATTTTTATTAAAATCTTTTAATAAAGGAACGGCATCATTATTAAATAGCTCCAAAGCAGAAATACCTTCATAATAAAGTGCTTTTTGATAAAGAGGGTCATTTTTCTTATCAAACTGATTGATAAATTCACGAAATTCATACTTGGCTGCTCCAAATTGTTTTTTTGAAAACAACTCCTCTGCCCTATAAAAAGAGGCGTATTCACTGTTGTATTTGTCGGAAGTTTGTCCAAAAAGTTGTGCCGTGATGCACAAAAAAATAATCGCCAAAAACTTATACATAATGGTGTTTCGTTTAATCTAGTAAAATTAATCGACTTGTCTATGTTACCGGAGGCGATTTCTAAAAGTTTTACACGTGATTCTGTTGAGATGTTGCACAGAAAGAATCGTCGAGTTAATTTTTTGGATAAAAAAAAGCCTGCGAAAAAACGCAGGCCTCAAATCTTTCTGTGAATGAATAGAAGGTTAGTTAACCAATAAATTTCTCATGTTCACTTTTTTATCTATAATCAAGAATAAATCATCAATTGACACTCTTTCTTGAAGCATTGTATCTCTATCTCTGATTGTTACCGTATTATCTTCTAATGATTGATGATCAACGGTCACAGAATAAGGTGTACCGATGGCATCTTGTCTTCTATATCTTTTCCCAATCGCATCTTTTTCATCGTATTGACATAAAAAATCGAATTTCAATTTGTCAATTATTTCTCTTGCTTTTTCGGGTAATCCATCTTTTTTCATCAATGGTAAAATGGCCACTTTATAAGGAGCTAAAGCGGGTGGTAAATTTAAGACAACCCTTTGTGAACCATCTTCCAAGGTTTCATTTTTGTGAGATGCACTCAATACAGACAAGAACATCCTATCTAAACCAACAGAAGTTTCTACTACAAAAGGAACATAATTTTCGTTTAATTCTGGATCGAAATATTTTAATTTCTTCCCTGAAAATTCTTCATGTTGTTTTAAATCGTAATCCGTTCGTGAATGAATTCCTTCCAATTCTTTAAAACCCATTGGGAAATCGAATTCAATATCGGCAGCTGCGTTTGCATAATGTGCTAATTTGATATGGTCATGAAAACGATAATTTTTATCTCCTAAATTCAAAGCCTTATGCCAAGCAATTCGAGCATTTTTCCAGTATTCATACCATTTCATTTCTTCTCCTGGACGAACGAAAAATTGCATTTCCATTTGTTCAAATTCACGCATTCGGAAAATAAATTGTCTAGCGATTATCTCGTTTCTAAACGCTTTCCCAATTTGTGCAATCCCAAAAGGAATTTTCATTCTCCCTGATTTTTGCACGTTCAAAAAGTTAACAAAAATACCCTGAGCCGTTTCTGGCCGCAAATAAATAGTAGAAGCGTCTCCCGCTACAGAACCCATTTCAGTAGAAAACATTAAGTTAAACTGACGAACATCTGTCCAGTTTTTAGAACCACTTACTGGGCAAACAATTTCTAATTCTTCAATTAAACTTTTCAACCCTACTAAATCATTGTTCTCCAATGTTTCACGCATGCGATCTTCAACCGCCTTTATTTTCTCAACATTTCTAAGAACATTTGGGTTGGTCGCTTTAAATTGTTCCGTATCGAAGGCATCACCAAATCGTTTCAAGCCTTTTTCAACTTCTTTGTCAATTTTTTGACGAATTTTCTCCATGTATTCTTCTAAAAGTACGTCAGCTCTGTACCTTTTTTTAGAATCTTTATTGTCAATTAGTGGGTCATTAAACGCATCAACATGTCCTGAAGCTTTCCAAGTTGTAGGATGCATAAAAATGGATGCATCAATGCCAACAATGTTTTCATGCATTTGCACCATTGCCTTCCACCAGTAGGTTTTAATGTTGTTTTTTAGTTCAGAACCCAATTGACCATAGTCGTATGTAGCTGCTAAACCGTCATATATTTCTGAAGAAGGAAATACAAAACCGTATTCCTTTGCGTGAGAGATTACCTCTTTTAATTTATCTTCTTTTGGTTCCATGGAACAAAGGTAATGTAAGAATTAAAATGGGGGATCTTTTTTATTGGAAAAGTGAAGTTGTACATCCAATTTTCAACATCAACAAAAAAAAACGAATTTGTAGATCCCCCTATTTTAGTTTAACATTCTTTTTTTGAAAAATAGTCACTCTCAAACTACGACTTCTAAATTCGAAGTCCTCCGAATAACTGTATGCGATTATTTAAATATATATGTTGCATTATCGCAACATTCGCCATAAAATAACTTCATTTCAAATTCATTTGTTTTAACGTTATAGGTCAAGACAATAACATCAGGCTCTATTTCATTATGCGTTTTGAGATTAATGTGAACCTCTTGCTATAAAATTACAATTTACCAATAAATGCTTTCCAGGGGTTTCGGCATTTAATAATCTTTCCAAAATTCTTTCTGTGGTTGCTTTTCCTATCAAATCAATCGGTTGCAATAAAACTGAAATTGCCGGAGAAAAGTAAGAGAATACCTCGCTATCATCAAAAGAAATAATTCGAACTTGTTGTGGGATTTCCATCTTCAATTCTTTTAAAGCAGCCAATGTTCTTAATCCCACTTTACTATTCAATGATAAAAATGAATCTACTCCAGTTTCCAAAAGATCTTTTACGCATTTCGTTATTTCGATTTGTTCAATCGGCAAATTAACAACCTCATAAGGAACTTTTGAATCAATACAGCCTTTTGTGGCACCTTCAATTCGAGAATTGATAGTAGAAATAGCTATGGACTGCTGAGATAAAATCGCTAGTTTTTTTGGTTTTTTAGAGAATTTAGAAACTAATTGTTCCGCTTCTTTCGCATTATTAATTCCGACGAAATCAGCATTTTCATCTCCAATTCTATCTGTAAAAACAAATGGAATATGAGTTGATCTTAATATTGGGATTAAAGTATCTATTGAATTGCAGGGTGAAATTATCATTCCATCAATGGATCGTTGAATTAATTCATTCAATAAAACACATTCTCCCTCAGGATTGTCATTTGAATTTACGATGAGTACATTATATCCGTTCTTGTATAATTCTTCTTGAATAGTTTTGCATAATTCACCGTAATAGGCATTTGAAATATCCCCTACTAATAACCCAATTGTATTTGTTTTACCATGACGAAGACCTTTTGCAAAATAATTTGGAACGTAAGCAAGCTCTTTTGCTTTTTCGTGAATCTTCGCTTGCATTCCTTTACTAATATGATATGTATCTCCCTTACCATTCAAAACAAATGAAATAGTTGCTTTAGAAACCCCAAGGCTCGTTGCTAAATCACTTATGGATGTTCGTTTTTCTCTCATAGTACAAAAATTACTCTGCTATTTGGGTAATAAAGAGACCATTTTTTTATATTCTCCTTTAAACGTGTTATTTCCAAAGCAACCCAGTGTAATTTTTGAATTGTTGAAATGTTCAATTCTTCCTTCTGGGTTGGGGTGAGTACTTAAAAATTCAGGTGGCCTTTTACTATTGCTACCTAAAGAATCTATTTTTTGAAAAAAGCCAGCGGCCCCTGCTGCATTGTATTGAGTTGGGCATAAATACATTACGGAACGTTGATCTGCTTCAGATTCATGTTTCCTAGAAAATTTTAAACCAACAATCGCTGACGTTAATTGTTGCAGCATCGCATAATTTCCTAATAAAATTTGCTCGATTACCTGAACCCCAAACATGGTTGTCATTTGGCGTGTCGAATGGCGCATATCTGCGTGTCCCATTTCATGTCCCATAACTCCTGCTAATTGATCTTCAGAATCCATGAACTTCAAAATCCCAGTGTAAATATAAATATAGCCTCCAGGCGTACAAAATGCATTTAACGTATTGTCATCATGAATGATACGCACTCTCCAGGAGAAATCATCTTTAAAATCAACTTTCCCAGAATTCAAAAGCGTATTTCTAACCTTATAAATATAGGCATACACCTCTTTATATTTCGCAGAATCCAATAGCGGATATTGTGTGGGATTTCCGTCTATCTCCTTCGCTACAGTAGCTCCTAAATCTCTGTCTTGCTGTACAGTAAACAGATTTATTCCTTTGCCTTTATTTTTTTTATTAATAGTGCCACAACCTATTGCCACAAAGAGTAAGGCAATAATTAATCCGGTTTTAGTTTGAGATTTTGTCATTGATCTAATTTTCAAAAAGGGTAATATAAATTTAGGGTAAAAGTAATAAATAAACTCAAGAAATATCCTGATATAAGTTCTACGGGAGCATGTTTATTGAGGTATAATCGTGATGAAAGAACAATTCCTGAAACGATTAATACACTAATAAGAACAGAAACCTGAAAGAATTGTTGATCCGTTATATATGCGGAAATAAACCCTGTTAAAATCCCTACTCCAGTAGCATGTAAACTTATTTTAAAATAAAGATTTAAAATTGAAAAAAGAGAAATGATAATCCCTCCAGAAAGACATAATCCATAGGCATATTTTGGTAAAGTGACTTCTATGGAATTAAATGAATAAAATAAGAAAAAACAAAATGAAGCCATTAGAATCATTGGAATAATTCTTTCTTTTTTATCGTCTAATTGTATTGTTTTAATGATTTTTAATTTCAAAAATATACTATACATAATTGCTGGTGCAATCACTGTAAAAAGAATGTAATTTGATAAAATCGCGACTTTATTTTGATTTGAAAAGATAAATAATGAATTATCCTCACTTAAATTGAACGGTTGCGAAGGAACGTACATGACCAACATCAGTGCGTAAATCGGCATTAAAATTGGCATAAATAACCACGTTGTAATTTGAAAGAAAATTCTCATTATAATTCTTTTCTTAATCGAGCAACTGGAATATTCAGCTGTTCTCTATATTTTGCAACGGTTCTTCTAGCGATATTATATCCCTTTTCTTTAAGTAATTCAGTTAATTTTTCATCCGTTAATGGGCGAAACTTTACTTCTCCTTCAATGGCTTCAGATAATATTTTTTTCACTTCTCGTGTTGAAACTTCTTCTCCAGCATCATTTGATAATGATTCGGAGAAAAAATATTTTAGTGCAAATGTTCCATATCCCGTTTGAACATATTTACTATTGGCAACTCTCGAAACAGTCGATATATCTAAATTGACAATTTCAGCAATATCTTTTAGAATCATCGGTCGCAAATTTGTCTCATCACCTGTTATAAAATATTCAAATTGATACATCATAATTGCATGCATCGTACTTAAAAGGGTATTTTGACGTTGTTTTATTGCGTCAATAAACCATTTAGCACCATCTAATTTTTGCTTCACGAACATCACAGCTTCCTTGTCTGCTTTTGACGTTTTTGCCCCTTCAGAATACGTTCGCAGCATATGTTCGTAATCTCTACTCACTTTTAATTCTGGCGCATTTCTTCCGTTCAACGTCAGTTCTAATTTCCCTTCTAATTCAATAATAACAAAATCAGGAATAATTTGTTGATGATTTTTAGGAGCTTCTTTCATAGACCCTCCCGGCTTTGGATTTAATCGAATTATTTCATCGATCGCTTCTTTTAAATCTTCATCACTAATTTCTAATTTCTTTTGAATTTTATCGTAATGTTTCTTTGTAAATTCTTCAAAATGATCCTCCAGAATTTTTTTTGCGGTGAAACGGGTGATATCTCCATCATGAATACGGGTGATTTGAAGTAGTAAACATTCTCTCAAATTACGGGCACCAATTCCAGCTGGATCCAATTCTTGCACTAATGTCAACACGAATTCAACTTCTTTTTCAGTCGTTGTAATGTTCGCAGAAAAAGCTAAATCGTCCACAATTGCTTCTATTTCCCTATTCAAATACCCTGATTCATCCAAGTTTCCTATAATTGTGTCGGCAATCATAAATTGATCGTCAGATAAATCTAATAAGTGTAATTGCTCTGTTAAACTTTGTTGAAATGATTGTTCACCTGACAAAGGCACCACTCTTTCTTCATCATCTTTACTTGTATTGTTCGCTTGCGTTTTATAATCTGCAGAATCTTCTTCGAAATAATCTGAAATATCAAAATCATCCGAATCATCATCTGCATCAGTGTCGAAATCCTCCTCGAAATCCTCTTCATTTTCTTCGAGTCCTTCTTCCAGAGCAGGGTTTTCTTCTAATTCTTGTTTTATTCTCTGATCTAATTCCATAGTCGGAACTTGCAGCAATTTCATTAATTGAATTTGCTGAGGCGATAATCGCTGTTCTAGTTTGTGCGCTAGATATTGTTTTAATGCCATTTTTTAAGATTATAGATTTTTAGATAATAGACAATAGATTTTAAATTCTAATCTTCTGAAATTATCTTTAATATTTGCAGACTTTCTATACTTGCCATCCATAACTTGTTACTTTTTAGTCTAACTTCTAATTCTAACAGTCTATTGTCGTTCTATACTAAAACTCTGCATTCATCGGCGTTCTTGGAAAAGGAATCACATCTCTAATATTTGTCATTCCCGTTACAAACATGACCATTCTTTCGAACCCTAATCCGAATCCTGCGTGTGGTACACTTCCGAATTTACGGGTGTCCATGTACCACCAAAGTTCCTCTTCATCGATATGGAAAGCAGCACATTTTTCTTTTAAAATATCCATTCTTTCTTCTCTTTGAGATCCTCCTACAATTTCTCCAATTCCAGGGAATAGAACGTCCATCGCTGCTACTGTTTTTCCATCGTCATTTTGTCGCATATAAAATGCTTTAATTTCAGCGGGATAATCCGTTAAAATTACTGGACAATTGAATTCTTTTTCTACTAAGTAGCGCTCGTGTTCACTTTGTAAATCGATTCCCCATGCTACATCGTATTTGAATTTTTTCTTTTTATAGTGATTTGAATTCAACAATACCTGAATTGCTTCTGTGTACGTTAATCGTTTAAAATCATTGTTTACAACAAATTCCAAACGTTGAATTAATCCTAATTCATTGCGTTCATTTTGAGGTTTTTGCGCTTGTTCTGACGCGTCTCTTTCGTGTAGAAATTGTAAATCATCTGCGCAATTTTCTAAAATATATTTACTGATGTATTTCAAAAATTCTTCTGTTAAATCCATATTATCTTTCAAATCATTGAAAGCTACTTCTGGTTCAATCATCCAAAATTCTGCTAAATGGCGCGAAGTATTTGAGTTTTCAGCTCTAAATGTTGGACCAAATGTATATACTTGACCTAAAGCTAATGCTGCTAATTCGGCTTCTAATTGTCCGGAAACAGTTAAATTTACAGGTTTTCCGAAGAAATCTTCTTTGTAATTTACAGTTCCATCTTCATTCAAAGGTGGATTTAAAGCATCTAAATTCGTAACTCTAAACATTTCTCCCGCTCCTTCAGCATCTGAACCAGTAATAATTGGTGTATTCAAATAGAAAAATCCTTTGTCATTGAAGAATTTATGAATTGCAAATGCCACATTGTGACGAATTCTAAAAACCGCTCCGAAAACATTTGTTCTGAAACGTAAATGTGCTTGTTCCCTTAGGTAATCTAAGCTGTGTTTTTTAGGTTGCATCACTGTTTTCTGAATATCATCTGGATTTGCTTCACCAATAATTTCAATTTCAGTAACCTGTAATTCAACGGCTTGTCCAGCACCTTGCGATTCAACCAATATTCCTTTTAAGCCAACTGCAGCGCCTGTTGTTATTTTTTTCAATAACGCCTCCTCAAAATTTTCAGCTTCAACAACCGCTTGTAATGTTTTAATAGTTGAACCATCGTTCAGTTGAATAAAGCGATCATTCCGAAAACCACGCACCCATCCTTTAACAATCAGCTCTTTACCTAATGTAGGTTGAGCAAAAACATCCGCAATTTTAATTCTCTTCATTTTTTTATTTTAATCTAAGTGTAAAAATAAGGTAAAAATCGCGTTTTTGAAAGCATATAGTTTCATAAATCCAAAAAAGGGAGTTGGTTGGTTGAGATTAGTGCAATGATTTTTTTATTTCCTTTGTAATTGCGTCTTTATTTTCTCCAGATCATACCTTAAATTACGAAACATTTCTTGTATATTTTCAACGCCTAGATCATCCGGGGAATATTTAGATGTAAAAAAAAGCGACACTCAAATTCCCACATTTCGAGTATCTACCAAAATGAATGAAGTTAGTAATTATATAAAGACCGTTCAGATTGAATGGTCTTTTTTGGTTTTCGAATAGCGTTCCTCTTCCTAAAAACTCTTTTTTCTGCTATTAAAACCTGTTTTATCAAAGATTTAAAATAAATTTGCTATTTCGGAGTTATATTCCTGGAATAATATAATTGGTGTGTTGGAGTTAAAATGAATAAAGTTTTTCGATATATTTTTTTATTGCTAGTAATTATTTTTAGTGTACTTTCTTGTTCAACTGAAAAAAATAAACTTATCAATCGCTCATATCATGGAGTTACGGCTCATTATAATGGCTATTTTAATGCCAACGAACTTATTCGACTTTCTTTATTAAATTATAGATCGGGTTTAAAAGAGAATTATTACGAAATCCTCCCAATTGATCCGCTGCCAAATGAAACAGAAGTAATCAGTTTGTATTCTTCCATTGATACCGCTATTTCAAAATGCACAAAAGTGATTCAAAATCACAGTATGCCGAGCAATGATCGACCTTCAAAGAAAAAAGTAGAATACAATCAATGGATCGATGAAAATTGGACGACGGTAGGAATTGCTGATTTTTACCGCAGAGATTATGAAGGGGCGATGAAAAACTTTTCGTATGTAAAGAAATTTTATTCAAACGACCCAACTTTGTATATTGCTGAATTATGGATGGCTAAAACTAACATAGAAACTGGCAATTTTACGGAGGCGTTGTTTAATGTTACCAATCTAGATGATGCCATTGCTGCAGAGGAAAAGAGAAATTTAGAAAAGCCAGGGTTATTTAAAAAGAAAGAGAAAATAGCTAAAAAAGACAGAATTGCTAAATTCCCCAAAAAGATAAAATTTGATTTAGAAAAAACAAAAGCAAATTTAGCTCTAAAGAAAAACAATAAAGAAGATGCGATAAAGTATTTGGAAGAATCTTTATTATATGCCAAAAAACCTATTGACAAATCTAGAATTCACTTTATATTAGGTCAGTTATACGAAGCTACGAGTAAGCGAGACGAAGCAAAAAAACATTATTCTGCGGTTTTAAAATACCAATCTCCCTACGAAATGAATTTCACCGCTCGAATTAAAAGAGCGTTTATGGGTGGAGATATTAAGCTTGAAAATGACTTAAAAAAGATGCTTCGTGATGCGAAAAATTCTGAATTTAAAGATCAAATTTATTTCGCTTTAGCGGATATGGAAATTCAAAAAGGAAATATTCAAAAGGCGAAAGAATATTTAACACAATCTGCTTTTTATTCAACCACCAATACGAGACAGAAAGGGTTGGCCTTTGAAACGTTAGGAAATATGAGCTTTCGAGAGAGAAATTATGTGGTGGCCCAAAAATATTATGATTCTTGCTCCACCGTGATTAACGATCAATACCCAAATGCTGCTGGTGTTAGAACAAAAGCTACTAAACTAGCAGATTTAGTAAAAGCCGTGGAATCAGCTCAATTTGAAGATAGTGTTCAAAAAATCGCGAAATTATCAGAGAGTGATCGCGAAGACTTTGTGAAAAATGTAATCAAAAAAATAAAAAAAGACGAAGAACACCGGAAAAAAGTGGAGGCCGAAAGACTGAGAGAGCTCCAAAACAATCAAGCTTTAGTTGCGCAGAACAATGATGTAAATGGTGGAAAATGGTATTGGAATAATGTCAAAACACGCTCAGAAGGATATGATGAATTTCGTAAATTATGGGGTGTCCGAGTGAATGAGGATAATTGGAGAAGAAGTGAAAAAACGGTGTTTGCCAGTTTTGAAGAATCAAAAGGAGATTCTCTCGCTAAAAAAGACACAGCCGCAGTAAAAACAGAAGTTGATACGCTTACCGTTGAACTACTAATGAAAAGAGTTCCTTTAACCGATTCCGCAATTGTCGCTTCCAACCAAAGGTTACTTTCGGCCTTGTATGACGCAGGAATTATCTACAAAGATCAATTACTGGAAACTGCTATGGCCACAAAACAGTTTAATTCTGTTTTAGATAGAAAAATTGAAAGTGAATTTAATTTATTGTCAGCCTATCAATTATATAAAATGTATAATGAAGTGGAGCCAGCCAAAGCCTTGATACAAAAGGAATATATTTTGAACATGTATCCAAATTCAGATTATGCTAATTATTTGCGTGATCCAGAATACTTCATTAAGAAAAAAGAACGAGATGCAATAGCAGAACAAGAATATGTAGCTATTTTGGATCGCTATAATAGAGGAATTTATGCTCCCGTTATTTTTAAAGCAAGTGCCGTAATTGCGGATGAAAAAGACAATCCTTTTCGATCAAAATATATGTTGTTGAAAGCAATGAGTCTAGGTCAAACTTCTGATAATAAAGATGAATTAATACCGGTACTTCAGCAAGTAGTGAGTGAATACCCGAAAACGCCAGAACAAATTAGAGCAGATGAATTATTATTGATTATAAAAACTGGAGTTTCTAAAAATGATCCAATTGATTTTACTTCCAAGTCGATTTATACGTATGACGAAAAATCACCACATTGGGTAATGATTTTTCTTAACAAAGATCAAACTTCGAATGCAGAAAAATCAAAAGTATCTGATTTTAATCGTGAATTTTTCAGTCGAGATAAATTAAAGATCAACTCAAAAATATATGGAAGTGATCAAAGTATTATTATTGTAGAGGATTTTGAAACGGATCTAAAATCATTGGAATATATTCGAGTTTTTAAAAATACACGAAAATATTTATTAGATTTGCAAAAGGCTAAAATTGTGCCCATTACAAAAGAAAATTTAAGAATATTATTTGAGACGCAAAAGCTAAAAGAGTACGAAGATTTCATCCTAGAATATTATTAAGATATGTTAAGAAGAAAAGAAAAAACACAATTTGAAAGTCCTGATCGTTTGAATAGACTTGTAGAAGGAACAAAAATAGTAGGAGATATTATTACCGACTCTAATTTGAGAATTGACGGAGAAATTGTTGGGAATGTATTTTCTAGATCCAAGGTTGTTATTGGAGAATCAGGGGTTGTTTTTGGAAATATTAGTTGTCTTGAAGCTGATATTGAAGGGAGTGTAAATGGTTCATTAGAAACAGAAGGACTATTAATATTGCGTGAAAAGTCTAAAATAATAGGAGACATATTAACTTCGAAATTACACATTGAAGAAGGAGCAATTTTCCTAGGGTCTTGTCACATGAATGGCCATGAAGCTATTAGAGAACAAGCGCATCTCGTGGTTTCTGAAGAAAATTCAGACAAAGACAATTATTAATAAAATGGCTACTGAGGAGAATAATCCTACTAAGTTTTCAAAATATGCCCGGTTTTCATCTTTAGTTATTCAGATGGGAGCCATTATAGGTTTTTTTACCTGGCTCGGGACATTCTTAGACCATAAATACAAGACAGAAACACCTTGGTGGACTATTGTTCTTTCGCTATTTGGTGTTTTTATTGGTTTATATTTAATTATCCGAGAAGTTTTAAATACAAATAAAGAAGATGAAAAGTAAAGCCTACAAGAAAAACTTCCTAATAATTACTTTTATTATTATTTTGTGCCACATAGCACTTTTAAGCTCAGGAATTTTCCATGTACCACTTACAAAGTTGTTTTTGATGGATGGCCTATTATTTTTACTCTTTTTGGCGAGTACATTGATTATTGCTCCAGGACTAGACAAGGCTTCCGACAATTTTGTCAATCGATTTTTACTATTAACCACGCTCCAATTACTTACGATGATGATAACAATACTATCCTTATCACTGATCAAAATGAATCATTTTAAAGCGATTGGGTATCATTTATTAGTTCTATTTCTATCTCTTTTATCCGTTCAAGCATTTTTATTGGTTCGACAAATTAAAAAAAGCTGAGGGTTCAAAAACAATAAAAAATTCATTCAATTACGGCTGATTCTGCGGTTACTGTTTACTATAAACAGGTATTCGATTAATTCTTTAAAATAAAAGTGATTTTTTTGTCCTTTAAGAAAGTTTAACTATCTTTGCGCCAAAATTAAGTGGTTATATCATTAATAAAAGTAGGTAATGCCTTTTAAAAACATAGTAAAATCAATCTTATTAATTTGTACAGTAGTATTAGCTTTCAATACATCTTTTGCAAATGGCGGTAAAGAAGAAGATAAAAGCGCATTCATCATGCACCACATTAAAGATGCTCATGAATGGCATATAATGGGAGAAACTTCTGTTTATCTTCCTGTTATTCTTTTTGACGGAGGAATGAAGGTTTTCTCTTCTAAAAGTTTATACGATGGAGAAGTTAAAACAGCTACAAATAAAGAAGGTGAAGTGCTCGATTTTGATTACGTGGCAAATACTAAATTAGGATATGGTATGTTTCACGAAAAAATTTACAAGCTTAATAATGAAGGGAATTTAATTTTTCATGGGGAACATCCTGAAAATGCAAAGCCAATGGATTTTTCAATTACAAAAAATACACTATCTTTATTTTTCGGAGCAATTATAATTCTTATATTGACATTAACCGCAGCTAAATTTTACAAGAAAAATGGGGCAGTCGCGCCAAAAGGATTAGCTAAATTCATTGAGCCTTTAGTAGTGTTTGTTAGAGATGATGTTGCAAAACCTTATATTCATGGAGGAAAACATACTAAATATCTTCCGTATTTATTAACGATCTTCTTTTTTATTTTCATTAATAACTTATTAGGATTAGTGCCGATTCTACCTGGTGGAGCAAATCTAACAGGTAATATTAGTGTTACGTTGGTTTTGGCAGTGTTGACCTTATTGATTACGGTTATTTCAGGAAACAAAAATTATTGGGGACATATTTTTGCAACACCTGGTGTACCTAAAGCTTTGTTGATAATTATGGTACCAATTGAAATAGTTGGTGTTTTCACAAAACCTTTTGCTTTAATGATACGTTTGTTTGCTAATATGGCAGCTGGACATATTATTGTTTTAGCATTAATTTCAATTATTTTTGTGAACCAAAGTGCAGCATGGGGATTCTTATCAGTGCCAATGGCATTGTTTATTTCTGTGTTGGAGTTGTTAGTTGCGTTTCTACAAGCGTATTTATTTGCGATGCTTTCAGCGTTGTTTATAGGTGCTGCTGTTGAAGAAGCGCATCATTAATTTGTAATTTTTTAATATATATAGTTATGATTTACGGAATATCCGCAATCGGAGCAGGACTTGCAGTTTTAGGTGCAGGTTTAGGAATTGGTAGAATCGGTGGTTCAGCAATGGACGCAATCGCTCGTAACCCAGAAGCTTCAGGTAAAATCACTTCTACAATGATTATTGCTGCTGCCTTAATTGAAGGTGTTGCATTATTTGGAGTAGTAGTAGGTATGCTTGGTGCTGCTAAGTAATTAAATTAATTTTGCTACAACGGTTGGTTGTAGCAAAATTTTTTAAAAAGAATATTAATATACACACTATATAAAAGATGGATTTAATTACACCAGATTTGGGTTTAATGTTCTGGACAGGACTTGTATTCCTTTTGTTAATGTTTGTTCTTACAAAATTTGTTTGGAAACCAATATTAGCAGCTGTAAACAGTCGTGAACAAAGTATCACAGCTTCATTAGAGTTGGCTGAAAAGACAATGAGTGAAATGAAAGCGTTACAAGCTCAGAATGAAGATTTATTGAAAGAAGCGCGTGCTGAAAGAGATTCTATCGTTAAAGATGCTAGAGAAATAGCTACAAAAATGGTAGATGATTCAAAAAACACGGCGAAAGTAGAAGCAGAAAAAATCATCAATTCTGCTCGTGAAGCAGTTAATAATGAAAAAACAGCTGCATTGGCGGAAATAAAAACTCAAATTGCTATTCTTTCAATAGAAATCGCTGAAAAAGTGGTAAAAGGAGAATTATCTTCTGCTGATAAACAGAAAGCGTTATCAGAGAAACTTGCTGCTGATTTTAACTTGAATTAATTAAGAAGATGAAAGGATCGAAAGTAGCCGCGCGATACGCGACAGCACTCTTGGAATTGGCTATCGAGCAAAATAAAATTGAGCAAATCTCTGGAGATATGAATTTTCTTTTGGAGACAAGCAATGAAACACGCGATTTTCAATTATTATTGGATAGCCCGATAATTAAAGGAGATAAAAAAATCGCTATTTTCAATGAGCTTTTTGGTCAGTTTGAAGAAGTTTCCATGGCATTCGTGAAGTTGATTACTTCAAACGGGAGAGAAAGTTTTCTTCCTTCGATAGCAGAATCTTTCGATACGCAAGTAAAAGAATACAAAGGAATAATTCCTGTTACCATTTTATCAGCTGTAAAATTAGATGATTCAACAAAGAAAATCATTTTACAAAAAGTTGAAAACCATATTACAGGACAATTAGAAGTTACAGAATTGATCGATGAGTCACTAATTGGTGGTTTCATCGTTCGAATGGGAGATAAACAAATTGATGCTTCAGTCGCAAGCCAATTCAATGATTTAAAACAACGTTTAACAAGATAAATTGGCACAGCCAACATCAGAGTAAAACTACACAACATGGCAGATGTAAAACCAGCAGAAGTTTCTGCAATTTTAAGAGAACAGTTATCAGGATTCAGATCTGAAACAGAACTTCAAGAAGTAGGTACCGTTCTTTCTATAGGAGATGGTATTGCACGTATTTATGGACTTACAGGAGTTCAATACGGTGAGTTAATAGAATTCGACGGAGGATTGCAAGCGATTGCTTTGAATCTTGAAGAAGATAATGTAGGAGCCGTGCTTCTAGGGCGTTCTGCTTTAGTAAAAGAAGGCGATACTGTAAAACGTTTACGTCGTATTGCTTCTGTAAAAGTAGGTGATGGATTAGTTGGACGTGTTATTGATACATTAGGTAATCCAATTGATGGTAAAGGTCCAATTACGGGTGAATTGTTTGAAATGCCTATCGAGCGTAAAGCGCCAGGTGTTATCTTCCGTCAGCCAGTAACAGAACCTCTTCAAACAGGAATTAAGTCAATTGATGCAATGATACCAGTAGGACGTGGACAACGTGAGTTAATCATTGGTGACCGTCAAACAGGAAAAACGACTATTGCGATTGATACAATTATTAATCAAAGAGAATTTTACGACAGAGGTGAAACCGTTTTCTGTATTTATGTGGCTATTGGACAAAAAGGTTCAACGGTTGCGGGAATCGTGAAAAAATTAGAAGATGCAGGTGCAATGGCTTATACAGTTGTTGTTGCTGCAAATGCTTCTGAACCGGCTGCAATGCAGTTTTATTCTCCAATGACAGGTGCTGCTGTTGGTGAATATTTTAGAGATATGGGTAAACCAGCGTTGATTGTATATGATGATTTATCAAAACAAGCCGTTGCTTACCGTGAAGTATCTTTATTACTTCGTCGTCCTCCAGGTCGTGAGGCATATCCTGGTGATGTATTCTACTTACACTCTCGTTTATTAGAGCGTTCAGCTAAAATTATTAACAGTGATTCAATCGCTGCAAAAATGAATGACTTACCTGTTTCTTTGCAAGGAAAAGTAAAAGGGGGTGGTTCTTTAACAGCTCTTCCTATTATTGAAACGCAAGCAGGTGACGTTGCGGCATATATTCCAACCAACGTAATTTCTATTACAGATGGTCAGATTTTCTTAGATTCAGATTTATTTAACTCTGGAATTCGTCCAGCTATTAACGTAGGTATTTCTGTATCGCGTGTTGGGGGTAATGCTCAGATTAAATCAATGAAAAAAGTGGCGGGTACATTGAAATTGGATCAAGCACAATTCCGTGAGTTAGAAGCTTTCGCGAAGTTTGGTTCAGATTTAGATGCAGCTACGAAATCAGTATTGGATAAAGGTGCTCGTAATGTTGAGATTTTGAAACAAAGAGAAGGAAATCCTTATCCAGTTGAAAAACAAATTGCCATCATCTATGTGGGTACAAAAGGATTGATCCAACGTGTTCCTGTTGCTAAAGTAAAAGAATTCGAAACAGAATTTTTAAATTACTTGGAAGCAAAACACAAAGATATCTTAGTTGCTTTAAAAGCAGGAAAGTACACAGATGAAATTACAGATACTTTGACAAAAGTAGCTAAAGAAATAGCAGATAAATATTGATATTGATGTAAGGACAGGTAACGCCCTGTCCCAACGTCATAATCTGTAAGGATAAGGTATATCTTATCCCAATAATATAAAAAAATGGCAAATTTAAAAGAAATAAGAAATCGTATCGCTTCCGTTGGATCTACTATGCAGATTATATCGGCTATGAAAATGGTTTCTGCTGCTAAATTGAAGAAAGCGCAAGATGCAATCACACAAATGAGACCTTATGCGATTAAGCTTCAAGATATTTTGAGTAACTTAAGTTCTTCTTTAGATTTATCTGAAAATGCTTATTCTGAAAACAGGGAAATTAAAAATGTGTTGATTGTTGGTATTACTTCTAACCGCGGTCTATGTGGTGGGTTTAATAATAATGTTATTAAGCAAGTGAACTTACTAATTAACAATGACTACAAAAAAGCGAACACGAAAGTACTTTGCTTAGGTAAGAAAATCAAAGACTCTTTTAAAAATTCAGATAGCTATTATATTAACTCTGAACTAGCTGAAGTTGAAGATATTTTTTCTAAATTGACATTTAGTAATTCTGCAATTATCACTAATTCATTAATGAATACTTTCGTAGCTGGTGAATTTGATAAAATTATTGTTGTATACAATAGCTTTATAAATGCAGCTTCACAAGATGTGAAATCAGAACAATTTTTACCTATTCTTCCTCCTGTTTTAACAGGGTCAGAATCGATAGGAGATTATATTTTTGAACCTTCGAAAGAAGAAATAGTTGCTGATC
Source organism: Flavobacteriales bacterium (assembly GCA_947449575.1). Classification (GTDB taxonomy): domain Bacteria; phylum Bacteroidota; class Bacteroidia; order Flavobacteriales_D; family Crocinitomicaceae; genus CAIUKX01. The sequence goes on from CANFRV010000026.1 coordinate 31,411, forward strand.
TAATACCAAAATCTTTAAAAATACAATTCTTTAAAGGCTTATTAGATTCAAATGCTTCTGAACATGGCGCTCGTATGACAGCAATGCATAAAGCTACTGACAACGCGAAAGAAATGAAAAAATCATTAACTATTGGTTACAATAAAGCTCGTCAAGCAGCAATTACTAGTGAAATATTAGAAATTGTTGGTGGTGCTGAAGCATTGAAAAACTAGAAAATTAAATAATTAGTTGTTAAATCCCTTTGTATTAGATAAAGGGATTTTTTTTTGACAGAAAATGATTTATTACACAACACATGTAAATGAAAATAGTACATTAGAATGGGTTGTGTTTGTGCACGGTGCAGGAGGTAATTCTACAATATGGTATAAACAAATAAAAGCATTTAAAGTGCATTTTAACATAGTACTTATAGATCTCAGAGGACACGGACAAAGTACCGTTATAGAAGAGATAAATAATAAATTAGAATACACATTGCCATCTATCTCAAAAGAAATAATTGAAGTCCTCAATGAAATCAAAATCGATAAAGCACATTTTGTAGGGGTGTCACTAGGTACCATAGTAATCAGGGAATTGATCGAATCACATTCTGAAAGAATCATTAAAACTGTTTTAACAGGAACTATTATTCGATTAAACAATTATTCTAAGACATTGATTAAAATTGGAAATGCAACAAAGAAATTTGTTCCTTTTATGGTGCTTTATAAAATCTTTGCTTTTGTAATAATGCCCCGATATAATCACAAAAAGTCTCGAAATATTTTCATAAAAGAAGCTAAAAAATTGAAACAAACCGAATTTTTAAGATGGTTCAGGATGACAAAAACACTTAATGAGAGTCTAAAAAATTACGCAAGCAAAATTCATAATTTTCCAGTGCTTTACTTAATGGGAAGACAAGATCACTTATTTGTAGACGATGCAATAGAAATGGTTAAAATGGAAAAAAAATGGGCAAATAGAAATAATCGAAAACTGTGGACATATAGTAAATATAGAACAGGCAGAACTATTCAATAGTAAGGCAATTCATTTTTTAAGAGGAATTTAATATTCCATTTTTAATAATTCGTCTTTTTGTAGGATCTACTAGGCAGAAGGATTTCTAATAAAAAAATACGTCGAAGCTGAAATATTTATTACGATGAAATATGTTTTTTCACCAAAATTTAAATCTAATGATATTATCAAAAAAAAATATTTTTACCACATTCATTCTAATCCTATCTTGTCATTCATTTAGTCAAGAGAGTGAAACAGGCCAGAATTCGACTATCAAAGACTCAGTGTCTATAAAAATTTATGTTGGATTCCTTGTAACAAAAAAAGGGAAAGTAAAAGATGTTAAAGTGGTAAAAACAGAAGGAGGACCTTGTTCAAATGAAGATTTAGATAATTATAAAAAAGAAGCAATTAGAGTGGTATCCAAATCTCAGGACTTTAAAAAATCAAAAGAAGAAAAGAGGCTTATGCTTCCTATAAAATTTGAAATTGAACAAAAAACTAAATAATCTCACAAATCGAAAGGAGATTATATTAAAGGTAAGGCTGATATAGTTGACCAAATTTGCTTTTTATTCACATAAAGTTTTCATTCTTTTATGCAACGAATAGAGCATCCACGACCCGTATTATCCTTTTGAAAAATCATTTCTCCAACATCATCTATTGCTAGCATTATATAACTGGCAGAATCATTCTCTAATTCATCTGATGCCCACCAAGATGTTTCTGATAAAAAAAATGAACCTGTATTAATTGTATCTATGGTCCCATCTAAAGCAGTGGAAGTATCATAAAATATTCTCCTATGTCCAAAAAAAGGACTGGCTTTAAATGAATTATCGTCCTTACTTAGTGAATAAAAAGCTTTTTTTATTCCACCCAATTCATCAAATAATTTTAACCAATCGCCATTTGATGGAATTCTCCAACCTGCAGGAGCTAAACCTCTTGGATCGTTAATGGAATAATAATTATATAGAATTTCTTTCGTTTTTTTATCGTCAGAGTCCACGTAATAACACCATGCTGCTTGCTTATTTTCTTTAGCTTTTTTCCATTCTTCGAGTGTTTGGGCTTGTGGAATATTGTCTCCATTACAAAATTTTGTCACCTTCAGGTTTTCTATCGTCCAAATTTGTTGCCCTATAGTAACCTGTTTTATTGCCTTGTCAACTTGAGCCACACAAAAAATTGGAGCTATCATAATAATGAATAATGCAGTAGGTCCTAGTAATCTTGTTTTTTTTATGAAAAGCTGACGCAGTAGGTTCATACTTGTTTTATAAAGTTAATTTTATTTTTGATAAATCAAGGGTAATTAAAAATGTTTTCAGCGTCGGAAGGCCATTTACCATATCCCAAATTACCAGTTACAAAATTATAAAAAATATCCGAGTTCTCATTAATTATTAAGTCCACTTTTATCGATGCATAATGACAGAAACAAACTAAGACTTGTATTTGTAATCCAACAAATAATTGCTTACCTTCAATGTATGCAAGTAGGACGCAAACAATTCATAAAATCAATAATAATGGGAGTATCAGCAATAACCACTTTGTCAGCATTTAAAAATTTTACATCTGGTCTTCCAGAACAAGAGCAGCTGATGCCGGTACTTTTTGTTGGTCATGGTTCGCCAATGAATGGAATACTCGATAATGAATTTAGTCAGAAATGGACACAGATGGCGAAGGAAATACCTGCACCCAAAGCGGTATTGGTGATTTCTGCACACTGGTTTACCAATGGAACGAAAATTACTGCGATGGACTTTCCACAAACAATTCATGACTTTGGTGGTTTTCCAAAAGAATTGTTTGACATCCAATATCCCGCACCTGGTAATTTTATATTAGCAAAAGAAACAGCTGAATTAATTCATTCGACGAATGTTGAATTAGATCATGATTGGGGTTTAGATCATGGTACTTGGACGATTGTTCGTTTCATGTATCCGCAAGCAAATATTCCAGTTTTGCAATTGAGCATCGATTATACGAAGGGCGCTCAATTTCATTACGATCTTTCAAAAGAATTGTATGCTTTACGAAAAAAAGGTGTTTTAATTATTGGAAGTGGAAACATGGTCCATAATCTAGGAATGGTAGCGTGGGATAAATTAAATGAGCAAGAATTCGGCTTTGATTGGGCTATTAATATCAATAATAAATTTAAATCCTTAATAACAGATGGAGATCATAAGCCTCTAATCAATTATAGTGAATTAGGTAAAGATGCGCTGCTGGCAATTCCTACGCCTGAACATTATTTACCTCTACTATATACATTGGGGCTAAAAGGCAATAACGACGCGGTTTCATTTTTCAACGATAAAGCAGTTGCTGGTTCACTCACCATGACATCCCTAAAAATAGGGTGATTAAGAGAAAATAACAATAGAGATGAATAAGTAATTTAGATATATTTCATACTAGTACTTGTGTTTATTTCTATTATCAGGAACTCCTTTTTGTAAAGAATTCAATGAATTAATACTTTTATTTGTAGTGCTAAAAGCATCCTAATTAAAAAAGATTTGTTAACAACTTTGTTTTATAAATAAAATTAGTATCTTTGTCTTCCGATTTTCGGATAATTAGTAATTAAAAACAAGCTATATGTACGCAATTGTAGAGATAGCAGGGCAGCAGTTTAAAGTGCAAAAAGACCAAAAGATTTTTGTACACCGTTTAAAAGATGATATTGGAGCTAAAATTAGCTTTGACAGAGTACTTTTAGTAGAAAATGGTGGCAAAATCAATGTTGGCGCCCCAGCTATATCAGGAGCCTTGGTTTCTGCAGAAGTAAATGATCACGTGAAAGGTGATAAAGTAATCGTATTCCGTAAAAAGAGACGTAAAGGTTACAAAAAAAGAAATGGTCACCGTCAAAGCTTTACGGCGATTACAATTACAGACATTAAAGCTTAATTTGAACTACTTCTAAAGCAGAAATGATTTAGAGGTTAAATTGAAACACAATGGCACATAAAAAAGGAGTTGGTAGTTCGAAAAATGGTCGTGAGTCTGAAAGCAAGCGATTAGGAGTGAAAATTTTTGGTGGACAAGCTGCAATCGCAGGGAACATTATCGTTCGTCAAAGAGGAACACATCATCATGCTGGAGCAAATGTTGGGATTGGAAAAGATCACACATTATATGCTTTAACGGATGGATTAGTAGAATTCCGTAAGAAAAAAGAAAATCGTTCGTTTGTATCAGTAGTTCCTTTCGAAACTGCAGAAGCATAATTGAATACGATATGTATTATGAAGGTGAGCAGAAATGTTCGCCTTTTTTTTGTGCTATGAATTTTAATAACACAGTATTTTTTAACCACGGAGTTAATGGAGTTTGGCACAGTGGAGCACAGAGTTCATATAATACGGGGTTTTCACATAAAAAACTTTGTGATACTCCGTGATAAACTCTGATTACACTGTGGTTAAATTCAAACTCAGTAGTTAAAATAACCTAGTTTTCACTAAAAAAAATGTAAATTCGCACTTTATTAAAAAAATACCCAAATGCTCGAAATCCAACGTATTCGTAACGAAAAAGAAGCTGTTATTACAGGTTTAAAAAAAAGAAACTTTGACGCCACTGAAGTAGTGGATTCATTATTAGGGATTGACCTACAATGGAGAAATTCTAAAACTGAATTAGAATCTATCTCTGCTGAATTGAATATTCTTGCTAAAGAAATTGGCGAATTATTCAAACAAGGTAAACAAGCGGAGGCAACAGCTGCTAAAGCAAAAACTGCGGATTTAAAAGAAAAAGAGGCTGTATTAAAAACAACGGTTGAAGGACTAGATACTCAAATCATTCAATTATTATATCAATTACCGAACGTTCCAAATGAAATTGTTCCTGCTGGAAAAAGTGAATTGGACAATGTCAATGTGCTAGAAGTAGGTACAAAAAGAATTTTTGATTTTGAGGCTGCTCCTCATTGGGATATTTGTAAAAAATTCGATCTAATTGATTTTGAATTAGGCGTAAAAATTACGGGTGCTGGATTTCCTGTTTACAAAGGAAAGGGGGCAAAATTACAACGTGCTTTAATCTCATTTTTTCTAGAAGAAGCAGATAAAGCGGGTTACCAAGAGTTTATTCCACCATTGGTTGTAAATGAAGCTAGTGGTTATGGAACAGGGCAATTACCCGATAAAGAAGGGCAAATGTATTATATAAATGAAGATGATTTATACTTAATTCCAACCGCCGAAGTTCCTTTGACAAATATTTATAGAGATGTGATTCTTCCATCGGAGGATTTCTCTATTAAAATGACTGGGTACACTCCTTGTTTTCGTCGTGAAGCGGGTTCTTACGGAAAAGATGTCCGTGGCTTGAACCGTTTACATCAATTCGATAAAGTGGAAATCGTGCGTATAGAACATCCTTCAAATGCAGAAAAGGCCTTGGAAGAAATGGTGGATCATGTAAAAGGATTACTTGAAAAATTAGGTTTACATTATAGAATTCTTCGCTTGTGTGGGGGCGATACTGGTTTTGCATCAGCGCTAACATACGATTTTGAAGTTTACTCAGCTGCTCAAGAAAAATGGTTGGAGGTTAGTTCAGTTTCTATGTTTAATACCTTCCAATCTACTCGATTAAAACTACGATTTAAAACGAATGATAAAAAGACGCAGCTTTGTCACACATTAAATGGCAGCGCTTTGGCTCTGCCAAGAATTGTAGCTTCCTTGTTGGAAAATCACCAAACTCCCGAAGGCGTTGTGATTCCTGAAGCTTTGCGAAAGTTTACAGGATTTGACATGATTAATTAATGTAATTTTCAAAAATTACGCTTGTCAATTTTTTAGATTATAATTTAAAATAAAAGGATTTAGACCAATCGAATTCTTAATTTTGTAAAAAATAAAAATATGAACGTTCCAGTTACTATATACGCAGAGATGACTCCCAATCCTGCTAGCATGAAGTTTGTTGCTAATAAGCACATTTTGATTGATGCTACCGTCAATTTCTTTTCAAAATCGGAAGCAAAAGGGTATTCTCCATTAGCTGAAGAACTCTTTAATTTTCCTTTCGTGAAAGGGGTTTTTATTAGCGCTAATTTCGTCACGATAACTAAAACAGAAGCCATTTCATGGGATTTCGTTCTAATGGAATTACGTGAGTTTTTAAAAGGATGGTTGACGGAAGGAAAGGATGTGCTAATTCGCATGCCTGAACCAAAAGCTGTTGAACAAAAAGAAGAAGCTCCAAAAAAAGTGTATTCTCCTTCAGAATTTGATGAGGCAATTATTGATTTATTAGACGAATATATTCGTCCAGCGGTTGAAGGTGATGGAGGTGCGATAGACTTTAGAAGTTATGAAGATGGTGTTGTAACTGTTCTTTTAAAAGGAGCATGTGCAGGTTGTCCTTCCTCTACTGCCACATTAAAAGGGGGTATTGAAATGTTATTAAAACAACATATTCCAGAAATTACTTCAGTTGTAGCTGAAAATGCTTAAGAAATAATTATCATTTTGAAACCTGTAGAGAATTTCTTTACAGGTTTTTTATGCTCTAAAATTATTAACCCACTTTACTAACGGCAAATTACAACCAACGAAATAAATCTACAAACATTCGTTTTCCCATGGGTGTATTTCCGTATTCTTTATCAATCTTTTCTTTTAGCTCTGACATCGTATAAACGTCTTTTCTCTTTAAATCAACTTGAAACACAGTAGAAACAGGTTTAGAGATTTGAACGGACTTTGCAAAATAAATAATCCCTCCATCTTCGGTCGCCAAGCCTAAAATAGCTCCTGGTAAACCGTCAAAACCTTCGGGACCAACAGAAGGAATTATCTCGAGAGAATACCACGCATACAGTCTAGTACTGTCATTTTTTTGCCAAATTGCTTTGTAACAGTCATACCCAGCAATGGTTCGTTTACTATCAGTAATTTTCCAATCTCTTCGATAATTTTGATCCTTTACATTAATTTGTTGTCCCCACATACTCAGTACGATGACTTTTTCTTGTGTGTTAAAATTTTGAAAGACGGTGTTTTTATTCGTAGTCCAGCTTAATGGATCTGCTTCATCACTGATTATTGGTTTGAAAATCGAGCACGTATCATTAAAATATAATTCGAATGATTCAACCCTTGTCTTATTTTCCTCGCCCAGCATTTTTTTCATTCTCGCGTCCGTGAATTTTTTCTCTAAATTTGTTTTCCGTTCAAATACTATCTTCCCCGCTGTTATTTGTCCAAAAATGTATGGTCCTATGAATAGACTTATTATCGCAAAATATATTTTCATTTTTCTAGTTTTAATTATTAATGCCAACCATGTTTTGCATCTTCTTCCTTAATTTTATTATTATTAAACTTATAGACCAGTTTCAATAAAAAATAACGAGAAATGATTTTAGTTCTATTATCTGTCGTAATGTTGCCATTAATAACCCGAGCGGCTGAAATATTTTGGTTTAAGATATCATTGCCAGAAAGCGAAACAATTAAATTCTCCGTTTTCAAAAAAGCTTTACTGAACGATGCATTCCAAACAAAGTAATTGATATTGTATCCATTGGCTCTTTGACTATTTATTGTATATGTTACATCGGTAGATAATTTCATGTTACCTGCGATTGTCCAAACAAGATCGGCGCTGTACACTTGATTTGTATAGGAATTGTTTGCGATAGAACTAATAGAGTTTGTAGGACTGTTAAACGTATATTTCCCGCCAAAGTTCATTTGAATGGAATCAAAATTAACCTCAAAATTTAATTCTCCTGTTATGGCTTGCGTAATCGTGGTGTTTTTAATAAAGTCCGCCACTTCCGCATATTTAACAAGATTGGAATATTTAGAATAACTAGCATTCAATCCCGGAGAAACTTCAAACTTCTTGTTGAAAAAAGGAAATCCAGCGCTCGCATTTACGGATGAAAAAATATTTCCGTTCACATTTTCTGTTTGCGACACTGTTCTACCAAAAGCATCATATTCAGTTTTAGACGCAAAAGCATTATTGGTCAAAGTTGAATTAATACCCGCCCAAATATATCGCCCTGAAAGTGCTTGCCAGCTACTGAAATTAACAGCGAGAGAATGCTCATAATTAGGTTTCAAATTTGGATTTCCTAAAACAATTTTGTTTGGATTTGTATTATTTTGCACATTCTGAAGATCACTAATCGCTGGTTGACTAGATTTCGTAGAATAATTTACATTCATTCTTTGACTAATACTAGGTTTATATAAATAGGTGAATTTGGGAAGATAATTTGAAAAATTTTGGTGAATCGTCGTGTCATTCGTAATATTTTCATTCAATATGTCAATATTTCGAACTTTTAAACCTGCTGATATCGTTTGATTCCTAGATTCGTAAATCAATGTTGACCCAAATCTATTTTGCTGTCTTAAATTTTTGAAATTATTAGACAACATCGGATTGATCGTGGAATAACTTCCATTGAACCCATTTCTTGTTTCTTTATTTTGACCTGATAATCCGTACTCAAATAAATATTCAAATTCAATTTTAATTTTCTTAGAAAGTGGCTCAGTATAGGTCCATTTTCCAATATGTGTTTGGGCATTTGTTGCATTTATTTTTTGCTGATTGAGGGTGTCACTTGCTGTCGCAGTAGAAGAATATTCATTGTATGATTTCATAATTCCCTTGGAAGAACCGGTTGAGATAGATAATTCATAATTAAAATTAATCACTCTTCTTGGCTTCATAAATTTTCGAATAAAGTTCATTTCATTGTCCAAAGAAATCCCATTGGAGGCCGTAGAATTATCAATAATACTGCTTCTTGAAAACACTTCATTTTCATTCAAATAGTTAGACATGTTCAAATTTTCCAATGTACCTGAACTAATGTTCAATTTTGGCCTTACTTCAAAAGAGGTCAAAGAATCGATTTGTGAAAATAAATTGAAATTGATTTTATGCGCTTGACTTACATCAATATTGCTCGTAGAATCATCCGAGTAATAACTTGTATCAGAAGGTAATACATATTTTGAACGACTAGCAGTAGAAGAATTTAGCTGATAATTGCTATAGGAATAATTGAACCCAATTTTGGTTTGTTTGCGCGCTCCTATTTTATCTGTGTAATATACACCTGTGCTGAAAGTCTTTGGCACACCCGCTGCTTTTACCGTATTATTTCCTCCCCATAGCATTTGTCCATCTCCATTCATGGAATTTCCTTGGTTATTATCCAGGCCAAATTTATTCATGTCAGCTCGACTCACATTCGTTCGAGGTGTGGTAGAACCCAAAGCAAAAACAGAAATTTTTTGACTTCCCTTGAATTTATTAAAGAGCAATTCCCCTTCGTGGAAGTTTTGAAAATCGCTCGCAGCAGAAACCTTCCCAAAATAACCATTCTTAGCTGAATTCTTTAATCGTAAATCCATTACTTGAATCGTAGCATCGTCGCCATCAGAGGCGCCATCGCTTTTCTTTTCATATACCTTCACAGATTCAACACCTTTAGCGGCTAAATTTTTGGTCGCAATCGTTGGGTCTGTGCCAAAAAACTCATCTCCATCCACTAAAACTTGACTAATCGATTTTCCCTGGGAAGTAATTTTTCCATCCTTATCCACTTTCACACCGGGTAATTTTTTTAATAAATCTTCAACTACCGCGTTGGGCGCAACTTTGAAAGAATCCGCGACATAAATAAGGGTGTCTCCTCGATAGTAAATTGGATTTTTGTTGGCGAAAATAACCACTTCTTCCATTTCCTTTGACTTAATTGCCATTTTAATGGAAGAGATATTTATCTCATTATTGAATGCATTTCCTAAGATATAGTAGGTTTTATTATCAAAACGAGGATGGGCAATAATCAATGAAAATGTATCTACTGGAAAATCTTTCAAGATAAACGTACCATTTTCATTGGTTCGATCAAAAGCTAAAAGAAGTGAATCTTTCACTCTCACCGCCATTGCTACTGCTTGATACAAGGGCTTTGCTCCAGTTGAATCATAGACAGTACCGGTAATTTTCATGCTCTGAGAATTCCCTAAGAATGGAAATAATAGAAAAATTGACAAAATAATAGAGAGGAAAAATTTATTCATATGTTATCTGTACCATAGTTTGGTACAAGTTTAAGAATACCTTTTCAAATAGTGTCATTTAAACTGATTATCGGTTAAATTTCAATTATAAATGGTTGAAAAATTAAACTATCGATCAGTACTTTTGGGTAGCAACAAAAAAATAATTCCTAACTGTTTTCTCGTTTATTCGGCAATCGACAAAAGAATTTGGTATTCAAATCCGCTTGGTTCTATCATTTTTTGAAACTCGATATTTAAATTTTTACCCAGATATTTTGCTTGGTCTTTTTGTAGTTTTTTTGTTAAAGATGTTTGATATTGCACCATCATTGTTGAGATATAACCATTTTCTATCGATTCACCAACAGATAGATAGGTGTCGCCTCGAGCGGTGATAAATCCTTGAAAGTTGGTTTGAAAACTGCCTTCTTGATTAAGCGCATCCATCGCACGTTGAATAGAACAATCATACGGAGCAATAAATTCAAATTTTTTGGCATCCACATCTTCTTCAAATTCTGCATTTCTAATTTTTGTCGTTATCACTTTCTGTTGTTGATCATAGAATGAAACACGTTCAACAAAAGTTGCTTTTTGTCCAACTTTTACTTCGAATCGCTCTTTAGAGGCATATTTTTTACCCTTGTTTATGTAAAAAATATGAGTCCCATATTCACCCGTCGCTCCATCAGAGTATTTCTCTTCAATTTTTTCTATCTCCTCAGACTTATTTAAAAAGGCATTAACTTCCAAAGTGGATTGATCTTCCTTCGTAAAATACAAGCTATTCATCACTTTTAGCTGATCATTTAAATCAGTTTGTGCAATCATTGCTTCAATTTTACTTTCTAACGTCTCTTTATTTATTGCTAAATCTGAACTTTCAGAAGCCGTCTTTTTTTTAGATTTATTTGAAGGGGTGCATTGAACTAATAAAATTAAAATAAAACTGAAATAAAATATTTTCGACATACGCTTGTTTTCTAGTATTGAAATTTAATACACAAAAGTAACAAGTATTTTGAATTGTAATAGCAAGTTTGACTTATTGCTATTATTTTATTTTGGGATGTTCCTTGAGGTAATATTTTGAAATATCCATTTATCATTTGTTCCAAAAACACAGGAAGAAAACCGTTAATTTAGAAAGATAATAATCTGATCAAATGGATGTTATGTTTTTTTGTTATACAATGGGTTTCACAGCAAGACGCAACCTTCCAAGATACTTAAAAAACACTGTTTATTTTCCTTCATTAGATCAAAACAATAATAAAAAACCTCCAATTGAAGCAAGTAGGATTAATAACCAATCTTTTTTGTCGAGTTTTTCTCTAAAAAAATAAATTCCAACGGCTAATATTATAATTTCAAATAATAAACCAATTAGAATATTCATACTAACGGGAAAAAGCGTTAATGTGAAATTACTTAACAAGCTGCCGCCGGCGACAAGAAAGCCCATAAGCAAACAAAGGAATAAACTATTTTTACTCAGTGAAGGAGGAATTATTCTTTTTTCTTTAAAAATGAGTAATCCCACACAAGAAATAAAAACACATACTTCGAGGATCAAACTAAAATTAATCACTCCAAACTTTTTGATTGGAATTAAATAAAACACAAAAGAGACTCCCCAAAAGAGACTGAATAATAGGATTAATAAAACTTCTTTAGAAATTTCAAAATTTCTCAACTTTTCTCGTTGATGCAGAAATAAACCTAAAATAATAAGTAGAAGCGAAAAATATTTTGACATACTTAAAGCCTCATTATAAATAATGAGAGAAGTAATAAATGAAATAGCAGACGAGACAACCACCAAGGGGGTTATGAAACTAAGCCGTCCATTTTGTAAAGCATTAGTATAAAAATAAAGTCCCCAAAAGCTGAAAAGGCAAAGAGAAATGCAAAATAGCCAATCTTTAAAATGATTACTTGAAAACCCTGCACTAAAATTTTCTATTGCAGCATAATGAAAATAAGACTTTAGTATTAGTAAGAAAAAGAAGGTGGCAATAACGCGGTAGAAAATATAGTGATAATTAATTCTATCTTTTAGTAATAATTTCTTCCAAACGATACCTGAGAGGAGAAAAAACAGGGAAGCAATTATTTTTAATACGAGTGAGGTGTTAAAATCAAGCATAATATTTTATGTGTAATTTTTCAAATATAGAAACTTTCACTTGGTATTGAAAGTACTCGAATCATTATGATTTATTTTTTTCTCGCTAAGTGTCTTTTTTTGCAATGCCGACAACCTATAGTATAATCATAGTTGGTTAACAAACTGCCAATTGTTATTGTTTGGTAGATATAAAACTTTTTTTAATGGCAAATAAGAAGGGACCTCTATATCTGTATTAAACTTTATTTCTTATCTTTGAGCAGTACTAAAAACATATATGTCAGCTTCTCGTTACACTTTAAATACTTTTACACTATCTGAATTAAAAAGTGAGCTTACCTTAAAGTTACGTTTTTCTATAATAGGTAAACCTGCCTGTGCTAAGTTGAGCGAGGTTTTAGTAAATGAAGGATACGGTTATCTATCCGTCGCCACGTTGTATCGATTATTTGTGAAATTTGAGGGCATTGCGCCCTACCAAAACACCTTGAATATATTAGCGAATTTTATTGGCTATGATTGTTGGCCAGATTTTGTGAAAAATATTGAAGCTAAAAACGATAATTATTCAAGTGCTCAAAAGAAAGTCGTTACGAATACGTTGATATATTATTGTATTGACTCTAGAACGACTGAGCCATTGCTTTCTTTTTTTGAAAGTATAGAGGATATGGATCACGAATTTAAAGCGAAAGTTGCGTTGGATATTTACGACAGCTTATTAAAAACCAAAAATCCAGAAGAGTTTTTCTCTACATTTATTGATAATAAATTTGTGAAGGAATACGTGTTAGAAATCATGTTTGATCCAGCTTTTCGTATAAAAAATTATGAACATGCGTATAAATTATACTGTAATGATTTTAATAAAGCGACTTCAATTGCTGCTATTCAAGACTATATTTTTTCGCAATCTGTTTTATTTCGACATTATTTTTTAAGTGGTAATGTGCCAGAAGCCTTTAGTATAGGGAAAAGAATTTATAGCGATAATTCAATTGCTTCGACTGATTTAGACAGTATATTTATTTTTCCTAATATTCGATATAGGGCCTATAAAATTTGGTATTTCCAATTGATAGGGCATCCAAAAAATAATATTGAAGATTATGTGAGCGAGTTATTAGATTATTGTAAAAGCAAATACAAATCATTTGGAATTGATGAAAGAAAAATTGTTTTTCATTGTGTCGCAGAAGTTTTTTGTAGTTCAAATGTTGATATAGCTTATCATTTAGTGCTTAAAACAATTTTTAAAGATGAGTTTGGGACAATTCCAAATTTTGTTTTTGATAAATCTCTCAAAAAAGCCCTACCTTATTTTGAAGTAAATGGCTTACTCTATTATCGACCCATATAGCAATCCCATAAAGTTCAAAATAGTGTATATCTATATACTATTTTTTGTAATCTATTAACCTCAGTTCGACTAATATTTTATTATCAGATTTCAATTTACTTTGAAAAGACAAGGCGTTTTTTTGCAGGTTTAACTTGTTAAATCAAAGAAATACAACGAAGGATTTTCGAACTAAATTGAAAAGTATTTTAATGACCCACCTATAAATTGCGATTTACTTCCCGAAAACCTATTAAAATAACCAGTTATTTCTTCTATGCTTTCAGTCGTATCTC
>CANFRV010000027.1 GCA_947449575.1 Flavobacteriales bacterium
AATTTAAATGATTACTCAAAAGAGCAACTAACTCAATTTCAGCATAAAATAAACGAAAGACCAAGAGAAAAATTAAATTTTGATTCACCAAAGAATATTTTTTATAAATTTATAAACGGTAATGTCGCATTTGGTACTTGAACCTACCTGATTATATTTTTTCAGAAATAAATTAATATAATCAAAATAAATCCCTATCTTTGCGCCGTCGAATAGTCGACATACATAATAATCATTAAATAATATTGGCATGTATATCAATACAGAAATTAAAAAAGAAATCTTCGCTAAACACGGAGGGTCAGAAACAAACACAGGATCAACAGAAGCTCAAGTTGCTTTGTTTACATTCAGAATTAGTAATTTAACGGAGCATTTGAAAAAGAATCGTAAAGATTTTGTTACGCAACGTTCACTTCAGTTATTAGTTGGTAAACGTAGAAGTTTTCTTGATTATTTAAAGAAAAATGATATCTCAAGATACCGTGCAATTGTTAAGGAACTTGGTTTACGTCGTTAATAATTTGTAAATATTGAAATTGGAGGGCAGTCGAAATAATTCGGTTGCCCTCTTATATTTTTTACCGACCATTCAGGTCATACATTTGAAACAGAGAAAATATGAAATTAGGAATTAAACAATCGATTGTTACGGGAGGAAAAGAGATTTCCGTTGAAACAGGAAAATTGGCAAAGCAAGCAGATGGTGCTGTTGTAGTAAGAATGGGTGATACCATGTTATTAGCAACAGTTGTTTCATCGCAAGATGCAAAAGAAGGAGTTGATTTCCTTCCTTTAACAGTAGATTACAGAGAGAGATTTTCTGCAGCAGGTAAGATACCTGGAGGATTTCTTCGTCGTGAGGCTCGACCTTCTGACGGTGAAGTTTTAGTAATGCGTTTAGTTGATAGAGCTTTACGTCCATTATTCCCAGACGATTATCATGCAGAAGTTCAAGTAATGATTCAATTACTTTCGTATGATGGTATTAATAACCCAGACGTTTTAACTGGTTTTGCAGCGTCATGCGCAATTGCAGTTTCAGATATTCCTTTTAACGGACCAATGTCAGAAGTACGTGTTGGTCGTGTGGATGGAAAATTTATTTTAAACCCAACTATGGAAGAAATGAAATCTTCTGACATGGATGTGGTAATTGCGGGTACAGCGAAAGATGTAAACATGCTTGAAGGTGAAATGAAAGAAATTTCTGAAGCTGAAATGGTTGAAGCAATTAAATTGGCGCACGAAGAAATTAAAAAACAATGTCAATTTCAAATTGATTTCGCAGCACAAATTCCAAGTTCTTCTCCAAAAAGAGTATATTCTCATGAAATTCATGATGAAGAATTGAGAACAAGAGTGACTGAATTTTCAATGGAGAAATGTAAAGCAGTTGCTCGTCAAGGGTTAGCTTCAAAAGTTACTCGAACTGAATTATTCAATGCTGTTAAAACGGAATTAAAAGCTACTTTCACGGAAGAAGAATTGAAAGCGCAAGGTGGTTTGATTTCTGACTATTTCTCAAATGCAAAGAAAAAAGCAGTTCGTCATGTGATGTTGCACGAGAAAATTCGTTTAGACGGTCGTGCTTTTGATCAAATTCGTCCAATATGGGCTGAAGTTGATTATCTTCCAATGGTTCATGGTTCTGCTGTATTCACACGAGGAGAAACTCAATCATTGACTACCTTAACATTAGGAGGTAAACAAGATGAACAATTATTAGACGGTGCTACTTTTAGAGGTACTGAAAAATTCATGTTACATTATAACTTCCCTCCATTTTCTACAGGTGAAGCTCGTCCTTTAAGAGGAACATCAAGAAGAGAGGTTGGTCATGGGAATTTGGCGTTAAGAGCGTTGAAACAAATGTTGCCAGATAATAATCCATATACTGTTCGTATCGTTTCTGATATTCTTGAATCAAATGGTTCGTCATCAATGGCAACAGTTTGTGCAGGAACATTAGCGTTAATGGATGGAGGTGTACAAATAAAAGCTCCAGTATCTGGAATCGCAATGGGATTAGTAACTGATGAAACAGGTGCATTCTGTGTTTTATCTGATATCCTTGGGGATGAAGATCACTTAGGTGATATGGATTTCAAAGTAACAGGTACATCAAAAGGAATCACAGCTTGTCAAATGGATATTAAAGTGGATGGTTTATCATACGAGGTATTAACGCAAGCATTGAATCAAGCACGTGCAGGTAGACTTCATATTTTAGATAAAATTATTGAAACCATTGCTGAGCCAAGAGCTGAATTGAAACCACAAACTCCAAGAATTGAAATGTTAACGGTTCCTAACGAAATGATAGGCGCAATTATCGGACCTGGAGGAAAAATCATTCAAGGTATTCAAAAAGAAACAGGGGCAACTATTTCTATTGAAGAATTAGAAACTGGTGAAGGAAGAGTACTTGTAATGTCAAATGACGGAGCAAGTATGAAAGCTGCATTAGATCGTATCAAGCAAATTGCATTTCCTCCAACTGTGGAAGAAGGAGCTGAATATGAAGGTAAAATCAAATCTATTCAAGCCTATGGATGTTTCGTTGAGATATTACCAGGAACAGATGGATTGATTCATATTTCTGAATTCGCTTGGGAGAAATTAGATAAATTAGATGGAATTTGTAAAGAAGGAGATGTAGTTCGTTTCAAAGTTGTTGGTAAAGATATCAAAACGAAAAAATGGAAATTATCTCGTCGCGTTCTTCTTCCAAAACCAGAAAGAAAAGAAGAAGCTCAAGCTTAAGAATCTATAAAGTCATTTTTCATCGTTGAACTTCAAAATTTAAATCCTCATTTACATTTGTAAACTGCGGATTTAAATTTCTTGTTCGCCTCGATAAATAAATTTATAAAAATCTTAAATTAATATAAATAGTATCAATAAAAATAAAACAGAGATTATGTCAAGTAAAAGAATCCTTAAGAGAAATCTAAATAACATGGTAATCGAAATCGTTGAAGAGTGCTTCACTGTTCAAATGTTTGATGAAACGAAAGCCGCGGCGTCAGATTTATTAATCGAAGAAACAGCTGCATTTCAAGATTCTATCTTAGCTGAAATTCACAAAGCAAAAACGAAAAAAGATTTCGCTCCAATTGCTTCAAAAATTGAAAATTCAGCACTTGAGTTCATTACAAAATTGAATTCTTTGAATTAATATTTGTTTATTCTCGAATTCGTTTGATTATGAATACATTAAAATGCAAAAGCGGATATCTGATATCCGCTTTTTTATTTTAAATTTAGTATGTCAAATCAAAATCATAATAAAAACTCAGTGGAACTCTGTAATTAACTTTGCGAACCTCTGTGGTTAAACTTTTTATAACACAACATACAAATTGAAAATCGTAATTTCTCCCGCAAAGTCAATCGACTACAAAAAAATAGAAAACTCTAATTTATCGAGTATTCCATTGTTCCTGAAGGATACCGAAAGTTTAGTAACGAAAATGAAAAAGTTTTCTTCGAAGAAGATTGCGGAAATGATGCATTTGTCAAAAGATTTATCTGATTTAAATTACAACCGTTATCAAAATTGGGAAAGTCCAGTCGTTGAAAGTTCAACAATTTTCCCTGCGATTAGTGCTTTTAATGGTGAGGTTTACAAAGGTTTTGATGTTTTTTCTCTTTCTAAGGAAGAAATTGAAAATTCCCAAGATAATTTACGTATTCTTTCAGGTTTATATGGAATACTGAAGCCCATGGATTTGATCTACCCGTATCGTCTAGAAATGGGAACAAAATGGAAAATAACTCCAAAGATTAATAACTTATATTCTTTTTGGGGGACAAAAATTGCTGATTCTCTAAATAAAGAAATGACAGAAGGGGAGGTATTGATTAATTTAGCTTCCACTGAATATTTTAAAGCTGTCGATTTGAAAATTTTAAAAGCAAGAGTTATTACACCTCATTTTAAAGACTTTAAGAATGGTCAATTAAAAATTGTTATGATGTACGCAAAACATCAAAGGGGAGCTATGGCGAGATACATCATTAAAAATAAGATTACAAATCCAGAAGAATTGAAAGTGTATAATGTGGACGGTTATTCTTTTGATGTGAATACTTCCACGGAAAACGATTGGGTTTTTACACGTTAAATATTTAAAATGAAGGTTTTACATCCTTCCCTCCTTGAGGAGGGACCGAGGGAGGTGACAATGTGATAGTTTTAAAATAATTCATTTTTTCAGAACTTCTATAGTATACTGAATTTTCAGTTTTACTTCATCTAATTGATTTAAAACCTCCCCTTCTGAAAAACGAAGAATGTCAAAACCTAATTCCTTTAGTTTTTCTTGTCTAAAAAAATCATATTCAGGTTTTGAATAATGGGAACTTCCATCTATTTCTATTATTAAGCCTAAATTAGGGGCGAAAAAATCTACTATGAAATGATCAATTGATCTTTGACGTAAAAACCTCACTCCGGTCTGTTCTTTTGATAATAAAGCTTTCCAAATTCTCTTTTCTGCCTTCGAAACTGAATTATTCCGTAAATCTCTTGCGAATTGTTTTAGGTTTTTATTGTAATAATTATTTAGGTGCATTGTTTAAATTTTAATTGAATTTAAGCAATATTTTATTTATATCAAAATCATTTTTTCAGATTTAAGTTGTCACCTCCCTCGGTCCCTCCTCAAGGAGGGAAGAGAATCCACTCCATTTAATTTTCTTAACTTATCTCAGGCTCCCTATTTTGAATTTCTTTAGCGTACACGGTTTCATCGAATTCTTTTTCACTTTTTGCTATTATTAGCGTTGCAACCCCATTCCCAATAATATTTGTTATTGCTCTCGCTTCACTTAAGAACTTATCTACGCCAAAAAGAAATGCTAATCCTTCAAGTGGAATTGTGTGAAGAGAACCAAGTGTGGATGCTAGTACAATAAAGCCACTACCCGTAACTCCAGCCGCCCCTTTCGAAGTAATCATTAAAATCCCAATGATTAATGCAAGTTCATTAAAGCTTAACGGAATGTTATAAATTTGAGCTAAAAAAATGACGGACATCGAAAGATAAATAGCGGTTCCATCTAAATTGAAAGAATATCCAGTAGGAACAACAAGTCCAACGACTGATTTTTTACAACCTAATTTCTCCAACTTTGTCATTAAATTAGGTAAAGCAGTTTCTGACGAAGAGGTTCCTAAAACAATTATAATTTCTTCTTTAATATATTTTAGAAATTTAAAGATATTTAATTTGAAATAACGCATGATTAATCCCAGTACAAGGATGACAAAAACAATCATGGTAAAATAAACAGTAATAACTAATTTACCCAGAGGAATAAGCGTTTTTAACCCATATTCACCCACAGTATAGGAAATTCCTGCAAATGCCGCAAAAGGTGCTAAATACATTACATATTTGAGTAGTTTAAAAACAAATTTAGAAGCTTTGTCTAATTTTACAACGATAGAACTTCTTCTTTTTGAATAATTTAAGCTGATTCCTAGGAAAATGGAAAAGAGTAATATTTGTATTGTTAAATTGGTTTTTAAAAAAGTAATCCATGAAAATGTTTCTGAATTTTTGCAACCACTTTTAGTCATGCAATGAATTTTCGATTTAGATCCATCAAGTAATTCAAGCTTTACAGCTTCAGTCATCTCAATTTCTTTACCATCTTTCATTTTAATTTTAGTAACAAAGCTCATTTTGGTCGTGTCAGAAATATCTCCTAATTTTACTTTGTCACAATCTTTCATTTCTAGAATAGTAACATCAGCTAATTGAATAGATTTACCACCTTTAAAGTTGATTTTGGAGACTGAATTTATGCTAATATTTGAACCGTCTCTCTTTTCAATTTTCGACATGTCAATGCTACCAGGTTTAAACATTAATGCAAAACAAATCCCTATTCCTAAAGCTACTGTTGTAACAATTTCAAAGTAGATTAACGATTTTAAACCAATTCTACCTACTTTTTTTAAGTCCCCCATAGAACTAATTCCTAGAACAATTGTTAAAAAAATGATGGGAGGAACGAAGCATTTAATAATAGCGATGAAAACTTCACTGATCATTTTCATTTTAACTCCCATGTCAGGATTGAAATGACCTAAGAATACACCAGCGATAATGGCAATAATGACGTAAAAAGTAAGATGTCTAAATATTTTTTTCATACGCGTACAGAATTTGCATTATTCCCTAAAAATGACCTCTTGATTTTACATATGGTTCAAACGTACAAACCATCTACTGGATTTCCTGCTAATAATTCTTTAAAATTCATTCTCCGTTTTCCTTCTGGTTGAAGTTCTGTTACGCAGAGGTAAAAGTCTCCGCATGGAAATAATATACCATCTTTTGAAGCAACCAATTTTTTTGAATCTGTCACCCTCAGATTAGAAATTTCTGTTCTAAATATTTTGAATGATTTCTCTTCGTTTTTACTTTCGTTTTTTACAATGGTCCAAGCAGCTGGGTAAGGAGAAAGTCCTCGACAAAAATCATGAATCTCTTGCACAGATTTTGACCAATCAATCTGGCACGTTGCTTTAAAAATTTTAGGAGCAGATTTTAATTCTCCTTCTATTAAATCTAATTGTGGTATCCCTTGAATATCTCCAATTCGAATTTTATCAATTGTTTTACAAGCTACTTTTGCACCTAAATACATCAAACGATCATGTAATTCTCCCACGTTTTCATTCTTATCAATGTCTACGTATGCTCGATCGATAATTTTCCCTGTATCAATTTCTTTTTCAATAAAGAATGTAGTAACTCCAGTTTGGAGCTCTCCATTAATGATTGCCCAGTTAATTGGAGCTGCTCCTCTGTAATTAGGTAAAATAGAGGCATGTAGATTGATCGTTCCTTTTGGAGGCATTGCCCAAACGATTTCAGGCAGCATTCTGAAAGCAACGACAACAAATAAATCTGCTTTTAAAGAGTGAAGTTGTTGAATAAATACTTCGTCTTTTAAATTTGTTGGCTGTAAAACATTTAATTCGTGTTCAGTAGCATATTTCTTGACATCACTTTCCGATAGTTTTTGACCTCGTCCTGCAGGTTTATCTGGTGCGGTAATTACAGCTACTATATTGTATTCATTTTTGATTAATCCATCTAAAATGGTTACAGCAAATTCGGGAGTACCCATGTAAACGATTCTGAAATTGTCTTTTGTCATACTAACTTTCTTGTCACTAATTATGAAGGATAACGAATTAATCTTTTAAAATATTTTATGGGGATTCAGTATACTTTTGGGGTCAAAAACTTTTTTTATTTCTCGCATTAAGTTTAAACTTACCTCGCTAAATGCGATGTCCATATATGGTTTCTGAACTAATCCAATACCATGTTCACCTGATATTGTACCACCTAATTTTACTATTTCTGTAAATAATTCTCTGATAGCTTTCGGTAATTCTGTATCCCATTGATCATCTGTTAATTCACCTTTTAAGATGTTAATATGAAGATTTCCATCACCAGCGTGACCATAACAGACAGATTTAAAGCCATACATTTGACCAAGTTTTTTTACATGTCGAAGAACTTTTGGTAACTCATAACGAGGAACAACCGTATCTTCTTCTTTGTAAATCGATTGCGCTTTTACTGCTTCACCACATTTACGTCTAATTTTCCATAAGCTATCTTTTTGATCTTGACTTTCAGCAAATAAAATTTCATCCGTTTCAAAATCCTCTAGAACGGACATTATTTTCTCGCAGTCTTGCATCAACAACTCATTATCAAAACCGTCTACTTCAATCAATAAATGTGCCGCATGATTTTCTCCAATTTGAACAGAATCTTCATTAATAAATTGTTGGGTGTAAATTAATGCATCACGTTCCATAAATTCAAGCCCGCTTGGTGTAATTCCTGCTCTGAAAATTGCCGCAACTGCTTCACAGGCTTTTTCTGCATCAAAAAAGGGTACTAACATCAATAAATCTGTGGTCGGATGGGGGATAAGGTGCAGCACAATTTTGGTAATAATAGCTAAAGTACCTTCACTTCCGACAATTAATTGGGTTAAATTATATCCAGTAGCATTTTTTATCACATTTGCACCGGTCCAAATCACATCCCCATTTGGTAAAACCACTTCTAAGTTTAAAACATAATCTTTAGTAACACCATATTTCACAGCTTTTGGTCCACCGGAATTTTCAGACACATTTCCACCTATGAAACAACTACCCTTGCTCGCCGGATCAGGAGGGTAAAAAAGCCCTTGCTCTTTCACCGCATTTTGAAGCACTTCAGTAATTACTCCTGGCTCAGTGGTTACTTGATGATTTTTTTCGTCGATAGAAAGTATTTTATTAAATCTTTCCATTGATAATGCAATTCCTTTTTTTACTGGCAGAGCGCCACCACTCAAGCCTGTTCTTGCACCAGATGGGGTAACTATTATTGATTTTTCAAAAGCATAACGCATGATTTCAGAAACCTCTTCCACTGTTTCAGGTTTAAGCACAACATCGGGAGGAAATTGTAAATCTTCTGTTTCGTCGTGTCCATACTTGGTTAGATTTTCAATGTCAGTTAGACATCTATCTCCCAAAAGAGAAACAAAAAAAACAATATCTGAAGCGTCAATAGGTTTATGCATGCGTATAATTTTAGTCAAAAATACATTATTATAATTAGAAAAGTCTTAACCAATTATGGATTATTTGGCAATAAAAAAGGGAACCGTTGTGATTCCCTTTTAGACGTTATCAATCAACGATTATTTTTTAACACGTTCAACATAGATGCCTGTTCGCGTGTCGATTTTTATTATTTCTCCCATATCAATGAATAATGGAACCTTCACTTCAGCACCTGTTGCAATGGTAGCAGCTTTCATAGAATTTGTTGCTGTATCTCCTTTTACTCCTGGTTCTGTATAGGTTACTTCAGATATGATGTGCATTGGTAATTCAACGACTAAAGGAAGTTCTTCCTCAGCATGAAAAAGTATTGTACAAATCATTCCTTCTTGCAAGAAACCAGGTTTTTCAACCATACTTTTAGCAATAGAAACTTGCTCATATGATTCACTATTCATAAAAATGAAATAATCTTCTTCTTCATATAAATATTGGTACTCCCGATTTTCGATTCGAACGATATCAATTTTATGTCCAGCTGAAAATGTGTTATCTAACACCCTTCCTGTTTCAATTGAACGCATTTTAGTACGGACAAAAGCAGGACCCTTTCCAGGTTTTACATGTTGAAATTCAATAACTTGAAATAATTTATCATTGTGTTTTATACACAATCCGTTTTTTATGTCTGAAGTATTTGCCATTTTATTTAATATAAAGTACGCAAAGATATGGATATAGACCTAAAACTCCTATATTTGTTTTGTATATTTTCTTCAGAAATGACCTGAAAAAAATAGTGTTATTTAAATTATGTAAAAATTTGTTGCTATGAAAGAATATTGGGATACGCTAACCGTTCTAAAAAAGATTAAATTTTCAATATCAATTATTTTGTTCATTTTTATTATTTTATTTGTTTTTCAAAATTGGAAAGAAGAAAATGTCAATATGTTATTTTTTGATTTAAACATTCCATTGTCACTAGTTATTGCCTGTTCCATTTTTATTGGTTATACAATTTCTACTTTTTTAAAAAATAAAGAAATTGCTGCTAAAGACGAAATAATAAAGAGGTTGCACATTGATATTGAAGCGCTGGAAGAAAAAGAGTAATTACCGTAGCTCGCGAAAAAAGCCTAATCTCCCTTCGATTAAAAGTTATTGATTTTTTGATCACACTAAAAATTAGCAAAAATGTGATGTGTTCAGAACCGAAGAATAACTTTTAAATTAAATCTTCTTTGTGTGAGATAATTTGGGATTGAATAATAGCGACCGTTCACATCTTGAATCCATTGTTTTGATAAAATATTATTGAAACCTAATAGATTAAAAACTTCAGCGGATATAATGGCGTCACTGAAATGTTTTCTAAATTTCTTTAGATGGTTTTCTTTTTTTAGCAAATCATAGGACATCCCTAAATCAACCCTAAAATAAGATTGTTTGTAGCGTAATGTATCTTTATAATGCTTGAAATCGGGTGGGCCATAGGGTAGTGGTGTTCCAAATTGAACTCCCATTTGAACTGTAATACTTTCATATCCAGGCATTTTATCTTGAATCAAGGCGCCGAAGTTAATTCTCTGATCAAATGGTCTTGGAATATATCCTGGCTCAATTCTGACACTGTCTGTCACGGTTTTATCGACTGTTGTAGTATACTCAATTTTTTGTCCTGAGGCATTGTAATAGTCATAATAAAAGTCATTTTTTAAATCTTCTTTTGTCGATAAAATACCTATTTTAAAAAACGATTCAATTCCTTTAATAAATTGTCCATTGACATTTAAATCCATCCCATACGCATACGCAACTCCATCATTGTTGGCATAATAGCGGGTTCTAACATTGTCAATTTCATAGGGATTCACATCCCATAAATACTTATAGTAGGCTTCAGCAGTAAATTTAAATGGTTTGTCTCGGCCCCACATATTAAAATAAATATCTGTTCCCGCCACTAGATGTACTGATTTTTGGGAAATAACGTTTGTATTTAATTTTCCGTCAAACGTTCTAAATTCTCTGTAAATAGGTGGTTGATAATACATTCCCGTTGCCAAACGATAACGAACGTCTCTTCGAACTATTTTACCTTTTTCTATCATGTAAATCCTTGGAAAATAGGTGATAGAAACTCTCGGAGTGACATATAAATCATTGTTAACATGTGTATATCCACTTCTCAATCCCCAATTTAAGGCAAAGCGAGAGGTTGATTCGAAAATTGTATCCTTGTAGGTAACGAGCGAATCTACTTTATTTTTTTCTTTTATTTTTTTTGTAATTGAAATAGGGTAATTTCTATGATATTTAGCCCAAATGGAGTTCATTTGAATGAAGGAAGTAGCTCTAAATGTTTGAAGATTTAAATTGCTTTTTAAGGATTCAAATAATTGAATTTGATTATTGTTCGTTTGCGGCAGACTATAACCAGCAGAATCAACCATCTTCCATTCACTTAAAACATCTTGAAAGATATCTCTTTGTAAATTGACTCCCCACATTAATTTTTGACTTTGAAATTTTGATTTTAATGAATCAGTGAATTGCTTTTTAAATAAATGTTCACCATTGTGGTATACATTAATAATCGTTGCATTTAGTTGATTTCTAGCATGATTCAGAAATGTTCCAACTCCCAAAACAGAAATGGAATCTCCATAGGTTTCTTTGGAAGGATCTGTCTCTAGTTCATTAATATAGTATTGTCCTTGAATATCGTATTTTTCTCTCTCGTCACTTTTGAATACAGTTGCATAAAAGTCTAATTTTGTTTTTTTAGACACATCCCATTTAATAGAGGTTCCCCCAGTAAATGTTTGAAAATAGGTATTTTCTTGTCCGTCAAAGTAAATTTTAAATCGATAGGCTTCATTGGCAACTCCAAAATCTGTCACGGCTGTTTGGGGTGAAAATCGATAACGATTAGAAGAAAAATGACCAATGAATGACCATTTTAAATTTTCTGTAAGGGAAAAATTAGTCAAAAATTGTGCATCCATAAAAATCGGATTATAAGCTCCTTTGGTTGGTAACGAATTTAATAAATAACCATTATTTCTATAACGCGCACCTACTAGATAGTTAAATCTAGATCCTTTAACACCTTCAATATGAGATTCTATACCAAGAAGTGAAGCCATGCAAGAACCTTTTAAGCTATCGGGAGTCTTGTAAGTAATATCTAATACGGATGATAACTTATCTCCATATTGAGCATCAAAACCTCCTGCTGAAAATCGAACATCTTTTACTAAAGCAGTATTGATAAAACTCATGCCTTCTTGCTGTCCTGATCTCGTTAAAAATGGGCGATTAATTGTAAAACCATTCACATACACCAAGTTTTCATCGTAATTTCCTCCTCGAACATTGTAATTCGAAGTCAATTCGTTATTGGATGAAGCAGCGGTTGAATAGACTAGAAATTTCTCAACTGTTTGTGTAGCTTTTTGATAATCAACTTCATCTAATTTCTGAATTACAAATGGATCCACTCCAACTGCTGTAATGGTATGTTCTTTTAAGTCTGTGTAGTTAAAAATAAAATCTTTTAAATAGATTTCTCCTCTTTTTGTTACGTTAATCGTCAAACTATCTGAAAGGTGTAAATCTGCAATTCTTGCTTTTATAGTGACCGTTTCTCCAAATTGTACGTAAAGTGCATAATAACCATTTGCATCTGAATTGATTTGTACAGTTTTTGATTGACTACTTGAAATTGAAACATTTGATAGAGGATTTCCGGATTTATTTACACAGCGCCCAATTAGTTTCACGTCTTGACTATAAGCGGAAAAGAAAAGACAAAACGGTAAAAGGATAATCAAAAATCGCATAAATACAAAAGTAGTTTTACTAACGGTTAAATGAATGAAATATTGTTATTTATTTTACTAGAAAAAAGAAGATCTTGATTTTAAGATAGTACAATTAGGTCATTTCCAAACGGATTAATTGAAGCATAAATTTCATCTAAATGCCTTTGAATTTGACCATCTGAGCACAGCGAGAAAAAATTGATAGACCTTTCTTGTAAACCCCCATTTGGGAAAAGACGATTTTTAACTTGTTCTATTTGACTCAAATCTTGTTCATGTTTTCCCTTTTCTATCTTCATTAATTTCTGCTTAATAGTCATTATTTGCTTTTCAATTCTAATAATTTCTGCCTGAGCAAACGATTTTAAATTTGAGTCAACAAGTGAGACTTGCGCTAAAATAATCTGCGATAAATGCGTAATTGAATTGTCTAATTCTTTAAAATTTAGTGTTTCATGAGAATTTTTAAGAATGTACTGTTTTTTTAAATCTTCAGTATCTACAAATATATTTTCTAATGATAGTCCTAATTTACCCATTTTTTTAGACAGTGAAGTATCTATCATTAAAAAAGAATTTCGAACTTGAATCAATGGAAAAATGCAGTTTACTTGTTCAAAAACCGATTTTAATTGAAGCCAATACGCCATTTCACCTCCACCACCTAAGTAACATAAATTAGGTAAAATAGTTTCTTGGTACAGAGGGCGTAGAACAACATTCGGTGAGAAAGAAGATGGATTTTTTTTCAAAATAGTCATCATTTCATCTTTTGTAAAAATGCCTTTTCCTTCGATGTAATATCCTTCTGGATGCTCTTGTATTCTAGCTCGAAAATTATTCTCAAGATAGAATAGATTGTATTCTCTGGGATTGATTTGTAATTTAATTCCCTCTTTTGTTAATTCTGAACTGAGGCTATTGACGGCTTTGAAAGAGAATTGAGTTGTTAATTCTTTTTCAATTATTGGTGAAAATTCATTTTTTAACCGAGGTTCGTCACCATCGATAACGACGAGGCCAAAACGTTGAAACAACTTATTAACTAGAATAAAAGTTGCTTCTCCGAAATTTTCTCCTGTATAAGAATTCAAAAGATCTAACACTTCTGATTCCGGATGATTTTCAAAAAATGATTTAAATTCTTCCACGATTGGATGGAACTCGTTCAGCTTAAATCTTCCAACTGCTCCTCGTTGATCTGTTTCCCATTTTACTGTTTTGTTGAAAATAGAAAGAGATTGAACTTCCTCAAAATCGTGATCTTCAGATGCCATCCAAAAAACGGGTACAAAAGTACAATCAGGATATGAAATTGATAATTCTTCCGCTAAGCGAATGGCATGTAGGATTTTATAAATGAAGTAAATTGGCCCAGTGAAAATCGAGAGTTGGTGACCTGTTGTGATGGTGAAAGTAGACGAAGATGAAAGTGCAACAATGTTCTCTCTCACTTTTGCAGTTGTCTGTATCTTTGCGTATTTAAACTTCAAGGCTTCGACTAATACTTTTCTTTTTTGGTCAGAGAATTCTTCTTTTTTCAATTTTATTTGAGAGGCAAACGCTTCCTTTGAAAATGGCTGAGTAATATAGTTTAGAAGAGAATGTTGATTATAGGATAAACGATTACTTACATCGGAAAACATTCCGGTTGATTTTCTATCGACGTGTGAAATTTGCATAAAGCAAAAATAACGAATTTAGATCTAATTTATGGAAATCTCCTCAGTATTTAATAATTAATTGGCATATGAACAGTGGACAGAATCGTAATTATTGCTCATTCATCTTTTCTGCAATTCGCCTTTTTTAATTACCTTTGCCAAAAAATAAATTATGGAAGCAATAATCAACACAAACAAAGGAGTAATGAAGGTTTCATTTTATGAAAAAGATGCTCCAAATACGGTGGCTAATTTTGTTAAATTAGCAAAAAAAGGATATTATGATGGATTGAAATGGCACCGAGTTATTCCTAATTTTGTTATTCAAGGAGGTTGTCCAAATTCTCGTGATGGTGAAAAAGGAATGGCGGGAACTGGTGGCCCAGGTTGGCAGATCGATTGCGAAACGAAAGGGGATAATCAGTATCATGACAGAGGTGTTTTGTCTATGGCACATGCTGGAAAAAACACGGGAGGTTCTCAGTTTTTTGTTGTTCATTCTCGTTCGAATACATCGCATTTAGATGGTGTTCACACGTGTTTCGGTAAATTAACTGAAGGAGAAGATGTCTTAGATTCTATCAGAGAAAATGATTCAATTGAATCAATTCAAATTATTGATTAAGAAAATAAAATAATAATCAAAAAAAAACTGGCTAAGTTATTAGTCAGTTTTTTTGTCTCATTTTTTACCAAGAATACGTTTTAGTATTGGTAATATTTCCTGAGTTTTCGTAAAAATCTATTCGACATTTTCCTGGCGATCCTTGGAAAACCATTTTCATATCACTTGTGCCTTGAAATAGTGTTTGATAACTTTGATTTAGGGTAGAATAGGAGTAATCATCGGCTTTCCATCCTTTTTCATAAGCAGTTAACCACCTTGGTCTAGGAATTGTCAAATCTGGATCTTGATCTGAGAGATTTGTAATAACAATTTTTAAGGACGCATTTTTACCTAAAGTTGCTTCAACGCTATAACTTTCACCCTTCACCAGAGAGCCACTCATCTTTAGAAGATTTTCACCGTAATTTATAGATGTTGGATAGGTGACTGCTCCAACTTTGTGACAAGAAGATAAAGTCAGTAATATGCCAAGAATACTAAGTAGGCAGAAACTTATTTTTTTCATATGTAGCTTTTTTTTAATGGTTATATTTAATGAGCCTTATAGATTATTCTTACTGGAGGACTTTTAATCTTTGCTATTTTATACTGAATATTTTTTCGTCAAAAGTATAATGTGTTGAGTTTTTTACTTCTAAAAGTAAGAAAAGTTTCAAATAATTTCAAGTTATATGAAAAAAAAATAGGCTTCCGAGCGGAAGCCTATTTTAATATGTAAGGTAAATAAAGGATTAACCTTTATTCATTTTTTCCTTTAAAGCAACTAAAGCATCTAAATCACCCAATGTAGATTTCTCTGCATTTTGATTATTTGACTTAGCAACTTGAGATGATTGTGAAGTACCAGCTTCCTTACCACCTTTTTTACCAGCAGCTTTTTCTTTCGCTTGAACTGGAGCAGCAGTAGTTGTTGGTTTGTCTTCACCTTCTTCGAAAGTACGTGTGTGAGAAACTACGATTTTCTTAGATTCTTTGTTGAATTCAATTACTTTGAAATCCAACGTTTCTTCGATTTTAGCGTTTGTTCCATCTTCTTTACGTAAATGTTTAGCAGGACAAATTCCTTCAACACCGTATGGTAAAGTTACAATACCTGATTTATCTTTGTTTTCAATGATTGTTCCTTGGTGAACAGATCCTTCTCCAAAAATAGTTTCAAATACATCCCATGGATTTTCTTCCAATTGTTTGTGTCCTAAAGAAATTCTACGATTTTCTCTATCGATTTCTAAAACAACGACATTCATTTCATCTCCCACCTTACAGAATTCTGAAGGATGTTTGATTTTTTTCTGCCATGAAAGGTCTGAAATATGAATTAATCCATCAACACCTTCTTCTAGTTCTACGAATACACCAAAGTTTGTGAAGTTACGAACTTTTGCTGTGTGCTTAGATGCAACAGTATATTTCGCTTCTACATTTTCCCATGGATCTGGCATTAATTGTTTGATACCTAATGACATTTTACGATCTTCTCTATCTAGCGTTAAAATAACAGCTTTCACTGTATCTCCAACAGACATGAAGTCTTGAGCAGAACGTAAGTGTTGTGACCAGCTCATTTCAGACACGTGAATTAAACCTTCGACACCAGCAGCGATTTCAACAAAAGCACCGTAGTCAGCCATAACAACAACTTTTCCTTCTAATGTATCACCAATGTTCAACGCGATATCAAGCGCATCCCATGGATGTGGTTGTAATTGTTTTAAACCAAGAGCGATACGTTTTTTATCATCATCAAAGTCTAAGATTACAACGTTCAATTTTTGATCTAATTCAAGAATCTCATCTGGGTGATTAACACGTCCCCAAGAAAGATCTGTAATATGGATAAGTCCATCAACACCACCTAAATCGATGAATACACCGTATGAAGTAATGTTTTTAACTGTACCTTCTAAAACTTGACCTTTTTCAAGACCTGAGATAATTAATTTTTTCTGCTCTTCTAATTCAGCTTCAATAAGCGCTTTATGAGAAACAACAACATTTCTAAATTCTTGGTTGATTTTCACAACTTTGAATTCCATGTTTTTACCCACGTAAACGTCATAATCACGAATTGGCTTAACGTCAATTTGAGAACCTGGTAAGAATGCTTCTATTCCGAAAACATCCACAATTAAGCCACCTTTTGTACGGCATTTAACGAAACCAGTAATAACTTCACCTGTGCGCAATACATCATTCACATGAATCCATGCTTTGTGCATACGTGCAGTTTTGTGAGAAATAACCAATTGACCGAAACGATCTTCTTGACATTCTACAAATACGTCTACTTTGTCACCAACTGCTAAGTTTGGATTGTAACGGAATTCTCCATTTTGAATTACTCCTTCAGATTTGAAGCCAATATTGACAACAACTTCTCTTTTTGTAATTGCGATTACAGTTCCCTCAATAACTTCTTTCTCGTTGATTGAAGTCAATGTGTTTGTGTAAACGTCTGATAAATCAGCACGTTGTGCTAGTGTGTAACCGTCTAATGATAATGCGTCCCAATCGAAATCTGCACTACCTTGACCTGTAATTTTGTTTTCTGCCATCTTGGCTTTTTTAAATTGTATTTCGAGTAACTTTATAAAGCTCGAAAGTGATTAATAATTAACTGTTTAAATAAAGTTCACAGTTTCTCTTCTAAAGAGAGTGCAAAAGTAGTGAATTATTATTTTGGTTTCACATTATATGTGAATTTTTACGCAAAAAAAAGACCGTTAATCAATTAACAGTCTTTTTTTTACAAATTTTGTGTCTTCTTATTTAAGCGCTTCAATTCTCTTTTTATATTCAGCTGCTTTTTCAAGATTTCCTAATTTTCTATATACCTGAGAAAGTGTAAGCAATACATCTTTTTCATTTGGCTGTAAAGTCAGATATTTCTCTAATGGAACCAAGGCTTTAGTGTAATTTTCTGTCGCTTGTTGATCTAGAATTTTCACTTTTGGATCCGTGTACTTGAGGGCATTCATTTCAGTACTTAAATCAATGGCAGTATTGATATATTGAGCACCTAATTGGTGAAGTGCATCCTCGTAATTTGGATCGATTGCAAGTGCATTGTTGAATGCTTGTTCAGCTTTAACAGGCTGTTTTAAGTCACCGTATACTAATCCGATTTGCAAGTGCAATATTTTGTTTTTAGGATCTGATGCAATTGCTTGTGTTAAAACTGCCTCAGCTCCAACAATATCTTTTGCGTCAAGACAAATATTTACTGATTCCAATAATAAGTCTTTATCAAGAGGAAATTTTGTTCTTCCTTCGCCAACAATTCTTTTCGCATCGTCTATCGCTCCCGCTTTTCTGTAAGAATAACTAGCTGATACATAATTTTCAGACCCTTTGTATCCAATTTTTGCAAGTGATTCGAATTTTTTTGCAGCGTTTAAATCATCACCAGCTTTAGCAAAACAAAGTGCTGAATTAAAAATAGAATTACTATCTACTTTGTTTATTGCTTCATACATTCTAGCTTGAGTAGAATACATTTCTGCAGCATCTTTGTAGTTTTCGCTTTTGTACATCATTAATGATAATCCATCTAATAAATTATAACGTTCAACCACTGCGTCTGTTATTTCTTCATCAAATTTATCACTCATTGAAAACGCTTTTTTGTAATTTTCAATCGCTACTTCTAAAGCATCTTCTCCTGCTAATTTAATAAAAGAGGTATCCATTGACTGCATACCAACCATTAAAAAACTAGAATAAATAGAACCTTTTAACATTAAGGTCTTTGGACTCTCTTTTGTTTCAGGATTTTCAGCTGCTAGGTCGATGAACTTTTTAGCATCGATTAATGCTTTTTTAGCAGCCACTAGATCTTGATTTCCCATTGCAGTCATAAACGTATTTTTGTACGCAACAGCTGCTGTAGTTTCATTCTTTTTTTGAGCAATAGAGACACCTGACAACAGAACAGTCCCAACTAATAATGCTGATTTCATTAAATTGTTTTTCATTTGTATTTTTTTCTATTAGATGTTAAAAATTTAATTATTCCACAGAAGTGTCTTCGTTTTCTTCTGGTTCACCATCGTTTTCAATATCCGTGCCAGTTTCTGTAGTATCTAATTTTACGATAATGTCCCCATTTTCATCGTATTCTATTTCATCTTCTTCCTCATCGTTTCTTGGTACACGCGCTACGGCAGCAATTGCAGCTGTTCCTTTTAAGTTAATTAAACGAACACCTTGTGCAGCACGACCCATTGTGCGGATAGTATCTAAATGCATACGGATTGTGATACCAGATTTAGTGATAATCATTAAATCATCCTCATCCGTTACGTTTCTAATAGATAATAAAGGTCCAGTTTTTTCTGTAATAGAAATTGTTTTCACACCTTTACCTCCACGATTGGTAACTCTGTATACAGGTTCATTGTCCTCAGGATCATTTAAGTACGTACGTTTACCATATCCTTTTTCAGAAACAACCAAGATCGTTGAATGAATATCTTCTGCGCAGATCATACCGATTACTTCATCCGTTTCAGAAGTTAAAGTAACTCCTCGAACCCCTGAAGCATTTCTGCCCATTGGTCTAACTTTAGATTCATTAAATCGAATAGCTCTACCATTACTTGTCGCTAAAACAATCTCGTGAGTTCCGCTTGTTAATTTAGCTTCTAACAATTCGTCATTATCACGGATCGAAATTGCATTAATACCATTTGTTCTTGGACGAGAGTAAGCAGCAAGAGATGTTTTCTTGATGATACCTTGCTTCGTACACATGATAATAAAGTTATTTTCAACGTATTCTTTGTCCGTTAAATCTTGAACTTTAACATACGCTTTCACCTTATCGTCTTGTTCAATATTTAATAAATTTTGAATCGCTCTTCCTTTTGCTGTTTTGCTTCCTTCAGGAATTTCATATACACGCATCCAGAAACATCTACCTTTTTCTGTGAAGATTAGTAAATAATTATGATTGGTAGCAACGAATAATTGTTCTAAGAAATCCTTATCTCTAGTTGTGGAACCTTTCGATCCCATTCCGCCTCTATTTTGAACTTTAAATTCAGTTAAACTGGTTCGTTTAATATATCCAGCGTGAGAAATAGTAATAATTACTTCCTCATCTGCAATTAAATCTTCCATTCTCATTTCTGTTGCGGAATATTCAATTATCGAACGACGAGCATCACCATATTTTTCTTTTATAACTGTTAATTCATCAATAATGATTTGCATTCTACGTTCAACTCTTGCTAAAATATCTTTTAAATCAGCAATCAATAACATTAAGTCATTGAATTCTGCTCTTAATTTATCTTGCTCAAGTCCCGTTAAGTGACGTAATCTCATTTCAACAATCGCACGAGACTGCAAATCAGATAAAGCAAAACGTGCCATTAAATTTTCACGTGCTTCCTCAGGACTTTTAGATGCTCTAATAATTTTAATTACTTCATCGATATTATCTGATGCAATAATTAAACCTTCCAAAATATGCGCTCTTTCTTCTGCTTTTCTTAAGTCAAAGATGGTTCTACGATTAATTACATCATGACGGAATTCAACAAAAACAGCAATTAATTGTTTTACATTTAACATTTGAGGTTTTCCATCCACCAAACAAATATTGTTAACTGAAAATGATGTTTGTAGAGAAGTGAATTTAAATAGTTTATTTAGAACAACATTAGGAATCGCATCCCTTTTTAATTCATAAACGATACGCATCCCATTTCTATCCGATTCATCTCTAATATCTGAAATTCCATCGATTTTTTTATCATTCACCAAATCAGCTGTTTTCTTGATCATGTCAGCTTTGTTGACTTGGTAAGGAATTTCTGTCACAACGATTTGTTCACGACCACCAGCTTCTTCAATTTCAGCTTTTGCACGCATAACAATTCTCCCTCTTCCTGTAAGAAGCGCATCACGAACACCTTCATATCCATAAATAATACCACCAGTTGGGAAATCGGGAGCTTTGATATATTGTAATAATTCTTCTGCTTCAATATCGTGATTATTCACATAGGCAATTGTCCCATCGATAATTTCAGATAAGTTATGAGGAGCCATATTTGTCGCCATACCAACTGCAATCCCACTTGCTCCATTCATTAATAGGGCAGGAATTTTAGACGGTAGAACGGTAGGTTCAGTTAAACTTTCATCAAAGTTAGGTGAAAAATCGACTGTTTCTTTTTCAAGATCATCTAACATTTCCTCAGCAATCTTTTTTAATCTTGCTTCCGTATAACGCATCGCTGCAGGACTATCACCATCAACAGACCCGAAGTTACCTTGACCGTCCACCAAAGGATAACGAAGAGACCATGGCTGAGCCATACGCACCATCGCGTCATATACTGAAGTATCGCCGTGTGGGTGATATTTACCAAGGACTTCTCCAACAATTCTTGCAGATTTTTTATGAGGACGATTCGACTGTACACCTAGATCTTGCATCCCGTAAAGTACACGTCTGTGAACAGGTTTTAACCCATCACGCGCATCCGGAAGAGCACGAGAAACAATTACTGACATTGCATAATCAATGTAAGCGGTTTTCATTTCATCTTCAATGTTAATCTGAATTATTCTTTCACCATCAGCCATATTATACACTTTATTTTTTAACGCATAATTATTTTATGCGGGTTAATTTATTGCAAGCAACGAAAGTAGTTATAATAAGTCTAATACATTTAAGAGTCAGACCCTATTTACTAACAAAAAACTGTGGAAAATTGATGTAAAGTAGGATTTATTAACAATTTATTCTATTTATATTTGTAATTAGTTAAAAAGTTTTTATTTCCCAAACTGGAACTTATGAACAATTAACAATAATTGTCATTGTAATTGGTTTAAAAGTGTTTATTTAGTAGTGGATTTTTAAAAGATATATGGAAGCAAAATTTTCGCCAAGAGTAAAAGATGTAATTAGTTACAGTCGTGAAGAAGCTTTGCGTTTGGGCAATGATTTCATTGGTGTCGAGCATTTATTGCTAGGATTAATTCGAGAGGGAGATGGGAAAGCGATAAAAATATTGAATGAATTTCATCTTGATTTACAACAAATACGTCAAGAAGTAGAAAAGAATTTGATAAAAAATTCCAAAAAAGGAGTGGAGTCTTTAACGAATATTCCTTTAGTAAAACAGGCTGAAAAAGTATTAAAACTGACCTATTTGGAAGCTAAATTGTTTAAAAGTTCAATGATTGGGACGGAACATCTATTATTATCTATGTTGAAAGATGAAGATAATGTAGCTTGCAGAATATTAAATAAATATGGTGTTATCTATGATAATGTCAAAGATGAATTAGAAACTATGAGAGATGAAAAAACAACTCCTCGTTCTGAGTTCCCTGGCGGACAAGAGGAGGAAAGCGAATCTTTTGCAACTCAAAAGAAACCGACAGATCCTAAATCCAAAACACCAGTTCTTGATAACTTTGGTCGAGATTTGACTAAAATGGCTGAGATGGGAAAATTGGATCCAATTGTTGGTCGTGATAAAGAAATAGAAAGAGTTAGTCAAATTCTTTCGAGAAGAAAGAAAAATAATCCGATATTAATTGGAGAACCTGGCGTTGGTAAAAGTGCTGTAGCTGAGGGATTGGCATTGAGAATAGTTCAACGAAAGGTTTCTCGTGTTTTGTTTAATAAACGAGTTGTTTCGCTTGATTTAGCATCTTTAGTGGCAGGTACTAAATACAGAGGTCAATTTGAAGAGAGAATGAAGGCGGTGATGCAGGAAATTGAAAAAAATCCTGATATTATTTTATTCATAGATGAGATTCACACGATTATTGGTGCTGGAGGAGCGAGTGGTTCTCTAGATGCGGCTAATATGTTTAAACCAGCTTTGGCGCGAGGAGAGTTACAAGCGATTGGAGCAACAACATTGGATGAATACCGTCAGTATATTGAGAAAGATGGAGCTTTGGTTCGTCGTTTTCAAAAGGTATTAATTGAACCTACAACAGAAGAGGAAACAATTCAAATATTGAATAATATTAAGGAACGTTATGAAATGCATCATTCAGTTTCGTATACTCCTGAAGCGGTTGAAGCGTGTGTTAAATTGACAGAACGTTATATCACAGACAGACATTTACCGGACAAAGCTATTGATGCGTTGGATGAAGTTGGATCTCGTGTGCATATCACTAATATCAATGTTCCGACCGAAATTACAACGATTGAGAAAAGCATTGAAGAATTGAAAGATTTGAAAAATGAAGTGGTTAAATCTCAACAATATGAAAAAGCGGCTGAACTACGTGATAATGAGCGTAAATTACAGGAGAAATTAGAAATTGCGAACAAAAAATGGGATGACGAATCGAAAGCGAACCGCGTAATTGTTACAGAGGAAGATGTTGCTGAAGTTGTGTCAATGATGTGTGGTATTCCTGTTACAAAAATAACAGCTGGTGAAAGTGGTAAATTAGCAAATATGGCTAAGGAATTAACTGGAAAAGTGATTGGGCAGGATGAAGCGGTCATGAAAGTTGTTAAAGCTGTTCAAAGAAGTAGAGCAGGTTTAAAAGATCCTAATAAACCAATCGGTTCGTTCTTTTTCCTAGGGCCAACTGGAGTTGGGAAAACACAATTAGCAAAAGTTTTAGCAAAATATCTTTTCGATTCTGAGGATTCTTTAATTAGAATTGATATGTCAGAGTTTATGGAAAAATTTTCAATCTCTCGTTTAGTTGGAGCGCCTCCGGGATACGTAGGGTATGAAGAAGGTGGACAATTAACTGAAAAAGTGAGAAGAAAACCGTATTCAATTGTCCTTTTAGATGAGATAGAAAAAGCACATCCAGATGTTTTTAATCTTCTTTTACAAGTGCTAGACGATGGTCACATGACAGATGGTTTAGGTCGTAAAATCGATTTTAAGAATACTATTATTGTTATGACTTCTAATATTGGAGCGCGTCAATTAGCAGATTTTGGAACAGGCGTTGGATTTGGAACAAAAACACAAGTTGATCAAGTCGTAGAAAATTCTAAGGTTGTTATTCAAAATGCACTTAGAAAAGCATTTTCTCCAGAATTCTTGAATCGTGTTGACGATATGATTATTTTCCACTCACTGAAACGCGAAGATATTCACAAAATTATTGATTTAGAACTAGAGAAATTATTCGGGAGAATCATTAGTTTAGGATATACAATTGAAATGTCTGATAAAGCAAAAGATTTCATTTGTGATAAAGGATATGATGAGAAATTTGGAGCAAGACCTTTGAAACGTGCTATTCAAAAATACATCGAAGATCCATTAGCTGAAGAAATTGTGAAAGCTACTTTAAGTGAAGGAGATAAAATTCTTTTGGACATTGAAGAAGGGAAAGAAGAATTGAAAGTAACAATTGAAAAAACGAAAACTAAAAAATCAAAATAGTTTAGTTGGATAAAAAATACAAAAGGGGAGATGCGTCTTCCCTTTTTTTTGTACAATTAATTAAAAAAAGAAGGAGGGAAATCAACAGATGAAATTTATTTAAATCGATGTTGTTTTTTTGATGAATATATACTTATTTTACTGTCTAAGGAGAAAATTACCTACGTATGAATTCTATTTGTTTAAGTATTTTTTTTAGCTTCATCACTTTATTTTCATTCTCAAAGGTCGACATGCCGAGAGTTTCCGCTGCTATCTTTGTAAACGGAGGTTTAACAGATTTTTCTATATTATTTAAATCAACAGACTCTGAATTAAAAACGAAAGTCCAGGTCTTGTTTGATGAAGATTGTTTAGATCATCCTTTTTCTAAAGCGTATGATCAGAATGCTACATTTCAACATTATTGGCAATCAAATGAGAAATTATGGCATTCTTTAGATATTGATAAGGATGGAGTAAATGAATTGATTTTTCAATCCGAATTGAATTCAAATGAATCAGAAAGCATCGAGATTTATTCCTTAAAAAGTAAAAAATATAAATTGATTTTTGGCGATTCAGGACATTTATTAGCATATAAAATTCACCCAAACACGAAAGAGATTATTTTATTTCATCACAAATATCCTTGCTGTTCAGCGTCTAGTCACAATATTAATATGGTAAGATTAGTAGGAGGCGAAATCATTTTACGGAAAAAATATTTTGTAGCGAGAAACGAGGGTATGAAGGGTGATTTTTTTCCTCAAAAGGTGCGTTACACTCCACAGTATTTTATGCTACAAAGAAACACAATAGTGAGATGGTCTCCAGAAATAATCGATGAAAAAGCTTCTGACGCCTTTTCTACCAATAGTATTGCTACATATCCTAAAGGAGTTCAATATCGAATTTTAGCAGAAGAAAAGGGATGGAAATATGTGTTGCTTTGCGGAATACCCTTAAAAAAGGAAGCCGGAAATGGAATTATTTCGGCTGAAAACTTTACAGATACGCATGTATTTGCCTGGTTGCAATAAGCACGAATTTATTTTGAAATCCTTTTTTAAAATAAAGTAAAAATTACAAATGGTTTTCAATCGCTTTTCTTACGGATCCATGCGTTTTTAATAGTTCAGCCGCTTTTTCATACGTGACAGGAACCGCTTCAAGAATCATCTTTACACCTCGGTCGATTAACTTATTATTACTTAATTGCATGTCGACCATTCTATTTCCTTTCACATGTCCCAACTTAATCATTAAAGCAGTTGAAATCATGTTCAGTACTAATTTTTGAGCCGTTCCAGATTTCATTCGGGTACTCCCAGTTAAGAACTCAGGACCAACGATTGGTGTAATAGGGTAGTCCGCTAATTTTGACAAAGGACTTTCAGCATTACAAGAAATTCCAGCAGTTAAAACACCAAATTCTTTTGCTTTTTCTAGCGCTCCGAGCACATAAGGAGTACTTCCAGAAGCAGCAATTCCAACAACGATATCATTCGGATGAATTGAATATGATTCTAAATCTTTCCAACCTTGTTGAAGGTCATCTTCGGCGAATTCGACTGCTTTTCGTATGGCAGAATCACCACCTGCAATTATTCCAATTACTATTCCGTGAGCTACACCAAATGTCGGCGGACATTCACTTGCGTCAACAATACCTAATCGCCCACTTGTGCCAGCTCCAATATAAAATAATCTTCCGCCAGCTTTCATTCGTTCAAAGGAAGCTTCGATAAATGTTTCAATTGCTTTCAATTCTTTTTCAATTGCCAAAGGAACTGATTTATCCTCGTTATTCATATTTGTCAATAAATCACTTGTTGACATTTTTTCTAACGATTGGTATAATGATTCGGATTCAGTTGTTTTTTTCATTTGGGAAGAATAGAAAATTAGAACT
Organism: Flavobacteriales bacterium; assembly: GCA_947449575.1. Lineage (GTDB taxonomy): Bacteria > Bacteroidota > Bacteroidia > Flavobacteriales_D > Crocinitomicaceae > CAIUKX01. The sequence goes on from CANFRV010000027.1 coordinate 26,023, forward strand.
ACAGATTTTGAACTAGATTAAATTAAATAAGCGTGTGAATTGGATTCAGAAAAAGTGACTTCAACCCTTTCTTTTAAAGTGGTGGAAAGTCGAATTCCAACGAAGTCAGCTTTTATAGGATATCTTCTGTATGATCTATCAACGAGCACAACTGTTTTGATAGCTAACGTTGCCTGTTCTAGCAACTTCACCAAAGCATATTGCATTGTTTTACCTGAGTTGATGACATCGTCGATCATTAAAATATACCCATTTTTAAGGACTTCTTGAGATACAGATAGTTTAATTTCTTCAGACCAAGGCTCAATTTTATTGACATTTATCTCAAAAACAGTAATTTTTTGATTTGAATTTTTTTCGATGATGTTTTTTATTTTTTCAGCCAATACAATTCCATTTCCACAAATACCACCAATAAAAAGGGATTCTTGTTCAAATGTATTTTCAATAATTTGGTGCGCCAATCGTGTAATTTTTTGATCAATTTCCTGTTGACTGAGAATTATTTGCATCGCTTTTTTATTTTAAACAAAGATAGTTTTTTTTTTAGATTCAAGATTTAAAGAATCAAGACAAAAGACTTAATTATTGGAAATAAATAGAAGTCTTTTCATCTTTACGTCTTTATATCTTTTGTCTTATATTACCTCAATTCCTCAATTGCTCCCTTGGTTCCTATCTCTTTCGTTATAAAATCTTTTTCTAGTTTAGGATTTCTTGCTGGTGAATATTCTCGGCCATAAAAAATAATTTGTAAATGAAGTTTATTCCATAGTTTTCTTGGAAATATTTTTTTTGCATCTTTTTCGGTTTGTACCACATTTTTTCCATTGGTAATTCCCCATCGAGTCAATAATCGATGAATATGAGTATCAACAGGGAAGGCAGGAACTCCGAAAGCTTGAGACATGACAACAGAAGCCGTTTTATGCCCAACGCCTGGAAGTTCTTCTAATAATTCCATTTTATCAGGCACTTTTCCGCCATATTTATCGATTAGAATATGGGAAAGATGAAAGATTGCTTTTGACTTTTGGGGAGATAATCCACATGGTTTAATAATTTCTCGGATTTCATCAGGTGTTAGCTTAATCATGTCAAATGGATTGTTCGCCAGCCTAAAAAGACTTGGTGTAATTCGGTTTACCATAATATCAGTGCATCTTGCAGATAAAAGAACAGATATTAATAAGGTATAATCATCCGTGTGATCTAACGGCACAGGAGTGGTTGGATACAATCTTTCTAACTCTTTGATTATGTATTCAGCTTTTTCTGTTTTTGTCATGAAATTTAGTTATGAGGAGTGAAATCGTAAAAGAAGATTTTTTCAATGTAAAAAGTATTGATTATTTTCGTTGTCATGAAGAACAAAGATACTTTCTTTCCTCAATATAGAAAGCTTGGGAATGGTTTAACGTTTTATAAAATAACAGACGATCGTACTTTTGAAGAAATTCAAGTAGTAGGTTCAAGAAAAAATAAATACAAAACAGAAGCGAAACAATATCCAGAAATTATAAGAATTCAAGATATGCTGAATTGTATGGTGGATACTTATTTTGATTCAACTGAACAAGAATGGTTAGAAGTGAATTTCTAATTCTTTATTTTTATTAAATCACTTAAAATCATTGCTTTGCTTTGAATAATTTATTGAAAATTATTTGTGAAACAGAGTGAAAACCCTCCTCTATTTTTTATTTCCTGATTTGACTCACATGTGAATCTGCTTATTTACATAGTAAGAAATTCACCCTTGCTCTAGTTTTGTTTCCAAACAATTAATATTATTAATATGAAAAAAACAATTATTTTAACTACAGCGGGCTTATTTATGAGTCTTTTTAGTTTGAGGGCGCAGGAAACGTGCGCGGAAGATAGTGTCGCCTACGTAAATTCGAAGAATACGGGTGTCACTGGTGGATATATGTTAACAATTGGAGGCGAAGAAAAAGCCTCGCAAGCGTATCATTATTCTGGTCCTGGAAGAGTAGGCGGAGCAAGAGTTTATGGAACAGTTCCATCAGGATTAGGAGTCTCTTTAAAAGTCAGTATTTACAATATAGACGCAAATGACAGGCCTACGGGTTCAGCTCTAGCGTCTTCTCCCTGTAAAAGTTTTTATCCTTGGAACGGAACTGCCTTTGATTTTAGTTTTTCTCCAGCGGTGACGGTAGATGCTAATTTTGCAATAGTTGTAGAATTGGTTAACTCGTCAGAATTTGGGCATCATTTTGAACTTCAATACACAGGAAATGGTGAAGGTTTAGGGGAAGATTTGGCATCACTTGCTGGAACTTCAACAGGTTCAAATTGGGCAAGTGCCATGGCTGATTTTGGGAAAGACGGAGATTTTTATTTATATCCTAGAATGATAAATTTTAATACTCCAAATTTCACTATTCCTGCCGTTTGTGTAAATACAGGGTCTTCGATAAATTTCACTAACACGACTGAAATTACGACGGATCGCATGTTTAATTTAATTTCAAGTACAGGATATACTGGAGAAGATTCTTTGTATACCTGGGATTTTGGTGATGGTTCGGCCTTATCACATGCAAAAAACCCTTCACATATTTATTCTACGCCTGGTGCTTACACAGTTACTTTGACGTCTGTGCTTGCAGGGTGGAATTCGAATTGCTCTAGAATATTCTCAAAAGTTATTTCTGTGGGATTAGCTGCTACTGCATCTTCAATACTTCCTGTAACTTGCTTTGGAGGAGAAAATGGAAGTATCGTTGCAGGTGGAACAGGAGGATCGAATCCGTATATGTTTAGTTTAGATGGAGAATCATATCAAACTGAAAATTCATTTCTAGGATTAGCAGCTGGAAACTATATTTTACGTACAAAAGATCTTTTGGGTTGTATAAAAACAACTTCGTTTGCTGTTACTCAACCAGCGCCAATTCAATTTACAACAGCAACTTCAACGAATGCAAGTTGTGGAAGTTCTGATGGAGGGATATTAGTCGCAACTTCAGGAGGTGTAGGTGCAATTCTTTATCAATTAAATGGAGGTGCTTTTCAAACAAGTGGTGCGTTTATAAATTTACCATTTGGCGGTTATCTTATTACAGCAAAAGATGCGAATGAATGTACGTCAGCAAATGTTGTTCTGGTAAATGACATAGGAGGACCCACTTTTAGCGTTGTTAATTCTACAGACGTTAGTTGTCATGGAGGACACGATGGTAGTATTAATTTATCTTCACTTGGAGGAACAGGCACTATACAATACAGCATCAACGGTGGTTTAACATATCAAACGAGTGGCGTTTTTACAAATGTTTACGCTGGAAAATATACGATAATAGTAAAGGATGCTGCAGGATGCAGCGATGTACGAAAACTTGCGATTACTCAACCTCAACAACTTTCTTTAGCTGCATCAACTGTTGCACTAACTTGTTTTGAGAGCGAAGATGGTCAAATAAATGTTCATTCAGTGACAGGTGGAACTGGAGCAACTACTTATAGTCTGACAGGTATCAGTTTTCAGTCAGGTACTAATTTTCCAGGTTTGACATCAGGAACTTACACAGTATATGCAAGAGATGTAGCTGGATGTGTGAATTCAGTATCTATAGATGTTTTTCAGCCTACGGTATTATCAGCAACGATAACTACTGAGAATACAACATGTAGTGATTCACAAGATGGAGCAATTACAATTGTTGGTGTAGGTGGTACTCCAGGATACACATTTGCTATTGATGGGGATGAAAGAACACAAAATAGTGGAGTTTTTACCAATTTAGCAGGAAATGAAACCTACACATTGGTTGTAAATGACGCAAATGGTTGTATTTATACCACAACTAAAACAATTAATCAACCGACAAAAGTGCAGCCTATCACAACCACTACTAATTCAACATGTGGAAATTCAAATGGTGGAATTCTTGCAACAGCAACTGGTGGTTTTGGTTCAGGATATACGTTTAGTATTGATGGCGGTGCATTTGGAATTGGATCTTTCCCTAATTTACAGGCTGGAGTTTATGTAATTACGGCAAAAGATGGAAGAGATTGTTCATCAACAATTAATGCAACTATTTTTGATTCTGATGGACCAGTTATTCTTACAGGTAATCATACAAATGTACTTTGTAATAGTGGACATGACGGATCGATCACAGTTGGTTCAGTTTCTGGAGGAACTGGTGGTTTGCAATATTCTATCAATGGAACAACGTATCAAACATCACCCATTTTTAATAATTTACCTTCTGGACTTTATGATGTGATTGTAAAAGATGCTGTTGGTTGTATTGGTGATACGAATATTTTAATCACTCAACCAAATGCATTTATAATTAATACTGTGATTTCTGAAGTGCTTTGTAATGCTAGTGCAACTGGTGTGGCTCAAGTACTTGTTGGCGGAGGTTCTGGAACCTTAGCATTTAGTATTAATGATGGAGTAACGTATCAATCAAGTAATATTTTTAATAATTTATTTGCTGGTAGCTACACGTTTATTGTGAAAGATGCAGGTGGATGTTTAGGTGAAGCTTCAGCAATTGTTCATCAACCTCATGGAATATTTGCTACTTATTCTGTCTTAAACATTTTTTGCTCTGGACAAAATAATGGAATTTTAAATATTCATGCAGCTGGCGGAACAGGAACGTTAGAATTTAGTTTAGATGGTATTCATTACCAAGCTTCAAATGAATTTCATGATTTAAACGGTGGTGCTTATACAATCTATATAAGAGATGAAAATGGCTGTGTCTATACAAAACCAGCTACGATTTTTGAACCTGAAGTTTTATCTCTTGATGCAGCGGTTACGAATGTGACATGCGCAGGTGGAAACAATGGGGTAATTGATGTTAGTGTTAGCGGAGGAAGTCCTAGTTATGACTATTCATGGTCTAATGACGTTACAACCGAAGATAACTTTAATTTAGTTGCAGGAACATACTCTTTAGAAGCAACTGATGGTCATGGGTGTACTGTTTCAATGGCATTCATAATTACTGAGCCATTGGTTCCTGTGATTGTGAATGGAACAATTACCAATGCTAATACTCCTACAAGTGGAGCGATAGATGTCACCGTTACAGGTGGAGGTGGAGAATATACCTTTGTATGGTCAAATGGTTCAATTTTAGAAGATTTGACGGGTATTTCTGCCGGTGTTTATACGGTTGTTATCACTGATAATAATGGCTGTTCGGCATCTTCAACATTTGTGGTTGCGAATTCAGCTGGTTTAAATGAAGTCAATTCAACAAATACTGACATTACTGTTTATCCAAATCCAACGAATGATTTTTTACAAATTGACGGGAATGGATCTAGTATAGATAAAGTTGAAGTTGTAGATGTTTTAGGGCAAATTATCTATGTCAATAAATTTAATGACTCTCATGTTAAAATTAATACGTCAGCAATTGTAGAAGGTGTTTATTTTATAAATATCTATACAGACGGAAAAGTTGTAACGAGAAGAGTAAGAATTCTTGAATAATAATTTTTTTAAATACATGGAAGCATCCTTTGAGAAATCGAAGGGTGCTTTTTTTATCAATCCTATTTTACTTGTTAACTATTTAATTCATATTTATTTATGATACCGATCATTCACCTCTTGGATGCATATGAATACTTTTAGATGAATAACAAGCGCTGATATGATTGTGAGTTTTTTCAAGTACAATTTGAGAAGTAGTGAATAGATTACTGTTTGTTATGGAGATATATCAAATTATTTTCTTGCATATAAATTAATTAAAAAAAAGATAGGTATGAAAACGATCCTAGTTCCAACAGATTTTTCTAAAAATGCAGAAAATGCTGTAGATTATGCTATTCATTTAGCGAAAACTGAGAATGCGAAAATCATCTTGCTAAATGCATATTATGTCATGTATCTCAATCCAGAATCTGGGTTGGATTTTATGGTGGAACAAGGTTTTGCAATGCGCGAGAACTCTGCTGAAAAGCTAAAACAACTGTCTGATAAAATTGAAAAAACAGAAAAAATTGAATGCGAATTCATCAGTATTGAAGGAATGACGGTGGATAGTATTGTCGAAATCGCTGAAAAGCGAAATGTTGATTTTATCGTTATGGGAACGCAAGGTGCTAGCGGAATTAAAAAAGCATTCATGGGCAGCAATACTGTAAAAGTGATTGGTCTTACTAGTCGTCCGCTAATTGCTGTGCCTGAGAAAGCTTCTTTCAATGGAAATAAAAGCATCGTTTTTGCAACAGATTATCAGAGAAGTGACATGAAAGTTCTGAAGGAATTAGCTGAAATAGCCAAGAAGCTAAATGCCAAGATTCATATTGTTCATGTCGTAAACGGAGAAACTGATTTTTCATTTGAGGAAGTTACATTGAAAAATTTTGCAGATAAAGTTAAAACAAAAATTAAATATCCTTTGGTGACGTATAAATTACTCTATGGGAATGACGTTGAAAAAAAACTAAGTGAATATTTAAAGAAAGAAGCAACTGATTTACTTGGTGTTAATACAAAAAATAGGAATTTTTTCGAACGATTTTTTGGTAAAAGCATCACTAAAAAATTAGCCTATCACACGGCTGTTCCGTTGATGGTTTTTCATCATAATTAATTAATTTTTAATAGGTTTTAGAATTCATCTAAACTGCAAAAAAAAATCATGAACGTACTATGAAGACAATTAGAAAAATAATTTGTCCTACAGATTTTTCTGTTGCAGCAAATAATGCGATAGAATATGCGTCAAATCTTGCTCAAAAAATGAATGTAGAAATTGAATTACTTCACATTCAACAAATCCCTTTACTTGATGCTTTTAATGTTGATGAAGTAACAGATACGATTGAAGATGTGAAAGACCTCTTGCAAAATATGGTGGATGAAATTTACGCGAATTACGATGTTGTGTGTACATATAGTGTGGAGGTATCCTTGGCTCGATTGGAGAAAATAATAACTTCAAAGTCAAAGGGGCACAATTTGATTGTCATGGGGACAAATGGTATAGATAGTCTTTATCAATATATTTTTGGGACGAACGCTTATCATGTTGGAAAAAGGTCAGAGTGCCCAGTACTAATTATTCCAGAAAAACTAATTTTTAAGGATCTAAAAAAAATGGTTTTTACTTGGGATTATAGTCGTGAGAATCGAATATCATTTCTGCAATTAAAGGATTTCATGGAATTGTTTACACCTCAGATTACATTTCTACATGTAAGTAAAAACAAATCAAAAGCCGCAGATGATGTGTATGATTCATTTCAAACAGACCTTTTTTCTTATTTTGGAGATAAGAGTTCTATCCATTTTGCTAGGGTTTATAATGAAGGAGTAGATTCTTTAGCTGAAAAAATAAATCAATTTGCCAATTCTTTAGAAATGGATTTAGTCATAATGACTTCCTATGAAAAGGGAATCTTTGAAGATCTGTTTCATGAAAATGTGGTGAAAACGATGAGTGAAGACGCGAAGTTTCCATTGTTAATTTTACATGTATAACGGTTATTTTTTTTTTTTTTTAAGTACCTGATTGACTATTATCAATAGCTAATTTGATGGACATCACGCTTGAAATAGCATGGTATTTACAACTTTGTCACGAACGATTAAAAGCAAAAAAAATGGAAATTATTGAGAAAACGAATGTGATTAGTAAAGCAATTAGTGGCATGAGAAAAGCAGCTGCTGAATTAGGGAATTTTCAAGATCAGCTTGCTGTTGATTTATCAGAAGTGTATGTAAAATATGACAAAGTAAAGAGAAGTTTTCATGCTACGATTAACAAAGCTAAAGGTATATTGAGAGATGAAAATGTCAGTGCAAAGGAATTAATACGTCATTTCGAAGAGTTAGAAAAACTCCTCATAAACTCTAAAAAGATCGAAACGAAGGAAAAATTTATTGAACAAAAAAAGATAATAGTAGAACTCATTAATCAAATTGAAATCACTTTAAAAGCTACCCCAGTAGATAGAGATTTTCAAGCGAGATTGAATATTGAGATTGAGAAATTTAAAATTAAAATGGAGATTTTACAGCTTCGATTTGAATTTGGTGTGCAGGAAGTAAAAAAAGAATTTGAAGAGATAAAGGTAAATTTTGAGAAAAAAGTAGATAAAATTAAAGTCAAATTTATCGATAAAGAAGCTAGCTCTTCAAAACATTGGGATCATTTTACCGATGAGATTTCGGAGGCATATACGCACTTAAAAAGAGCTTTTTTTAATAGATGACAATAGGAGGTGTTTGGCAACTTCTAGCAGGCTTAGGGATATTTCTATATGGAATAGTTCAATTAGAAGAAGCTTTAAATAAAATAGCTGGAAGAGCTTTTAAACTATTTCTTAGGAGGCATACGGATAAAAAACTGAGTGCTATTTTCAGTGGCGCAATTGTATCAGCGGTTTTACAAAGTGGGTCGGTTATCAAATTTATCATTTTAAGTTTTGTAGGCAGCGGCGTGATTAGTATTCGCAACGCCCTTGCTGTTGTTTTAGGTTCGAATTTAGGTTCAACTTTGAGTGGATGGCTGGTTGCAGCGGTTGGTTTTAAATTCAATATTGAAGCATTATCATTTCCATTTATTGGTCTAGCTGGTATTGGTTTGATTTTTTTTTCTGAACATGAAAAAATTCGTCAAATTGCAAAATTTTTAATGGGGCAGGGCCTTTTGTTTTTAGGTTTATGGTTCATGCAGGATAGCATTTATTCGCTGGTACATAATTTTGATTTTACGCCTTACCTTCATTTTAATAGGTTTTTCTTCGTTGTATTGGGTTTTATAATCACTGTTCTTATTCAATCAAGCACAGCAACAATGGTTATTGCGCTTAGTGCGTTAAATGCCCGTTTGATCCCTTTTGAGGTCGCTGTAACAATTATTATTGGGTCGGAGTTGGGAGCAACGATAAAAATAATTTTAGGAACAATCAGAGGTGTGGTGGCAAAGAAACAAGTTGTTTTTGGCGATTTTATTTTTAATATGACAATTACAGCTTTTGCATTTATTTTCACTTCTCCGCTTATACTTCTTGTCAGAAAAATAGTTGGAACGGATGAACCTCTCATTGGATTAGCATTATTTCAGAGTATTATTAATTTGATGGGGATCATTTTATTCTATCCATTTTTAAACATTATTAGTAATTTTCTACAAATGCACATTATTGAAAGGAAAATAAATACGACCTATTTTATACAAAATGCAAGTCCAAAAGACCCGGAAGCCGTTTTAGAGGCGCTAGAGAAAGAAGTCCTACTTTTTATTTGCAGAGTAATTAGCTTAAATTTAGACGCATTCAAATTGGGACATGTTCAGATTGAATTCACTCCTTCAATAAGAGATTTTGTTATTGATAACAATTATCTATCAATGACTTACGATGAAAAATATAATCTTGTCAAACATGTGGAAGGAGAAATTTTATTATTGTACACCAAAACGAGTGAGGAAAAAATAGAAAAAATGGACTTATCGCGTTTGAATCAGTTAATTTCTGCAGTTAAAAATGCGATGTATTCATCTAAAAGTATCAAAGATATTCGACATGATCGCTATGATCTCAAAGAATCAGCTGTTGATGATATGTTTGAGCATTATCAATTTTTGCAAACGCAGTTACGTTATTTTTACGAGCAGGTAAGCACTTTCTTTGCGCATGCTGAAAAACAACAAAATTGCTACGATGACTTGGTGCAATTAATGAATCAAATACAAAAAGATTATGATCTTAGTATGCAACAGATTTATAAAAAATCTGGAAATGGGACTCTGAATAATCTTGAAATTTCCACTTTGTTAAATATGAGTCGTGAAATTTATTCTTCTAACAAAGCAATTATTTATGCATTCAAGGCCTTTTTTTTAAATCCTATCCTGGCAGAAAAATTTGAAAATATTCCAGCTGCTGTCAAATAAATGGCTATTTAGGGTTTGAACAATGTCACGTAGATCTTTATTATTAACGGAGAATCTCATGTTATTAACCTAGTTGCAAAATATCATTCGAAATCAGGTTAAAAGTCATGATTAATCTATTAAACAACTAGTTATTTTGTTTTCAAATACAAATAAATTAAATAGTTAAAAGATGAAAACAGATTTAGAAATTCAAAACAATGTAATCGAAGAGCTGAAATGGGAATCCTTTCTAAAGTCTTCTGATATAGGTGTGTCTGTCATTGATGGTGTTGTAACACTGACGGGGTTTGTAGATAGTTACAGTAAAATAAGATTAGCAGAAAGTGTTGTGTTTCGGATAGTAGGAGTGAAGGCTATTGCTGAAGATATAATCGTACGATTTGATACAGATGAAAAGATCAGTGATTCGGAAATTGCTGAAGCAGTGGACAACGTCCTAAAATTCCAAACGCACAGTAATAGAGAAAATATCAAGGTGAAAGTAGAAGATGGATGGGTGACATTAACGGGCGAAGTGAACTTGTTTTATGAAAAAAAAACAATACGCAAATTAATTGAAAATATTAAAGGCGTAAAGGCGATTAGTAATCAGTTAATCATAACTACAAAAGCAAGTTTTGACCCAAAAAAGATTAAAAGTGCAATTATGGCTGCATTTCACAGAAGTGCCACAATTGAAGCAAATAGTATCATTGTAAGTGGTCTAAAAAATAAAGTGATTTTGAGAGGAGTTGTTCACTCAAATGCTGAAAAACAAGAAGCTGAAAGAGTGGCATGGAATGCTCCAGGTATTTTGGAGGTGGATAATCGATTAGAAGTTGTTTTACCAGTGATAGATTTAACACATTAAGTAAAAGTCAGCAGCGTCTTTGACACTTGTCATGTTATTGCTTTAACTCAATAACTTTCTTTGTCAAACAGTAAAATGAAATAATAATAATTTTTTAAAAAAAACAAAATGAAAACAGATTTAGAAATCCAAAAAGATGTAATTGACGAATTAAAATGGGAGTCATACATTAAATCATCTGATATCGGAGTGGCCGTTTCAAATGGAGTAGTAACGCTTTCAGGAACCGTTGATTTATTTAGCAAAAAGAAATCAATTGAAAACGCTGCATATCGTGTAGCGGGTGTTAGAGCAGTTGCCGAAGATATCAAAGTTCAATTTGGCCCCACTTTCGTGAAAAGTGATACAGAAATTGCACAAGCAGTATTGAATGGTCTTAAATGGCATAGTATTATTCCTCAAGACAAAATTAAAATAAAAGTTGAGGATGGATGGGTAACTACAACAGGTGAAGTGGAATGGATGTATGAAAAAAATGCAGTAAAAAATGCAATTGAAAACATCATTGGAGTGAAAGGTGTGAGTAATTTAATTACGCTTAAGTTAAGAGATAGAGTTGATACTAGTGATGTTAAAAGAAAAATAGAAGATTCTTTTAAGCGGAACGCAACTATTGATGCTGATAATATTTTTATCGAAAGCATCAACAATAAAGTGGTCTTAAAAGGTACTGTTCGTTCGTATGCTGAAAAAAGAGATGCAGAACATGCTGCTTGGAACGCACAAGGTGTAACGATCGTTGAAAACAACTTGGAAGTGAGAGTTCCTGTAGCTTATTAATTGGTGATACTAACTTAAAATTAAAAAAAATGAAAACAGATTTAGAAATCCAAAAAAATGTTCAGGAGGAATTGAAGTGGGAACCTTCGATTAATGCATCTGAGATTGGCGTAGCAGTTAGTAATGGGATTGTAACATTGACTGGTTATGTGGACACATTTTCGAAGCGAAAAATTGCTAAAAATGCCGCACAACGAGTTGTAGGAGTGAAAGCAGTGGCGGAAGATATTGTGGTTAAATTACTTAGTTCTAGTAAAAAAACAGATACAGATATTGCTCAAGCGGTGGTTAATGCTCTCAAATGGCACGCATCAGTTCAAGAAAATAGAATTAAAGTAACGGTTGAAAATGGTTGGGTATCATTGGAAGGAACTGTGAATTGGGCTTTTGAAAAAGAAGCTGCCAAATTAGCAATAGAAAATCTAATGGGAGTAATAGGTGTAAGCAATCTTATCACAATCGAACCTAAAGTTTCTACCACGGATGTAAAAGCAAAAATACGCTCCGCTTTTCAACGGAATTCTAGTATTGATGCAAACAATATCATCGTAGAAACGATTGGGAGCTCAGTGATTTTAACTGGAACCGTTCGGTCTTTCGCTGAAAAGCAAGATGCAGAAGATGCAGCTTACAAAGCAATAGGCATAACGGACGTTGATAACCAATTAGAAGTAAAAATACCTGTATTAGCTTTTTAAAATCAGTGAAAGTTAATGCGAAAAGCACTTGTGGATAGGTTATTAAAATAGGTTGATCCATCGGTAAATAGTTAATAAATAAATTAAATTAAAAGTTATGACATTAGTAGTTAAGCGAAATGGAAACATGTTTCCAAGAATCATGAATGATATTTTTGAAACAAGTCCATTTTTTGGGACAGATGTATTGGATGCAAATATGGATTTTTCTGTCCAAGCTCCTTCGGTGAATATCATTGAAAACAACAAAGAATTCAAAGTTGAATTAGCGGCTCCAGGCCTATCAAAAAAAGATTTCAAGATAGAAATAGAAAATGGAGTACTTTCTATTAGTTCTGAGATTGAAGAGGAAAGAGAAGAGGAAGACGAAAATTACAAAAGAAGAGAATTTTCTTACAACAGTTTCTCTCGTTCTTTCCAGTTGCCTGAAGATGTATTAGCGGATAAAATTGATGCTAAATATGAAGGAGGTATTTTGAAATTAAACATTCCTAAAAAGGAAGTTACCGTATCTAAACCAAAAAAAGAAATCAAGGTTTCTTAAGTAGATTTAGCTAGGAAGCCAGCCTACATGGCTGGCTTTTTTTTATAAAAAATTAAAAAAAATGAAAGACATTACACTTGTAAATACAAAAACATCAGCACCGTCGGTTTCTTTAATTGTTTCTACAGATAATAAATATCCTCAGTACATTTTAAGCGAAAAAAAACTGACAACACTGTTAAAAAAAGTAGAGGTTGATTTAAGAAAAAAATTCACGGAAGAACAAATTGATTTAGTCGTGAGTAAATTGAAAAGTTTAATCTTGAAAATTGATCATAAACAATTATCAAAAACATTGGCCATTTTTGCTTCTGCCGAAAAAGAAAGAATTATTTATCTTCCTTTTTCCGTTGAAGAAAAATACATTATAGATTCTTCATTTGAAGTCAGAGATTTACTGTATTCGATTAAAAAAAATGTGGATTATTTGGTTTTATTGATTGATAGCCATCAACCGCAAATTTATTTTGGCTACAATTCAACGTTGGTCAAATTAGAAACAAATAATTTACCTTCTGGTGCTGAAGAACTTGAGCGTGACTATCCAAGTAGGGTTTCTAATTTTTCGGATGCCGTCACTTTAAAAGAAATTAACCTAGATAAATATTTACGAAACATTGACAGTGAATTAACCGCCTTACTCAATGAAATAGATACTTCAGTTATTGTTTTGGGGGTAAAAAAAACGCTAGGACATTTTAAGAAAATTACTAAAAACAGAAAAAAAATTACCAATTATATCGAAGGAAATCATCAACATAGTTCAAAAGAAGATATCTATAGATCTATTGAGGGGATTATTCTAGAAAAAGGGGAAGATGATCAACAAAAAACGATAGATAGTATTGATCAAGCGATGAGCAGTAAACAATGCGTGTATGGTATAGAAAATGTGTGGAGAGCTGTGGCCGAAAAAAGGGGAGGGGAATTGATTGTTGAAAAAGATTATATGTGTCAAGCTGTTATTGGAACTGATAAATATTCTTTGATTACGGAAGGTTTTGATTCCGAGAGAGAAAATATAATGCAGGACGCAGTAGATGATTTAATAGAACTTGTGATTGAAAACGGGGGAGATGTTTCGTTTGTCAACAATGGGAAATTGGAGGATTATAATAAAATAGCACTTTTAACATATTATTAAATTAGGTAAGGAATGAAAATTTTAAAAATTATCTTAATATCAGCAGTGAGTTTACTAATTAGTCTCTTGCTTTTTGGCTGGTTTATCGGTTTTTTCAAGAATATGAAAGTGAAAGAAAAGGAAGAAGGCGGCTTTACTGTTGCGGGGTTAAAATATACGGGACCCTATTCTACTACTGCAAAATATATGGCTCAAGTGGAACAAAAACTAATTAAATTGGGGATTATGCCTAATAGAGAATTTGGAATTTATTACGATAATCCACAAACAAGTAGCCCAGAGAATTGCAGGAGCTATGTCGGCTGCATTATTCGGGAGGAAGATTATGATAAAATCCCCGAACTAATTTCAACAGGTTTGATCGTTGATACGGTACCAAAAGGAAAAGCCATATTTACTGAATTTTCATTAAGAAATAGCGTCTCTTTTATGTTAGGAGCAATGAAGGCATATCCATTAATGTCAAAATATTTATCAACGAAAGGATACAAAGCAACAATGTCTATCGAAATATATGATTTAGTCGACAGAAAAATTACCTATTTGATGCAATATGAATGAATAAATAGTTGGAAATCATGGAAAATAGAAAAATTGGATTGGTATTATCCGAATGTGGAGCAAGAGGAATTGCACATATTGGAGTATTGAAAGCTTTAGAAGAACTCAATATGAAACCGGATATTATTTCAGGAACAAGTTTTGGCGCGATCATTGGTGCGTTCTACGCGGCTGGTTATTCTATTCCTGAAATTACAGAAATTGTAACAAGAAATACTATTTTTCAACTACGCGATCTATCTTTTACTCATGATGGTTTGTCTCATTTGAATGAAAATGCTTTTCGTAGATATTTTAAGAAAAAAACGATGGAAGATCTGAAAATTCCATTTTATATTGCTGGCGCTAATTTATCAAGAAGTAATACAATTATTTTTTCAACGGGTGATTTAGTAAAAGCGATGATTGCGTCCTTACTTATCCCTCGTTTGTATCAGCCAATTTTTTATAAAAACGTGCAAAGAACAAATGGAGTAGATACGAACTCATTTCCTGTTGATCCTCTTCTTGGGAAATGTGATTTTATAATTGGTGTTTACGCAAATCCTTTAGCAAAAATAAGAATTATCTCTAGTGAAATTAATGTTCTTGATAGAAGATATAATCTCAGTGCTTATAAAAATGTGCAAGTGAAAAAAGTGCTTTGTGACTTATTTATTGAACCAACATTACTCTTGAAATACAGAATGTTTAATTTTAAACAGGCCAATGAATTAATCGAGATTGGTTATCAATATACAATGGGTTTTAAAGAGAAAATGGCAATTGTTTAGTCACTCTCGATTTTAAGTAGAAGAGCGGAAGGCGATCAATTTTTGATCGCTTTTTTTATGGATCGTTATACAGGAATATTTAATTATAGTTTTTCGCTGGAGTTCTAATCCTTCGAAAAAGAATATAAAATCCTACAAATGCTTTTCCTTTGTGGAATCAATAATATTTAAAAGTATGTAATAAACGGCAACACTCATTAAGGCAGAAAAGAAGCACCAAACGGAAATTATATACGCTCCATAGAAAAGAACGGTTATTCCGAATGAGATGGAAATAAGCCAGCCTAACAAACTCATTTTTTTGAATTGAGAAAAAAATGGAGGAAAGACACTTACTAATACATAAAAAATACCGGCAAAATGATGGAGATAATTCTTGTTGTTAAATGTGTATTTAATGTGGTGTCCAACTATTTCTGAAGATACCGTTTCTGTCGATAACCGAAAAGCAAGTGTAATGGAAAGAAGGATTCCGATTAGCAACAGAATCTGTAAAGGTTTTGCGGATTTTCGATCTTTTTCAAGCAGGAAAATGGAAAGAGGAACCCACGTTGGCCAAATTACTTGTGCGAAAAGTAGAAATAAATAGGTGAAAAATTGATGCCATGGCCCAAATGTAGCATTGGAAAATGATAGCCAAACAAAGCCCTCAGCAATTTGCTGGACGGCAAAAAGAAGAGGTATTACTGCAAAAATAATTTGTGCTGGAGTTTGAGCTTTCTTAATGGTTGCAATGCCAATTATTGATAGAACTGCTCCTGAAATAAAACTTGCTTCGGTAGAAAAACACATATATTCTAGTTGTATGTACTGTTAATTATTTTACACTCTTTTTTCAATAGTTGTTCTAAATGCGTATTCGATTTTTTGTAGTAAAAAAATGATTGGTCACTAAATCTACCTGCATTCTTGCTACTTTTGGATTATAGCATTCTCCATTCAAGCACACCAAATGGTAAGCTAAAGGTGATATTTTCCAATCATATACGAGTCCTTCTTTTGAACTTTTATAAATTTGCATAAAGTTCCCTTCTAGTGGTAATCCAACGTTGAGGCATAGTTCCATCGCTCGTTTCACCGCCTCATGAAACTCAGTTGTATTTTTAAAATTCATTTCATTGGCAGCTTCAGAGGCGTAAAATATTAATTCTAATTCGCGGATTTTTTTTATAAATTCCTCAATGATTGAGTGGTTTATTTGTTTTGCTATAATTCGGTTCATATCTCAATTATGTTAAGTAACAAATTTGATATCCATTTCAGTTTTCTGCTATGATAATTCTCGGAAATAAATCTGATCGATGTCAAGTACTTGAAAAAGAAAGAATATCAGGTATTTATCTGAATTATTGAAAATTTGGACAAAGTTTGTATCAAGCCTTAATTCTTAAAATTACAGGATTAAAAATCTGGCGGAATGGTTGGGAAAAAATCCAAAGTTTTAAGGTATGTAGTAGTAATTCAAAAAATTAGTTTTTTCACCTATTTAATTTGGATTTGTTCCATGGATCTTAAATTTTATAATTTTAGGAGTTAAAAATGCATGTAGTTAATACCTAGGTAATTAATTGAGAATGTTTCAAGGGTATTAACATTAACTTTTTGAACAGTAATGAATTACATGTTAATTTATTGTTTTATAGTGATTTACATGTTTATAACTTGTTTATAATTCAACTAATGTCACCATATTATCTGATAAATATCAGGTTATTAATTATAAAATGATATTAACTTTGTGGAGTAAAAAAGTGTCTAAATCGATAGATATGGCATCTTAATCGACTTTTATGTCATTTTATATTTATTAGAAAAATTAGCAACAATGAAAAAAATACTCCTTATCGAAGATGATAAACAAATTAGGGAAAATCTTATTGAAATTTTAGAATTAGCTGAATATAAAGTGGTCGTCGCAGAAAATGGGGTGACAGGTGTGAACCAGGCTGTAAAAGAAAAACCAGATTTAATTCTTTGTGATATTTTAATGCCATTGCTCGACGGATATGGTGCCTTAAACTTGTTGTCAAAAAATGAAGAAACTGCGGTTATTCCTTTTGTTTTTATGTCATCTATTTCAGAAAAAAAAGATATCAGGAAAGGAATGAATCTTGGAGCGGATGATTTTGTCATTAAACCTTTTAATTGCAGTGAGCTTCTAAATGTTATTGAACTTCGCCTCAAGAAATCAGCTTTGCTAAATAATAATTCATTTGAAAATAATGATTTAGGTAATTTTCTCTCTGAAACAAAAGGTATTCAATTATTAAAAGAGGTGATCGAAAAAGAAGATCTTGATACTCGATTTTACAGAAAAAAAGACATAATCTATATCGACGGTTTTTTTCCCAAAGGTGTGTATTATGTCACGAAAGGTAGAGTAAAGATTTACAAAACAAATGAACTGGGAAAAGAGTTAATTACTGAATTATATAATGAAGGTGACTTTTTCGGATATTCTGCCTTATTTGGAGATAAGAAATATACAGATTCTGCATCTACTTTAGAAGAATCAATCATCTGTATGATTCCAAGAGATGAATTTCTAAATTTAATGAATAAGAATATTGATGTTTTTCAAAAATTTATTAAGATGATGTCCATGGATATCAAAGCCAAAGAAAAACAATTAATGAAATTAGCGTTCGATTCTGTTCGGAAAAGAGTAGCTGAGGCTCTTACTACTTTGTACAATCGATTTAAAGAACAGGAAGAAAATCAATTTAAGATTACAATTTCAAGAGATGATCTTGCCAGTTTATCAGGTACTGCAACCGAAACCACGATTCGAATGTTAAGTGATTTTAAAGATGAGGGATTAATTTCTATAGATAAAAGTTCTATTTCCATTTTAGATTATGAAAATTTGAAGTGTGTATAAGATTGGTTGTTTTTAGTGAAAGCATTTGAGAAAATCCTATAGAAATTATCGGTATTTCTCAAATGTTTTTTTTGACCGTATTTGATCATACTAGCTTTTCTCATCAATATTCTAAAAAAAAGATTGAATTGCCATTATCTTATTTATTATTTTAATAAGTAAGATTTTAATCATATCTATTCTTGTCTAAATGCAGTTTTTCTGTGGAGACGAAAAAGTATTTTTACTTTAATTACTAATGGATAGTGATTGATATAAAAAGAAAAAAATGGAAACACTTACACCAAAAGATTTTACAGAAAAATTAAATTCTAATGCCTTCAAGTCACTTTTCACACTTCAAGGTTTTGTGAAGAAATCAGACGCTGCTGCTGAAATTTTATTTACCCAAAAGAATACCGGTGAAAACTGGATAAAAATCCCAACGGCCATCATAGATTCTGTATTGGTATTAAAAATATTTGAGAGTGATGACCAAACCAATATTATAGTGAAACTTCAATTTAAGGAAGCTACAACCTCCGAAGGAATCGTTTTTCAAAAATTATTGATGACAGATTACACCTACTGTATGTGCTCTTGTCAAGGGATGAAGTGTGGTACTGGAGGTAATCATTGTGGATGCGGAAATCATTGTGAATGTGGTTGTAAGAAAGTTGATATTGATCATCGACACATGGAGATACAAGGTTCTAGTTATTCCTGCAAAAAATCTTGTTCAATGTAATACAAAAAGAGGCTTTCTCAAAAGTTGTAATTTATTTAAAAAGACACTATCCCGAAAAGTGTGTAAATAGAAAAAAGTTATTTTTAATACCTACTTATTCTGTCTTCAAAAATAATTAAAAATTGATTATGGATTATGCCCCAATCTCTGATTGGCATAGTCCATTTTTTTGTGGCCTCGCTCAATGCTAA
>CANFRV010000028.1 GCA_947449575.1 Flavobacteriales bacterium
AGGAAAGTATTTACGTACGGTTTTACGAAATGGAATGGAGTAAAAAATTCCTTGGAAAGATCCTTGATTTTTGCTTACTTTTCATCAAGGAAAAGTGAGGAAATGAAAACAGAAGTAGATTTGAAGGTTATATGAGAGTAGTAGATTTGAAAGTAATTTTTCTAGCTCCCGACAACATTCGGGTTTGATCGTAAAAAAACAGAAACAGGATTAATTAGTTTTGATTACCTTATAGGTAGATATTATTTCCCCAAGTGTCACTTCAACGAAATAAACGCCATTCACTAATTCTGAAAGATCAATTTGCATGTGAGAACTATCTTGATTTTCACGATTGATTTTCGAATTATCTACGATCATTGAACCTTTAAAGTCCAGTATCCGAAGTGCATTCATTTGCTGAACTGCATGTACATTTATTATTCCTTCTGTTGGATTAGGATAAATCTGGATATCATTCGTTGAAATGATGGTAGAATTTATTTCTCTGTTGCTTACCAATGTGGTTGAAATACAAATGCATTGATTCGAAAATTCAAAGTCATCATTCCTAGCACACAAGGGTAATTTTAAGCTCTCTTCATCCATCCAAACTTCATAACTAGACAAGCAGTTTAGAGGATTTAATGCGATATCTCCCATAAAAATAGAAGCGGGAAGAAGAGGCAAACAAGAAATCTGATTAGAACCACATGCTAAAAACTCTAAGGAGCTAGGAAGAATTGGTAATCGCGTAATTTCATTAAAATTGCAATACAAGATTTTCAAAGATGCAGGAAGATCAGGCAAGAATGTCAATGTATTGAGAGCGCAACTCAACTCCTCTAATGAAGGAGGTAAAGTCGGTAAATAATTCAACTGATTCATACTGCAGTCCAACTTTACTAATGTTGATGGAAGCTGTTTAATCGACGAGATATTGTTTTCTACACATTCTAAAACCTTCAGATTTGAAAAATATTCAATTCCTTCTAAGCTTTCAATTTGTAATGAATTGATCACCAAAGATTCTTCATTTATTATTTCTAAACGATTTACATCTAGTTGATTACCTTTCATACAACGAGGATATTTCTCACTTAGAAAGGCCCCGAAATTTTTATCACGAATGGTGATAAAATTTTGAGCATTTCCATAAAAAGAAACCAAAATTGCTATGAATAATCCTTTTAACATCTGTCTGAATGGGCTTTCTAACAAACTTAATCAAAAAGAGAAGCTGTTTTTCAACAATTTTAAAAGAGGATACACGAGGCATTGTTAATAACCTGAAGTTGGGCAATTTTTATGGCTAAAAAGCTGATGAATACAAGCTCGTTCCTTATACCAGTGCAAAATGTGTATGAAATTCTCTGTGAAAGAAGAGGATCTTTTATCGGATTAAATAATGATCGATAAAATGGTATTTGAAATCGTTTTTTAGAAAATCAGCCTATTCTTAATAGAAGCCCATAATATAAATTTTTTCCAGTGGTGGTTTTCATCCAAAGTTCTTTCACCTCTTTTTTCGCTCCCGAAAAATGCTTGTTTGCCAGGTGGTTGATGTCTTTTGCAGTAATTGTAGGGGAATACGTATTCAATATTAAGAACCCATTTTTTGAAAGTAATGCTTTCGCACTAATAAGGAGCGTTTCTAATTTATCTTCTAATTTCCATTTTTCACCTTTTGCTCCGAGACCCCAAGCTGGAGGATCCATGATAATTCCGTCGTATTTATTTCCTCTTTTTATTTCTCTTTCAGCAAATTTTAATGCATCGTCATGTACCCACTTTATATCGGAAAGATTACTAGCTTCTTGATTTGTTCGAGCCCAAGAGATCAATTGTTTAACTGAATCAACATGAACAGTTTCTGCTCCAGTTGTTTTTGCAATACATGATGCAGCGCCAGTATATGCAAAGAGATTAAGGAAACGTTGAGTGGAATTTAAACGCGATGAAATGAAATCCCAATTAATACGCTGTTCTGGAAACAAACCAACGTGCTTAAATTTAGTTAATTCTAATTGAATTTTTATTTTTCGATAGGAAATCTCCCAAGCTTGCGGAATGTCTTTCTGTAAACTTTTCCATGTGCCAGATTGAGCTCCATTTGAAATAAATTCGAAGTGCGCTCGTTCGTTCCACTCTGTAAATAAAATCCCTGATTTAAAATAGGCTTGTACTTCTGGACGAATTGTGATAATGGAACCCCATCTTTCTAGTTTCTTCCCTCCTCCAGCATCGATTAATTCATAATCCTCCCAAGAGTCAGTATACAAACGTTCGTTTTCCATATTTTTATGTTCGCCAACGAATCAAAAATCGTTTTTAAAGTCTAGCGACGAGGTGTTTTTTGACGTCCACCAGACATTTGAGCCATTCTCATTTGATTTTTTGAAGGAACACCTTGTTGCATTTGTTTTTGCATCTGGTTTATTTGTTCCCTCATCATGCCAGATTTATCGAGTTTTTTCGCTTCAGCAAGCAAAGAAACTGCTTCTGATCTTCTGTTTGTTTGGGCACAAATACCAGCAAGATGCATACGTGCAACGGCATTATCTTGAGCGGTCCTTAATCCTATTCCAAGTGCTTTTCTTAATAATTGTTCACTTTTCGCGAAACCAATTTCTTGACTGTTAAGTACAGCTTTTAGAAATAAAACATAGGCATGTTGTTTTTTAGGAAGAAATTGTGGTGCACTTATTTTGTTAATGTGCTCTTTTGCTTTATCTGTATTTCCTAGCCTCATTTGATTAAGACCCATAATCATTCGTTCATTACGGAAAAAAGATAATCCAATGATTGCCGTTACGAAAATCATACAAATTGCCCAACCCCAGTGACCAGTTCCAAATAAATAAACCACATATGATAAAGAAGATGCGGCTACGATACAGCGAATAAGAAATTTAATCATAATTTAATCGATTGTTGCAATACATTTTAATTCAATAGCAATAGGAGAAGGAAGACAATTTACTTCAACTGTTGTGCGACATGGGCAATTATCTTTAAAATACTCAGCGTAAAGACGATTGTACGTATGAAAATCTCGTTTCATATGTACTAAAAAAACCGTTACATCAACTAATTTATCCCAGCTTGACCCAGATTCTTCAAGAATAATTCGTACATTTTCAAAAACACTTCGGCATTGAGCTTCAAAGTCGAACTCAATAAAATTTCCGCTTTTATCTAATTTCAGTCCCGGAACTTCGGAATCCGTTGCATCGGAGCCAGCTACGCGAGGACCAACGCCAGAAAGAAACAATAAATTTCCTACTTTTCGAGCATGAGGATAAAGCCCTAACGCTTTGGGAGCTTTACTTGTTGAAATACGACTGTTTTCAGACATCTTGTGAATTTTGTTGCAAATATAAGGAGAGTTAAGCGATATTTTAGAAATACATAAAAAAAGTATGTCCTGTTTTTGTTAAAATTCTCTAACTAAAATGCTTTCTAAGACAATCTAGTACTAGCACAAAATGGAAGCAAGGTTAATAATACATAAATTCAAAACTATTTTTATTTGGTATTGTATTTGAAACAACCTTTTGTCTAAATTTGTAGTATGAAGTTAAAATTATATTTCTTATTAATACTTTCCTTGTTTTCACTTGGATCTTGTATTGAAATTTTCGATGATCTTACGATTCACAATGATGGAACAGGAACTTTTAAATATAACATTAACTTGAGCTCCAGTAAATTAAAGATAAATTCAATCCTCGCTTTAGATAGTTTAGAAGGAAAAAAAGTACCTTCTATTCCATTTATTAAAGAGGAAATAGCACGTATTAAAGCTAAATTTGAGAAAAAAGAAGGAATTTCAAATGTTTCTATTGAGACAAATTTTACCGACTTTCTTTTTAAATTGAAATGCGATTTTACGAGTGTAAATGCTTTACAAGAGGCTATTAAGGAAATTGTTTCGGAAGAAAGTTTAACAAAAAACATGGAGGATTTATCTCACATTTGGCTTAAATGGGAAGGTCAAAAATTGACACGATCGATTCCTGAACTGACAATTAATAAAACGAAGTCTTTGACAGAGAATGAAATAAATCTTTTAAAGCAAGGAAAATATACGTCAATCACTAGGTTTGATAGAATAATTGAAAAATTTGACAATCCTTCGGCAAAGCTTTCGGGAAGTAAGCTTGCTATAATGTTACAAACAGATACATATTCCTTGGTTAAAAATGCTAAATTATTGGAAAATACAGTATATCTTAGTCCTCTCAAAAACTAAATGTAGGAAGTATTGCTATTTTTTAGTAATTTAAAGGAAAAAAGTAGGATTTAAATGTTTGAAATTAATTTACCTGTTCGAGAATTTTTTTCTACTGAACACTATATAAAATCGACGATCAAAAAACAAAATACCAACATATGAAATTAAGTATCATAATCACGACCATATTCTTCAGCTTACAGGTTGTTGGACAAAACTCAGAAGACTTTATTCCAAGGGATGCAGTTACTGTTTTCAGTATCAATAATATTTCTCTTTTGCAAAAGATTTCAATGGATGATTTGGTTCAATATGAATTCATGGAAGAAGTGCAAACTGAATTGTTTGATGGGTCAACATCAGGAAAGACTTTAAAAGATTCAGGAATAGACTTCGAACAAAAATTAAATGTTTTTTATGGTAAAGGAGCGGATCATGAGGTGTCAGGCTTCACTTTTGGAATAAAAAATAAAGCTCAATTATTTACTGTTTTTGATGATTTTGATAAAATAACAAGTAAAATACCTGGTGTTGAATATTATTCATCTTTAGCTAATCATCTGATTATTAAAGGAAATATTGGTGTATTGATTCGTGTTGAACCATTAGATGAGAAGATATTAAAATACACCGATTCTTTGTGGTATTCTAGAGGCAATACATCACCTTGGGATGAAAACAGTGATGAAATTAATGTCGTTGAAGATGAGAATCTTATTTTAGAAGAAGAAGAATTTGATCTTGAAATGATTGATTCGATTGAAGGAGGAGAAATTGAAGAAACGGATTATAATTTTCCTGATGCATTAGAAAATCCAAATGAAAAAAACTATAATGAATTAAAGGATAGTGTTTTGACTATTTTCCAAAGGCAATATTTAGATGAAATATGCGATGATTTGTTTATTAAAGGGAATAATTTAAAGAAATCGGACCCTTTATTTGCAAATCAATTAATCCATAAAACAGAAGGTATTTTCTATATGGACAACTCGCGTAATTTTAAGAAAGAGCAAAATTTTTGGTACTTACAATCTGTTTTTCCTAGTTTATTCGATGAAGTAAGTGACTTGTATACAGGAAATGTAATCTTGGGGGATTTTATTATAAATGACAATTCAATTGAACTTAAATTGGAATCCAATTATAGTACTGAATTGGGATCAATCTATCAAAAACTGAACGATTCAAAGTTTGATAAATCTATTTTGAAATATATCCACGAAGCCAGCCCAGCTCATTTCAGTTATAATGTGAATCTGCGTGAGGCATATGAGCAGTCTTTTAAAGTGATTGTTCCTATTCTTGAAAAGCAAAAAGATGCGCGTCTTTCCAATACACTGTTAACAATAAAAATTTTAAATGAGTTCATTAATAAAGATGCATTATTTGACACGTATAAGGGCAGTATGTTTGGAACATTTAATGGGATTAAAAAAGTAAAAACAAAAAAGATTGAATTTCAATATGATGAAGATTATAATTATACTGAAAGTGTCGTGGAGGGTGAAGAAGACATGCCTCTTTTTGTTTTTGGTCTATCAACAGAACGTCCAGATATACCCGATTTGATATTAAATCATATTTCTCATTTGACATCTCAGTGCAAAAATTATGGTTCCTACTGGAGATTTGAAGATGCAATTTTAGAATCAGTGCCTTTATACATTATCAATAAAAATGGGTTATTACTTTTTACCAATGATGAAGATTTAGCAGTAAAACATTCGGATGGATACGGACGCAATTCTTTGTCTGGGAAAGCCGCTCACAAGATGAAAAAAAGTGGGTTTATGTATGCGTATGTTGATTGGAGCAAAACCCTCAAGAAGCTTCCTCGTGAAATGTTCACGAATGAGCAAAACGATATTTTAGATGCAATGCGCGAAAAAACGGGGGTCATGGAATTATTATCTTCTGAGTCAACAGATCGAAAAACAAGTTTTGAAGTCAACTATAATTATGTTGACACAGAAGGAAACTCAGGGAAATATATTTTAGATTTAGTAAATAGTATTTATGTTCTTTTAAAATAGATGTAACGGGAACATGTTTAGAAAAGTACTATTTGTATTAGTTTTAGCGAGCGCTGTTGGAAGTTTTATCTACTTCAGCCCCTTCTTTGAAGGTCAGACAGAACAGCCTTCGTTTGAAGATAGATTGCCAAAAGCAGACTTTTTAGGCCGCTGTTACCTACTCGATTTAGCCAGAGAAACGACAGGAATGTTATTCTATAATAAAATTCCTTTTCGCGATTTTTTTACACAAGAATTTATATTAAGTCAAGGAAAAAATTATGGTTTAAATTTACAAAAACCACTTTATTTTTTCGCCAATGAGGACGGAAATTGGGGGGTTTTAGTAGAAGTGGCGGACAGTAGTAAAATTACGCCAGGAATCCAGCGCTTAAAGAAAATTTTACACCTTTCTGACACCCTAATTTATGAGCAAAAAACATATAAATACGAGAAAGAATCGGGTTATTTAACATATGATAAAAATTGGATTTTTCTCTATAAAGGAAATCAATTTGCACAAGAATTAAAACAAATACTGTTCGCTAAAAAAGGGGGAATAGCACCATGTTGGAAGAATTTTTTAGCAGAAAAGCAGTTTAAAAATGAAAAATTGGTCATTTATTCTAATTGGCGAAAATTACAAGAACAAGGGATAGAAAAGGCGATTTTTGCTCATAATAGCGATTCATCAAGTTTCAGTTTACTTACGTATATTAAAAATTCGAAACCTTGGAATGTGCACACGAAGAAAGAAGGGATTAGCTTAACCTCGAAAGAATCTACTAGTAAATTTATGAGCATTCATTTAGATATTAATGATTTGAGGAATGATCGCGAAGATTTAATTTATAAATATTTGATCAAGTTAGGTCGGAGAATTAGTTTTCCAACGGTTGAATTTTTTAATGCCTGGACGGGAGATTTATCTTTTAAGCAAGGTGGTACATCCATTGTTAAGGAAGAATATGTAACATCAGAAATGGATGATGAATTTAATATTGTTGAAGTAAAAAGAACGAAAGATGTTCTTGTACCTAGTTTTTCGTTACTTTTTTCAGTAAATAAACAAGGCCCCTATTTTATTAGTCAATTGATGAGAAAAGGGATATTAAGAAAAGATCAAAACTATTATCGATTCCTGACCTCTCCTCAATTAAGTATGTATCAAAAGGATGGAAATATTCTTTTTTATTCTGGCGCTAAAGTTCCTGCCATGGAAGTCAACTCTTATAATCATGGATTATGGACGGAAAATGGAACTAAACTTGGATTTTACATAGATTCTTTGGGTGCAAATGAACTATTTGGTACGATTCATATTCCAATTGATAGAATAATCAGAAGAAATAAGTTCTTTTAGACTCCTGAAATAACATATTAACAATTTAGTCTTATCAACTAATTATTTTTGTTTCTTTCTTACATAAAAAAGCTGTATCTTAACATTAAATATAAAAATGTAAGATATGGCGAAGAAAAAGAAAATATACGTTTTAGATACATCAGTACTTTTACACGATCATCAAGCCATTAACCATTTTGGAGACAACAATGTTGCCATTCCGATTACTGTCTTGGAAGAATTGGATAAGTTCAAAGTTGGAAATGATTCAAAAAACTTTTCTGCGAGAGAAGTCATTCGATTTATTGATAAATTATCTTTAGATGCAAGTTTACAAGAATGGATTTCTTTAGGAAGTAAGCAGGGAAATTTTAAAATTGCATTGGAGCACAATCCAAGGGAAGTGAATGCAGAATATGTGTATTCGGTTGGTAAAAATGACCATAAAATCATCAATTCAGCCCTTTTCCTGAAAGAAACCGAGCCTAAATTTGAAGTCAAGTTGGTGACCAAAGATATCAATATGCGGATCAAAGCCAAAGCTTTGGGTATTGCAGCAGAAGATTATGCGACTGGTAAGGTAAATACAACGGATTTAGACAAACCAGGAACGTATACAATTGACAACGTAGATTCTGAGATTATTCGGCAAATATTTACACATGGCAAAATTGCCGAAAATGATGTGCTTGGAGAAAAGAAGATACC
Source organism: Flavobacteriales bacterium (assembly GCA_947449575.1). Classification (GTDB taxonomy): domain Bacteria; phylum Bacteroidota; class Bacteroidia; order Flavobacteriales_D; family Crocinitomicaceae; genus CAIUKX01. The sequence goes on from CANFRV010000028.1 coordinate 8,285, forward strand.
GAATGGATATTATATCTTAAAGAATGGAAAAACCTCTTCTTTGGCGGTATATAATCAAGCAACAGATTATATTGAGCGAATTGAAAAAGAATTTGTCTACGGAATTAAGCCAAAGAACGCTGAACAAGCCTTTGCATTTAACGCCTTATTAAATTCGAACGTTCGGTTAGTGGCTTTGCAAGGAGTGGCTGGAACAGGAAAAACACTTTTGGCTTTAGCATCGGCGCTTGAGCAAGCAAAATCGTATCAACAAATAATTTTAGCTCGTCCTATTGTGCCATTGTCAAATAAAGAAATAGGTTTCCTTCCGGGTGATGCAAATGATAAAATCAGTCCTTATATGGAACCACTTTGGGATAATTTGAAATATATCAAATCGCAATTTGGAGAAAACGAGAAAAAACATCGGGCGATCATCGAAATGGAGCAACAAGGTAAAATTGTGATTATCCCGTTAGCATTTATTCGCGGTCGAAGTTTATCTAATATTTTATTTATTGTGGACGAAGCTCAAAATCTGACGCCGCATGAAATAAAAACCATTATCACGCGTGCAGGAGAAAACACTAAAATTATTTTTACTGGAGATGTGCACCAAATTGATACGCCTTATTTAGATGAACACAGTAATGGTTTAGCCTATTTAATTGATAAATTGAAAGGGCAGCCTTTATTTGCTCATGTAAAACTTGAACGAGGAGAACGTTCCGATTTAGCAAACTTGGCAAACGATTTATTATAGAATCTTGATTTTATTAGGTTGAGAAGAAGAAAGGATCCTCTTCTTCTCAACCTAATTTTAATTTCTATCTAATTAAAAAAGATTCTTCCGTTGATCCACTCACCATCCAGAATAGCATTTTTTCCTTTATAAAATTTTATTGCTGCTTCATTCCAATCTAAAACCTGCCAATCCATTCTTTTTACACCTGTTCGTTGTGCAATGGATACTACTTCATCAAATAACATGGAACCATAGCCAAAACTTCTTAATTCAGGCAGAACATACAAATCTTCTAAATAGAGACAAATGCCTTTCCACGTTGAATAAGACATGTAATAAAGCGCGAAACCAACCACTCTATTTTCAATTTCATACACGATTGCTTCACATATTTTATCTTCAAATAAATGTTTACGCAAATCTGAAACGCTATTTGTCACTTCATTTGGGGCTTTTTCAAATTCTGCTAGATCTTTTATAAGTTGATGAATATCGTTTTCATCTCCTTCTTTAGCAAGTCGTATGTGTCCTTTTCTCTGCATTATTGAACCCCCGCTAAATTAAAACGTAAACGAATACCACAACTCATATTCCCTGTTGGATAGGATGTCGCAATTTTTGGAGTAGTGATTACTTGGTCATAATACAATTGGATGACTAAGTTTGTTCCAATATTGTAATCGGCAGAAGATTTGATAGAAACGACCCTTTGTCCAGCAGTTGCTTGATTCGAATGTTCAACTACCTTCCGAATCACTGTTTGATTATCTCTGAATGATAAGTCAAAACGAATGTTTACGGGGCTTGCCGGAATTTTCTTAATCGGAATTTGAACTTTTGTAAATTTAAAGCCTGAACCGATTACCCATTCTGTCCCTAAAATTTCTGTCACTTGATTATTGTTTAACGAAAGAGTCGCACTTCTGTCTTTTTTAATCTCAAATTTCGTAATCAAACCTTGGCCTTTCACGTTCCAAGTAGCATCAATACCAATAAGTGGTGAAAAGCGTTCCGAGATAGTAACGTTTTGAATAACTTTCATTGCCTCAAAATTGTTATTGATATCTCTTGCTGAATTATTTTCATTTGCCTTTAAATTGGTTTGCATTCCTGCAATTGAAACAGTAGAGCTATATCCATGACGAACGACAAAGTTTTTAGCCAATTTTTTCATGAAAGGCATTTTTGTAAGCCCGTTATAATTGACAGACCAGTTTGGTAAAGGGACGTTTTTAATAGGATTAATATTTTTAGAACTGACTCCATTATTGGTGTAAGATGTCAAAAATGCTCCCATGACTACTTGTTGCTGTGATCCATCATAGCCATCATGATATCCGGATGTTAATAGAGATGAGTTCGAATTTGCGTTTCCTAATAGCCCAGAAACAAGCGGTCTATTTTTTAACATTGTTTCAAACGTTGTAGAAGAATATTGATTTCCTTTATTTGAAATAGCAAATGCTGAACCAATAGAAACTGTCGTATAGGTTAACGTTCCAGTTTCCACTTGACTTTGAGAACGATACTGTCCAGCAGCATTTGGATCCGTATTTAAAGGATCATCTTTTACCCATCTATAAAAATCACTCGCGTTATTTCCATAGGTTCTATTCATGCTTAATTCAACCGTAAAATCTTTTAGAGGCTCTAAACTTGCTCTCAGATTTATATTTTGAGAATGGGTAATTGTATGCGCTTTATTTAAATCTTCATTTTTTACCAACCAATTTTCAGATGATGACCCACTACTTGTGCTATGATTTGAAGCTATATTTGTTATATTATATCCATTTGCACGACCCAATAAATTATATCCTTGTTGACCGAAGACAAATGCGGTTAATTGTCGATCAAGTCCATTAGGCATTCCTAGCACATAAGATTCTTGGTTAAATCCAGGAAGTAATGTTCCGTCGGTCATCGAGTATGTGCCGGAAACATTTCTAACACTCATTAACATTCTCGCTAAGAAACCTCCTAATGGTGCAACTTTTCCTTTTCTGCGTTCCTCTCTATCTTTTATTCGTTTCTCCTTTTTTTCTTTTCTTTTTTCTTTTCGTTCCCGTTTATGTTTCTCTCTCAGTTCTTTTTTAGTCATTTCTGACTCAGGTTTTTCGTCTATAATCGGTTTAACTTTATCGACGGGTTTAAGTTTGTCTTTGTCCTTATCTGAATCTTGTTTTTTAGAATCGGCAGCATCATCACCCGTAAGCGATTTACTTGTCATGCTTGTTCTTTGACCTTTCCCATCGCTATTCACCTTTTTCAGGTAAGGTACTTTATTGTATAAAGTGGTGAAATTCATCTGAGAAGTCACATTTACTGTCCTTGTGTTTTGAATCGTGTTTCCAAAGTCAGATTGTCCCAATGGCGCACGTTGCCAATTGAAACTGCCGCCGTATTTAATATTAGCTGTCACCCAATTAAGCAGAGGGATTTTATCGAGAGGAACGCTATAACTTAAGGTGAAGTTATGGGCATAATCCATTGCTTTTCCACCTTTCAATAATTGATTGGATATAGAATCTTTAAATGCTTGAAAATTAGCTGGATTAGCTTTTCTATCAACTTGTCCTTGTCCTTCCTCAAAGATAGATCGATTGGTTGCGTCAAAATTAAATTTCAAGTTTTTTGTAATATCGTATCCTAAGTTATATTGTCTCTTCCAAGTAAATTGTTTGACATACACTGCTTTGAATTCATAATCCGGTACCATATTATTTCTAATCTGGCGTTCATTATAAATTCGAGATAAGTCATTTGTAAAAGAAATGTTTTTAGGCATTAAATAGACATTCATGTCCTTAATAATAGCCCACCATTTCGATTTTTGCATAAATTTTACCTTTTTGAAAGGCTCAAGAGGCACCGTATTAAATGAATAATTATAATTTATACCACCAGTCCATGTTTTTGTTCGGTCAAATTTGGTATTAAAATCTTTTCGTAAATTTTCGGCGAATGCATAATTTAGTGACCAGTTAGAGACTTTCCAAAAATGTGGTGTAGCTCCAGCTGCCGCTTCTTTTCGCACATTTGTAAAGTTGTACGATTTTCGTTCAGTTAAATCTTGACCCAGTTGTGATTTTTGTTTTCGTTCAGATAAACTGTAGTCACTTAGTTTAATATCTGGATTAAACGGATCATATTCAGGGTTAATTACATTTAGTGAATGTCCATAAAAGAAAGGCAATGAAACCCTCGCTTGTTTCCCAAAAAATTGACCTAATTGAACATTTGTGTTCATGTCTAATCCAATTTTTTCATTACGTTGTCTTTCTTGAACGCGACTTTCAACACTTCCCCAATTGACGCCACTGTAATTCCCAGAAATTTGTGCGGTTCCAAAATCTGCTGCTTTGACTTGAGCTTGCGCAATTGCAGCAGAACCACCTTCACTAATAAAGTCGGTGAGGCGTAATTCATTCACCCATACAATCACACATTCGGGTTCACCATTGTCTGCACCACCATTAGGCCAAGGATTTATTTGGTTTTTCCCAGGATTTCGTACACCAATCATCATTGTTTTCAAGCCCTGTAAATTTGGACTACCTTTTACTTTAATGACGCGCTTTGCATTTTGAGGATCCGTTTCGCTGTATTCAACAACATATGAAATGGAAGAACTTCCGCTTGAAACTGCTTTATTTCGGTTTTCTTTTAATTTTAATAGATCATCAAACACAATTTCCATGTCATTCGAGCTCGGCCAAATATCTTCTGGCAATGTTGCGTGCCATTCTGTTTTATTTAATGGGAATTCATATTCATAATAGTTATCTGTAAAATCAGAACCCAATCGCACAAACATTGTCAGTTCTTCATTTTTATAAGGCATCATAGGAGTTACCTCTTCAGCATGAACAAACATTTTTAACTTTTTGTATGTTCGAACATCAAATTGAACATTTTTGTAGGCTGCACGTGCGTCTCCATCTTTTAAATTACAAACACTTAACACTAAGGATTGCTCATTTAATTGTCTTTGAACAGCTTGCGATGGATCTACTTCTCTTGCAATTCCTGGAGGAATTTCATATTTTACAGGCTCTCTTTGGTCGTTTTCTTCAACGTTTACAGTTCCAATATTGAATGATGTGGAATTTGGCTCTGGAGTTATTCCTTCGCCAGGTTGTGTTAGATCATTTGCGTATTTTCGCCATTCCCCCCGAATCAATTCTAAACGAGCAAACCTTAAAACGACCTCTTCGTCAAAATCTTTCATATACATACGCATAAATCGAATAGATCTGAAATCTTGAATTCCATTTATTTTCGATTCAAATTCCTTGATTGGAATTTTATATTGATACCATTTTTCAACTTTTTGAGTGGTTCCTGATCCAACAGTTATTTGCTGTACACTTGTAATAAAATTTGTTCCGACAACCGTATCTCCTGGTTTTAGACTCACTTTATATTGAAAATAACTTTCAGATTCAGCTAAATTATTATCGGCATTAATATCTTCATTGTCGGGAGTTGTGCTTCCTTGGGTTGGATAGGGCCCATTTTTTAAATTTGTAGCATTTGACATATCAGTCGTAGGAGAATTCCCTTCCATACTGTTATAATTCTTATATCTTTTTAGAATATTGAAAGAACTATCGTCTGCTTGATCTGAGCGGTAATATATATAGTTATCACTGGAAGGATCGGCTGTTAATTTCGCTTTGGCTGCTGCTGATAAGCCAGATGCTTGCACCCAGTTTACATATTTTGAGAACTGTACCAATTCATCAGAATCTTTCCAACCATCCAATCCGACATCTTGATTTTCTCTAGATGCATTGTCTGTATCGAATGCATTTACAACGGGTTGCTGTGTCGAAACCCTTGCCCAAACAGTTGTGTCGACATCGTCTTGAATAGACACTCCTGTAGGAGGTAATCCATTTTCATAACTTTTATAGGAATCAGGAAGTACATCTTCAGAAATATTCCCCAGATTGAAATATAAATTTCCTCCTGTATGTTGCGCAGCAGGATTTACAGCTTCCGCATCCACATTGTAGGGATCAAGCATCCAAAATTGGATATATTGGATATTACTTTGCTCAAAATCATTCGTTGATAAAGCGCGCATGATACCGCCCCATCTATTTTCAGGATTTGTCCAAAGACCGTCACCCCCAATTCCAGTTGTATCATAGTTATACATTCCTCTTTCTTTCGGATAATATGACAGATCAAGCATTTGAAGAGGAGCAGGAGTTCCGTATGCTAATTGTGTATTTGGGAACAATTCTTTTGTTTGCACCAACCTCATTCGACTATCAGAAAGCATTTCAGGATGGTCTTTGATATGTTGCGGTGTCATGGCATTACTGGCGTAAAATAATTGATCGATATTATACCAAGCCACTTTTGCTCGTTTATATCCTGCAGATAAGTTTTTATTCGACGCCTCTGGAAACAATGTACTTGTTTGCCCTTGAGGCACTGAGGCTATTCTCCAAGCGCTTGGTGTCTTTAAGTCAATAGTGCTCTGTGCACCTTCAAAATCATCAATATAGGATATTCCAGCTTTACTAATTGCTTTTGGTGCTCCAGGGATAATATGGGCAAATTCCCCAGAAAAGGAGAAGGTTGATTTTTCAGTAGTTGATAGCACGGGCAGTAAGTCGACCATTTTGGTTAAAAATGGAAGTCCTGTTTTGTAGGCAATATCTAAGCCTAAAACATTATTTTTAAATGGCTCGCTTCCAATATCTACCTTTTGAGTAACCGGTCGTTCCATCATTCTCATCCATGTAGCGCCGATGTTTAGATTTTCGCTAAATCGGTAATTATACCTTGACCCAAGTAATGATTTTGATTGAAATCCAAAGACTGAATTGCTTTCAATGGAGATTTTTATTGGAGTATTTGATTCTAAAATTCCAGTATTTAATATTTTTACTCGCCCTAAATTGTAATCAACTGTGTAATCAGTTCCTTCAATTAATTTTATTCCACCTGCAGTTACTGTTACAGCTCCTTCGGGCACATTCAAAGCATTTAAAGGAATGTCAGAAGTTACAGAAGATTGATATTCTCCTTTAAAACTAAATCTATTTTTTGCAGGAATTTGTTGAGCCGCAGTTTTTGTTGAATCGTATAATTCCGTGAAAGCGATTTGATTTATGATGGTAGAGGATATCCCCGCAGCGGCTAATTTGGTTTTTAATGTTTTCCCAAAAGGCTCCACAGAAGAAAAGTAAACACGCCCATTTTTTGTATTTATCGTACCTCCATTATCCGCCTTGTTACCGACAAAATTCATAGGAGAAAAATCGAATACCCCATCTGAAAATGGTTGATTATTTTGATTTATTTTATCCATGTCGAGTAGTTCAACAAGCAGTTTATCGTCTACACCAGGATAGGGAAAAAAAGGAACTTGTAATGAAGTGGCTGGATTGTTATACAAGAAATTCATTCGGAAACCTTGCTGACCAACTTGATATGCACCTATAGAATAGACATTTTTCATCATTAAATCCCATATTTTATTCTGTGGATTTGTTATCGTAGGCTTTAATAATTTCACAATCAATGCAGAAGTCCCAGCTACACCATCCGTAGATAATTCTCCAACGGTGTAGGTCGATCCTTTGTACGTGTATTCATAGGCAACAGCAAGTACTTCATCATTATTTAAGGGTAAATTCAGGGAAATAAACCCAAGTAAAGAATTGTAAGAATATTCTGCATCTGTTAATTTTCTTGCATTTTGAACTTTTTCATAATGAACAGCTTGTTGAAATGGACCGGGACTTGCCGTTGGAATAGATAGTGCGGTAACTGCGTTTGAAAAACCCCTAATTTCAGGATTTGCAGCGGCATCACTTACCCATTTATAAAGACCATTTGCAGTGTTGTCTGGCAATCCAGTTGCGGAATAAGGTCCACCAGGACTACCTTGACAATCATCGGGATTCGCTTCTCCTAAATCTGCAAACGCAATCACATTTCGCGTGTTTTCGGTATTATTTGTCTTATTTGTCAACCAAACCTCCATCCGTGTGATGTTAATTCCCGAACTAACAATGGGCAAAGTGGACATTGCGTGATCATATTGTTCACGATGATACATATTGACAAAATAATGTCTATTTGCCTCATAGCTGTCAGCTCCCAATTCAAAGGTTTGAACTTGAGCTTTTCCTGCAATATTAATTTCTTGTCTTTTCCCTTTTGAAGATGCTGCTATTAAGTCCACAGTTGCTCTTCCAAATTTTAACTTTGTTTGGACACCAAAAAGAGTTTGTGAACCTTGTATAAGAGAAGTAGGAAGCGGCATAGAAACATTTCCCAAAGCGATTTTTTGCATAATTTGATCTTCATTTCCAGTGTATTCTAGTTTGGAAATATTGTCAAAATCAAATGCCGCTTGCGTATTGTAACTGGTTCCTATTTTTAATTTTGTCCCAATTTGTCCAACTAAATTTAACTGAATTTGCTGCTGAAAATCGAAACGAGTAATTTTTCTTTGTTTTACAGGTAAAATAGGGTTGTCGTATCGAGATGAATTAACCCCAAAAGATAATTCGACAGATCCAGCAGGACGAATGGTAATTTGGTCAGAACCAAAGAAGTTTTCAAAAAGCTTACTTCCAACTTTTATAGGTAATTCAAAAGGTCGATTTTCTTTGGTTTGCTCTTGTATTTTAGCTTCCCAATTTTTCTTTTGTGCTTTTTTACGCTCGTATTCAATATATTCATCCAAGGTCATCATCGATGGATTTCTATAGTTCAAACCGGTATTTCCAATAGTTTCCTTAAAAATATATGTCCCTGTCGTGGGATCATACACAATTGTTTGTTTCATGGAGGAAGGGTCTCCTAAATCAAAACTTTGAGGCTTTGTTAAGGTAGGGTCGGGCACGTTATTAACTGGGAACTGCAAGGTATCCTGACCCATTGCATCCATAGAAATCCCAGAGGAAATCAATAGAAGTAGTAGGATTAAATTATAATATGCACTTCTTGTAAAATTCAATGTTTATAATATTTTCAATGCCTGTTTTATTAATTGTTCAACTGTTTCTTCTCCAGTTGAAATTTTATCTATGGCTTTTTCGACTGTTTTTTTGTCAAAACCTAAAGAAACCAGAGCAGTTAACGCATCAAAACGATTTGTATTGTTCTGAGCGAAAACATTTTCCGAAGAAAAGGTGATTTTTAACATTTTATCCTTTAAGTCAATGATCACTCTTTGAGCTGTTTTGATTCCAATTCCTTTAACTCCTTGAATCGTTTTTACATCATCTGTTTGAATAGCATGTGCAACTTCTTCAGGGGTAAGCGAGGATAACATAATCATGGCAGTATTGGGCCCAATACCAGAAACAGAGATTAAATGATTAAACATTTCTCGTTCTTCTTTGGTGGCAAAACCATATAGTAATTGCGCATCTTCGCGAACAATATGTTGCGTAAAAATCATAATAGATTCTGCAGGTCCTATGGCAGAAAAAGTGGTTAAAGAGATTTTTACTTCATATCCAACGCCCGCGCACTCAATAATGAGAGTGGTTGGATTTTTTTCAATTAATTTCCCGTGTAAATGCGCTATCATTTTTATTTATTTTGTGCGTCTACAACGGCTATTTTTACCATATTAATTATTTCTCTTACAGAAGAACCTAATTGCAGTACATGTATCGATTTTTTTAAGCCGACTAACACAGGCCCAATGGCATCTCCATCTGTCATCTCTTGCAGTAATTTATAAGCGATATTTCCTGAAGAAAGATTGGGGAAAATTAACACATTTACTTGCTTGTTTGCTAAATGTGAGAAAGAAAATTTTTCCATCATTAAGTCATTGTTTAACGCAAAATTAGCCTGAACCTCACCATCAACAATTAAAGAAGGATAATTAGTATGTAACAGATCAACTGCTTTCGCCATTTTTTCTGAGTCTTTTCCCGGGGATGAACCAAAATTAGAGTAACTCAACAGCGCAATACGTGGAGTAACCTTAAATTTACGAACCATTTTTGCTACGTTATTGGTCAATTCCGCTATTTGCTCCGCTGAAGGATCCATATTAATAGTTGTATCTGCTAAAAACAAAGGACCTCTTTTTGTCACAAGAATATACATCCCAGCAATGGTATGTACGTCTTTTTGTAAACCTACTGTTTGAATTACAGGTCTTACAACATCCCTGTAATTTCGTGTTAATCCAGAAATCATCGCATCAGCGTCTCCCAGTTCAACCATCATTGCTCCAAAATGGTTACGTTCTCGCATAATTTGAACCGCTTCAAACTCCGTAAGTCCTTTACGTTTACGTTTTTCAAACAAGGCTTTTCCATATCTGATCCGACGCTCTTCTTCTTCATCAGATTTTGGGTCAATAACGATTACTTGGCCAAATTCAAGTGAATACTCTTCTATTAGTCGTTCAATAACTTTTCTTTTTCCTAATAATATAGGGTAAGCAAATCCTTCTTCTAAGCAAGTTTGAGCTGCTTTTAATATTTTAATATTATCTGCTTCAGCAAAAACAACTCGTTTTGGATTACTTTGTGCTTTTGAAGTGATGTTACGGATCAATTTATTATCAATGCCTAAACGATTTTTCAACTGCATATCATATTCATCCCAGTCTGTAATGGGTTGAAGAGCAACGCCTGATTCCATTGCTGCTCTCGCAACAGCAGGTGCAACATGATAAATTAATCGCGGATCTAATGGTTTAGGAATGATTTGTTCTCTTCCAAAAAGAATGTTTTTTTCACCATATGCTTCAATAACTTCTTCCGGAATTGTTTCTTTTGCCAATGCAGCTAGCGCTTTTACGGCCGCCAATTTCATCTCTTCATTAATGGTTGTTGCTCTAACATCTAAAGCTCCTCTAAAAATATAAGGGAAACCAAGTACATTATTCACTTGATTAGGATGATCGGAACGACCTGTTGCCATGATAATATCCTTTCTAACAGACATAGCGTCTTTATAAGAAATTTCAGGTTCCGGGTTGGCTAATGCAAAAACGATTGGATCTTTTGCCATTAATTTGATCATATCTTTTGATACCACTCCTCCTTTTGACAATCCTAAAAACACATCAGCTCCTTTAAAGCCTTCCATTAAAGTCATGTCTTTTTTATGACAAGCGAAAAATTGCTTGTGTTCATCTAAATCAGGTCGATCATTATAAATTAGTCCTTTTGAATCAAAAAGGTAAATGTTTTCTAGTTTTGCTCCCAACATATTGTACAATCTAGCACAAGATATTGCCGCTGCACCTGCACCAGAAACAATTATTTTTACTTTTTCAATTTTCTTTTTGGCTAATTCTAATGCATTCAATAAGGCAGCGGAAGAAATAATTGCTGTCCCGTGCTGATCATCATGCATAATCGGGATATTCAATTCTTCTTTTAATCTCCGTTCGATTTCAAATGCTTCTGGAGCTTTGATATCTTCTAGATTAATCGCACCAAATGTTGGAGAAATAGCTTTGACAGTTTGTATAAATAATTCTGGATCACTTGCGTCAATTTCAATGTCAAAAACATCTAAATCAGCAAATATTTTGAAAAGTAGTCCTTTTCCTTCCATCACCGGCTTTGATGCTTCGGGACCAATATCTCCTAATCCTAAAACCGCAGTTCCGTTGGTTATTACGGCTACTAAATTTCCTTTTGCGGTATATTTATACACATCTTCTCTGTTCTCTGCAATTTTTAAGCAGGGCTCTGCTACGCCCGGAGAGTATGCTAAAGATAAATCTCGTTGCGATGCATATGGTTTTGTAGGAACTACTTCAATTTTTCCTGGTTTTCCAGAAGAATGATAATCGAGTGCTTCTTGTTTTCTATTTTTTGACATAAACTTTTGTTGTTACTTTCAAAGATACGAAATACAGATGATACACCTATCCATGCGAATTGATTTATCATGTATTTGACTTTCTTTCTATTTTATTAATAATCTCATTTCTAGTATTTTTAAAAATCTGTGAAGAAGAGGGAAGGGAATTTTATCCTTTTACTAATGAAAGTCGAGCGTCCCCTTCATTCTCTAAATCCGTCATTAATGCTTCTTGCCCTAATGCTTCAAAAATAATTTCATTGGCCAAAACTTCATTACAAACGTATTCTTGGTTTGCTTTTATGGCACGTTGAATTAAATCATTGGTATCTACTTTTAATAATATGCGGTCTGTAATTTCTAAACCTGAATCTTTTCGCAGGTTTTGAACTCTATTTACCAATTCACGTGCAATTCCTTCTGCTCTAAGTTCTTCTGAAATAGTGATGTCTAAGGCAACCGTTAATCCGCCTTCAACACTTACTAACCATCCTGGAATATCTTGTGCAACTATTTCAAAATCCTCCAATTCTAAGGTGATGGATTCTCCGTCAATAGCACCTTTCCATCCTTCATTTGATTCTATTTTAGCAATATCATCTGTGGTCATTTGGCTCACAATTACTGAAATTGCTTTCATGTGTTTTCCGAATTTTGGGCCGATCGTTTTAAAGTTTGGCTTAATACTTTTTACTAATACACCATTTCCTTCCTCCAACAACGTCAATTCTTTGACATTCACTTCTGAAAGAATCAGGTCTTTTACATGCATGATATTATCAGAGAAAACTTGACTTAACGTGGGAACCATAATCGTTTGCAATGGCTGTCTGACACGAATTCTTTCTTTCTTTCGGATCCCCAAAACCATGGATGAAACACGTTGTGCAATTTCCATTTGCGCCTCTAATTCAGTATCGATAAGGGTACTATTCACTTTCGGAAATTTTGCTAAGTGAACAGAAACCTCCGTATGTTTTTTCGTTACAGCGTTCAAATCACTAAACAATTGATCCATAAAGAAGGGGGCAATTGGGGAGCCTAAAATCGCCACTGTTTCTAAACAACTATAAAGAGTTTGATAGGCAGATAGTTTATCTTGCGAATCATCGCTTTTCCAAAAACGTCGTCTGCACAAACGAACATACCAGTTAGATAATTGATCGCTTACAAATTCTTGGATTAAACGTCCTGCCTTTGTTGGTTCGTAGGTTTCATATGCTTCCTCTACATTTTGAATCAATGAATGCAATTGTGATAATACCCAACGGTCAATTTCTGGTCTTTCTTCTAATTTTACGTCTGGCTCAGAATAATTGAAACCATCAATGTTTGCATACAGTGTAAAGAATGAATAAGTATTGTATAACGTTCCGAAGAATTTTCGCTGTACTTCTGTAATTCCTTCTAAATCAAATTTTAAATTATCCCACGGTTGTGCATTTGTAATCATATACCAGCGCGCAGCATCAGGACCATATTGCTTTAAACATTCGAATGGCTCAATCGTATTTCCTAAACGTTTCGACATTTTTTGTCCATTTTTGTCCAGCACCAATCCGTTTGAAATAACGTTTTTATACGCTACTTTATCAAAAACCATCGTTGATATTGCGTGTAGCGTGTAAAACCATCCACGTGTTTGATCCACTCCTTCTGCGATAAAATCACCAGGGAATGCTTTATTACCATCTATTAATTCTTTGTTTTCAAATGGATAATGCCATTGAGCATAAGGCATTGAGCCAGAATCGAACCAAACATCAATTAAGTCTGACTCACGGCGCATCGGTTGCCCTGAAGCGGAAACTAAAATGATGGTATCCACATAATTTTTATGGAGATCAATTTTAGAATAATTCGCATCCGACATATCACCAATAACAAATTCAGCCAATGGATTTACTTTCATCAACCCAGCTTCAACCGATTTATCGCATTCATTTTTTAACTGTTCAACCGATGAAATTATGATTCTTTCATCTCCTTCAGCTGTCGACCAAATTGGAATTGGAATTCCCCAGTAACGAGAACGGGAAAGATTCCAATCATTTAAATTTTCCAGCCATTTTCCAAAACGACCAGTTCCTGTAGATTCTGGTTTCCAGTTGATTGTTTTATTTAATTCCATCATTCTGTCCTTCGCAGCAGTTGCTTTGATGAACCAAGAATCTAATGGATAATATAAAATTGGTTTGTCTGTTCTCCAACAATGCGGATAACTGTGTTCGTATTTTGCTACGTTAAATGCTTTATTTTCTTCCTTTAGTTTGATGGCAATTTGAACATCTGCTGAACGTTCAGGCGCTTCACCATCCTTGTAGTATTCATTTTTGACATACAGTCCAGCAAATTCTTGCATTTCTGGTCTGAACTTTCCTTGTAAATCGACTAAGGGAACCAGATTTCCTTTATCGTCTTTTACCAACATAGATGGAACTCCAGCATCTGCAGCAACACGCGCATCGTCTGCCCCAAAAGTAGGAGCAATATGCACGATTCCAGTTCCGTCAGAAGTGGTAACAAAATCTCCACCTATAACTCTGAACGCCTGTTCTGGATTTTCATCGGGCAGACAATACGGTAAAAGTTGTTCATATTTGATACCGATTAATTCGGAACCTAAACATTCACCAGCGATGAAATAAGGTATTTCTTTGTCTTCTTTTTTGTAGGCTGCTAATTCTGTTTCTGTCGCAACAACTTTAAATCCTTTGCCAGCAAATTGGTATCCCACCAAATTTTTCGCAAGGATTACATTGATAGGTTCGAAAGTGTATTTATTGAAAGATTTCACTAACACATATTCGATTTTTGGCCCAACACATAAGGCGGTGTTAGATGACAAGGTCCATGGGGTTGTTGTCCATGCCAGGAAATGCGTCGCATTTTTGGCATGACGTAGGGATAGGGCATGCCCTATCCCTACGTCATGCGGCGTTCCCGCGTTTCCGACGATACCGCCGAACGGCGATTTTTCCCCATCCACCATTTTAAATTGCGCTACCACACTAGTGTCCGAAACATCTCGATAACAGCCAGGCTGATTAATCTCATGCGAAGACAAACCTGTTCCAGCCTTAGGCGAATAAGGTTGAATTGTATATCCTTTGTAAATTAATTTTTTCTCGTATAATTGCCCTAAAAGCCACCAAACCGTTTCCATGTATTTTGGTTCGTAGGTAATGTATGGGTTTTCCATATCCACCCAGTAGCCCATTTTCACGGTTAAATCATTCCAAATATCTGTGTATCGCATGACGGTTTCCTTGCATGCTTTGTTATACTCTTCTACAGAAATCTTTGTGCCAATGTCTTCTTTTGTAATTCCTAATTCTTTTTCAACGCCTAATTCAATTGGCAAACCATGCGTGTCCCAACCTGCTTTTCGCTTTACCTGAAAACCTTGTAAAGTTTTGTAGCGACAGAAAATATCTTTGATTGAACGTGCCATCACGTGATGAATACCAGGCAGACCGTTTGCGGACGGCGGTCCTTCAAAAAACACAAAAGGTTTGTTTTCGTCACGAGTAGAAATAGATTTTTCGAAAACATTTTCGTTTTTCCATTTTTCCAGCACAGCTTGCGCAACATTTGGTAAATTTAATCCCTTGTATTCTTGGTATTTTTGACTCATTTTGATGTTGAATTTTTCAGGGTGCAAAGATAAGAAAAAGACATTAGACCGCAAGATTTTAGTATGGTTAACTCAAAGTCTTTACATAAAAGAATCCCCTACTATAATTTTGAACGCTTGAGAGTTTAAATTCTGAGATTTAACTGAAAGACGGATTTTAGTTCTTGTGAGATGTCTTTGCCCTTTTATTTGCAGATAATACAACTCTTTGAACTTGAAAACATGAATTACTAAATCACATATTTCACATTTTCATTGGGAATCAGATTTAACGAGAACTTTGACAAAAATTCCAATCACTTTTAACCCAATAGTTTCTTCATCTCTTAAAACAATAGTATCATAAGGTAAATTCGATTTTGAAAGAAGCGATATTTCTTGGTGTTTCCAACCATCTTCTGACGTAGTTTTTTTACTACTATATTCTTTAATCGTGTAGTTTGAACCAAAATCAGCATCCATATAATCCGTCATTTCGACTAAAGTAATTAGGCCATTTCTTGAGCCTATTGAATATTTTTCAAATAGACAAATTGAATTATTCGGAATGATTTTATTCATTGATTCCCCTAGTACTTTGCAAGCAAAATAGTTTTCATGATTCGTTAACGTTTTTCCTAAATCTAAATATTTGAGTTCATTTACTTGCTGATGCTCTGAAAATAAACCGGCAGCAATTTCTAAATCATAAAATGGGATTGTAAATTCAGTTGGTTCATTTAATAATTGTAAATCTTTAATTTGCTTATTCTCATCTTTAGTAGGTAAAAATTCCGTTAAATATTTTCTTAAATTATCATTACAAGCATATATAAAGGCACCTTTGATTCCTCTCAATAAGATTGTTTTGTATATGTTTAATATGTAGTCTTTTAGTATTAAAATATCTGAAATTGTATTTTTTCCTGCTTTGTCTTTATATCTATCTTTATGGATAATTAACGTTTTATTTTCAAAATCATAATCTAATTCAGGACCAATTATAACCCCCACATAATTTAAATCATAACCTTGCGTAGTATGAATGCAGCCAACTTCATTAACCGAATTTTTAGAATTTACCCAATCTACAGCGACACTGTTCCATCTTAATTTTGAATTACCTATTTCAATATCATAAGCATCCTTATTTTTATTGGATAACCATTCCCAAGCATAACCTGCTACAATTCTGGATAAACCATCTGAACTTTCTTTTTTATGAATTTCATCCACCATATTTTGAATATCGTCAAATAAAAAACACTCATAATCAATTGATTGGAATTTGTCTTTCAATTTTGTATCATCCGATAATACTTCATGAATAAACTTAACATAGTCATTCCCTCCGCGACTTCTAAATTGGGTTTTTAATGTTTCAATCCTTGTTGATGCGTCATCTTCTAATTGAATAAATCTTTCACGAAGCACATCAGATGGTTTAATTGATTGATGTCTATCATAAAATATCAATGATTTTTTCGCTTGAATTAATAACCAATCTAATTCAGAAGCTGACATTTTATCTAAACCAAAAAGTGTACAAGTATCATCAAATGGCTTGAAATATGGCCCAAGATTAACGCGTCTTCTTAATCGATGACCTTCATCAACAATAACCAAATCATATTTTTGTTTTGATAATTGAGAAGGACCTATTACCATATTAGGAGATAATCCTTGAATATTTTTGAACACTTTGGAAATGGTTTTTCTAAAAGATGCCATTGGAATCACCAATGCCATTGTTAAATCACCATAATGTTCTTTTACTTTTTTAAGCAATTTGAATAATTCATCGTCCTCTTCTTCAAAATCAGAATAATTGAAATTATCTAAATTCGTTTTTAATAATTTGAAAAGAAAAATTGCAAGTATAGATTTTCCCGTTCCTGCTCCACCTTGAATTAAACTTACTTTTGCAGAGTCATCTAAAAGACAGGTTAAAATAAGCTTTAAACTATTAATCTGTTCTTTAGAAAGCGATTTGTAAGGTGAATATTTAAATAAATCGGAATTGTTAATGTGCTCTAAAGAATGTCTGGCAATTCCCATTGACTTTAAATCATCCCAAATGTCTTTAAATAACTCCCAATAAACTTCTTTTTGCTGAAAATAGCGATGATTGGCAATTCCTAAATTGCCATTTTGTAATGTATATTGTCCATCAGCAGCTATATATCTTATTAAATTTGCTTCCAAATCCAATGTAGCTGATTTGTTGAAATAGTCGCTTAAGATTAAATTAACAGAAGCTAATTTATTTTTTCGTTCTGTTTTTGAATGTGCTTTCATTCGACTCAAAACATCGGTTGTTTCACCGACATAGGCATCTTTTGAAAGGTCATCATTAAGAAAATAAACCAAAGGCCACGAAAGATAATCTCGATGATTGAGAATGATTTGTTGTTCTAATTCAGTATCAAAATTATAATGACTTATAGAAAATTTCTTCATCTATAATTGATCGTATTTATCAGATTTCCCTTTTGCTTTATCTATAGGGTATTTTTCGGCATTCTTCTTGATTTTGTCAAGCACAATTTCCTTAACATTAAGATTATATTTTTCAGCGATTAAAAAAGCATAAGCAAAAACGTCTGCCAATTCTTCTTTCACTTTTTCAATATTACCTTCTTCAGGTTTTTTCCAAAGAAATAATTCCAATAATTCATTTGCTTCAATACTTAAAGCAATGGATAAATCTTTTGGATTATGAAATTGTTCCCATTCACGCTCATTCCTAAATGATAAGAGTGCTTCGGTAATATTTTTTATTTCACTCATTTATTTGGCTGATTAAGTGTATTTGCAATTTTAAATTCGTTGTCAAATGGCATTCCTAAATCTGCAAGCATTTCAGGAATAGCAAGCGCCCAACTTACATAGTAATATGCTAAAATGTGGTATCCTGAAAATTGTTTTCCTTTTATTTTACTAATTCTATAATTTTTACTTTCAGGATTAAAACCTTGTGTTCCTTGCATTGCTATTTCCATTGCCATTTCCTTGATTTCTTCCTTTGATTTATCTTTAAAATATTCCAAGGCATCCACCATAAACATTACAACGGCCATATTTGTCCCAATCTCTTCTTGATTTTTAAGAAAAGCTTCCCTCTCTTTTTCTTTCGAAGGATCAGGCGAATTGATTCCGTATGGATCTTTTTCTATTTCATCTAAAATTGAATCAATAGTAGAAGTTTTAGAATGGTAATTTTTCTCATCAATTAATTCAAATTGATAGCTCAAGTGTAAAGTATCAGCCCAATTTTGAATCAATTTATATTCATCAGCTATTGATTTATCAGCCTTATATTCAAGATATTCTGCATAAAACTTATTTGCAGTATTTGATTCATTATCAGATGATTTTAGTTCATCGATTAAATCAACTCCAAATAATTCTTTAAATTGAATCGCATTAACAAGGTTATAAATTTTGCTTTTAGAAACAATTTCTTTCGGAGCTAATTCAATGATTTTCTCATCAGTAACTGCATAAATACCTTCTTTTATTATTGTAAATAAAGATAGAAATTGAAATGGTCTAATTGTTGCATATTCATTAAATAGAAAATCTTCTATGAATAAATCAATCGGGGTATTATAAATCTGGAGGTTCAATCCGTCAAACATTCCTTCAGTAAATTTTAAAATATTCTCTTCAGGAATTCCGATTTCTTGTAATCGATTTAAATCTTCTTTTATACTTTCATTGAACGACTTATTATTTTGTTGATTAGAAACAAATAATAAATTCAAATTATCTTTTCTTGCTTGAGTCACTAAATCTAAATGAACCAACTCGTGCATCACTAAATGTTCGACTGCTTTGTAACTCGATTTATATTTCACAATATGTTTCTCACGATTGTAATTTTCAGCAAATTCAAATTTAGCAGCAGTTGAAATTTCATCATCAACAGTTATATCAATCAGTTTATCACAATCAAATTCGAGCTTATGTTTATAATGATTGATTGTCTTTGAAATATCTTCCGTCTCAATGATTTTTTTGGCAACTTCAATGGAATGTGAAAGTGCATTTTTATAAAACTCATCTTTTGTTTTACATAATTTTAAGGTAGTTATCGCCGAATCAAAAGACTCTAAAAGTTTTCCTTCCGTTTCTAAAACTAAACTCAGTGCTAAGTTAGCATTTGGATAGTTTTTATCAATCTTTAAAGCTTGCCTAAAATAGATTTTTGCTTCTTCCGTTTTACCCTGTTGCATCAAATTTGCACCAATATTATTAATCGTAATAGTGTCGTTTGGATTTACATTTAAAGCTTGGTCGTAGTATTTCATTGCTGTTGAAACATCTTTTTTAAACTTTGTAAAAATGTTTCCCATTAACATCAAAGCCCACCCATTCTTAGAATCCCATCTTAAGGAATCAATCAAACAATCAATTGCTTTATCTTGGTCACCTTCATCAGACAATATTTGCCCCATAATTCTATGGTATTCTGAATTTGTAGGGTTTTGTAGGATAAGTTTTTGTAAAATAGGTTTAGCCTCTGGGTAATTTCCTTCTTCACAAAGTGCTATTGTTTTTCTATAGTCGTCTTGTTGCGAAGAAATAGCTTCAATATTGATTTCAATTGTAACCCAATCTCCTTGAATAGTGACTTTTGGTTTGTAAGGTCCGTACTTATAATATTCCTCTAAAGTATTGATTATTAGTGAATTACCCCCCCCCATTAATTCAGGGAAAATGGTAAACAAAAAGTCATCTATTTTGTGTGAAATAATCATGTGCTAACGGATTGAAAATTGAATGTATACAAATATAATAATAAGAAAATGGTTGGAAAGTAAATCAAGTTATTTCATAAATTACAAATTGATTCTCTTCGTAAATTATTTCTCCTTATAAACTATTCAACCTACCTATTCAATTTAAAACCGCATCAATCTTACCTTTTTACTTCTCGCATCTAATTCAAACATCTTTCAATAGAAAACGAGCCGTTTGTTTCGTTTTTTGTTCTACTAAAATTTCTTTTCCTTCCGTTACTCTATCAATTGTGGCTTGGTCATGATGGCGAATAGTTACCAATTCTAAGCCTTCATTGTATCTTACATTGTAGGATTCGTTGAATAAATTTAAGATTTTCTCCAAATCAATTTTATCATGATCTAAGGCGATAGCAAAGGATAATGCTGAGTTTTGCATTAAGTTAATTTTTGCATTCACAGAAGCTAAACGACTAAAAATATCGCTCAAATTTTCTTCAACGATGAAAGAGAAATCTTTTGGAGTTAGATGCAAATACAATTGATTCATTTTAAAAATAAAGGAAGGGACCAAATGATCATTTTCCATTGATTCTTGGATCACAGTTCCTTCAGCATGTGGGTCAATAAACGATTTTACATACAATGGAATTCCCTTGTTTTGCAAAGGTTTTATTGTTTTTGGATGAATAACAGTGGCTCCATAATAGGATAATTCTATTGCTTCTTTGAATGAAATACTTTCTAATTTTACGGTATTATCAAACCATTTTGGATCGGCATTTAACATTCCTGGAACATCTTTCCAAATCGTTACACTTTCTGCATTGCAGCAATAAGCAAAAATTCCAGCCGTATAATCAGAACCCTCACGACCCAATGTGGTGGTGAATCCTTCAGATGTATGACCAATAAAACCTTGTGTTATTTGAATATCAACCTCTTTAAAAACAGGAATGAATTTAGTTTTAATTAAATTTTCAGTGGTTGCCCAATCTACATTTCCTTCGCGGTATAAATTATCTGTTCTGATCAACTTTCGGCAATCAGCCCAAGCAACAGAATGACCCTCCTCTTGCAGAAATGCATTGACAATCAGGGTAGATAAAACCTCTCCCAGAGAAACAATTTGATCGTATTCGAAATCAAAATTTTCAGAATGAGGAAGATTGTATTTATTTCTTAAATTTTCGAATATGTTTTCTACCTCCGTATAAATAGCGAAATGTTTTTCGGTAAATAGATCATTTAAAATACTCAAGTGAAATTGTAATCTTTCCTCAACAATTTGATGAAATAGGTGCTTGTTATTGTCCCACAATGCCTGAACAATTTTTTCCATTTCGTTGGTGGTTTTGCCCATTGCCGAAATGATAACTGTTCGTTTTTCCCCGCTATATAAAGAAAGAATACGAGAAACATTTTTTACCGCTAATGCGTCTTTCACAGATGCGCCCCCAAATTTAAAAACTTTCATTCCCCTAATTTTTAAGGGCAAATTTATAAATAAAAAACCGTTCGAAAAAGTCGGAGTTTTGATTTAGTAAATTAATTTAAATAGGGTAAGGAAAGGGACTATTTTAAATCAATTTAACTTAATTTGTCTGTTAAAATTCGCATTTCAATGACAGGAGAGATCTTTTCATACAAAATATTGTAAACGGCTTCAACGATTGGAAGTTCTACTTGGAACTTTTTATTAATTTCCATCAAACATTTGGTGGCATAATATCCTTCTGCAATCATTTCCATTTCCAGTTGTGCTGTTTTCACGGAATAGCCTTTTCCAATCATGAATCCAAAAGTTCGATTTCTAGAAAATTTCGAATAAGCGGTTACTAATAAATCGCCTAAATAAGCACTTGATTTTACATCTCGGTGAATCGGATGAACTTCATCAATAAAATTCTCTATTTCTTGCATGGCATTTGAAATTAAAACGGCTTGAAAATTATCTCCATAACCCAAACCAGCATAAATTCCAGAAGCTAATGCGTAAATGTTTTTCAGAACCGCTGAGAATTCTGTTCCAAATAAATCATCTGAAACGGTTGTTTTAATGTATCTACAGGCTAATAATTTGGCCAGTGTGTGCGCGTTCTTTTCCCGTTGACAGGCAATTGTAAGATAAGACAATCTTTCTAAAGCTACTTCCTCCGCGTGACAAGGACCACAAATAATACCAATATTTTCGTAGGGAGTACCAAATGTTTTATGGATGAATCTCGCTGGAATTGCGTTATATTCAGGAATAATTCCTTTTACTGCAGAAAAAACAATTTTATCTTTGAAAAGTTCCATCGGGAAGTCTTTAAATATACTTACCAAGAAAGCAGAAGGAGTGGCAATAATAACAATATCGGATGGTCCAATAATCTCTTTTAAATCCGAGCTAATATTAATTTTGCTTAAATCAAATTCAACAGAACGTAAATAATTTGGATTGTGCTTAAATTCTAAGAGATGATCAATAGCATCTTGGTTTCTCATCCACCAATTCACAGAAGAAACATTATTGCACAGTATTTTCACTAACGCTGTAGCCCAACTACCTCCGCCAATTACTGCTATATTAATTTGTTTATCCATTTGCACTATTCACAAAAATAGATAATAAATTTCAATGCTTCATGATGAAAGGGTGTTTTTTGATTGTTGAGTATTCTTTTTGAAAGGAAAAAGACGTGTTTATGCTTCTCTCATTTCATTTTTGGCAATTTGAACCAAAAATTAGTTCCCTCATTTTCAATAGATTCAAACCATATTTCTCCACTATGATTTTCAATAATTTGCTTGACCATTGCCAAACCTAGACCAGTACCATTGCTTTTAGTAGTAAAATAAGGAACAAATATTTTTGAATGTTTATCGTCTGCAATTCCTATTCCATTGTCCTTAATTTTAAATATATAATTTTCCTCCTCTTCAAAAACAGAAATTTCGATTTGTCCTTCTTTTGTATTGACTATGGATTGAATGGCATTTTTAATTAAATTATTAAAAACACGAAGAATCATATCTTTATCAGCCATCACAATACATTCATGAATAGTTGTTTGAATATGAATTTCACAATGTTCATCCTCTTTAAATACTTCCACGACATTCTCTAATAAAGGCAATAAATCGAGTCTAGTTTCATTTGGTCGAGGCATTTTTGCGAAGCTCGAAAATTCATTTGCGATTTTTGCTAAGGCATCTATTTGCTCAATTATTGAAGTAGTGACTTTTTTTAACTTAAGTTCCGAATTTGGATCTGTTGGATCAAAAACGCGTTGCAGCTGCTGCACACTTAATTTCATTGGAGTAAGAGGGTTTTTAATTTCATGAGCAACTTGTTTGGCCATTTCTCTCCAGGCAGATTCTCTTTCACTTTGCGCTAACTGCTGAGCGGTGAACTCTAATTCTTCTAATTTCTGGTTGTAATCTTTCACCAACGCGCCAATTTCGTCTTCCTTTGTGTATAAAATTTGTTGATTATGTTTTCCAAATTTTATTTTTGAAAAACTTTCTTGAATTATTCTTAAAGGAGCCGTTACCCAGTTAGAAACAATAATAGCGATGATGATGGAAAGTGCTAGCAGCAACATAAAAACATTAATAATGGCCACTAAAAACTTTTGAATTTGATTTTCAAACTCCTTTTGCTGGCTAAAATGCTGTAAATTGAGGTAACCTTGCAGTCGACCATCGTTACTATAAAAAGGAGTATATGCGGATGAATAATCTAATTTCCCGATGCTCTCTTGGTGAATAAATTCACTTTTATCATTAATGTCTAATTGAATGAAAGCGGAAGGATTCATTTGCTCACTTAATAATCCAATATTAAAAACTTTTGGCCGCGAAGAAGCTAATAAAAAGCCTTTCTGATCATATAAATTTACATCTGTAACAAATGTTTTTGCAAATTTTTGTGCGAGTAATTCTAAATTATTTCCTTCATTTTGAATACTTAAATTTGATTCTTTCCCGATATTTTCTTGTAATTCCTTTTTGACAGAATTTAGTTTTTCCCGAATTAGATCATTGGTGTAGTCCGTATATTGATTGCTAACAAAAAGACCACTTCCCCAGCCAAAAGCTAACAAAGAAAGAACAACTAAGCTGATTAAAACCACTTGAATTTTTAAAGCCAAGGAGACTCCTAATGGAAATACAAACTTTAAATTGAAACGGAAAACGGAGGGTAATAAAAGAAGACCATAAAAACAAAATAAATAAGAAAAAGAAGTAATTAATTCAATTAAAGTGTAATTTTTATAAGATAATACGACAATATCTTTGTCCGTTTTTTTAAGGACATAATGATTGTAACCGTCACTATCGTAATAGCCAGTGTGAATGTCTTTCCAATAATTTAAAGCTAAATCAGAAGAAGGATAATTGAATTTCCCAAATTTTGTAACTAATTGATTGTCAAAATATTTAGCAATAGAGTAATTTTGCATAGGTTCGAAGACTTTTGCTTTTGTTGAAATTAGAAGCCTAGGGAAACCAATTTCTTCAGGGATTTTCTTAGATTTTAAGGTGCACATTAATATGACCTCCGACGAATCACTTGTCAATAGTGGTTGTCTAATTATATAACTAAAATGGCCTGTGTAATCATTTATAAAAAAGACATTACTATCTATTTCTGAAGGGGAACCATGTTGAAAAATTATTCGATTTAATTCATCATAATCACCAGTTTTATTGGCGGTATAATTAATAATTGATTCATGGTTTTTATTAAAAAGATTAAATCCAAATTCATATCTTTCCCAGAATCCATTAAAAATTCGTCTTTCAAGCCCGTCTTCAAAATCTGACAATCCTACATAATGAGGGTTATTGACCAGTTTTTTCAGAACGCGATCATCTTTTATTTTTTCAACGATGTTAGAGTATTCAATTTCAGTAACAATATCTTTTTCAGTAGCTAATTGGTTAGCATAAAGTTCTCTCTCACCTTTCTCTTTGCGCTTGTTAAATTCTACCAAATTAAGGACCACTAATAATGAAAAGAGGAATAGAAATAGTAATCCTGTTCCAATATTTTTAGATTTATATTCTATGTAGGTTGTCAAAATAATAATCAGCGTCATTATTAAAGGGAATAATGACGCAAAAATTAATGTATAACTAGATCGCATTTGAAATATGAAAAATGCGATTCCCAAAACTGAACCAATGAAGATCATGTGAAATATGGGAATTTTCAAACGATAACATGCATGAATGTTTTCTTTTAATAATTGGTAAAAAGTGTAGAATAGTAAACCAATACTAATTAATGCCAAGGCGGAATAATAATTCAAGGAAAACAGGTTTTCAATAACTAATGGGATAGAACTGTTCTCGATTAAGCTTTTGTTAAGATATAAAAGAAGCACCCAAAATGGAAAACTCGCAATGAAAATTAGCAGACATAGAATTTTATTTGTTCGATTACTTGAAAGATTTTTAAGACGATTACGAATAAACAAAAAGAGGTAAGCGATAAAGATACAATTGAGTAAGTATTCAAAAAAATTCGGAAACCATTCATCGGTGCCATACAAACTGGCTTGAAATAATTCAGTATCCTTCATAAAACGAAACCAACCTAATTTTAGGGAAAGAATGCGCAAAACAATTAAAGTGACGGGAATAATCCACTTCCATTTTACATCTAACGAAAGATTGATTTGCGCAAAAACAAATAACCAAAAAGTGATGCATGTTAGCAGTAATATCGTTATAAGGATGGACTCATTCTTCGTAGCCGACTGATCTTCATTCGGATGAATTGAAAATAAATAGTTCTTATCTTTTGAATAAATAGGATAACCATGCTCCTGCTGAAGAGTAATATAGGTGTTAAACGGTAAATGAAGGTTGGAAGGGAATTCATTGATTAATTCCTTGTTTTCGTAAGAATAATCATGTTTTATCAAGAAGGAGGCACATAAAACTTGATTATTAACTTTGGTAGTTTTTGCATAATACCATCCATTTTGAAGATGTAAAACACCATTCGATGGAAAATGGATGTCCGCAAGACGTAAAATAGGTAATTGATTTGTATTCCAAAAAATCAATGAATCATTCCGATAAACATGTAAATTGATCTCAGCCCCGGTGTTGTTCTTAACCCAAAATAATTCCGCCTTTGAATCGTTAAGTGCCTTTTTTTTTTGCTCTATGACGTGGTCTAATTTCGTTTCTAAAGCGGAAAATTTATCCTGAAAAGAAGTGATGGAGCTGGTGAAGTGATGAGAAAAAAGGGAGAGAAAATAGCCAATAAAGAGCAGTGTGGAAAAAATTGCTAGAGCTAATCGATGATATTTTTTTATTATATTTTTCACTTTGCTGTTTAAAGAAATTTTCTAAAATAGAAACTATCAACTTTTTGAGATAGATTATTTAAGGGTAAATATCAATAAATTTCAGCTAACAAATTACTTTAATTTCCAAATTTTATAATCGTTCATTTATTTCTATCAATAATCGCTCAAAATCTTCATCTGCAAAAGCATCATTTCTGAAAAGAAAATGGGCGTCATCTTTATAGGGTAATAAATAATTATCATAACAAGGAATCACATGATTATTCCATTGATATAAGATGGATTCTCTTGTATATCCTCGTGATTCTTGATCGCGATACAAGCGCCTATCCAATTGAGTGGAAGGTTCTACATCGATAAAGATCGTAAAATCCAACATCTTTTTTAATGCCTGATAATGAAATAAAAACAAACCTTCTACAATAATAAGATCTGATGGATATAATGTTATTAGAATATTTTTTTCTGGTGGGGCATTAAAATGGTATTCCTTTATTTCTATCGGTTGGCCAAGCATTAATGATTGTAAATCTTTCGTTAATCTTGCTTCATCAAGTGCTGTTGGTAGGTCAAAATTAATTTCTCCATTTTCATCTATTTCTTGCTCACTTATTGGAAGATAGTAATTATCCATCGAAAAAATAACAGGGTTTAATTCAGGGTATTTTTTAGAAATCCTTTTTAATAATGTTGTTTTCCCAGAACCGCTTCCCCCACAAATTCCAATTATCATATTTTTACTTTTTCTAAATTAACACTACTCGTATTATTTTTGATGTTGTTGCGAACGAACACATTTTTTTCTGCATAAATAATGACTTTTGAAAAGGTGATCGAATGGCTAATATTTCCTAGTAAAAGCAGAAAAAAACAAATAAGTAAAATAATCGCCATATGAAAATCAATGCTTTTGATGAAAAAATGTGAAGACAAAATTAAGTCTTTCAAATAAAATCTCCTAATTTGAAGATGATAAACACCAAAAGAAGATTGAAAATCACATAAATATAGATTAATAATACGTTGATTCAATTACGTTGGTTTTGCATTTTAAAAAGAAAAGTTAAAATATGAATGTTGTTTTTTCCCGTGATATAAAAAAGAAGCTTTATATTTAACATTCAAAGTAGGATATAATTTATATTCACAATTTTTAAGTTTTATACGATGATGAAGTATTTGTATGTGTCGATTATCTTATTTCTAATGTGCAATTCAACTCTTGCGCAAGTTAGTAATTTGGGCGGGCCAATACTTTTTAAGGAAAAATTAGTAAAAACAAAATCTTTTTTTCAAACTCCTGCGGTCGACAATTTGGGAGAGATTGAGGTAGAAAAAGAAAGATCTTTATTGAGTAAGGATAAAATATTCCATTTTGGAAAAGAACACACTGTTTCTATTGATGTTTTTGCGGCGGCTGAAAAAACAATTTTACCAAATGGGAATCTACTTTATCAGTTTGGGATAGAATGTAAAAATGCTGTTTCAATCAATTTGATGTTTGATAAGTTTGAATTAGCACAGGGTGTTTGCCTTTATTTTGTTGATATGGAGCACAAAAAGTTCGATGGTGCTTATACGTCTTTAAATAATAATGCGTCGAAAATGCTTGGAACAGAATTAATTTACACGCAGAAAGGAATTATCGAGGTACTCGTGCCGCAAGGAAAAGAAGGTTTGTCGACCTTGCATTTAGGCACAATCATTCATGGATATAGAAATTTGAATGAAATGGTAAAATCATTAAATTCCTCTGGTTCATGTGAAATTGACGTAAATTGTCCTTTAGGTGCCGGATGGCAAAATCAGCGTAATTCTGTTGCGATGATGATAAACGGCGGAGCATTTTGCACAGGCTCTCTGGTAAACAATACCTCAGGGACAATTATTCCTTATTTTTTATCGGCAAATCATTGCGGAACTACTCCTGGATCTTGGGTTTTTCGCTTTCGCTGGGAATCACCTGAGGGATCTGCAGATTGCGCTACTACTGCTCCTTCCATCGACGGACCTACTACCATGAATATTAATGGTGCTACCTTATGTGCAGCAAATGCGACGTCAGATTTTACGTTATCTTTACTAAACACGGCTCCAGATCCAGCGTGGGGAATATATTATAATGGTTGGGATCGAACGGATATTCCAGCGACACAATGTACTGGTATTCACCATCCTGCAGGGGATATTAAGAAAATTTCTAGAGATGATAGTCAGGCTTTATCTTCCGAATTTGGAGGGGGAACGTCGAATTCTCATTGGCGGGTGCCTTCTTGGGATCAGGGTGTAACGGAAGGAGGTTCGTCAGGCTCTCCTTTGTTCAATCAAAACCATAGAACGATTGGACAATTGCATGGTGGAGCTTCTTCCTGCGGAGCAATTGCTGCAAATATGAATGATGATTATGGCAAATTTTTCTATTCCTGGACTGGTGGAGCAACTAATAGTACGCGATTAAGCAATTGGCTAGACCCTTCTAATATTGGCTCAATGTTTATTGATGGGGTTGATCCTGCAGCATCCACTTTTGTTGTAGATGGAGCGGTTTCGAATTCAAGGATTAATTTTGAGACGGTGTGTGGAGGAAATTTAACACCTCAAATTGATATTTATAATTCAGGATCAAGTCCTATTACTTCTGCTACAATAAATTATGGTTTTGATGGTTTAACTAACTTAACATATAATTATGTGGGAACTTTGAACGCATTCGAAACACAAACGATTATTTTACCTGTGGAATCAAGTCTTATCAATGGAAATCATTCTTTTAAAGCGATTTTTGTAAATACTACCGCCACAGATGAAAACCCATTAAATGATACCACTACTGCTATTTTCACGACAATTGTAGGGGGCGAAATAATATCGCTTGAATTAACAATAAACTGTTATGCCAATGAAAATTCGTGGGAAATAACGGATACGCTTTCAACGATTGTTTTTGCTTCTGGAGGTTCCTACGATGATACCACCCCAATTCCCATTATTGATTCTGTTTGCTTAGAAAAAAAGTGCTACTATTTTAAATTGCATGACTCATACGGTGATGGACTTGAAGGGACTACAATCCCTGTTTGTGCAAATGGGGAATTTTCTTTATACCGAAGTAATGGCGATTTAATCTCCCAATTATTGCCCATTGATGCCAATTTTGGAAACCTATCATTAACCAAGTTTTGTTTAGGAAATATAGGAATAGATGAAAAAATAGCGGACAATGAAATTCAGATGTTTCCAAATCCATCAAGTACAAATCTTACTATTCTTTCCGGTTTTAAAATGGATAAAATTGAAATCAAAAACCTCACTGGACAAAAAGTATTTGAAAATAAAACAGCGATTGACTCAATTTCAATCGATATTTCTTCTTTCTCTAAAGGAATGTATTTAGTGGGTATTTATTCTGAAAAAGGATTTGCGGTGAAACAATTGATAGTCCAATAATATTTTCACGATATCTTTATCCATTCTCCATTTTGCTGAAACGCAGAAAAAGAACTTTTTGGGGGAATCGATAAAAAAGGATATTCTACTTCCGATAAGAAAAGTCCTTGCGGGTGAGCAACGTCAAATTCTGCTGGCGTTTTTTTTGAAATTAATAACTCTTCAAATTCTGCTACAGTCATTTGTCCTGACCCTATTAGTAATAGTTTCCCAACAATAATGCGAATCATTCCTCTTAAAAAACGGTTGGAAGTAATTTGAAACCGAATTCGATCTCCTGCAAGATTTGAATATAATGTGGCTTCAGAGATAGTGCAAAGTGTGCTTGAATGAGCGCTTGGAGTTTTACAAAATGCATGATAATCGGCGTAGGCAGTTAATAATGCTACTGCTTCAGCCATTGTATGAAGATCTAATTTATATTCTGTGTAAAGAGTGCTAATATTCTTTAAAAAGGGATCTTTGTAGGTATGAATAAAATAATCATACGTGCGTTTTGTTGCTCCGAATCGTGCATGTTGCTTTGGTTCCACCTGAATAATATCAAAAACAGAAATATCGGAAGGTAACATTTTATTCAATCTAAAAAGAAGATCAAAATCCCAAGAATCCTCTAGTTGAAAGTGTAAAAAATACTGACTCGCATGAACTTGAGCATCCGTTCTTCCACAACCAACAACATAAACAGGTTTCTTAAATACTTGACTTAGATTTTTTTCAATTACTTCCTGCACACTCAGCACACCACCCTTTTGCATTTGCCAACCTCGATAATTGGTCCCACTATAGGCGATATGGAGAAAATAGCGCATAGAATTATTTTATATGCTCTAAAAACAATGACATATCTTCAAACTGATAATCTGCCAATGATAATTTTGGCTCAAGAGAATGAGATTTTTCAGGAATGCAAACAACTTTCATGCGTGCTGCTTTTCCTGAAATAATACCGTTTAAAGAGTCTTCAATGACCAAGCAGTTTTTTGGGTGAATATTAAATTTTTCAGCAACGGACAGATATACAGCTGGATGAGGTTTGCCGTAGGATTCTTTTTCAGCAGAATGTGTAAAGTCGAAATAGTCGCGAATTAAAAGAGTGTCTAAAACGGTGTTAATTAGAACTTCATAAGAAGAAGTCGCTAATCCAATTTTAAAATTTTTAGATTTCAAATGTTTGAGCGTATCAACTACACCACTTAATGGCTCTCCATATTCTTTGAGAAGTTCGATCATGCGCTGTACGATCCTATTTTCAACTTCTTTTGGAGAAGTGCTGTCCCATCCAGTATGAGCATACCAATATTCAATTACTTCATCTAACCGCAAGCCGACTGTTTTTTGAAAATCTTTTCGAGTTAACGGACATCCGATAGAAATAAAAACCTCCTCCATAGCAATTTTCCATAAAGGTTCTGAATCAATGAGAACACCATCCATATCGAAAATTACAGCTTTGAATGTAGAAATATCAATCATTTTTTCTTTTTTTTAGGTTCTGTTACTGTGTATAAATTTCCTCCTCCAAGTAATTTATTCTGTTCATCAGCGATGAAAATAACTCCTTTAGAGTTCACGGCCATGGCTTCATATTGTGATATTGACTCCAGTGATATTGAATGCGAAAAAGTGAATTTCCCCTTGAGGATTGTGTATATTATAATTCTATTATACGTCAACAAATAGCACTTATTATTCTTTATTTCTGCTGCAGTTATGCAGTCTTTCCACCAACCTTCTTTTCCTATATTTAGCTCAAAATCTTTGCTCAATTTATATCTTTCCGGTTTTGTTGGTAGGCTATAACAGAAACTTTTTCCGTCGAATGGTTCTGTTCGACATTTCGTAAAAATATAAAGTGAATCATTATAATACGCCAATGCCTCTGCATCGAAATGTAATTTTTTTACATCAGGTGGAAAGTCTTTTTGTTCAGAATACCGAAAATTAATTTTTTCAGCGGATACAGATTCTTTTTTGAGTATTCCAAAAGTGTTTATTTTGTAAATACATAAATTTTCACGATTATTTCCATTATTTCCGATATCCCCAATATATAAGTTGCCTTTCCCATCAACGGTTATATCTTCCCAGTCTTTGTTTTTCGCATTTTCTACTTTTACAGAATGAAATTGTTCTCCTTTTAGATTTAAAAAATAAAGTGTTGCATCATTTCCACCATCATTATGTGCGATTAAAACGGTATCATTAAGAAAAGCTAAACCAGATATTTCTTTTAGATTTTCTCGCAATTTTGCAATTTTTTTCTTCTGTCCAAACGAAGTTGCATGTATGCCATGGAACAACAGAATAAATAAAAGAATCTTAATTCTCATAGCAAAAAGAATATTAAAAAAGGGATCTTATTTGACAATAATACGCACAACTTCAATTTTTCGATCACTAACTTGCTCAATAATAATATTGAATTTTTCTAGATCTAATTTAGTGCCAACTTCAGGAATTGACTCTAAGGTATGAATTATTAACCCTGCTAAAGTTTCATATTGTTCAGATTTTGTTAGGGCAAGGTGATATACTTCGTTAATATAGTCAATGTCTACACGACCTGAAAAAAGGTATTCCTTTTCTGAAATTTTTTCCTCTAACCAATCTTCATTATCATGCTCATCTTCAATTTCCCCAAAGATTTCTTCAATCACATCTTCAATCGTAATCATCCCTGACGTTCCTCCATATTCGTCCACCACTACAGCAATATTTCCCGATTGTTTTGTAAACATTTCTAAAAGTTCTTTCCCTAAAGTTGCTTCAGGAACAAATGAAATTGGCATCATTATTTGTTTAATCGAAGTAGGGTTTTTGAACATTTCAAAAGAATGCACATATCCAATAATGTTATCAATATTATTTCTATAAATTAGAATTTTGGAAAGACCTTGTTTTACAAAAAGGGAATGTAAAACGCTAATTTCTTCTTCCACATCAACAGCAATGATTTCAATACGTGGAACCATGCAATCTCTCGCTTTTAAACTAGAGAAATCCAATGCGTTTTGCAAAATTTGCATTTCATTACCAAAATTTTCTTCTTCTTTAATTCTTCCACTTAGTTCTTGGACGTAATGTTCTAAATCAATTTTTGAAAAGACTTTTTCCGTAGTACCACCATCCGTTTTTAAAAGACGAAGAACGGAATTACTAATAAACATAACAATTTGGGTAGGAATATAAAGAACCCAATGCATGATTAACATGGGAATAGATGCAAATCGTAAAAATCTATTTGGATTAATTTGCACCAACGCTTTAGGTAAAAATTCTGCCGTAATCAGAACTAATAGCGTTGAGATGATCGTTTGAATTAATAAAATTAATCCTTCGCTTTTAATACCCCATTGTTGCCCAATAATTGGATTTAATAAACTAGCCGCCGAAATACCAAAAATAACCAACGATACGTTATTGGCTAACAAAAGCATGGCGATAAAGTGTGATTCATTCTTGTAAAAAGAGCCTAGAATTTTACCATTCAAGGTTCCTTTTGACCGGTCCATTTCTATTTTTAATCGATTAGACGAAATAAAAGCTATTTCCATTCCAGAAACGAATGCAGAAAATAATATTGTCGAAATTATTATTAATAGTTCGGGGTCCATTTACTAGTCTTACTTACTAAAAGTACAATTTTTTTTATTACAGAACATCAAACCCTATGTCTTTGCGATAATATGCGTTTTCAAATTCGATTTTTTCAGCTGTTTCGTAAGATCTTCTCAAAGCGACAGTTAAATCTTTTCCGTAAGAGGTAATGGAAAGAACTCTTCCTCCCGCTGACATTACTGCTGGACCATCAGAACTTGTACCTGCATGAAAAACAATACTGTCTGTAACAGTATTCAAGCCATAAATTTGTTTTCCTTTTTCAAATTTTTCAGGGTACCCTCCAGAAACCATCATAACCGTGCAAGCGCTTCTATCATCAAATAGAACATCTCTTTCTGAAAGAGTTCCTGAAGCTACTCCTTCAAATAAATCTAAAATATCTGACTTTAATCTTGGAATAATAACTTCTGTTTCTGGGTCACCCAATCGGCAATTATATTCAATCACGTAGGGCTCACCTTTTACGCTAATTAATCCAAAAAAGATGAAACCTTTATAAATGATCCCTTCTGATTTTAAACCTTTTACCGTAGGAATAATGATTTGATTTTTAATTTTTTCTCTGAAGGTAGCATCTGCAAATGGAACAGGAGAAATAGCACCCATACCTCCCGTATTTAAACCTATATCTCCTTCTCCAATTCTTTTATAATCTTTTGCTTCAGGAAGAATTTTGAATGAATCTCCATCTGAAATAGCAAAAACAGATAATTCTATTCCTTTTAAAAATTGTTCAATAACAACGCGAGAACTAGCGTCACCAAATTTAGCGTCTGAAAGCATACTTTTTAATTCAGATTTCGCTTCTTTTAACGTGTCTAAAATCAAAACACCTTTGCCAGCGCACAATCCATCTGCTTTTAAAACATATGGAGGTTTCAATGACTCTAAAAAAGAATATCCTTCATTTAAAGTGTCTTTTGTGAATGTAGCATATTTTGCGGTTGGGATATTATGTCGAAGCATAAATTGCTTAGCAAAATCTTTGCTTCCCTCTAATTGCGCTCCTTCTTTGTCAGGACCAATTACAGGTATATTCTTTAATTCTGGATCCCCAAGAAAAAAATCATGAATTCCCAAAACCAATAAATCTTCTGGTCCAACAACGACCATGTTTATCTTTTTTTCTAAAACAAGCGCTTTTACGGCTTCAAAATCAGTTGTGTTAATATCAATATTAGTCCCATGATTGCGCGTTCCTGCATTCCCTGGAGCAATATATAATTCTTCTAATATTGAACTTTGAGAAATTTTCCAAGCTAATGCGTGCTCTCTGCCGCCTGATCCAAGAAGTAATACCTTCATTTAGTTTTTATTATTGTTATCTTCAACGACCTCCTTTCAATTGGAATAGTCGGATAAATAGTTGTATACGATCAACAGAATTTTAAAAGCGACTCAAAAATTTCTTTTCCATCCTCGTTTGCTAATTGATGATCTGCAGCTCTTTCAGGGTGAGGCATCATACCAAAAACATTTTTTCCTTTATTACTGATTCCAGCAATATTTAAAAGTGATCCATTTGGATTAGATTCATCAGTAATAAAACCAGATTCATTACAATAATTAAATATTATTTGATCATTATCTTGAATGCTTTTTAGCATGTCGTCTGGAGCAAAGAATCTTCCTTCACCATGAGCAATTGGAATTTTATACGCTTTTTGAATATCTAATCCTTTTGTAATCGCGGTCAACTCCGAAGCAGGTTTAATAAACGTATTTTTACAAATAAACTTTTGTGTATCATTGTGCAAAAGCGCTCCCTCTAATAGCCCAGATTCTGTTAAAATTTGAAAACCGTTGCAAATACCTAAAACATATCCGCCCTTGTTAGCATGATTAATAACTTCTCCCATAATTGGTGAAAGTTTTGCTATAGCGCCAGAACGTAAATAATCTCCATACGAAAACCCTCCCGGAAGCACCACAAAATCCACTCCTTTCAAGTCAGTGTCTTTGTGCCATAATTGTTCAACTTGTTGACCCATAATAGTTTTTAAAACATAGATCATGTCTTCATCACAATTAGAACCAGGAAAAGTAACTACACCAAATTTCATAGAATAAAAATTTTAAATAAGAAAAAATAGTTCCTTCTCATCATATTTCACCAAGCAAAAGTAGTAAAATTAAGGTAGTATTTGATTAGAAATGAAGGAAAAATTTAAGTATCGAATAAGATAAGGTCACATAAAAAAGTCCAATTGCTACAAAACTTAATGTTTTATGCGAAAAAGAAAAGGTCAGGAAGAATGAGAAAGGAATAATTATTAGGCTGAAACGTTGTATTTGATTAAAAAAATAAAGATCGAGAATTCCAATAATCAACCCAGCAAGAACAAACCACCAAAGCATTCGACTCATTTTTTTAAGACGTAAGGAGCTTTTTTTGATGTGGGCCTGTATACTCACTAAACTTAATAACAAGGAACAAATAAAAATCCCAAATGTGACTAGAAAATCAAATTGCAAGCGCTCATAATTAGTCGATGTTTTTATTAATGTTAAGTCAATAGTTGATCCTGTGTAAATCAAATAAAAACCCGCATAAATTAAAGGAACAATAAATCCGATCGTTGATAAGAAAATTTCTCTAAAAACAAACGGTCGAATGCACCAAATCATAAAAAAAATGAAGGGTAATATTGTAATTAGTGGTGGATGGAATGTTGCGGCTATTCCTGCAAACAAGGAAGCGTTAAAAACAGTTCTCCTGCCATCTTCATTTTGCCTCAGAAAGTAGAGTTGGTAGAGGGTTAAAATTAAAAACACATGTGAAATCAATAAACCATCTACTTGATAAAAAGAGTGATAGGAGCTTAAAAGAATTACATATAGGAGAGAAGGCATGAAACTATTCCTTTCTAAGAATTGATTCCAGTTGAATATAGCATTGATTCCAACGGCATTACTTATTACAATTATACTTGCAATAATCTGTGAAAAAATAGGTTTTACCGGGATTTTATTTCCCCAAAACCCAAAATTTGCTGTATCCGAATAGTTATAATAATTTGTGGTAAAATTTAATAATACATAAATTCCGATCACCATCGGCAATAGAAACTGAACAATAGAACGATTACTTAAAAACAATTTAACCATAGAGCACGAAGTTAATAATTATTTAGCAAAAAAAACGTTTAGACCTTCTCCTTATAAAGTGGGTAGGTTCAAGTACCAAATGCGACATTACCGTTTATAAATTTATAAAAAATATTCTTTGGTGAATCAAAATTTAATTTTTCTCTTGGTCTTTCGTTTATTTTATGCTGAAATTGAGTTAGTTGCTCTTTTGAGTAATCATTTAAAT
>CANFRV010000029.1 GCA_947449575.1 Flavobacteriales bacterium
AAATCTTTGCTAAATAAATCTTCTGTCTTCATATACTGTGTGTTAAAATTACTAAAAAGTTATTTCCGAAAAAATTTCGACCTCTTTGGAGGGAGGTCAATATTTTCAGAATAACTTTTAGCTACTTACACACTTTATGAGATACTACCGAGAAACTTTTACATTGTCATTTTCAATTTCTACAATGTATACTCCATTTTTCAACGCTTCTAAATCATCGAAAAGATACTGTTTTTCTGTCATTTCAAAATTGTCTACTACCCTTGTTTTAACAATTCTTCCGGTATGATCCATTAAACGAAAAATACATTTTCCTGCACATTGCTCCGGCAGAGAAATAGTGAGGTACGTACTAAATGGATTTGGATAAATTTTTGCAGTGCGCTCAGACGTTTTTACTTCTTCTGCCCCTGCAAAGCTACATCCATTCAATGTACCTGGTAAATTGGCGTCTAACCAAATAAACCGATCGTGATACCATTGTTTCAACCAAATAATTTCTTCGGCATACGTTGTACTTGTTGTAGAATTTGGCGTTGCTTCATTTCCCCAAGTTACAAAATGCCACGTTTTGCTTTCGTCTAAATAAGATGCTATAGAATCTATTTTTTGAAAAATCCTTGTTTCAGATAAAACCGTTCGACGTAAATCCTCATACCGACAGCGTAATTGATCACTAAAATTTGGATCTTCAAGTAATCTAGTGTACCAACCAGGGGCATTCACATCTTGTCCAATAAAATCATCATACATAAATCCTTCAGCTGGGGTACCATCAAAATCTTTTTGAGCCCAGTCAAAATCCCAGACTGGACCAGCTTTCAATTTGCGGATTGTCCCATCTAAATGATCTTTGTCTTTGTGGAAATAACGACTTTTTTTGAATCCGTCTATGTTTTTTGTGACCTCATTCACGATGAAATAATCAATAAATGTCGAAACATCTATGTATTTTCTATAGCCGACAGCAGTATCAGCAAAACTAGGGTCGTATAAAGCTGTCTCAAAATCCGAAATAAAAGTATTGATATAATTTACTTGCTGCGGAACAATGTCAATGATTTTTGGATAGTAATAGACCATGTGCACATCATACCCTGGGAATTGATAGGTGTCAAAAGGCAATTGCCATGAATTTGTATTGTCCCAATAATCAATTTTTAAGATATATCCACCTGTAACTTCAGGAAAAGTGCTATCCGCAGGATTTAATTTAGCAATGTTCACACGATTAGAATCTCTTTTTATTTGCTCACACAATAAATAAATGCCCTGATATTGACCGTTAATAACCACATCAACTAGTTTGCATTTTGTGGCATAATGACCCATCGAATCAAACATTTGAAAGGGTAGAATATTACGAGCAAAAGACTTATCATTGTAATTAGCAATCAAAAGCCAATCATGTTCGGCAGGCATTCCTAATAATGAGGAATCTACATTGTTTCCAGCGGCATCTTGAAGTTCTAAGGCATACGGCACTTGCGGCAAAGAGGCGGAATAATTTCCTCTAATTTCGATTCCAATTTTTCCGTTGTAATTATTTTTAGGATCGGTTAGATGGTTTCTATTGCCAATTCCATTGTAAATAATTCCCATGTCCGCACTTATTTTTGGGTCATCAACAATCGCTTGTCCGCCTGTATTAATGACGACAATGGGTAAATTTGATTCTTTGAATTGCCAATATTTTGCAGGACTATTGCCAAAAGTAATCGACCAATCAGATAAAAATCCTTCATCTGCCGTATAGCCATCTTTCACTCTCAAGTACCAGATTCCATTTGGATTTTGCCCATTATTGACAATTCCCATTTGTCCATTGGGTTTAAAGATTCCCGTAAAAGGAGGCGTTCCTGAAGAAATAAGAGTGGATACATCCCATCGTAAACACGTATTTTGAAACCCATCTCCATCTCCCCCAATTCCAGAAAATAGCTGAATTACGGTCCCGTCAGGTGCAAGTAGAGAAATTGTTAAATCAGCATCCCACGTGTGTGTTAAATTTAAACAGATTTGTTCTACTCCAAAAGTATTCGTATCGATGATAATTGGTGATAAACCATCAACAGATAAAGGAATATCAATCGTCGTATTATCTAAAATAGTTCCACTTCCGCCTGTGAAAGTTTGAGAAAAATTAGAAAATGAAAAAACGAGAAATACGAAGAATAGAATGTTTTTCATAGAAATAACCTAATTAAGCTGGAAATATAGAACAAATGATTGAATAAATGATTCTTTACCGGAGAATTTGATTATTTCTCGCTGATTATTGAAATAAACGAGACTATTTTCAGACATTTTTCTTAAAATTGTACTACCATGGGAAAGATACTGATCAAAAATATTAAAGGACTCGTGCAAGCGGGAGAAAATTTTCCAATTTTTAAAAGTGGAAAGGAAATGTCGATTTTACCTATCATTGACAATGCTTTTTTAGCCCTAGAAGACGGCGTAATTTTAGAATATGGCACCATGGAAGAATGGGGTGGAATTGAAGATTGGAGAGGAATTGAAATTATTGATGCAGAAGGAAAATATGTACTTCCCGCTTTCTGTGATTCACATACACACACCGTTTTTGCTAGAAGCAGGGAAGAAGAATTTGTTGATCGAATTCATGGCTTAACCTATGAGGAAATTGCTTTGAGAGGAGGAGGAATTTTAAATTCAGCAGGTCGGTTACAAGAAATGTCAGAGGATGAACTGTTTCAAAAAGCAATGGACCGAATAGCGCTTTTAAAAACCTATGGAACAGGAGCGTTGGAAATAAAATCTGGCTATGGATTAACCGTTGAAGCCGAAATTAAAATGCTCCGCGTAATAAAGCGATTGAAAGAAAATAGCGGTATTTCTATCAAAGCTACGTTCCTAGGAGCGCATGCTTTTCCTAAAGAATTTAAAGACAATCACAAAGGATATATTGACTTAATTATCAATGAAATGCTGCCAAAAATTGGCGCAGAAAAATTAGCCGATTATATAGATTGCTTCTGTGAAAATAATTATTTTTCTGTCGCAGAAATGGAAGAACTTCTAGAAGCAGGAGCAAAATACAACCTTCAGCCAAAAGTGCATGTCAATCAATTTACCGCCTTAGGTGGAGTGAAAAAAGCCGTTGAAATGAATGCATTATCAGTAGATCATTTGGAAGAAATAACAGATGAAGATATTGACGCTTTAAAAGGTTCAACTTGTATGCCAACCATCTTACCAAGTTGTTCCCATTTTCTAAGTATTCCCTATGGAAATGCTCGAAAAATCATAGACGCAGGATTACCTGTTGCTTTGGCAAGTGATTTCAATCCTGGTTCTACACCAAGTGGAAATTTGCAATTTGTTATTTCATTGGGATGCGTAAAAATGAAAATGACTCCAGAGGAAGCAATCAATGCTGTGACAATTAATTCAGCGTATGCAATGGGTTTGTCTGATACACATGGTACAATTTCCTTAGGAAAGAAAACGCCCATCCTTCTTACAAAAGTTATTCCTTCCCTAGCCTATATTGCCTATGCTTTTGGAGATAATCATGTGGAAAGAGTGATTTGACGGTTTCTTTTTACTAGTACTTGTAAAAAAAGTAAAACAAATAAAATATTTCCGATACCCAACAACCCATGTGTATCGACAAAATCGGATAATTTTTTACCCAATAAATCATTCGAATTTAATGAGAAAAATAAAATTCCAACTCCAAATAACGCCCAACTACTAATTGATTTTTGGTTTGAAAGGAGGGATAATAAAAAGATGATTAATGGAATTGCTAATAAAAAATGTTCGGTATCCGTTATAAAAAAATTGGGGGTAAATGCCGTCAGAATTACTGACCAAATAATTAATTGATTCGTAGATTTTGACATTTTTACACCTCTAAAAATCATCACGGCCAATAAAACTGAAAGGCAAAGTAGCGAAGGTATCCATTCCGAAATGAATCCGAAATAGTAACTACTCAAATACGTGATTGAATTTTCGCTGATAAGATAGTTCCCGTGATTACTTACCGATTTGACCCAGTTTCCCCAAAGAATCCAATTCCCAGACCAGCCCAAATTACAAATTGGTAATAAAAAGAAAACTAAACCAAACCCACTCATTATCAGAATTATTTTCCATTTTCTGTAAAATAGTAATGGAATAACTGAAAGAATCATGATCGGTTTTAAAATAAGCATTAAACTCCAAAAAATAGCCGTGACCCATGGTTTTTCACTGTGAATACTTTTAAGTCCTACTACAAAAAAACCTAACAAATAGAGATTAATATTTCCCATGTGAATTTCTCGTGAGAGATGCAAGATGATAATAAAAAAAGAGGCAAAAAGTAGCCAATTATTTGAGTTTTTAAACTTACATTGAAGTATATTCTCTGATAAATTTTTAAGGGCAAAGATAGAATAAATTAACAAGCAGCCCAAGAATGATAAATGAATAAATTGTGCAACTCTGTATTCAAAAAAGGTGAAAAATTTAAATAAATAGAGCGTAAATGGAGGGTATTTGAAAAACCCAGTATCCAATCCGTAATTTTTTATATATGGGTTATTTCCGTTAAAAAAATCTTTTGT
This sequence comes from Flavobacteriales bacterium, assembly GCA_947449575.1. GTDB lineage: Bacteria > Bacteroidota > Bacteroidia > Flavobacteriales_D > Crocinitomicaceae > CAIUKX01. Next base: position 4,581 of record CANFRV010000029.1, read on the forward strand.
AGCATCATAATACACTCTAAAATCATTCGTCCAAAACTTATTATTAAGTAATTCAACAGATGTAGAAAGACAAAAAAAAGTAACTACTAATAGAATAAAATAAAGGTATACTTTTGAAAATTCTTTAAATCTTAGTAAGTTCACGGGTCTATTTTCTGAAATTTTTACACCTATTTTATTGATCTATCTTATCAATCTTCACTTCAAATAATTTTTCCCAATTTTTCCCAGTCATGTATATTTTTCCGTTATTTACGGCGATTCCATTCATCACTTCCCCAATTCCTCTTCCAGCTGCTTCAATTTCAGAGCCGTCTATAATTGATAAAATTTTACCATTCAAAGGTTCGATGACAATGATTTTATTTGTGGTATAAATATTTGCATAGATTTTTCCATTGATATATTCTAGTTCATTAAGGCTGTCAATTGGACCTTCATTATCATATACTTCGATCGTTCTCTCTATGGCAAATGTTGTTGGATTTCTAAAGGTGATTCTTTCGGTACCATCTGACATAATAATAGATTTTCCATCATTGCACAATCCCCAACCTTCTCCATTATAGGGAATTTCTTTCAGAAGTTGCATCGTCTGCTTGTTGTATAGAAAACACTTTTGCTCCTTCCACGTCAATTGAAATAAAGTTTCGCCAAAAATAGTAATTCCTTCACCAAAATAATTTTCATCCAATTTGATGTTTTTATTCGCTGCGATTGTACCTGTGTTCAAGTCCATTTGAGCGATCATACTTTGACCATATTGACCTGTACCTTCATACAATACACCATTATTAAATTCTAACCCTTGTGTATAACTAGAGCGTAAATGAGGAAATGTGGCCACTACTTTAGCCTTCAAAATTTCAGGTTTAATATCCGACAAAACGCGCACAAGACGATCATCTGTCAGAATATCTCCATTTTTCATCGTTGAAACCAAACTTATTGATCTAGCTCCCAATCCATAATATCCAGCATTAAAAGAAAATGTCAGTTTCCCTTTTGGACTGCTCCATGTTTTGAAAACACTATCGTTATAGATCAACTCTAACTTTTCAATATCTGATGATTTAACAAGGATTTCAAGAGGAATTGTTTCATTCCATCTCGTTGCCAGATTATTTTTAAATGAAAATTCAGCAGCAACGATTTCTTCCTCCTCCGAATTATTTTGAAGCATCGGCACAACCACCATTGAACCAATGAGAAGAATTAAAATCCCGACAATAATATATTTTTTCATAAAGATGCGCTTGGAAGAATTTAAATAGTTAACATGTCTTGAATTACATTTGCATCGATATTTGAATGCGTTTCGGTGTAGAGCACCTCTTTGTTTTTGAGGACGATAACTTGCGGTGATTGATGAATAATCCCTGTAATATCTGCAATCTCATTTGAAATTTCTCTGAAAGCGATTAAATCAAGAAGATATAAATCAATATTTTCAGTTGAAATATTCCACTTGCTTTCAAATCGAGACTTGGCCATTGACGAAATACTGCAACGCGTACTGTGTTTAAAAATAAGCGAAACACGATCTGTTGCACTTTCAATCGCAGAACGTAATTGATCAGATGAAGTCAATTCAATCCATGGAAATGACTCTGTTTCTTTTGATTTGAATACTGAAAATATGCCCATAATTTATAATCCTCCAGTGAATTGTTTTAAGAATCGAACGTCATTTTCAGAATATAATCGTAAATCGTTCACTTTGTATTTTAATTGCGTTATTCTTTCTATCCCCATTCCGAATGCAAATCCAGAATATTCTTTCGAATCAATTCCACATGCTTCCAAAACTGCCGGATCCACCATGCCACATCCTAGAATTTCCAACCAACCTGTGTTTTTGCAAACATTACAACCTTTTGCATTGCATATAGAACAAGAAACATCTACTTCGGCACTTGGCTCGGTAAAAGGGAAATAAGAAGGACGAAGACGAATTTGCGCATTTTCACCAAACATTTCCTTAGCGAAATACAAAAGAGTTTGTTTTAAATCAGCAAAAGAGACTTTTTTATCAATGTATAAACCTTCTACTTGGTGAAAAAAGCAATGAGCTCGCGCAGAAATTGCTTCATTTCTAAATACTCTTCCTGGTGAAATAGTTCGAATGGGTGGTTTTTGATTTTCCATCACACGCACTTGAACAGAAGATGTATGAGTTCTTAAAGCCATTTCCTCCCCCTCGTTCTCAATAAAAAAGGTGTCTTGCATGTCTCTTGCAGGATGCTCAGGCGGAAAATTTAAGGCAGAAAAGTTATGCCAATCATCTTCTATTTCAGGTCCTTCAGAAACTGAATACCCTATTCTACTAAAAATTTCAATAATCTCACTTCGCACCAACATCAAAGGATGACGAGATCCTACTTCTGAATTTTCACCCGGTCGAGAAGTGTCAATTTTTAATGAATCCGTCACCGGAGAATCTAACGATTCTTTGTGCGTATTGAATTTTTCCTCCGCTAACGCTCTTACATTGTTTACTAATTGTCCAACCTCTTTTTTATCTTCATTTGCCACCGTCTTTAAGGTTCCAAACAAATCTTTTAGGACACCTTTTGTCCCTAAAAAGTGAATACGAAATTTTTCTAACGATGCAGTATCTTTAATTGAGAAATTTTTAATCTCTTCAATGATTGATTCAATTTTATCTTTCATACTTTGTAAAAATCTATTTACTTTAAAACCAACCAAATGGAGTCTTTATACGTCTATTCAACAGAGAATTAGTTCAATAATGAATTGTTTAATCTAGACAAATGAAACAATTGTGCTAATTTCAAGTACAAAGTTAAGAATTATAGGAATATATAGTAGTTTGTCTATTTAAAAAATAAGTTTATCTTTGAAGTTAGTTATTTGTCATAAAATGAAAATTAGGAATAAAATTAATCTGTCACGGATAGTTTTTCTATTTTCCCTTTTTCTAGTTAGTGCTTGTAAAAACAAAAACCCTTCTGTGTTAAAGGTTTATGTTCGATCATCGAGTAACGAACTTTTAGAAGGTGCCCTGGTTGTGATAGTTGGAGATCAAAATTCAACTCCACCAACTTTAGCCTATGTTGACACGTTACTGACAAATAGTTCAGGGTATGTTGAATTTAATATGCAGCCCTATTTTGATTTAGCAGATGAAAAAAAGAATCCAACGGGAATCTTTGGAATTATAACAAAAAAAGACATGAAGGAAGGCGAAGGAACAGCTAGATGTAGAGTTCATTTGACGAATGTTGAAACCGTTACCTTTCCAAATTAAATAAATAATACGTAAAGATTATCAACTATGAAAAAAATTGTTTTGTTCTCTTTTGTAGCTCTTTTAGGAGTGAGCTTTTCTTCAGGATGCCGTAAAAAGAAAAGTACAACGGCCAAAATTATAGTTCGTGATGCCGCTAACGCATTAGTTCTTTCAGCAACTGTTCGTGTTTATGGTGAATCCACTACTTCTAAAGCAAATGTCGTAGACAATACATCTACAAGTGATTACAAAGGAGAAGCGATTTTTAATTATGATAATATCTATCAATTAGGACAAGCGGGTGTTGCCGTTTTAAATATTGATGCTTCTAAAAATGGATTAACGGGTACCGGAATAATAAAAATTGAAGCAGAAGTTGATAATTCAGAAACGGTCTTTATTCAATAATAAAACAGTCAAAAAAATAATATTTTAAGCTTTCTACACGGTGTAGAAGGCTTTTTTTTTACTCGTATTTTACTTTCCAACCTCTATTTTCCAAGACTCGATGAAATGTCACTAATTCGTTGGCATCTGATAAAGTTGAGTAAATAGAATAAAAACAAGCTTCTTTACCATTTGATTTTTGAACAATTGTTGGCAGAAGTCCATGGGGAAATACAGCCAACTGAGATTCTTCTGACACCGATACTACAGATTCTTCTGCTTGAATCAAAAAGTAACGTAAAAGATTTATGGATTCATTATCACTTATTTTAAAATCGGCAGAAGTCACCGAAGTTATAAAATCAATTGTTTTCTTAGCGCGAGAAAATAGCACATTTAATCGTTTTGGACCAGTTCTTTGATTTAATGGGCCAAATTGCATCTTAAATTCACCCATAGAATTTTTCCCATAACCCATGCTAATTAATAAATGATCACACTCCTCTCCTTGCACATTTTCTAAGGCCTTAAAAAATAGGTCGCCATTTTCAATCCGGTCTTCCACTGTTTGCTGCGTTGATGAAGAAAGATGCTCCCAAATGCATTTTAATTGAGATTCAGAAAAAGCAACAATTCCAATTGACTTTTTTTCGAGAAGATTCACCTCTATCAGTTGAGCCATCACTTTAGCTTCCTCTTTATTTGTGCGATCCTCGTACACTGCTTCGCTGCAATAATGCAGAGAAATAGGATTTTGATGCGCGTCTCCCGACGGATAAGTAATCAATGAATTTTTATAAAAATAGCGATTCGAAAAAGCAATCAACTGAGGGTGAGAGCTTCTATAATGGTGTTTTAAAAATACATTTTTCCAATAAAATCCAGCCTGATGCAATAAATCGACTGTTTCAACAGCACTCGATTTGAAATAAGAAGTTGGACTCATCTGCTGCTCATCGCCCGCTACAATAATTCTTTTACCTCGATGAAGTGAACCCAGAGCATTTGGAAGTGGTATTTGACTCGCCTCATCAAAGATAACGACATCGAATAAATTTTCTGTTAGTGGGAAACATTTAGCAACTTGAGACGGATTACTTAACCAAATAGGCTTCAAAAGATTAATCCAAATAGCTGCTTCTGTTTGCATTAATTCACGAATGGATGGATGACTTCTACTCTTTGAAAATTCCTTTACTAAAATCGATTTACCTTTTCTGAGGAGTTGCTTTTTTTCCTTTTCATCGCTAGATAATTTATGCGCTGGAGTCCCTAAAAGTTGATGAAATTCTTGAAATTTTAACTCTATTTTTTCAACAATTTGTTGCGAAAAAAGTTGACTTTCATCTGCTTGCTCGCTACAAATTTTTTCTATTTTAGCGTGCAGCTGTTCTGCATTAAACTTTGCTAATTCAGGGAAATAACTTTCAAATTTTACCCAATTACTTTTAAGAACTGTCGCGTTGTACTCCTCTAGTGTGGCGTTTTTTCCTAGTAAACGATAACTGGCATTCGTTAACTGAATAACAAAAGGACGCCTCCGAATTAATTCTTCGAAATACATTGAAAAACGGGTAAAAAAATCGAGTAGTAGCGTATCATTTGAGAAATGAAAATAGGTATTTACCACTGTATTAAGTTGATGTAAAGGTTGGTGAAATTCACATAATTTCCTTCTATCATCTTTTGAAATCTGAGCATATACTGCCCAATCATTTTTGTCTAATTGCGAAATATAGGCATCAATTATAGGCAATTCAGTATCTATCAATTCAATTCCCAAATCAAGAAAGTCATTTTTTATTTTACTTTTTTCATCCTCAATTTCTAGGTGCTGAATCCAATTTGTAAGTGCGCTTATTGGTTCAATGAAGGCAGATTTTACTAAAATTCCCATTCTTTTTTTCGCCTTTCTTTTCGTGAAATAAGTACCGGAAGTATATGCCTCCAATAATCCAATTGATTCATTTTTGGAAGGCTGAAATTTCCAATTATTTCTTTCATCTTCAACTCCCTTCGCCCTACTTTGAAGCGAAACATATTTCTTTTTCAGTTGATTGTATTTTCTTCTTTCTTTCGATTCGGGATTTAGGAGTAAGGCGTATGATTTAAATAATTCATTTTCAATTATTTGACAAATCGCCGCAGATTTCATTGCCGTATGAATCTCACTCACCGTAGTGATATTAAAATGTACAGAAAGTTCTTGAATTGTTGTTTTCCACGCTGCAATTTTGACATCAAATGACTCAAATACATCATTCTTATACACGTCAAAAGGAATAAAAGAGATTATTTCAGGGAGTTTTGTTACATATATTTTTTCAATGATTTCTACTTCTTTTTCCCACTCAGAAATAGTTGGAGAATCACTTGTGTAATTCGTTTTTGATAGATTATAATTTTTAGAAAGATTTTTAAATTGATCAAAGCTAACACCTCCAATTAAATCATTTTTAGAAAGTAGATTCAGCTGCAATTGCAAATTATCAAGGTATTGTTCAGATAAATTCAAATTAGTAATTCCAACCACCTTTGTTTTCTCCATTCGGTCCCACACTTTTTTTAGCGAAGAAATGAAATCGTTCGAAATCGTTTCAGTAGTAGTAATAAACGAAAAATCATCCAACTGAAATTGTCCTAATTTCTTTTGCAGTACCTCCAGCGCGACTCTCTTTTCTGAAACCACAAGTGCTGTGGAATTACCGTGCAGAATTTTCCCCAATACATTCGATAGGACTTGAGATTTCCCGGTTCCTGGTGGACCTTGAATGACTGTGTTCGACAGTTCTACTTCGCTGAAAACAGTTAATTGATCATTATCTGCTGGAAATAAATTAGTAGTAGTAAGATTAAATTTTGTATTATTTTCAACATCTTCTTGCCCTAGTATTTGAGAAACATTATCTCCTATTTTTTCTAATTCGATTAATCCTTCTAAATCCTTGACAATCTGAAATCGATGATGATGAAAATTTGCGATATGCGATTCACGCTGAATTTCGCCTTCCAGTCCAATAGAGGAAATCCATGATTGAATATTTTCACTAAATTTTTCATCCAATTCAAACACTGGAATTTCAATGGAGTAGGATTGCTTAAAATAATTTTTCAAAAATGGATTGAAAAAAGATTCATCCGTTAATTTTTCAAATGTAATTTCATTTTTTAACTTGTTTTTCCGAAAACGAAGAGGAATTAAAACCAAAGGCGTTTTTACTCGTTTTGATTTAAAATTCCATTCAAAGAAAAGAGAGCAAATACAAAGCGGTTGAACACCAGACTCTCGGAAAACGTGCTCATTTATTTTAATAAGGGCGCTTAATGGCGGAGTAGCGATTTCGGTGAATTCACTTTTATCTATCTCATTATTAATAAAATAGGTCTTAGAATCTACTATATTTACTAATATATCATTCGAGGTAATTGAGTTCATTTCACTCAATATACTACCAATACTATTTTTTATTACCGAGTCCAATTTGTTAAAAATATCAAAACTAATGGGAATACTTAGAATTTTCTTATTATTTTTAGTTTAAAATATAGTCTATTTGCATAAAATTGACGTAAATTACCATAAAAAGTATGAAAAAATCGTCAATCGATGCTCAAACAACACTGAAGATTGAAACGGCGTATTGCATAAGACCATTATAACAAATACTAAATATATGAAAAAATTACTACTTACTTTTATTCTTGCAGGAGCTATTTCAAGCTTTTTTTCGCAAGATCAATTATCTCAATCAGGATTTAATGTTTGGACTAACACGAACATTGCTAGTACACCTTCCCAATGGCAAGGAGCATATACGGTTGGAATTCCTCCCAATTTAATTCCAGCTCCTATCACATCTTCAACAGATGCATCACATTTAACGAAGTCATTAAAACTTGAAACCATTGATTTAAACGGAAATCCAACTCTTGGTTTTGTTGTACTTGGGAATGTCAACGGAGCTGGTCCATCAGGAGGAACACCTTTCACTCTTGCTGCAGATTCATTAATTTTTGATGCAAAATGTAATATTGCAGCCGATGATTCTGCCAATGTGTATGTAATGTTAGGAAATGGAGGTTCTACTTTTGACATGAATATTTTTAGAATTGGAGGGGTGCAATCTACTTGGAAAAGATTTGCGTTTAAAATTAATCCTTTCAACTTAGTGCCTGATACGTTATTCATAGGATTTACGTCCTCTGAAACAAATGGGGCTGGGGCTGCTGTAGGATCATGGATTCAAATTGACAATATTAGATTTGCTGATGGTAGCTCTTATTCTTCGCCCATTCCAAATCCAAGTTTTGAAAACTGGGATATCATTGATGCTGAAGATCCCAATGATTGGTATACATTAAATAAGTCGTATGCAGCTTTAAATTTTGCTACGGCTCACAAAACTGCGGATGCCCAAGAAGGGGCGTATGCTTTGAACCTCATTCCTGATTCAGTAAACATGGGTGGAATGACTTTTGTTCCTGGAATCGCAATTTATGGATTTTTAGATCTTGGCAGTGGAAATGTAAGCGGAAAACCTTTTACTGCTTCGCCAACTTCAATGACAGGGTATTATAAATGGGCGCCCGTGAGCGGTGATATTGGATCTATTAATGTAGTATTTAATGCAGCTGGAGTAACTGTAGGCGGAGGAACTTTTGATTTTATAGACGCCGTTGGAACGTATACTCCATTTACGATTCCTTTGTCAATCGCTTCAGATCCTGACACAATTATTGTGTTTATAAGCGGCGGAGACAAAGCCTTATCAAGTTTATTTATTGATAATATTCGTTTTTCAGGTGGAAATGTAGGTGTTAAAACAATTGCGTTAACAGATGCTTCAATTGGCGTATATCCAAATCCCACTTCAGATGATGCTACCTTGAAAATTGCATTACCAAAGTCAACTACTGTTTCTTATGTGGTTATGAATGCATTAGGACAAATGATTGTTTCTGAAAATTTGGGTGCAATGAAAGATGGTGTTCATGCCATAAAATTATCTACCAGTGAATACACAACAGGCGTTTATTTCGTAAAAGTTAAAATTGGTGAGAACACAATGACACAAAAAGTGATTGTAAAATAAGTATCTAATTAATTAATAGAAAGGGGATTCATTTTGGATTCCCTTTTTTTTTGATCGGATAAATGTATTTGTTAAATGTATTATGCTCTTTATCTAGAGCATGATACGTTACATCTAATATGATTTCATGATTCTTAGAATTAATTAAAATGATTGAAACAATTGTAGCAATATTATATTCAGGTCTAGAAATTTCTCTTTCATGCGTTGGAGAATGAATCCAAGCCTGCACTGTTTTTTCAGCAAGAAACTCATAGTCCAATTGATGAACTGCATTAATTATTGAGACGGTACCCATACCAGTTTCACTATATCGATATAAACATTCAGAATTACTCCAGTATCCTACGCTATCAGAATGCAGCGGAACGGTTTTTACACAATTTCGATAGGCTACTCTTTTGCAGAACTGGCGCATTAAGGAGTCCTCAAATACGACAAACGGCTTAGCTCCTTTTGAGCTTCGGTAATTATTGATCTTCTTCCAAATCAAACTGTCAAGTGCAGAAGATTCTATTCTTTCATTTTGTGACATGGAAGAAAATGAAAGTAATACCAAAAAAGTGATTGCAAGTGTTTTCATGACTTTAAATTTATTTTATCTACCGCTTTACAACAAAAATTGATCTAATTTTAGAATTAACAACTGGGAAGACCGTAACTTCTTATTATAAATGTTATAACATTGCGCTGCATAGAAAGTTACTTTCACTTTGTATTCTTTTTTTGTTTTATTTTGTAGTGAATTTAAAATCAAACCAATTGAAAAATAAAATTTCTTTTCTTTCACTACTCTTGATCGTATTTTCGTTCTTACTTGTTCGATTTTCTTATTTTGAAAATAATACAAAAAATGGGTACAATGCAACTTCTTGGGATGCATTTGGCTACTATATGTATTTACCGAGCACTTTCATCTACCACGATGTAAAAGAACAAAAATGGATCTCTGCTATTGATTCTAACTATAACGTCACAGGTGGATATTTGTATCAAGTGTGTGAAATTAAAAATGTGAAAGGTAAAAAGTTTACCAATAAATATTTGAGCGGAGTAGCTATTATGCAAAGTCCTTTTTTCTTTTGTGGTCATGCACTTGCTACCTTAGTCGATGCGCCTTCAGATGGTTTTTCGTGGCCCTATCAATATGCGATTATGTTTGCGGGAATATTTTGGGGATTTGTTGGATTTATTTTCTTGAGAAAAGTACTGTTGGAATACTTTGATGATAAAACCACTTCACTCACACTTATTTTAATTGCATTAACTTCTAATCTAATACAATATATTTCTATAGATGGAGGAATGAGTCATACGTATATATTTCCCTTGTATGCGGGAGTGATTTGGTTGACGTTGAAATGGCATCGATCACCCAGAAAAATTTGGGCATTCTTCATTGGGTTAATTTCTGCATTAGCCATCATTTCTAGACCAACAGAACTTTTGATAATTTTCATACCTATACTTTGGAGCACACAATCAAAGGAAGAAAAAACATTGAAATGGAAGCAAGTAGCGGAAAATAAAAATCATATTATTCTTTGTTTTTTAGGTGGAATCATCGGATTATTACCTCAAATTTTGTACTGGAAATATACCACTGGTTCGATTATATATGATGTAGGAAGTAAATGGTATTTCCTAAACCCGTGGTTTCGGGTATTATTTGGACCTGAAAAAGGGTGGTTTTTATACACACCTGTCGCCATTTTGATGATAATTGGTTTTTTCTTTATGAAGAATCAACCATTTAGAAGATCCGTACTCACTTTCTGCTTATTAAATATTTGGGTAATTATCTCTTGGTCTGATTGGAAATATGGTGCCAGTTATTCTACAAGAGCCTTAACCCAGAGTTATCCTGTTTTTGCTCTACCATTGGCATGCTTGATTTCATTTTGTTTTGAAAAGAAAAAGCACTACCTGATTTATGGTGTGAGTATTGTTTTGATACTTCTTAATTTTTATCAATTATCCATTTATAATCAAAGTATATTGGAAAATTTTTCGCCCTTTCTGCGAATGTATAAGTAATTGAGATGGGAATATAAGTATGGCTACTATTTCAGATACACATGTATTTTAAGACAAAGCAAGGTAGCGTCTATTGAAATAATTATTCAAAAATCAAACTTCTCGTTCCATTAAAAAAGTTGCTAAATTTAACAAGGGAGCTTTTTTATTGGTTGGAATATCAATTTTTTCTAATGCTTCTTTGGCTTTTGAATAGTGGTGATTCATTATTTCTTTGCACGCTTCTCGCACACCTAATGAATCAAAAAAATGTCTTACAGAAGACACTTTCACATCCACTTGTTTTTCATTTAGTAATTTCTCTAATTGAACTTTTTCACTGGTATTTGACCTTTCAAAAGCGGTTAAAAGAAGTAAGGTTTTTTTGTTTGAAATGACATCACCACCCACCTGTTTTCCAAATTTTTCGGGGTCAGCATATAGATCTAAAATATCATCTTGAATTTGAAAAGCTATTCCGATTTGTTGACCGAATTCGTAGATTAATTCTCTATCTATAGTGGAAGCTCCTGCAACAATTGCACCCATTTCCAAGGCACAACCTAATAAAACAGAAGTTTTCAATCGAATCATTTCAATGTATTCAGGAATAGAAACATTGTCTCTACTCTCAAAATCCATATCATATTGTTGTCCTTCGCAAACCTCAATCGCTGTTCGATTAAATAGATCTAATAAAGCAGGTAAAACAACTGCATTCTGCTTGGTCAACATTTGATAGCCTTTGACTAATAAAACATCGCCAGATAGTATGGCAATACTTTGGTTCCATTTTGTATGAACAGTAGATTGGCCTCTTCGAAGTGGAGCCTCGTCCATAATATCATCATGAATTAAGGAGAAATTGTGGAAAAATTCAACCGCGATTGCACAAGGCAATGCTTGTTCCACTTTAGAACCAAACGCTTCTGCCCCTAATAACGTTAAGATTGGTCGCATTCTTTTTCCTCCTAAAACCAAGAAATAACGTAAAGGGTCATATAAATTTGCAGGTATAGAAGGGAAATCAATTTTTTCTATTTCATCCTCAATAAGTTGCGTATACCGATTTAAATCTTGCATTATTTTTTTACGATGTTCATCAAATACGTTCCGTACCCACTTTTTACTAATGGTTTGGCTAATTCTACTAATTGCTCTTTTGAAATATATCCATTTCTGTAGGCGATTTCTTCGATACAACCAATTTTTAATCCTTGTCGCTCCTCAATCACTTGCACAAACTGACCTGCTTGCATGAGAGAAGCAAAAGTTCCTGTATCTAACCAAGCGGTACCTCGATTGAGAATACCAACTTTCAATTGACCTCTTCTTAAATATTCAGCATTTACATCCGTTATTTCGTATTCACCGCGAGCAGAAGGTTTTAAATTTTTAGCAATTTCAACCACATCATTGTCATAAAAATAAAGACCTGGTACTGCATAATTAGATTTAGGATTTTCTGGTTTTTCTTCAATAGAAACCGCATTGAAGTTTTCATCAAATTCAACAACTCCATATCTTTCTGGGTCATTCACGTGATAAGCATACACTACACCACCCACAGAATTGGCATTATCTTTCAATAAATTCCCCATTCCTACGCCGTAAAAGATATTATCTCCTAATATTAATGCCACTTTATCTTTCCCGATAAACTCTTCTCCAATTACAAATGCTTGCGCTAAACCGTTCGGAATTGGTTGTTCGGCATATTGAAAATCACATCCTAAGCTGCTTCCATCTCCCAATAATTTCTTGAAATGGGGTAAATCATGTGGTGTAGAAATTATTAAAATTTCATTTATCCCCGCGTTCATTAACACAGATAAAGGATAGTAGATCATTGGTTTATCATACACAGGCATTAATTGCTTACTTACAGCCAAAGTAAGTGGATGTAAACGCGTTCCTGATCCTCCTGCTAAAATAATTCCTTTCATCGCCTCAGAAATAAAGTATTAAATTGTTTTTTCTATAGTTTCTACTTGAAGATTATCTAACTCTATATCTTCCTCTTCGTCATAAATATCGAAGTAAGGCTCCTCAAAAGATTTAGTAGTAACCAATCTTTCAAGACTCAATAATAGAGCTGGAAGAATAATTAAATTAGTAACCATTCCAACCATAATTGTTAATGAAACAAGCATCCCTAGGGCTTTTGTACCACCAAATTGAGAGAAAGCAAACATAATGAAACCGAAGAATAAAATTACCGAAGTATAAAAAATACCCAATCCCGTTTCACGCAGAGATAATAAAATAGCCTGCTTAATATCCCAATTATGCATTTTTAATTCCTGTCTATATTTTGCAAGGAATAAAATAGCATTATCAACTGTTATTCCCAAAGCAATACCAAAAACTAAAAGTGTGCTTGGTTTAAGCGGGATTTCAAAATAGCCCATTATTCCTGCAGTAAATAATAGAGGAATAATATTTGGAATCATTGAAATGATGATAATTCTCATGGATCTAAACAGCACTGCCATCAATGCAGAAATAGATAATATAGCAAATACTAAACTTTGCAATAAGCTAATAAATAAGTATTTTGTTCCAGCAGAACAAACAACAGAAGTTCCTGTAAACACCAAATCATAATACTCATCATCAATGGCTTTCCTTAAATTTTTATTAAAATCCGCATTCTTAAAGTACGTTTTTATCTTTTCAGAATCCATGTCAAAAGCCAACTGAGTATCCGTATTACCTTTGCTTAAGATAGCCGTTAAACCATTATAAATTGCAGGATAGCCGTACACGATAGAATCAATATACTCCGTTTTTCCGTTCTTTACTTTTGTATATAATTGTTCCAGTTTTATCTTATCAGGATTTAAAATAGAATCAATTTTACTTTTTAAGGAATCCACTTTTGTAGCAACTTCATACGAACCAATATCTTTCATTTGAGTTCGGATACGTAAGGTTGTATTTGTTGTATCGACAAGCTCTTTCAAGGAAAGATTTCCACCATTTGCATTACTCAAATCGAATTTATCGATGTATTTTTTCAACCTTATTTTATCCCTGTTTGAGATAATTTTATATTGATCAATATTGTTAGAATAATACGCCATATTAATGACTTTTATAAAGTCGACCAAAGACAAACTTTTAGAAAACAAGGAATCTTTCGCAAAACTTTCTTGAATAGCTTCCACTTTTTTCAAGGTTTCTTGCTTGAAAAGTCTACCTGGATGCTTATAATTAATTGTCATCTCAAAAGGAATTGCTCCTCCAAAACTTTTTTCAACGAATTTCAAATCAACCAAAATGGGGTCATCTTTAGGCAAGTCACCGGTTAGATTTCCGGTCGCTTTGATTTTCGTCATTCCATAGATACTGAAGATGGTAAGTAGGATCGATAAAATATAAATCAAAGGTCTTTTATACGTTACCAAATAAACTATTTTTTCAATAAATCCTTGAGAATAAACACGGGTTAAATGTCTTAAATGACGCTCTTTTGGTATGTTTGAAAAAGAAGCTAAAATTGGAATAATACAGATGGATAATACAAAAACAACCATGATATTAATGGAAGAAATGATTCCAAATTCAGCCAATTTTTCAGAATTTGTGAAGGTGCAAAAACCTACGGCAGTTGTCAGATTTGTTAAAAAAGTAACGGCTCCAATTCTTCGTATCATCGTGTACAAAGCCTTGATTTTATTACCATGTTTGACTACTTCTTGATGATATCTGGTGATCAAGAAAACACAATTTGGCACACCGATAACAATCATCAATGGCGGAATTAATGCCATCATGATAGAAAGGTTAAATCCGCATAAACCAATACTTCCTAAAGCCCAAATAACAGAAATAAATACTACTACGTTACATTGTAAAACAACTTTAAATGAGCGGAAAAATATATACAATAGAAGTGAAGAAGCAAGTATTGATAATGCTAAGAAAATGTACATTTCACTAACAATTCTTTTTCCTACCACGACTCGCATGTGCGGCAATCCAGCGAAATGAACTTGGCCAAAATACTTTTGATATTTATTTGCTAAGTCTTCAATCTTAAAAACAACTTTTGATTTCTTTTTGTCCGCTAAAAATTTCTCATTCATCCCAATCAACATCAATGAGACATGCGTGGAATCATTGTATAACATTTGGTTATAAATCGGATTACTTTTGATCTCTCTTCGTATAGAATCAATGTCCTTTTCCTGGAATGAAGTGTCCGAAAAAATTCTATTTAAATCAAAGCGATTCTCTGAAATATTGTTTCGAATTGTAAATAATGTAGCTTCGGAAACGACATTTTGAACTCCGTCATATTTTAGAATAGAATCGCCTAATTCTTTCCATTTTTTGAAGTTTTTTTCAGTGTATAGATCTTTTGTTTGTACTGCTAGAACAAGGGTTGATCCATCTTCACCAAATTGCTTTTTAAACTTTAAATATTCCTCTTGCGCTGGAGAATCTTTCGGTAAAGTGTTTCCATATCTATTATCGATTTTTAAATGATACATCGCATAATAACCGAAAAAAACAGTCAAAATAGCAATGATAGAAAGTATAAAAAACCGGTTTTTTAATATTAAACTTGCAAATTTACGCCACATATATAAAATTTCAAAAAATACAATGAAAGAAACAAAGTTAACAAAATAACCCGAAAAGAAACTCTTAATTTATTGTTAAATTATCAGTTAGACTTTTGATTATTGTTTTGGATGTAAATCGGTATCCAACCATTCAAAAAATTCTCTGTACCACAACAAACCGTTTTGAGGACTTGATACCCAATGACCTTCCTCTGGAAAATGCAAATATTTACTTCTTATGCC
Organism: Flavobacteriales bacterium; assembly: GCA_947449575.1. GTDB lineage: Bacteria > Bacteroidota > Bacteroidia > Flavobacteriales_D > Crocinitomicaceae > CAIUKX01. Next base: position 20,147 of record CANFRV010000029.1, read on the forward strand.
TTTTAGTTGTGCCACTTGAAATGCTTGCATACCTTCACTTTCTGGGACACGAAAATCCATTCCACCATGGATTACTAAAATGGGAGTATTCCACTTGTCGACATAATTATGAGGGCTGTTTTTTTTGTATAATTCTTTATTTTTCTCAAGCCAATAAGGTCCGCCGATGTCATTGTTTGCAAAAAACAATTCTTCCGTTGTTCCATACCAACTTTCCAAGTTAAATAACCCACAATGCGCAACAAATGTCTTAAATCGATTTTCATGCATTCCTGCTAAAAAATAAACTGAATATCCACCGTAAGAAGCTCCAATTGCCCCCATTCTTGTTTCATCTACATAAGGCTCCATTGCTGCATTATCAATAGCAGCTAGGTAATCTTTCATTGCTTGACCTCCCCAATCTTTTGAAATAGCATCGTTCCATTCTTGTCCAAACCCCGGTAATCCTCTGCGATTTGGAGCAACAATTATGTATCCTTTTGAAGCCATTACCATGAAATTCCAACGATACGAGAAAAATTGACTAACAGGACTTTGCGGACCTCCCTGGCAATACAATAGAGTTGGATACTTTTTAGTGGCGTCAAAATTTGGAGGTAAAATCATCCATACCAACATTTTTTTTCCATCTGACGTTTCCACCCATCTTTCCTCAACCGTTGGTTTTTTGATCGATTTAAGGATGTCTTTATTGAACTCTGTCACTTGTTTCACTTTTAATTTCTTAAGTGAAATCGAACAAAAATCGGTAGGATCAACCATTGACTGTCGCCCAGAAATTATTTCATCTGTAGTAATTGCCAAACTAACATAATCAAACTGACCACTCGTTATTTGTCGATGAATCTTTGTATCAAGATCAACTTCAAAAATTTGCTTTGTCCCATTAATTGCAGCGATATAATAAATGAATTTACCAGAAGGATGCCACTGAAAATCAGTTACAGAAACATCATTGTTCAATGTTAAATTAACATCTTTTCCTGTGGAAATATTTCTAGTAATTATGTCATTTTTAGCCGATTCACAGCCAGCAACTGCCATGCTCATCCAAGCGATATTTTTCGCGTCGTGCGAGTAAGATGCATTCACGTCATACCCTTTATATCCCTCCGTCAAAACAATCGTTGATTTTTTCAAAATATCGTATTGATACAATTGAGAATCTGTGCTTACAGCGAACGCTTTTCCATTTAATTTTTTTGAGGTATAAATAAGCGTTGTTCCATCAGGAGAATAGCAAAATTGGTCCGATCCGCCATGAGGAGGTAAAATTCCATCAAATTTTTCTCCTACTAAAACATCTGTTCCTTGCTCATTGATTTTGCCGTCTTCAATTGGATGAACAAATAAATGTCTCTTCGCATAATCATCGTAATGATCCCAATGTCGATACATTAAATCTTCCTCAATTCGTGCATTGGAAAGCGGTAAATCAGGGTATTTATCCTGGAGCGTTTTTCCTATTTTCACTGCTTCAATCGTAACTATCGTATTTTCTAGAGGAGAAATTTTAAATCCTTCTAATTCAATGTGCGTAAAACTTGACATTTTTACTTTTTCCTCTCCTTCAGAATTCATTTTCCAAATTTGAAGACCATCCACTTCTGAAGACATGAACCAAATCGTATTGTCTTTTCCCCATTGCGCATCCATTTCAGAAAAAGGAGTTGAAGTAAGCTGATGCACTTTTTCTTTCCGAATATCATAAATATAGATATCCGTATTCCCTTTGTTCGATTGCATATTATAGCTGCGAAGGTCAAACAAAATCAATTTCCCATCGGGTGAAAGAGTACCACCAGAAACGCGCTTTAATTGCCACATTAACTCTGGAGTTAATACATTTTGTGAGATTGTAAAAAAAGTTACAAATAGAAATATGATACTAGCAAATCCTTTCATTGTATAAATTTTAGTAAGTGCTTGTGAAATTAAAGAAAGAAATTGAAATGTAGCACACTTTTTCAGAAGATTAGCGAATTGATTGCAATCAAACACCTCTTTATTTTCCTTAAAATAGCGCTTAATCCACTAGAAAATAGGATAATTTCAAGCTTCAAATTACAAAAATTCACAATAGGAGCAAGAATGCATAGGAACCTACTATTTAAATAAAATTACATATTCCCCTTGCTATTCAACTTAGGAAGTGTATATTTGCAACCCGAAATCAATCAATTTATTGATTATTTCACGGTCCTATAGCTCAGTTGGTTAGAGCACCTGACTCATAATCAGGTGGTCCATGGTTCGAGTCCATGTGGGACCACTTCATTATCAAGGCTTTACGAAAGTAAGGCCTTTTTTATTTTCATAGAGTGTCGTTTTAGAGTGTCGTTTTGATTTCATTTTAAATAGCTAGTAATGAGATAAGTGAAAATTCTGTTATTGAAATTTTTAATTAAACCTATAATATGAAAAATTTAAAACAAACAAAAAGTCTGTCAATATTAATGCTTTCAGCATTAATTGTAATTTCATGTAAAAATGAAGTTTTACCTAAGGGATTAAGCAATGAAAACCAAAATGATAAATCAGAATCATTTAAACTTGATTTTGCTAAATTTCAAATAAAAGCAATTGGAGGAAACAAAAAGGCAGAATTCATACCAATAGATTTTAGATACAATTCAGAGGAATTAAATAATCAACATAACGAAGATATTGAAGAAAAATATAAAAATTCAAAAATAAACTTTGGAGGATACTATATTACTGCTTCTACTTTTTGTGGAACGGGTTGTTTTTCTTGGTATATTATAGATACTCGAACTGGGATTTCATATGAATTACCAAAGTTGTCTAATTGGGAAGGTAATGGTAATGTAGGAATATTGTGTGATAAAAACAGTACTATACTTATTTCACAATCTGATGGGACATGGTCTGAAGATAATATTACTAATTCAACTGGGATTTGGAATTGGTCTGAGAGTAAAAAAGAATTTCAATCTTTAAGATTGGATGAAATTACAGATGAAATTACAAATGTTTGGTAAAATTTATATATTATGAAAACAAAATGGTATGTATACTCGTTCATGGGAGCTATTATTTTTATGTTTCTATACTTCAATTATTTTCACAAATCAAATGAAGATATAATAAAAGAACAATGTAATGACTGTGAAAAATTTGAAGAAATAAAGAAAACAAATTGGATTCTAGTTAGTAAAAGTGATGGTTTATCAAATATATGGGATATAGACTCTAAAAATTTTCTATTAAATAATTGGTATAGTGCAGTATATGATGATGGTGTATTCTTTGATGATATTACCTTTACAGTGAATGGAGAATCAATAATTGTTGCAGATACAGATTACAATGAATTTGCTAAGTTAAAAGATGAATACTTTACCAAAGGTGAAAATGAATTGCAAGACGATGTAATTCATAATCATTGTTCAATATGTGATAGGGATTTCATAGGAAATGGCTATGGTCAGAATGATTATGGAGAAGTAGTTGCTTTGCAAGACCCTTATGAAGGTGATAAATGTAGTTTTTCTTGTGCAAATAAAGCGAAACAAAAAAGTAATGAAGAATTTGATGAAATATCACGAAAATATGGTATCGATGTTAATTCTGGTAATAATTCAAACAGTGAAGACCCAAACGACTATCATATGGAAAATGATGGAAAAGTATATGAAAATGATAAATGTGAATTATGTCGAGGAAGTGGTGTTGAAAAAGGTCAAAATATTATATCTGGAAAAGTTGAAGGGCGTATTTGTCCAATGTGTGAAGGAAAAGGTGTTAGAAGTTATTAAATAGAAATAAAATAAATATGAAAGTCAAAATATTTATAATCAGTTTTTTATTTTTTTCAAATCTATATTCTCAGAACATAAAGAAAATATTTAAAGAAATAAAAAACAATGAAATTGAATTAGCAATCATTGAGTCTGCAAAAACAGATTCAAGAGAAAAATTTGATGAGGAAGAAAAAATATTGTTTCAATTAGGGAAATGTTTATTAATGAGTAATGAGCAATCATCATTATTTAAGCCTTACGATGGATATAACCTTTATAAATCAATAACAATTACCAAAAAAGAAGATATTGATGATTTTCTGAGTAAATATAAATTAAGTCTTAACAAAATTTCTGATTTAATTTTTAAAGGTATTTTGATAGATTCAAAAAAAATAAATACAGTATCTTCTTATGAATCCGCTTTAAATATTTGTAAACCTTGTAATTATGAATCTGAACTAATTGAATTAAAGACTGATGCAGCTTATGTTGCAGCTAAAACTTTCTTGACTTTAAAATCAATGAACAATTTTATACTTAACTATCCTAAAAGCAAATATATAATTGTTGCTTCAGATACACGAGACTCTATTGCTCTTTCAAAAACAAATAAAGAATATATTTCTTTATTAACGTTTACCAAACAATACCCCAATTCTAAATTAACACCTAAAGTAATTCAAGAATTACCAGATGTTTTGTATAAAGAAGCTATAGAAATTAATACTGTAGAATCGCTTAAAAGATTTCTTGGAATATTTCCAAAAGATATAAGAAGTAAAGAAATTGAAGAAAAATTGTCAAAAATTAAGTATTCTGAGATTTCTGTTAATAAAATCAATAACTGGAAAGTTGATTCATTGTTAAATGAGTATCAAAATTATGATTGTAATTATTTTATAGAATTACCTATTTTACAAAGTAAAACTAAACTCAGTATGGTTGATTATAATAAAGTTGAAGTTGAAGTTGAATTATACTTCAAATTATTTAAAGTTCAATTTAATGGGAAATGGGGGGCTATAGATAAATTTGGAAAAGTGATTATTCCTATTAAATATGATGAAGTTATTCATCAATTATATAGAGGATTTGCAGCTGTTCAAAATGATAAATGGGGGGCTATAGATGAATTTGGAAATGAAATTACACCTTTAATATATGATAGAATCAATTTTTTACATGAAGGATTAGTAGCTGTTCAATTAAATGATAAATGGGGGATTATTGATTTTGCTGGAAAGGAAATTATACCATTAAAATATGATAGAATCGATTTTTTTCATGAAGGATTTGCAGCTGTTGAATTAAATAATAAAAGGGGATTTGTTGATGTCACTGGAACAGAAGTTATTCCTTTAATTTATGATAGAATCGATTTTTTTCATGAAGGATTTGCAGCTGTTCGATTAAATAATAAATGGGGATTTATTGATGTCACTGGAAAAGAAGTTGTTGCAATTAATTATGATAGAATCGATTTTTTTCATGAAGGATTAGCAGCTGTATTAAAAAAAGGGAAATGTGGATTTGTAGATACAAATGGAATTGAAATTATACCGTTGAAATATGATGGGAGTGGGAGATTTCATGAAGGATTTGCTGCGGTATCAACAAATGATAAATGGGGATTTGTTGATACAAATGGAATTGAAATTATACCGTTGAAATATGATGTTATTAGGAGATTTAATGAAGGATTTGCTGCGGTATCAACAAATGATAAATGGGGATTTATTGATGCCACTGGAAAAGAAGTTATTCCTTTAATTTATGATAAAGTTATCGATTTCAATGATGGTATAGCTTTAGTTTTATTAGAAAACAACGAAATTTGCATCGATAAAACGGGGAAAGAAATTATTCATTTTAAAAACTATAAATTTATTTCTCAATTTTATAATGGATTAGCAGCTGTTGAATATCAAAAAAGTTATGGTTATGGTTTAATTGATAAATATGGAAAAGAGATTATTCCTATTAAATATGATGAAGTTAATCATTTCAGTGAAGGATTAGCAGCTGTATTAAAAAAAGGGAAATGGGGATTTGTAGATACAAATGGAATTGAAATTATACCATTAAAATACGATAAAGTTACTAATTTCAAAAATGGAACCGCACTTGCTATTGAAAATTGTGAAATAAAGATTCTTAATTTATACAATCACGAGTTAAACAAAAATGAAATTTATAAAACCGAACCGAAAACTATATCAAATGAAAACTAATTATACCATAGCTTTAATTGCGTTATTGTTTATTCAATATTCATGTACTAATCCCTATTCTGCTGAAAATCCAAAAAAGGAATATTTTAGAATTAATACAGAAATAAATGAGAGTCTAATTGATAGTATTTCAAAAGAAAACTACACTTATTGGTTTAAAAACAATGAAATTGTTAAATTGTATGTTTATGAAGGTGATGGTGAGAATTATGCTTCTCATAAGGAATTTTTTATTAAAGATAAAAAAGTTATTGCGTATCAAATAAATGAGATTATTTCACCTATTTCGGTAAATTATAAAGCATTAATATTTTTAAATGACGGAAAAATATCTACGGAAGAATTCTGGATTGATGATATTAAAAAAGATAAAAAATCAATTCTTGAATATTTCAAAACAAACGATTTATCATTTGAAGAAAATGTTACCATAGAAGATAAAACTAAAAAATTTGTCGGGGATTTGACGATAACCGAATTAATGGAAGTATTTGGAATTAATTATACTTCAAATGCTGAAGAATCGAACTATTTTAATGGCTCAAAACTTAAGACTGGAGAAAGAATAATTCAAGTGACTTACAATCAAGATTTGACAATAACTACAAATTATGGACTTTATTATAGAACTAAATCGTTAACAGTTCCAAATGGTAAAAAATGGATTTTAGTTTATGCTCAAGATGAATATTTTTTCCCAAGTGGTTCTTCCGTTTATGAAATTTCAGAAGTTTCAATCAATGGAAAAATAGAGACTTTTTTAACCGATTTTGGTGGTCGAAATGATGGTCGAAATTATTTTTATTCCAAGAATATAAATATTGCAAAAGCTAAAGATGAAAATATGAAATTATATTCTGGAGATGTAGTATTTGCAATTTCTAGGCGTAAGGTTGATGATGCAGTTAAATATGATAGATATGGAGGTGAGATATGCTTCTTAGAAGTTAATGATTAAAATATAAACAAGTATATTACCTCATCTTTACTCAAAAACATTAAAGGGTATTATAGTACCCTTTAATGTTATTTAAAACACTATATAAGTCCATACGATTAAACCAGTCTTAATGGGTAAAGTAGATGTGATATAACATCAACAGTCATACTCAATCCTATTGCTTTGTATTTAGCTGTTTTACTAACGTTTAATGCATTAGATACCCAACCTTCTGGAATAGTCATCAAAGCTTCACATTCAGCAACTGATGGAACTCTGTAACAATCATTATTGAACGCATATTCGTCATTATTACCTCTATGTTCTTTCCAATCATATCCAGAATTTTTCAAGAGCATTGAATATTGCATTAATTGTGTAAGCTCACCTTGTGCTCCAAATTCATCATCCAGATAAATAACATTCCCAACATTCATTTTAAAGTATCGTTCCAATCCAGATGTTAAGGTTAATTGTCCAGATAATACAACATTTGCCTTTTCTTTACCTACCCATCCATTTTTAATGATATCTTTAAACTTTATATCTACTGGTTTGATTGGTGTATATGGAATGTTGGTCCAATATAATCTTCTTCTATGAGCTGGTGCAACAATAGCAGAATCAATAAAGATTGGTTTAATATCCACTTCCATTGCTTCACTCAATGCTTGTGTAATCTTCTCTTTTTCGGTATTTTTCATTGACCAGACATTTTCCAACAAGACTTGAAGTGGTTTATTTGTTGTTCTCGCAGCACGAATTTCTTTGATTATTCGAATAAATTCATAAAACAATGATGATTCCTCACCATCCAATCCACTTCTATCCTTACTATTAATTGCAGATAATTGAGTACAAGGGCTTCCAGCACAGATGAGGTCTATATTAGCATAATCAGCACCATTAATAGCTCTCACATCCCCTATTTGATGAAATCTAGTATCCGCTGAAAGATTTGTTTTCTGAATCATGAGGGCATGTTTATCTATTTCAGATGAATAGTAATCTTTTAGTTTAATATTATTCTTTTCTAATGCCAGTAAGCAGCAACTTATTCCATCGAAAAGGCTTAGAACTATAAGCCCTTCATTTTTAATTTCTTTTGTTTCATTTTTCATAATAGTTATCATTTATTAATAAGTATTATGGAAATTTCAAAACGCCTCAAATTTGTGGTGGAGATATTTAAAATAATATATACTCTCCCTAGGATGAGGTGATTACGTTGAAAACTTTTTTATTTATTTTACTGAAGTCCAGGCGTTTATCCAAACGGAACACCTATACTCGTGTTAGAAATAACACGAAACAATTATGGAAACTATTACTAGAGCAAAAGAAATCGCAAACACAATTATCGAACAAATAAAATATGCTGACCGTTCAGCTTTGATGGCCTGGGGAGCATCTAGATTTCTAACTGTACCAGAATCAAATGAATTTCAAGGAGGAATATCCTTCTATGTAAATGGGTTAAAATTCAAAGGATTTGTTACGATTAAACTTCGTTGGGTAGATGACTATACAATCACTTTCATGAATAGAAGAAAAGTAATAGTTAAAACATTCGAAGGAGCATATTGTGATATGTTGGTTCCAGTTATTGATTGGGTTGAAAAAGGCGATAAATAATGAGTCAAGCAGAAAAAAGATATAAAGAACTATTCCAAGAATTACAGAGTAGTTTGAAAGAATTAAAAAAGAAACTGGACCAACACAAACGGGATTTCAAAGAAAATCCCAATTGGTCCTTTGTTAGAGATATTGAGTATATCAATCGACAACTAAAATTGATTACTGAATTTGTGTAGGTGTAAATTACCTCATCAATATTATTAAAGTTCTATTCTTAATTGAGTAGAACTTTTTTGTTTTTAATAGATTTTCATCTCAACGGAAGAACGTTAATAAGTTCAGTGTAAATAATCAGACAATTTCTGGCGTAATATCTAAAAACGTGCTACACTCGTGTCTATACGGCAAACGTTAAACATCCGTTTAGAATTTGCCGTGAAACACGAAAAAATAGAAATTATGAAGAAATATGTTGGTTATTATAGAGTGAGTACATCCGAACAAGGTAAATCTGGTTTAGGTTTGGAATCACAAAAAACGATGGTGAATAATTTCATCAATTCTAATAATGGTGAACTAATCAATTCTTTTACCGAAATCGAAACTGGAACATCCAAAAGAAAACGCACTGAAATTTTCAAAGCAATTGAATTCGCAAAACAAAATGGAGCAATTCTGGTTATTGCAAAGATTGACCGTTTGGCTAGGAATGTATTTTTTGTAAGTTCACTTATGGAAACTGGTGTTGAGTTTGTAGCATGTGACCTTCCACAAGCCACTAATTTCACAATACATCTATACGCAGCACTTGCAGAAATGGAGGCAAAATTGATTTCGGAAAGGACTCGCAATGCTCTTGCAGAAAAAAAGAAACAAGGATTCAAATTGGGTTCACCTCAAAACTTGACAATTGAAGGAAAAAAGAAAGGTATTGAGTCTATCAAACAAAAAGCCCTATCAAATCCAAATAATATTAAATCAACAGCATTAATAACTGAATATAGAAGCAAAGGTCTTTCTTTTGATAAAATAGCTGTCAAATTAAATGAATTAGGATTTACTACATCTCAAGGAAAGCATCATAATTCGACAAGTGTAAAACGTTTACACGACAAAATAACGGATTAAGTTTAAATAAATCCAAAAAAAGTAATTTCATAACAATTTGAAAATCAATTCATAATAAAATAAATAATACTTTTTATGGATTTTTACTTGCATAATAAGTAAAAAGTTCATACATTTGTAATATCAAAATCGATATTATGAGTGAAAGTAGAAATTGGACAAGTGAAGAAATTTTAAAATTTGCTGAATGGCTTTGGGAAAATGACCAAAGGTCATACTCAATACTAGCAATGCATGGAGTTTGTTGGGGAATTAAAATTGGAAATTTACTTGAGATGAAATGGTCTGATATTATTGAAAATGGTAAACCAAAAACCGAAATAATAATCGAAAAAGAAACTATTAAAGTAAGCCCATTTTGTCAAGAGTTAAACTATACTTTATTTAGAGAATTAAGGCCAAATATTAATGATTATATCCATATCAATAAAACTGGAAAACTCATAGATACATCGAATTTATCCAAAAATCTTCAAAGATTAAGTGAAAAATATTCAATTGAAAATGAGATAAATAATGATGAATTAAAGCCATTGATTGGGTCGTCATTTCAAATTGCTTGGATTATTGACATGCTTGAATACAATCATTTTTCAAAAAATGCATTCTCTGATTTAGCAAAACATTTAAAAAAGAAAACAGTAAAAGATTTGGAAGAATACATTGGATTAAAGCCTAAGGAAACACTAATAAAACACGATTTATTAGACACAAAAGGTGCTGAAATTATATTAGAATCAATGGAAATTAAAAATGGTAAGAAAAATAAAAAAGACTTTGCAATAAGATTTAACAATAGATAAAAGAAAGGAGATGATATGATTTAAAAGAAGAAAATTAATTAAATATAGAAATCAATTTTAATACTGAAAATATTCAGTAACTGGATTTCTACACTCAAAAAACAAGGGTCGGATTTTGTTTTTTGAAAGGTCTTAACAAGACAATTTTTGAAAATCGTGTGTGCAAATATAATAAAAACAAGAATATAGCATACACATATTATTAAATTAATTTATAAACTCAGCTGGAGGAAAAACAGAACTAATAATATGGAAAATTCCAAAATTGAATGGACAAATCATACCGCTAATTTGTGGTGGGGATGCTGTCGAGTACATGATGGGTGTACAAATTGCTTCGCTGCAATTATGGCAAATAGATATGGTTTTAATCTTTGGGAAAAAGATAGTCCTAGAAGAATGATTGCTAGTGTATGGAAGGATATTGAAAAATATCAGAAACTAGCAGCTGAAAATGGTGAAATACATAGAGTATTTATAGGAAGCATGATGGATATTTTTGAAAAATCTAAACCTTTAATTGACCATAAATTTAATCCATTGATTGAAGGGGAGTCAGAATTTTGGAATACTGGACAATTGCGAGACAAATTGTTTAATGAAGTAATACCCAATAGTCCAAACTTGATGTTTTTGTTACTATCAAAAAGACCATCAAACATAAATAAATACATACCAAAGAGTTGGAAATCAAATCCTCCAAAGAATGTAATCTTTGGTACGTCACCAGTCAATCAAGAAACTGCTGAAAAACTTATTCCTCAACTTGATAAAGTAAATGGATTTAAGTTTTTATCGGTTGAACCACAATTAACAGATATTGATTTTACTATAAAAATGAAAAATGGTAAAATGTTGATTGAATCGGTTGATTGGATTATACAAGGTGGAGAAAGTGGACATGGAAGAAGACCATTTGATGTTGAATGGGGTAGAAAACTGAGAGACTTATGTTTAGAAAAAGGTGTACCTTACTTTTTTAAACAAATTGACAAAAAGTTACCGATAACAGAAGATTTGTTAGTTAGACAATTTGCTTTTGAACTAATCAAAAAGGTGGCTTAAAATTAATAATTCCATTTAGGAAATCAATTAACTTACTGATTATCAAATAAAGGATGATTTCCTAATGGGATTTAATTGTAAAATTTAAAATGTAAAAAAATGCTTAAAAGAAATTTAAAAAAACAAGAACCAATAATTTGGGATAAAGAAAATGGAGAACTAGATGATTTTTTTGAAATATCTAGAATGATAGGGTTAACACATATTATATATGTTATTGATGCTGATGGAGAGCTAAATAGTGTGTGGGCAACAAGTACAGAAGACCTTATTGAGTGTTTGTATACGTTCTCTAACAAATGTTATTTTGGAAGAGTGCAAAATATTGAAAATGCAATTCGATATGGTTTTATGGATGATGTAATTAATAACTAAAAATAGGAAATCATGATTGAATTTAAAAACGGAGAATACATAAGGAGAGAATTTCTTGATATTGTTGAATATGAAGAAATAAATGAAGATTGGTGGGATTACCCTCTACTCGAAGATTGTTTTATTTTAAATATTAATAAAAACAAAGACTCCATAACATATTTCAAGATATATTTTTTAGAGATTGAGTATGTGCCTAGAAAAGAGGATACAGAAAATGAATTTTGGGAATTATTTTGGGATTCTGAACTAACATTAATATTTCCATGCGAATGTGATGGTATTGAGTATATGAAAAAAAATACTGGACTCTTTGCAAAAGAATTTAATGAGTTTGCTAAACTATTATTAAAGTATTATGAAACTGCAATTATATATGAACAAGGTTATGAATATATAATTGAAAATAATAAGTTTTAAGTTTCATTTCAATATCCCGAGTTAAAAACTCAAATCGCTATTCTGTCCAAGAATAGTTTCAGCAAAATACATACATAACATATAAATTGAAATTGGTTTAAAAACCAATATGGGGGAAGTTATGTGTTATAAAAAGTGTACAAAATTAAGTTAAACAATTAAAAATGAGTAATATGTACTTTTATTTAGATAGAACATCCCTTAAAAAAATTGGGGAAGAAATAATTAATAAAAAAGATTTAAGAACAATTAGGAGATGGTGTAAAAAAAACCATCTCTTAATTTTCAAAGATGCTAGTGGAGAATTTGTATATACTGCAGATTTAGACCTTGTATGTGACGGTCCATTAATATTAAGATTAAAACAAAAATATGGTAATGGTTGGTTGGAATATTATAAAGCTTATTTAAACGGGGAATTATTAAATATGCTAGATTTTGGAACTGATACAAAAAATGCTAAATCAGATTACATACCAAAAGGACAATTTGCATCACGAATTAGCAGAAAGTCAGCTTGATTTAGTACACTCGTGTATTAATAAAAAACAAAAAATTAGTAAAATGAAAAAGTTAGAATATAAAAAATTTAAAGGCTTACATATAGTTTGTAAGGGTTGTGGGAAGACGATTGAGATAAATCAATCTGAATATAAAGGATGTAAACATCCAATTGAAAAGCAAAAATATAAGGCTGTTATAAGACAAAATGGTGTTAGGAAAACCAAGGACTTGAAAGCTTTGGAGTATGATGATGCAATCAAGGAATTACTTGAATTTAAACATGAATTATCAAATCCATTAAAGATTAGTTCTCCAAAAAAAATGAAGGAAAAGAAAACTTTATCAAAAATAATTGATGAGGTAAAACATGAAAAGTTTATTGATTGTGTAAGGATGTACTGCGATTATTTAGAAAATATAGATGTACCATTTTTTGAGCAAAGAACTAGAAGTAGAGCATATATTAGAGATACAATAGGATATATTTTAAAATTTAGAGATTATTTAGCCTCAAATGGATACAATAGCGACAAAGTAACTATTTATCAAATTGATAAACATTTAGTTGGAACATATTTTGAAAAATTATTTAAAATCACAAAAAGCATTGCAACTTATAACCACCATGTTGGTACAATGAAGAGTTTTTATAAATTTTTGATTGAGAAAAAGGGATATGAGTTGTTAAACCCAATGTGTTTTGCAAAACTTAAAAATGTATCAATAAACACAATAAGTGTTGATGATAGTGATTTTGATAAAATACTCAATTGCATAGATGAAACAATTGAGTCAGATACTATCCATACCTATAAGAATGGTGTTACTAAAAAGATGTATCGTCCATATATTAAAAATGGTATTGAGCTTATTGCTTATACTGGAATGAGATTAACTGAGTCTTTATCAATAAAGTATTGTGATATCGTTACTGATAAAAAAGGAGAAATTGATTATGTAAAAGGAATTGATATTAAATACGAAAAGGCACATAATTATGACCAATCAAAACCAGTAAAATATGTGCCAATTCCAATTACTCCAGAATTGGAAGATTTGCTAAATAGACTTAATTACAAGCAATATATAGGTGAAGATAGATATTTAATTGGTCCAGATGAATTAATCTCCAGAGAATCAATGGCAAAGCAACTATCTCATAGTTTTGGATTTTATAGAGATAAGTCTGGTGTTAATGCTAAAATAGGATTGAAACACTTGAGAAAAACATTTTTAACTAAAATACAGATAAGCACTGGAATGGTAACAAGTCTAGGTTATCAAAAAACAGCAAGCGTAATTGAAAAGAATTATTTGGATAAAAGTAAAATTGCAAAATCAGTAAAAGAAAAAGGTTTTAGACTATTTGAAGATAAAACAAAGAAAATAGGATAATATATTAACTCAATATTTAGGATACTATAAGTACTGACCCCACGAGCTTCGCTTACTTATAGTATCCTAAAATAAAAATTTTTAAAATATTCAATTTACACTTCACTTCTATATAAAATAAAGTATAATTAATTCAAATCAATAATGATTATCTGGTTCTTGTCGATAGTAAAATATCGACAAGGTCTGCACCAGAATAAAAAAGTAGATACAATAACATAAAATGCAGACCTATATGAAAAATGAAAAAAGAAAAACAATTTTATCGTCATATTCCAGTTTTATTGAAAAACGAATTAGACAAATTAGATTATAAAAGAAAAGATGATTTATATATAATCATTGACCTCATCCATAGAAAAGAAATTTATTATAAATCTGACTATCAAGATAGATATGGATATACTGAAATTCCTCAATCACAATTCAAAGAATACATTCCTTCAAGCGACAATCTGAATAATGGCATACAATTTTTAGTTGATAATAATTTACTAATGAGAAATGAATATTATGTGATAGGATTAAAACCTAAAAGTTATAAAATACCAAAAGAATATTTAGGCGTTACAACTCGTATTTTGATTACAGATAAAAACATAAACAAAAGAATTGAGAAGAAAATTATTGAATCAAGACTGAAAAAAGAAATCAATTTAGAATTCGCACAGACTGAATATTTTGAAACATTCAAAGTTGATGTTGAAGGAGCAAATAAAGCAATATTTGAAAATGCAATAACATCAATCAAAAGACTTTGTTTTAAGCTTGATATAAATCTTTCAGAAAATCAAATTGAAAAACTGGTTAAATGTGAAGATGAACATTGGCAATACAGAATCTTGATTGTAAGTAAAGACGATAAAAAAGAATTAGATAATATTATGCATCGCTTTATGGTTTATACCACTAGGGTAAATGCAATTAATGATGGGTATTTATTCTTTAAACGAAACAGTACAAATGGAAGATTAGATACTAATCTAACATCTTTACCAAGTTTTTTAAGACCCTATTTAATTTCTGAAGAACAATTAGTAAATATTGATATTAAAAACTCGCAGCCATATTTTCTATATACTATTTTAAAAAATAATAAAACCATTGATGAGGTTGAATTGAATAATTTCAAAGAGAAGGTTATTGATGGAACTTTATATGATGAACTTGCAAATAATTTTACTAAAATAACTGGCTATCATAGAACAAGAGAACAAATGAAAAAGATGATATTCAAGATTTTGTTTTCAAAAGTTACTAGTTATGAAAGTTTAAAAAACTTTTTTAGAAGACATTTCCCAACAATAATGAATTTCATTGATGAAACAAATCGAGAGAAAAACAATACATTAGCAATTCAACTCCAATCTAAAGAATCATTTACAATTTTAGATGTAATCATGCCTTTATTAGAAAAAGAAGGTATAAGACCATTTACAATACACGATTCATTTGTTTGCAAAGAATCACAAGTATTCAAAATCAAAGAAATATTAGAAACAACGTTAAAAAACATGTTCGGAACTTCGCCTTCATTACATATTGATTTTCTATTACCAAGTATTGAAGATGATGAGGTAATTGAGAATTTTTCTGATTTTGTTGATGAACTTAATTCAATGGAAGAATTCGATTTTTAAATATCAAATTAATATACCCCCTACGATTAAAACAATCTAAAAATCAAGGAAAATGTAATCCGTTACCTCCTACAATTCTAGAGAATTAAGAAAAAGTAAAACAATAGGCTTGATGCTGCTTAAAAAAATTTTCATAGGAATTTTCCACAAAAAAAAATGGACTTACAATTTTGTTGGTCCATTTTTAAAAATTTTTTTTGGGAATTTTTCGTTGTTTTATACGTACTTTTTGTACCATGACAGACAAAGTTTTATTGTGATGATTTGTTTCAAATTTATATCCAAATAATAATAAAACTTAGTACTGTGTGTGAACACTAGCCTCGATTTAACAAATTATTTTGAAAAAGTTAGGTGTTTGATTGTTTGATAAGATATTTATCATTAAAACAAGGCTATGACACCACAAGAGTATGACCAAGAAATTAATATTATATCTCAACAAATCACAATTGCAAGAACTCCAGAAGAAAGGGAAAGATTGGCAAAGAAAATCCAGAAGAAAAGACTTCAAAAAGAAATTGCTGAAATCCGATTAAAGATTCAGCAATTGTCTTAACCACTTACTTTTTAGTAGTGCTTTTAGATGGTTTCAAGGAAGGAGTATTCCCTGGGGTGTTCTTGTTGTCACGTTGCCTTCTATCTGGTTTACCAGTTGAGTCAGCAATTCTTTTTGGGCCAGTTTTTAGAGCCATAATTATAAATTTTAATTGTTAGTACTATATAATTAACTCAAATAAGTATGTTTTGTTTCAAATTGACAACATAAGTGTTAGCAAATCAAGTGATTAGTAAATGTGTTGTTTTGGTTTTGAAATAGACTTATAGATATTATCTAAATAATATCTTTTCCGATTACTAATTCTAAAATCAACTTTGATTCTTGCATCTGATTCCATTTTCAAAAGGGTATTTTCACATATTCCCAATAGATTCATTACATCTCTCGATGTTAAAATTCGTTTTTCCATTTTATAAAAATTAGAATCTAATATCAATAAAATAAATTAATACGACTAATAATTAATCAAAAAAAGATAATTTATTGATTACTATTTAAGAATTGTTTATTAAATTAGTTTAGGATTTTAATATTCATCAAAATTAAAAGTCATCTGTTGTTTAATTTATGGTTATTAAAAGACGTGTATTATTTAAAGTTATGAAAACGAAAATGATTAGGTTTGTAAATTGGAATGAGTAAAATGGGAAAAAATAATAAAAAACTAAATGTAATTGATTTGTTCTCTGGGTGTGGAGGTTTTTCATACGGATTTGAAGAAGCTGGTTTTCAAGTAATTTTAGGTGTTGATAATACCAAAATTGCATTAGAAACATTCAAGTTAAATCATCAAGATTCAAAAGTATTAAATCTTGATTTACATCTAGAAAATTCAATAGACGAAATTGTAAAAGCAACTGAGAATAAAACAATTGATGTTATTATTGGCGGTCCACCATGCCAAGGTTTTTCTCTAACTGGGACAAGAAATGAAAATGATGAAAGAAATACATTATTTTATTCAGTTTTCAAACTTGCAAAAAGATTAAAACCGAAAGCATTAATTATTGAAAATGTACCAGGTTTATTAAGATTATATAATGGTAAAGCTAAAGATGAAATTTTAAGATTATGTGAAGAACTAGGTTATACATGTAATCCAAAACAAATATATGCTCCAGATTTTGGTGTTCCTCAAATTAGAAAAAGAGTCTTTTTTGTAGCATTGAGAAAAGAATATGGACTATTTGAATTTCCAGAGCCTACTCATAAAGAAGAAAGTTATATCGGGTGTGAAGATGCAATTGGCGATTTGCCAGATTTAGTTTCTGATTTAGGTAGTGAAAATATCGAATACACGAAAAAACCATTTTCTGAATATCAAAAAATGATGAGAAATGGAGCCAAACTTATTACAAATCATACTGGTACTAAACATACAGACCATGTAATAAACACAATCGCATTGGTTCCAGAAGGTGGGAATCACAAAGATTTACCAGATGGAATTGGGGTTTCTAGAAAATTCAATGAAGCATGGACCAGATATCATAGTAAAAAACCTTCAAAAACTATTGATACTGGTCACAGAAATCATTTTCACTATAAATGGCATAGAGTGCCAAGTGTAAGAGAAAATGCTCGTTTACAATCATTCCCAGATAAATTTATATTTAAAGGAAATAAAACTGAACAGTACAGACAAGTTGGAAATGCTGTCCCTCCACTTCTTGGAAAAGTACTAGCAACACAATTAAAAAAATACATTTCTAATGAAGATTAATGTTATTGACTTATTTGCTGGTTGCGGTGGATTAACCGATGGTTTTTTACAAACAGAAAAGTTTAAAACACTTGCTGCTGTTGATTGGGAATTTCCTACTGTTCAAACTTTAAAATCAAGATTAACAAATAAATGGGGTTATAAAACAGATGAACATATTTTGCATTTTGATATTCAAAGGACAGAAGAACTTTTACAAGGATATACTGACTCAAAATTTGGAGAAAGCAAAGGCTTAATAAATCTAGTAGGTAACAATAATGTAGATTTAATAATTGGTGGTCCACCATGCCAAGCCTATTCAATAGCTGGAAGAGTGAGAGATAAAAATGGGATGAAAGATGATTATAGAAATTTTCTTTTTGAAAGTTATGTAAAAGTTGTTAATCATTTTAAACCTAAGGCTTTTGTATTTGAAAATGTTGAAGGGATTCTTTCTGCAATGCCAGGAGATATACCAATTTTAGAAAGAATAAAAGAATCTTTTAATGAAATAGGCTACGAAATTTCAGATGATTTAAAGAATAATGCTGTTTTTGATACATCTTATTATAACGTTCCACAAAAAAGAAAAAGAATCATAATTTTTGGAGTTAAAAAAAGTGAGAGTAGCAGAAAACAAATTGAAGATTTTTATTCAATGATGTTGAACCAAAAAAGCACAAACCCAACATTGTCAAGTATTGCTTTTGAAAATTTACCTAAATTAATTCCAATAAAAAATCAAAAAAAATTATCTCATTCATTACAAGAACCAATGAACATAGGTGTGAAAAATCACGAACCTAGATTTCATAGCGAGAGGGATATTGAAATATTTAGAACACTAACAACAGATATTAAACAAGGAATAAACAAATATTCAAATTCAAAAGCTTTAATAGAATTGTATAAGGAAAAAACGGGTAAAGATTCCAATTTCCATAAGTATAACGTAATCAGAGAAGATAAACCTAGTAATACAATACCAGCACATTTATATAAAGATGGGTTAAGACACATTCATCCAGACCCAGAGCAGTCAAGAACAATAACAGTTAGAGAAGCTGCTAGAATTCAATCATTTGATGATGATTTTGAGTTTTTAGGTTCAAGAGGTGACCAATATAAAATGATTGGAAATGCTGTTCCTCCTAAATTCGCTAAACAAATAGCAGAAATTGTTATTGAAATTATGAGAGATATTAAATAATAAGTATGTTTGATTACTTATTATTTTATTTCAATGCTTTACACTAAAAATTTAGAAGAGATTATCTTTCACAGACATGAGATTCATCAAACAGATGAATTAGTGGTACTGTCTGGATACCTAGGACCAAGACCAGTAGAAAGATTACAAGAATTACCTTTTAATTCTAAAGTAATATATGGAATGTATGGAGCTGAAGGAATTAAACCAAGTTTACATAGTTCACTAATTGCCATTCAAAATAGAGTTGATAATCTGAATATTTACTATTCACAATTACCCGTTCACTCAAAATGTTATGTCTGGAGAAGAAAAGGTGAAATAATTCATGCTTTAATAGGTTCAGCAAATTTTTCTGTAAATGGACTTACAACACCTTTTAGAGAGATATTAGCTGAAACTACTTATGATACTTTTGAACCATTAAATGATTATATAAGTCATGTTTTAAATAATTCAATTTCATGCTTAGAAGTAGGTATGGAAAGGGTTGTAGAGACAAATATTCAAGCAGATGTTTGTAGAGTATCATTATTAGGTAGAGATGGTGAAGTACAAAATGCTGCTGGTTTAAATTGGGGGCAAAATCCAAATAATCACACTAAACCAAATGATGCTTATATTGCAATTAGAACTTCACATATAAGAGATTATCCTAATTTATTTCCTCCAAAACAAGTAAATCCTTTAGAGAACGATACTAGAGGAAAAATTAATAGACATAATGATTCTATTGAAATTATATGGGATGATGGACTTACTATGGAAGGATTATTAGAAGGTTCGCAACCAGTTGAAGGCATTGTATATCCAAAACAGATTAGTTCGTTTCCAGTTAAAGCTCAATTAGGTGAATATATTAGACATCGTATAGGTGTTCCTTATGGACAACCAGTAAGAAGACATCACCTTGAAAGATATGGTAGGACGGATGTAGACATTTCTTTAGTTGGTGATGGAGTATATCAATTTGATTTCTCTATTTAATAAATGGACCTCTAAAATATGAAACAAGAACAAATTAAACTTGAGATTATTAAACGTTTTACGAATTCATTAGAAATTAATAATGATAAAATAATCACAACATTAGATGAAGATGATTATTATGAATTCAAGAAAACACTTCATGTTGGAAATAGTGGTATCTCGAAAAATTATTTAAAGACAATATCTAGTTTTGCAAATAACAAAGGGGGGTTAATCATCTTTGGAATTGACCCAGATACTCAAGAATTGGTTGGTATTAATTCTAAACATGAAAACTTAGATAACAAGTATGTAAATATGGTTGTTTCTGAGATGTTAGACGGAATGGGTTCATTTTACTTTTTCACAAATAAGCATTATGAAAAAATAATTGGTTTTTTGATAATTAACGAACCTACCTTTAAGCCAGTTATTTTTAAATCTAATTTCAATACTAAAGAAAGTTCTTATGTTGCAGGTGATATTTATTTTAGATATCCAGGTGAAAGTATGAAAATTAAACCAAGTGACCTACGTTCTCTTATTTCTAATGAAATAACCAGACATGCAGAACAATTGATTAGTCAAATTTCAAAATTAGTAGAAATTGGACCAGAAAATGTTGCTATTATCAATTCCAAAACTGGTGAAATCAACGCAAATAATTCAAGATTATCGTTAAGTCCAGATATACTTGCAGACCTAAACTTGATAATGGAAGGTAACATTGTAGAAAAGGATGGTGCACCAGCATATGTAATAAAAGGAAATATAGAAATAGAAAATAATGGACATACGACTAAAATTATTAAAGAAAAAACAAGTCTACATAATAGAGATTACCATTTAAGTATTTTAGATGATGAAACTTCTAATCCCGAATCTTTAATAAATGAAATTGTTTATAGAGACACTTCTAATCTTCCATTTTTTAATTTGATTCACAAATCAAATTATACTATTCAACAAACTATTGATATTCTTGAAAAACTGGTTGGTCCAGATATTAAAAAATCGACAAAAAATAAAATTTTAGAGCGTTTAACTAATCCGAATTCATGTCAAGATTTGGGTGAAATAGGAAAAATTGAGAGTATTATAAATGATAAAATAATGCAAAACATCGATTTTTTATCATTTAAAGAAAAATATAACTTGAAAGGGAAATATGAAAAAACTCTTGTAAGAACATTAATTTTTAATACAATAAAAGATAAAATTGAAGTGGAGACTGTTATAGTTGAGAAATATTTTAAAGAATATATTGAAGCATTTTCACATATTAGTTTTGAGATAGATGATGATTACCAATTTTACAAAACTGAATTAAATAAAATATTAACTAATTATAACCTAAAACTTACAAATGACAATCAAGCTAAAACAGCTTTTAGAAAGACTTTATGCTATATGGATTACAAAATATACTTTCCAAAATTGAATTAATAAAGAGTGCACTTTTAGAGTGCAAAATTGCATCATTTTGCATATATTTGTAAAAAGGCGAAAACATAGTAATCTGATTATCAAGGCATTTTCTGATTATGGCTCACGCTCATAATCAGGTGGTCCATGGTTCGAGTCCATGTGGGACCACAAGAAAAACCCCTGTAAGTATTATATTTACAGGGGTTTTTATTTTTTCTGTTAAAACATTTGTTAAAACAAATTGAAATTTTACGAGTTTAAACAATTAAAAAACTCATCATTCAATCAACAAATTGGTAGTATCTCATAAAGTGTGTAAGTAGCTAAAAGTTATTCTGAAAATATTGACCTCCCTCCAAAGAGGTCGAAATTTTTTCGGAAATAACTTTTTAGTAATTTTAACACACAGTATATGAAGACAGAAGATT
>CANFRV010000030.1 GCA_947449575.1 Flavobacteriales bacterium
AGAAATCAGCTGTCCGAAAACGGACTGTCCAAAAAAATAGCTACTTTTATTCATGTAATTTATGTTCGCAAAACCAAATTACATTAAAGTGGGAAATCTTTTAACGGAAATCCCGCTTTTTTTTAAAAGTTTTATCGGACACTAGTGTTACGAAATAAGAAAAAAATAAATTACTTTAGCAGTTATTATGAAGGTTACTAAATCGTTTATTAACATAGTAGTTTTTTTGTTTCTTTTTGCGTTGAATGCTCATTCTCAAACAGAAATTAAGAAATTAAATGATAAAGCTTTTATGGCATTGGAAAATCATTCTCCAATGACTGAGCAGTATGCAACTAAAATTATTCAATTAACAAAGGGAAATGACACGTCATTATATTCAATTAATGCCTATACAATTCTTGGTATCGTCAATAAAGATAAAGGATATTATATTTCTTCATTGAATTATTACCTGAAAGCTCTTGATGCATCAGAGAAGAAAAATGACAAAGGAAGAATTTCTGCAACTTTGAGTAATATAGGTGTATTATATAGGTTACAAGGAGATTTAAATTTGGCGATTACTTATTTTTCTAAAAGTTTAAAAATTGAAGAAAGTTTAAAAGATCCTTTGCAAAAGTCTATTCGCTATTACAATATTGGCGATTGCTATAAGGAATTAGATAGCTTTGATTTAGCGTTATCCTATTTTAGTAACTCCCTTTTAATTGAACAAAAGCACAAAAATAGCGAAGGAGAAATCTATGCCTATCTTGGAATTGCAGAAGTGTACTTAGAAATAGGTCAAATTGTAGATGCAAAAAAGATTTTAGATAAAATTGAGGTCAAATTAACGCATGAGTTTAGCGAAAAATCCATTTTATTCAATAAATTATTGGGGGTTTATTTGTTTAAAATTAATCAGTTAGATGAAGCTTTAATTATTTTGAAGAAATCGGAAGAAGTATCGATGAAGAATAATTTTCCTATTCATCTTTTGAGTATTTATAAAATTGAAATTGCTATTTTAGAAAAGCAGAGTAAATGGGAACTGGTTGCTAATAAATACAAGCAATTTACAGCCTTAAGTGATAAATTGATAGCGATAGAGGTCCGGAATAAAGTGAATGATTTAATGTATAGCAATGTTCTTCATAAAAAGGAATTAGAAATTTCTGAGTTAAAAGGGGCTAGAATTGTTGCGGAAAAGTTAGATTTATACAATAAAAAAATTGCTTGGTTTTTAATTTTCCTTTTGGTTTTTATTGTTGGATTTATATTTTATGGTTTTCAAAAAAATAAGCGGTAATGAATACTAGTGTGAAAATATCAATTCAAAGATCTTTATTGTTTTCAATTTACGAATTGATAATGATTTGGTTTTTTGATGTTTTTTCATTTTTTAATCATTCATTTTCAATTCTAACTTTGTATCTTTTTTCATTCTTCACGCTGTTAATACTTCATTTTGTAATATTAATAGTAATAGAAAGAACAAGCATGGAAGTAGGTTTTAGGAGAATCCTTTCTCTACTATCCTTTCCGGTATCTTCTGTGCTTGCATCACTAATTTGTTGGTTTTGCTTTCGAGATGGAAATAATTTTCTACCGATCATCTTATCCGGTTTTGTAGTTCCTTCTTTTTTGCCCTCCATAGGATTCTTTTTAATAGGGATATTTAAAGAAACTGAAATTAGTGAGCAGAAGAGTAGTGACAAAAAAGAGCAAGTTATTCAGAAAACAAAAGATTTACATGAGGACATTCAATTTGTACTGCTTAACGATAGAGGAAAAGTGCTTCTTAAAATTCCAATCAAGCAAATTATTTGTTTTGAAGCGAATGATAATTATGTCGTTACTTATTACGTGGATAAAGAAGGGAAATTGAAAAAGTCTATGGAACGTATTTCTCTCAAAAAAATAGATGAAATAATAGAAAGTTTAGGAGTCAATTTCTTCAGTAGGGTCCATAAGTCATACGTAATTAATCATTTAGCAATAGAACAAATAAAAGGAAGAGCACAAGCTCAAAAGATAAAATTGAATAATTTGGAAATTTTAATTCCCGTTTCTAGGACATTTGACCTTTCTATTTTTAAAGAGGATTATTAAGGAGAAATATTATCTCCCTCAATTTACAGCAACCATTTAAATAATTTTATGTCCCTCCATTTTCACCACTTAAGTTCAAACTTTTTTTACTGTTTCTGCTTTAGAGTTTTAGGATTCAATTTAAAAAATTAGTTGTAATAGTTATTTGTCAAATTTTTTCTTATATTTGATGTAAGTAGTATGGCAACACCAATTAAAATAACAGCCCCATTGAGTGGACGACAGTCACGAATCTTCAATGAAAAGATTGCGGAGACTTCTTCTAAGCGTGTAAGCGAAGAGGAAAAAAGTCGTATGATTAAACTTATGGATAAAATTTTATCTAAAAAATAACAATAATTTATAGTGACCTTACCTGATCTAAATTTTGATTCTTTAAAAGAAACGCATGATTTATCTGTTTTTGATTGTGGAGATTCTGATATAAATGAGTTTCTGAAAATAGATGCGATTAATTATCAAAAAGAACAAATGGCAAACACTTATGTATTTCATTTAGAAAATAAGGTAATAGCATTTTTTAGTATTCTCAACGATTGCTTACACGATAAAGGATTTGAGAATAACATATGGAATAAATTCCACAGAAGAAGAAAGATTCCTAATAACAAGCGAATTAAACAATATCCCGCTATTAAGGTAGGAAGATTGGGGGTGAGTAACGATTATCATGGTACAGGAATGGCTTATGATTTGATGGATGTTGTAAAGATGTTTTCTTTAAATGAACATAAGCCAGCTTGTAGATTGTTGCTTTTGGATGCATACAACAAGCCGCAACAGATTAAGTATTACGAAAGAAATGGGTTTATTTTCTTGGATGATATAAATGTAAAGGATTCTACTCGATTAATGTATTATGATTTAATTCAATTAAGTTAGTACTTATCAGTCTATTTTAACTTTCAAAATAGATTTATATATGTGGTTTTAAAATATTTAATTCCTAATTGTTTTAAATTTTCATCAACCATTTACCACAAATTCCTTTGTTTTTAATGTAATTCTATCTTTTTACTACAGAAATAATAGATCCTTTTGGTTTTAGTATTGGATTTCGAGAAATCATATGTACATTTGTGCCACAAAAAAGTAAAACATGAAAAACAGCTTCAACATAGTAATTGTCATTTTGGTCATTATTATTCAACTCATTAACTGAGAAAGGAACTGTTGTACTATATACTTAAGGTCTTTCTCAAATAGAGAAGGCCTTTTTTTTTGACTTAGATTTAAAATTTGATTGTAGAATAAAAAGTAGAAATTTTTAGGATAATTTGTAAATGTAATAAAAGTAGAGATTATGTATTTTAATAAAAAATCAATCGTTTTCCTTGATGGAGAATTTTTAAAAGCAACGGCTGCTAAGACTGGTTTGTATAATCAAACGATGCATTATGGAAATGGTGTATTCGAAGGAATTCGTTCTTATGAAACGCTAGATGGCACAAGAATATTTAAAGCGAAAGAGCATTTTGATAGATTACATGCCTCTGCTGAAAAAATGCATATTAAGCTTCCGTATACAAGCGAAGAACTTGAAAAGATCACTTATAAACTGTTAGAAAAAAATGGTTTAAAAGATGCTTACATCAGACCTTTAGTTTTCTTGGGGGAAAATATGTCTTTAACTCCTACGGATGTTGTTCATGTCACAATTCTTGTGTGGAAATGGGCTAATTATCTGGGTGAGAATAAATTGAATGTGATGCTGTCTTCCTATCAAAGACCAAATCCTAAGTCATGTCACGTGGAAGCTAAAGTGGTAGGTCATTATACAAACAGTATTCTTGCTACTACAGAAGCAAAGAAAATGGGTTTCGATGAGGCTTTATTAACGGATATGTACGGCAATATTGCGGAAGGACCTGGGGCTAATTTCTTTATGGAAAAGGATGGGAAATTTATAACTGCTCCTTTGGGAAATATATTATCAGGAATAACGCGTGCAACTGTTTTCGAATTAGCGAAAGAATTAGATTTTGAAGTAGAAGAAAGGTTTTTCAAGCCGGAAGAAATTTATAGTGCAGATGCTGCTTTTTTCTGCGGTACCGCTGCTGAAGTTTCTGGAATTAGTAAATTCAATGAGTTTTCTTTTCCAATGAAATGGGAAGATTCAAATAGTCAATTAATTCAAAGAGCGTATAAACGTAGAGTGGCATGTAACGAACATGAAAATCTTTTTATCTAAAAATATCCAATGGAATTAAATAAATATAGTAAAACGATCACGCAAGACGAAACTCAGCCGGCGGCGCAAGCAATGTTATACGGAATAGGTTTAACGGAAGAGGATTTGAAAAAAGCGCAAGTGGGAATCGTCAGTACTGGTTACGAAGGAAACACATGTAACATGCACTTGAATGATTTAGCGAAAGATGTTAAATCTGCTGTTATTAAATCTGATTTAGTTGGATTAATTTTCAATACAATCGGTGTAAGTGATGGTATTTCAAATGGAACAGTTGGAATGAGGTATTCGCTTGTTTCAAGAGATGTAATTGCTGATTCAATTGAAACGGTAATGGGTGCGCAGTTTTACGACGCAATGATTGCAGTGGTTGGTTGTGATAAAAATATGCCTGGATCTGTTATAGCGATGGGGAGATTAAATCGTCCAGCCATAATGTTATACGGAGGAACTATTCATTCTGGTAAATGGAAAGGTGAATCTTTGAACATTGTTTCTGCTTTCGAAGCATTAGGTAAAAAAATGAACGATGCTATAACTCCTGAAGATTTTAAAGGAATTATAAAAAATGCTTGTCCCGGCGCTGGTGCTTGTGGTGGAATGTATACCGCAAATACAATGGCATCTGCAATCGAAGCTTTAGGCATGAGTTTACCGTATAGTTCTTCAAATCCGGCTTTAAGTAAAGACAAAGAAATAGAATGTGAAAATGCGGGTAAAGCAATTCGACTTCTATTAGAAAAAGATATTAAGCCACGTGACATCATGACGAGAAAAGCATTTGAAAATGCAATCGTTATGGTGATCGTTTTAGGAGGATCAACGAATGCAGTACTTCATTTAATTGCCATGGCAGATTCTGTAGGAATTGAATTGTCAATAGATGATTTTCAAAAATTAAGTGATTCTACTCCTGTGTTAGGTGATTTAAAACCTAGCGGAAAGTACATGATGGAAGATCTTCACACAGTTGGGGGTGTTCCTGCAGTAATGAAATATTTACTTGAAAAAGGATTGATTCACGGAGATTGTATGACGGTTACTGGTAAAACAGTTGCCGAAAATTTAAAAGAATTGCCTGCTTTAACAACTGGTCAAGATGTGTTTTTGGAAGTAGAAAATCCAATGAAACAAACGGGACATTTACAAATTCTATATGGAAATCTTGCTGAAAAAGGTTCCGTTGCAAAAATTAGTGGGCACGAGGGTGATTTTTTTGAAGGTCCTGCCGTTATATTCGAAGGAGAATTTGAAGTGGTTGACGGACTGAAATCAGGAAAAATAAAAGCTGGAAATGTTGTTGTAATTCGTGCTTGTGGACCAAAAGGCGGACCAGGTATGCCTGAGATGCTAAAACCAACTTCACTCATCATGGGAGCTGGATTAGGAGATAAAGTGGCGCTTATCACAGACGGAAGATTTTCTGGTGGAACGCATGGTTTTGTCGTTGGTCATATTTCTCCTGAAGCTTATGATGGCGGAACAATTGCTTTGGTAGAGGAAGGTGATATGATCACAATTGATGTGAAAGAGAATTTATTGACTTTGCAAGTGAGTGATGAAGAAATCGCTAGAAGAAGAGCAAACTGGGTTCAACCCGAATTAAAAGTTAAAAAAGGAGTTTTATATAAATATTCGAAGTGTGTTACGGACGCTTCAACAGGTTGTATAACAGATAAATAAGTTAGATAGTAGATAGTTAGAAGTTAGGTATTAGACATATTATGAATCAGTCTAATTTCTATTGTCTAAAAATCTAAAGTCTACTAAAATTCTAAAAGAATGGAAAAAGAAATTAGAGGAGCAGAAGCGGTTATAAAAAGTTTAGTTGCTGAAGGAGTGCATACAATTTTTGGTTATCCAGGCGGTGCAATTATGCCAATATATGATGCATTATATGATTATAAAGAAGAAATAAATCATATTTTAGTAAGACATGAACAAGGAGCAATTCATGCAGCTCAAGGTTTTGCTCGAACATCAGAAACGTGTGGTGTTTGTTTTGCAACATCAGGTCCAGGAGCAACCAATCTTATTACAGGTTTGGCAGATGCAATGATTGATTCTACACCTGTTGTGTGTATTACAGGCCAAGTTGCTTCACATTTGTTAGGTACAGATGCATTCCAAGAAACAGATGTAATTGGTATTTCTATGCCGGTTACAAAATGGAATACACAAGTGAAAAGAGCGGAAGATATTCCTGCTGTATTAGCAAAAGCATTTTTTATTGCACGTTCTGGAAGACCAGGACCAGTATTGGTAGATATAACAAAAGATGCACAGTTTGGAATGATGGATTTTAATTACGTTCCTTGCAATGATATTAGAAGTTACTTTCCAAACCCTGTAATAAATGTATCTAAAATTGATGCTGCAATTAAATTAATAAATGAATCTAAAAAACCATATTTATTAGTAGGACAAGGAATTACACTTTCTAACGCAGAACAAGAATTAGTAGAGTTCGCTGAAAAATCAGGTATACCAGTTGCTTCTACATTATTAGGTTTAGGTGCTTTTCCTCCAGATCATCCATTGTATGTAGGGTATTTAGGAATGCATGGAAATTATGCGCCTAATATTAAAACGAATGAATGTGATGTGCTTATTGCTATCGGCATGCGTTTTGATGATCGTGTTACAGGAGATGTAAGTCGATATGCTAAACAAGCAAAAATTATTCATATTGATATCGATTTTGCTGAATTGAATAAAATAGTAACAAATGAAGTTTCTATTCATGCAGATGCTAAAGACGCTCTATTATTGTTGAATTCGAAAGTTGAAAAACGTTCGCACGATGCTTGGATTCAAGAATTTAGAGACGCAGAAAAATTAGAGGTAGAAGCAGTTATAGAAGATGCAATTCACCCGAAACACGATCGTCTTCAAATGGCTGAAGTAGTAAATATGCTTTCTGAAAAAACAGATGGTAAAGCGATAATCGTAACTGATGTTGGTCAACATCAGATGGTTACATCTCGTTATTATCAATATAAAGCACAAAATACAAATATCACTTCAGGTGGTTTAGGTACAATGGGATTTGCCTTACCTGCTGCGATTGGGGCAAAATTAGGTAATCCATCTAAAACAGTTGTAGCGATTATAGGTGATGGTGGTTTCCAAATGACAATTCAAGAATTAGGTACTATACTACAATTTAAAATTGATATTAAAATCTTAATCTTAAATAATAACTTCCTTGGAATGGTTCGTCAATGGCAAGAAATGTTTTTCGAAAAACGTTATTCTTTTACCGATATTGTCAATCCAAATTTTACTCAAATTGCTAAAGGTTATGACATTGAGGCGAGAAAAATAGATCAACGAACTGAATTAAGTGAAGCTTTAGATGTAATGTTAACAAGTAAAGCTGCCTATTTATTAGAAGCTGTTGTAGAGCAAGAAGAAAATGTATTCCCAATGGTAGCAACAGGTGCATCTGTATCTGAAATCAGGTTAAACTAAGAAATAATGGAAAATAATACTTATAATATATCCGTATTTACAGAAAATAGTGTTGGGATGTTAAATCGTATCACGATCATCTTTACACGAAGAAATATTAACATTGAAAGTATAACTGCTTCAGAATCAGAGATAGAAGGCATTCATCGTTATACAATTGTTGTGAATGAACTAAAAGAAGTGGTTCGTAAAGTAGTTTCTCAAATTGAAAAACAAATTGATGTTGTTAAGGCATTTTATCACTCTGATGATGAAGTAGTTTATCAAGAAATTGCTTTGTATAAACTTCCTACAAATATGTTGGCAAGTGGAGGTGATGCTGAACGAATTGTTAGAGCTCATCATGCGCGTATTTTGACGATTGAATCTGAATTTACTATTCTAGAAAAAACAGGATATCAAGAAGAAATTAAAGATTTGTTTACCGAATTGAAACCATTTGGTTTATTAGAATTTGTGCGTTCAGGACGCGTTGCAATTTCTAAACCAATGAAAACATTGGAAGAACATATTGAAGATATGAACAACGAAAAAATCATTTTATAATTAAAAAAAGACATGGCTAATTATTTTAACTCATTATCATTAAGGGAACAATTAAACCAATTAGGGGTTTGTGAATTTATGGACATCAGCCAATTCTCGGATGGTGTAAACGCATTAGTAGGAAAGAAAATCGTTATTGTTGGGTGTGGGGCACAAGGTTTAAATCAGGGTTTAAATCTGAGAGATTCTGGTTTAGATGTGAAGTATTCGTTGCGAAAAGATGCGATTGAAACAAAACGTATTTCTTGGAAAAATGCGACTGATAATGGATTTGAAGTAGGAACATATGAAGAATTGATACCAACTGCTGATTTGGTAATCAATCTTACACCTGATAAACAGCATACAAATGTCGTTTCTACCGTAATGCCTTTGATGAAAAAAGGGGCAACTCTTTCATATTCTCATGGATTTAATATCGTTGAAGAAGGGATGGAAATTCGTAAAGATTTAACGGTTATTATGGTCGCGCCAAAATGTCCTGGTACAGAAGTAAGGGCTGAATATCAAAGAGGTTTCGGAGTCCCAACTTTAATCGCAGTACATGCTGAAAATGATCCGGAAGGAAAAGGATGGACACAAGCAAAAGCATACGCTGTTGGAACGGGTGGACATAAAGCAGGAGTTTTGAAATCTTCATTTATTGCAGAGGTTAAATCTGACTTAATGGGAGAACAAACAATACTTTGTGGAGTTTTGCAAACTGGGTCTATTCTTTGTTTTGACAAAATGGTTGAAAAAGGAATCGAAAAAGGGTACGCTTCAACATTGATCCAATATGGTTGGGAAGTGATCACGGAAGCATTGAAGCAGGGTGGAATTACAGCGATGATGGATCGACTTTCGAATCCTGCAAAAATGAAAGCATTTGAAGTGTCTGAAGAATTAAAGAATATTATGCGTCCTTTGTTTCAAAAGCATCAAGATGATATTATGAGTGGACACTTTTCTAAAACCATGATGGAAGATTGGGCTAATAATGATAAAGATTTATTGACTTGGAGAGCAGAAACAGGAAATACAGCATTTGAAAAATCAGAAGCGAATGCTAAAATTGAGGAACAAGAGTTTTTTGACAATGGTTTACTAATGGTAGCTTTCGTAAGAGCTGGTGTCGAATTAGCTTTTGAAGTTATGGTGGAAACTGGAATAAAAGAAGAATCTGCTTACTATGAATCGTTACACGAAGCTCCATTAATAGCGAATACAATTGCACGAAAAAAATTATTTGAAATGAACAGAGTAATTTCAGATACTGCAGAATATGGATGTTATTTATTTGATCATGCGTGTAAACCATTATTGACTGATTTCATGAAAAAAGTGGATTCAGATAGTATCGGTAAAAATTTCAATGATGGAAAATCAAATGGAGTAGATAACAAGGAAATAATTGAAGTAAATAGTGCAATCAGAAATCATCCCATTGAAGCGATTGGAAATGTCTTAAGAGCCGCAATGACAGAAATGAAATCGATTAATACAGTGGGTGTTTAAACACAGATTGCCTCAGAGTTAAAAAAGAAGTACCACAAAGTTTTTAAAAAAAAAGAACTTAGTGGTACTCTGCGTTAAACTCCTTTTAAACTCTGTGGTTAAATTTTCACAATTATTATCTTATAAAAAATGGTAACTCTCCAACAAGTCGAAGTAGCACAAAAAGCATTGAAAAATATAGCTTTTCACACGCCTTTGATGAAGAATACGAATATTTCTCACAAATATGGAGCGGAAGTTTTCTTGAAAAGAGAAGATCTACAGTTGGTTCGTTCGTATAAATTACGTGGAGCTTACAATAAAATGTTTCATCTTTCATCCGAATTTCAGCAAAAAGGAGTTGTTTGTGCAAGTGCAGGAAATCATGCTCAAGGAGTTGCTTATTCTTGTAATTTATTGAATATAAAAGGCACCATTTTCATGCCTGTTACTACTCCAAAACAAAAAATAAAGCAAGTGCAAGTTTTTGGAAAAGAATGGGTGGATGTTGTTTTGATCGGGGATACCTTTGATGATGCATTTAATGAGTCTATAAAATTTGCGACGGATACAAATCAAGTGATTGTTCATCCTTTTGATGACGAGTTAGTGATTGCAGGTCAAGGAACAGTTGGATTAGAAGTGTTAGCTGATATTCATCAAACGATCGACTATATATTTGTTCCGATTGGTGGAGGAGGTTTGGCTGCGGGTCTTTGTACTGTTTTTAAAGCGCTTAGCCCCAGTACAAAAATAATAGGAGTGGAGCCTGCAGGGGCAAGTTCTATGAAAATTTCGTTAGAAAATGGTATTAATACAACCTTAGACAAAATCGATAAGTTTGTCGATGGCGCGGCGGTGAAGAGGGTAGGAGATCTAACATTCGCCATTTGTAAAGAAAATTTAGACTATGTCATTGCTATTGAGGAAGGGCAAGTTTGTAGTACGATTTTGACACTTTATAATGAAGAAGCAATTGTTGTTGAGCCGGCTGGCGCGTTAACTATTTCAGCTCTAGAAAACTACAAGGAAGAAATTAAGGGAAAAACAATTGTTTGTGTGGTAAGTGGCAGTAATAATGACATCATGCGAACAGAAGAAATAAAAGAAAGGGCCTTGTTTTTTGAAGGGTTAAAACATTATTTCTTGATTGAATTTCCTCAAAGACCGGGTGCTTTGCGAACGTTTGTCAGCGATGTTATTGGTCCAGAAGATGATATTACGTATTTTCAATTTTCAAAGAAAAATAATCGCGAAAGTGGACCAGCGGTGGTGGGGATAGAATTAAAAAGAAAAGAAGATTTCGAAATCCTTTGCGAGAAGTTGACAAGTTATAATTTCAGCTATGAGTATTTAAATAATAATCAAGCGCTTTATTCTCAATTAATTGGCTAAAACATGTCAGAAAAAATCACCATTTACCATAATAATCAATGTTCTAAAAGTCGTGAAGCACTAGCTTTGCTAAGAGAAAAAAGTGCAGATTTTACGATTATTGAATATTTGAAAGAAAACCAATCTGCCAAAGAAGTTCTTATTCTGCTCACTAAGCTAGGTTTGTCAGCCCATGAATTAATGCGCAAAGGAGAACAAGATTACAAAGATCACGTAAAAGGAAAAAATCTTTCAGAAAAGGAAATGATAGATCTTTTAGTGAAATATCCAAAATTAATTGAACGCCCAATTATCGTAAGAGGAAACAAAGCAATCATCGGCAGACCGCCAACTTTGGTGGTTGATTTTATTATTTAAACCTTACATCAATTCCCCCATCAACCTATCAAACGCAGCTTTCAATTCGGCTAACTCTGTTTCTACTTTAGCTAAACGTTCTTCTAATTGTCCGACATTTTTTCTTGCAGGTTCTGGTGTAAATTCATTCTCATCTACTTCTGGGATTTCTCCAAATAGATGACAATAACGCGCTTCTTTTTGTCCTGGTCGCTTTGGCATTTGTTTGACGTATGGAGTGTCATATTTTGCCAAATTTTCTAGGGTTTCCAATACTTCAGCGAGCGATTCAAAATCATGTAATCTTCCTGAATTGGAATTTATTTCTCCACCAGTCAATGGTCCACGAAGAAATAATAAACATAAAACAGAGGTTTCCGCAGGATCTAAGGGATGAGCAACAGCCAAATTATGTCTGTATTTCAGTGCACGCATGCCTCCACTGATAACATGTCCGCATAATCCTTTTTTCTTTAAAGAATCCAGAGCTAAAACAACGGTTTCATCATCAAATTCCACCACAGGATGTCGAGCTGATTTCTGATTACACGCCGTTACCAAAGAATTTAAGGTCAAAGGATAATAATCAGGTGTCGTTTTACTTTTTTCGATTAAAGATCCAAGCACACGTATTTCCTCAAAGCTTAATTGGTGTAATTTATTTGTTTCCATGTATTTTTTGGTTCAGATTTAGGGTAAGATTTAGGTTGAGGTTGAGGTTGAATGTCCTTTAACTTAACCTAAACCTCAACCTATTTATTCTCTTCTATCACATAATTCAAAACCTTCGTCATTAAATGAACGCGATCTTTTCCGCTTACATTATGAGGATGCATCGGGTACGGGAAAAAGTCCATCTGAATTCCTAGATCCACGAATTTTTTCACTAAAGCATAATTGTGTTGTAAAACGACCACATCGTCCACTGTTCCATGGATTAGCAATAAATCACCTTTTAAGTTTTTTGCATGTGTCATTAAACTTGCTTCCTCGTATCCTTTTGGATTTTCAAGTGGTGTATCCATGTATCGTTCGCCGTACATTACTTCATAATATTTCCAGTCAGTAACGGGTCCACCTGCAACCCCTACTTGAAATACGCCTGCATTTCTTAGCATCAAAGAAGTGGTCATAAACCCTCCATACGACCAACCGTGAACAGCTAAACGATTCCCATCCACGTATGGCAGCGATTTTAAATAGTTTGTTCCTGCAATTTGATCTTCCATTTCGATCGTTCCACATTGTCTATGAATACCACTTTCAAATGCAAATCCTCTTTCTCCAGAACCTCTGTTGTCGAGAGTAAAAACGATATATCCTTTTTCTGCCATCCAGTGCATCCATAAATTAGCTCCGTCCAACCAACTGTTTGTGATCATTTGTGCATGCGGTCCGCCGTAGACATATACTAAAACGGGATATTTTTTTGTAGGATCAAAATTACTTGGCTTGATCATTCGCGTGTACAAAGTGGTGCCGTCATTTCCTTTTATAGAGCTGATTTCAGTCGTCCCAATTGTATAATCTGCTAATTTGTTTTTTGATTCTAAAAGTACAGTTGATTTCTTGCCAGTTGTACTTGTTAAAAGCGATTTCGAAGGGGTGGTGTGATTTGAATATTCATCAAAAAACATTTTTCCATCTGAACGAACAACGATTGAATGCGTCCCTTGTTCTGTTGTCAATAATCGCTGTTTTCCATCTAAAGTTACGGAGTAATAAAGTGTATTTAAAGGACTTTCTCCAGTGGCAGCGAAGACGATTTCTGTCCCTTTGTTCATGGAAGAATGAATTTCTTTGGTAACAAATTTATTAGCAGTTAATTGTTTTAAAAGTTTTCCCTCGATGTCATAGTAATACAAATTGTTGAACCCATCTCTTTCGCTAATCCATACAAAATTGTTGGATGATTCACTCGGGAAAAATGCAGGATGCTCTGGCTCAATCCATTTATCATTTGTTTCTTCAAACAAGGTTTTTATAAATTTCCCACTAGTTGCATCATATTTATCCAACCACATGTGATTTTGACCTCGATTTACTTCTGCAATCAGAAGATATTTCTCATCCGATGACCAAGCTACATTTGTCAAATAATTATCAGCTCCTCTTACGGAAGTAATGAATACAGTGCTATTCTTTAAGATATTATAAATCCCAATTTTAGGTTTTTCAGATTTTTGACCAGCCATTGGGTATTTGGTGGACTTTACTTTTCCAGGAGTTTCGTTGATATCCAAAAGGGGACAATCATACACCTCCGTTTCATCTTTCTGGGAAAAAGCCAATAGAACTCCTTTGGGCGACCAAAATATTCCGTTGGTTATACCAAACTCACTTCTCGCATAGGTTTGACCTGAAACAATATTTTTATCACTATTATTGGTAATGGCAATTTGTTTTCCAGCTGAATTAACTATGAATAAATTGTTCGAAATCGTATAGGCAATATTTTCATTGTTCGATTTAAAGGTTGCATTTTCTGAGTCTTCAGGGATCGTAAAAAGTAATTTTCCTTTTTTTGTTGCCGTATTATAGCTGTAATAATTTGTCCCATCATTGAGGTAAAAGGTAGATGGGTCTTTCCACTCAAAGCCAGAAAACCAAGATAATTTCGACCCTAATTGTGCGTTAATTTGATCAATTGTAATAGAATCCATTTGTATGTTTCCTTCCACACCAATCATCAATGTTTTAAATTTACTTAGATAGGAGAACTTTTCGCTTTTGGGAATGAATTGAAAGAAGGGCATTTTGTCAGCTCCAAATTTTCTTCCTTGTTGCAACACAGCATCTGGTAATGTTAATTCATTTTTTTGAGTAAAACTCATGGTTGAGCATACGAGTGCCCCAATAAATAAAATTCGTTTAAACATTTTATCGTTTTATTAATTCATTAAAATACTGTTCAACAGGTCTTCCAGCTTTGTAACAATTCAAGATTATTTCATCTAAATTTGCTTCTAAAATAGTTTCAGGTTGAAATTCTGTGTAAAAATACCATTGTTTATTAAATATCAAAGGTTCTAACGCCGCTGCTTCCCTTAATTCTTTGGGAATTATTTTGTTCCTCTCGCCTTTTAATTCACCAAAAGTTTTTGTGAATTCTGGATGTGAATACGCTTTTTGAAATTTAGGAATATCCTTCGCGATGGCTTCACGAACGGTCAACAGATCTTCTTTGTCAATCTCATAAACACCTCCATAAATGCGCAAGTATTCCGGACCTAATTCAAAATAAACGCCATTTACCGCTTTGCTTTTTTCCCCATTTGGAGCCACAACAGCGGAAACCATCATTTTATAAGGTATTTTATCCTTTGAAAACCGGACATCCCGATTGATTCTGAATATACAATCCTTTGCTTCTAGATCGGTAAAAGTTGAATCTGTAACAGCTAATTTTGAAATAATATGTGTTACAAACTTTTTAAAAGGATCTTTTACAAATTTTTCATAGTCCTTTCGATGCAGATCAAACCAATCTTTGTTATTATTAGGAGCGAGTTCTATAAAGAAATCTAAAAATTCTTTTTCAAAAAATGGCATTATCTATACTTTTAGATCTTAAAGATAAATGATTTTTAAGATTCTACGGTCCATTTTCTTTCTTTTTGTTTATAAATAATAGAATGTATGATCGTAATGTTCTCTACATTTTTAACACATCTCAATTACTCCTGCAGCTCCTTGTCCTGTTCCGATACACATAGTGACTACTCCGTATTTTTTATTTCTTCTTTTTAATTCATTGATTATTTGGACGGTCAATTTTGCTCCCGAACATCCAAGCGGGTGGCCCAAAGCTAAAGCTCCTCCATTCACATTTACTATTTCTGGGTCTAATCCTGCTTCGCGAATCACAGCAATTGATTGAGAAGCAAAGGCCTCATTCAATTCAATTAAATCGATATCTTCTAATTTTAATCCTGCCTTTTTAATGGCTAATGGAATTGCTTCAATAGGTCCAACTCCCATATATCTTGGCTCTAAACCAACAACAGCATAAGAGATTAGTCTTGCCATTGGCTTTAATCCTAATTCTTTTATCATAGATTCGGACATGACCAAAACAAATGCCGCACCATCTGAAGTTTGCGAGGAAGTGGCCGCCGTTACAGTTCCTCCTGCCGCAAAAACGGGTTTCAAAGCTCCTAAGGTTTCTAATGTCCCGCCTGCTCTTGGTCCTTCGTCAGTGTCTACAACATATGATTTTACTTGTCTTTTTTCATTTTCATCTAAGAAAATATGTTCAACCGTAATTGGAACAATATCATCTTTAAATTTCCCTGCTTGTATTGCTGCGATTGCTTTCTCGTGTGATTTGATAGCGAAACTATCTTGTTCTGCTCTAGTAACATTGTATTTTTTAGCAACCGCTTCAGCCGTTAATCCCATTCCCCAATACCAGTCAGGATGTTCCTTTCCAACTTTAGAATTAGGAACAATTCTCCAACCTCCCATCGCCATAACTGACATAGATTCAACTCCTCCAGCGATGATGCAATCAGCCATTCCAGATTCAATTTTAGCTGTCGCAATCGCGATGGTTTCTAGGCCGGAAGAACAATATCTATTCACCGTCATTCCTGGAACTTTATCAGTGTCCAGTCCCATTAATGAGATCATCCGTCCAATATTTAATCCTTGCTCTGCTTCTGGTGTGGCATTTCCAACGATGACATCATCAATTCTGTCCTTGTCCAATTGCGGAACAGTTGACATTAAATGTTTGATAACATCAGCTGCCAAATCATCTGGCCGACTAAATCTAAATCCACCTTTTCCCGCTTTCCCGATTGCAGTTCTGAAACCGGTTACTATGTATGCTTTTTGTGCCATATTTTTTTAAGATTTTTAGACCTCTAAATTTTTACTAATAAAGTTGTTTTTAAGTTTCTCCCCTTGAGGGGAGATTAAGAGGGGTGACTTCTGTTATTATTTTCAGATTGTCACCTCCCTCGATCCCTCCTCAAGGAGGGAAGAACTAGTTCCTCAAGATTTTTCCGTTTTTAACCAGGCTTTCTAAACGCTCTAATGTCTTTCTTTGCATACACAATTCCACAAATGCTTTACGTTCTAGGTCTAATAAATATTGTTCGGAAACAACTGTATTCTCCGAAAGATCTCCTCCGCAAAGAACATAGCCTAGTTTTTCAGAAATAACTTTATCATGCTCTGACATGTAATTTCCGGAAAGCATAGAATTCGCTCCGACATATATTAAACCCAGTCCTTCTTGTCCTAGTACATGTATGTTTTTTTCTCTTTTAGGCGCTATATATCCAACATCTGCTAATTCTAAACAGGCTGCTTTTGCTCGTGTTAATTGGTGATCTCTGCTAACGACAATTTCGTCAATTCCTTCTCTTAAATACCCAAGATCGAACGCTTCGTAGGCCGAAGTAGAAACAGTAGCTTGACCAATCGTTAAGAAACGTTGACGTAATCTATTTGTTTTAATATCTCCCTCTTTCAATTCATCTGATAAACGTTTAGCGAATTCTTTTGAACCTCCGCCACCAGGGATTAGTCCAACGCCAAACTCCACTAAGCCCATGTATAATTCTGCGTGAGCCACCACTTTATCTGCATGCATTGACATTTCACAACCTCCTCCTAAGGCCATGTTGTGCGGCGCAATAACAACAGGAATATTACAATAACGGACCCGCATCATTGCATCTTGAAATGCTTTTACAGCAAAGTTTAATTCATCCATATCTTGCTCCACGGCAAGCATAAATATCATAGCCACATTTGCTCCTGCAGTAAAATTCTGACCCGTATTAGAAATGACCAATCCTTTATATCCTTGTTCCGCTATATCAATCGCCTTATTTATTCCTTGAATAACGCCTCCACCAATGGTGTTCATTTTCGTGTGAAATTCTAGATTGATGATTCCATCTCCTAAGTCAACGATTGTTGTATCTGTATTTCCCCACACTTTATTTGCTGCCCGAAGCGCATCTAAAATGATTAAATTTTCAGTCCCTGGAATCGTACTATATGATTTTGTTGAAAGGTCATAATGTTGTTTTTTCCCTTTTTCAGTTTGATAGAATGTCGTTTTCCCTGCATTTTTCATATCTTCGAGCCAAGTTGGAGCTGTGCGACCTGCATCGGTAATTAATTTGATTCCCTGATCAAATCCGATAATATCCCACGTTTCAAATGGACCAATTTCCCATCCAAAGCCTGCTTTTAAGGCATCATCAATTTTATATAAATCATCTGATATTTCAGGTAGACGGTTAGAAACATAAGCGAAAAGTCCACCAAATAATTTTCTGTAGAACTCTCCAGCTCGGTCTGTTCCTGCAAATAACATTTTCGTGCGCGTTTTTAAATCGTCGACGGTTTTTGTCATTTCTAGCGTCGCAAATTTCGCTTTGATTGCCGAACGGTATTCCAACGTTTTTAAATCCAATGTTAAGATTTCACTTTTCCCGTCAGCATTCGTTACTTTTTTATAGAATCCTTGTTTTGATTTTGATCCTAACCATCCATTTTCTAGCATTTTAGAAACATACGAAGGTAGTTCGAACAAGGCTTTTTCTTCGTCATTAGGACAATTCGCTTTCAATCCATTTGCTACATGCACCAATGTATCCAAGCCGACCACATCGCAGGTTCTGAAAGTAGCAGATTTAGGTCGACCCAAAACTGGACCAGTCAATTTATCCACTTCTTCGACGGTTAATCCCATTTCTTCAACCGTATGAAAAAGAGCCATTATTCCGTAAACCCCAACTCGGTTTGCTATAAATGCGGGAGTATCTTTGCAAAGAACTGTCTTTTTACCCAAGAAACGTTGACCGTAATCCATTAAGAAATCAATAACTTCTTGATTTGTGCTGGGCGTCGGAATGATTTCCAATAATTGTAAATAACGCGGGGGATTAAAGAAATGTGATCCGCAAAAATGAGCTTTAAAATCGTCACTTCTTCCTTCCAACATCATGTGAATTGGAATACCAGATGTATTAGATGAGATAATCGTACCTGCTTTACGATGTTTTTCCACCTGCTCAAAAACGTGGTGCTTAATATCCAATCTTTCTATCACTACTTCGATAATCCAATCGCAAGTGGAAATTTTTGACATATCTTCATCGAAATTTCCTGTAGTAATTCGTTGAGCAAATGATTTTCTGTAAAGTGGAGATGGATTTGATTTTACAGCAAATTCCAACGATTGATTTACAATTTTATTTTTGAATACGGGAGCATCAAGTGTTAATCCCTTTTTTAATTCTTGTTCAGAAATTTCTTTTGGAGCGATATCCAATA
Organism: Flavobacteriales bacterium; assembly: GCA_947449575.1. Lineage (GTDB taxonomy): Bacteria > Bacteroidota > Bacteroidia > Flavobacteriales_D > Crocinitomicaceae > CAIUKX01. The sequence continues at coordinate 18,812 of CANFRV010000030.1, forward strand.
AAATAACTTCGCATCCTATGTTTGCGAAATGGCATGCAATCCGCGACCCCATTACTCCTGAACCAAGAACGGCTACTTTTTTGATGTGTCTGTTCATTAAGTATATTTTTATTACGTTTTGAGTTCTTTTTTAATTAATTACCTAATGTAAGAAGATATTTAAAATTATACTTAAAAGTAACAAAATAAATTTAGTGGGTGGGAGGTTTTTTTAAACATAGAGTTTTTATTTCTGATGTGTTGTGGGAAGGTTTTTAAACACAGAGTTAAATGAGTTTTGCATGGAGTGTCACAGAGTTTTTATTTAGGATGTGTTGTGTGGGAAGTTATTTAACCACAGAGGTAAATGAGTTTTGCACGGAGTGTCACAGAGTTTTTATTTCGGATGTGTTGTGGGAAGGTTTTTAAACACAGAGTTAAATGAGTTTTGCACGGAGTGTCGCAGAGTTTTTATTTCGGATGTGTTGTGGGAAGGTTTTTAAACACAGAGTGAAATGAGTTTTACACTGAGGCTCACAGAGTTTTTATTTCGGATGTGTTGTGGGAAGGTTTTTAAACACAGAGTGAAATGAGTTTTGCACGGAGTGTCACAGAGTTTTTAATAAGGGTGTGGTGTTTTTGAGGAAGTGTTTTTGGTAGTTTTTTTAAAAATAAGTAACACAAGATGCAAAAAAGAACTCTGTGTTACACTGTGAAAATAACTCCGTGTCCTCTGTGGTTAAAAAGTTATTCCCAAGTATCTTCACTGATATGCACAGTTCCTTTAAAAACTGAAATTAATGTATCTTCTTGATTTGAAATGGAAACTTCATAAATTCCAATTCTTTTTCCGCGATGAACTTCTTTACAAGTGGCAGTCAATACATCTCCAATTTTAGCAGGTCTCGTATGAGAAATAGAAGTTTCGATACTCACACATTTATTTCCATAACTGTTAGAAGCAAAAGCTAGAGCGGAATCCGAGAGAGAATAGCTAATTCCTCCGTGTAAAATCTCAAAACCATTTAGCATTTCTTCTTTCACTTGACATCGTATGACAGATGATCCCAATTCAATTTTATCAATTTTCACCCCCATCCAATGACTGAAAGCATCACTTTCCATCATTTTTTGGACGATTTGACTCGGACTTAACATACGAAATAATAATCAAATTTGTTTATGAAGAAGCACGTCCCATAAGGGTAATCATAGCAAGAGTGACAATAAATAGTTGAGTCGCTGTTTCTTCGTCTAAACTTGTTCCGTCTGTATCTTCCGTGCTGATTTCCATTAACATAAATTGAGCAAGATCTGGCTGATCGCAAAAAGATTCTAGTACTTCTTCATCATCATTTTCGAAGTATAAGTCCAACATTTGGAAGTAAGGCTCTTCAAAAGCATCAATATCATCTTCTGTTACGGTTCTTACATTATTTCCTTCTTGTGCAAATGCCTCGGAAAGTAGGCAATAGTAATAAATTAATAAACCTTCTAATTGTTCATTTTCATACTCAAGAGCCGCTGACATTACATATCCTAAAAGAGTTTCTTGTGCTAAAGCATATTGTTCTGATAATTTCTCTAATTGGTCATCATCTAAATTGTCTACTTTTTTAATGGCTGCCTCAATACTTTTTAATGATACGTGTTTCATCTTTTATGATTTGATTTGTACTTATACAAAAGTACAGATTTTATTTAATTATAGGCTTGTGAATTTCAACAACTTTGAACCTACCCCTGGGTTAAATGGTAAATTATTTACTATTTTTTAAATAAAACTCTGTGTTCCTCCGTGCAAAACTCATTTAAACTCTGTGGTTAAACAAATGTCTTATCTTTCCTTTAATTATGCTCCTTTAGTTTCTTATTCAGAATATTAGGAGAACCAAATTGTAAACACGTTATTTATTCTATTATTGGTTTGTGAATTTCAATAACTTTAAACCTACCTCTGGGTTAAATGGTAAATTATTGTACAAATCTGTTAATAATTCACTATTTTTTGAATAAAACTCTGTGTTCCTCTGTGCTAAACTTCTTTTAAAACTCTGTGGTTAAACAAAATGTCGTATCTTTGCTTTAATTATACTCCTTTAGGTTCTTATTCAGTTCAATATAGGAGAACCAAATAGTAAACACATTATATGTCATTTGAAAAATTAGATCTTATAGAGCCGATCTTAAACGCTCTTATTACCGAAGGGTATACAACTCCAACTCCAATTCAAGCAAAAGCAATTCCGATTATCCTCAAAGGGGGTGATTTGTTGGGTTGTGCTCAGACAGGAACTGGTAAAACTGCTGCATTCGCTATCCCGATTTTACAACAATTATACAATCAAAAAGGGAATGATAGAGGACCAAGAAAAATTAAGGCCCTGATTATTACACCTACGAGAGAGTTAGCTATTCAAATAAATGAAAGTTTTAATAGTTATGGCAGAAACACAAATCTGCGATCAACAGTAATATTTGGGGGAGTTCCTCAAAATCCACAAGTGAATGCGTTAAAGGCAGGTGTCGAAATTTTAATCGCTACGCCAGGAAGATTGCTAGATTTGATTGGTCAAGGATTCATTAAACTAAATGATGTCGGAATATTTGTTTTAGACGAGGCCGACAGAATGTTAGACATGGGATTTGTGCACGATGTCAAGAAAGTTCTAAAAGTTATTCCTGCCAAACGTCAATCCCTTTTCTTTTCGGCTACGATGCCTGAAAATATTATGGTTTTAGCGAGTACTATCTTAACAAATCCTGATAGAGTGGAAGTGACTCCGGTTTCATCTACGGCAGAAACGATTCAACAAGAATTGTATTACGTAGATAATGCCAATAAGAAAGATTTGTTAATTCATACGTTAAAAGATAAATCAATAGTTACTGCACTTGTCTTCACCCGAACAAAACATGGTGCGGATAAAGTGGTGAAAATTCTCGCTAAAGAAGGAATTACGGCCGAAGCAATTCATGGAAATAAATCTCAAAATGCGCGTCAACGAGCTTTAAAAAACTTCAAAGATCACTCAACTCGTGTATTGGTAGCTACCGATATTGCAGCACGTGGAATAGATATCGATGAATTAGCTTTTGTGATCAATTATGAGATCCCAAACATTCCAGAAACGTATGTGCATCGTATTGGTAGAACGGGTAGAGCAGGAGCAAACGGAAAGGCAATCACTTTTTGTGACGTGGAAGAAAGAGAGTTTTTAAGGGATATTCAAAAGTTAATAGATATTCAATTACCTGTGAATGAAGATCACCCTTTTCCAGCTCAAAACTTAGTTCCTGAAGGTAAAGCCAAAGCAAAACCTCAAACTAGAAATCAACGTCCTGTTAACCCAAACAAAAGAACGGATAAAGGACCCGGAAATCGAACTGCTGGCGATAGTATCCCAAAGGCTGATAAAAATCCTAAGAAAAAATGGTCCTGGCAAGGAAATAAATAGGCATTGGGTCTTAGGGATTAGGCATTAGGTCATAGGTTGATGCTCGGATGAAAACTGATTCTTACGATTTTGAAAATAATTGATAATTGTGTTTCCCCCTTTGGAGGGGGATTAAGGGGGAGGACAATTGTAATAAATGGATAAATGATTAAAAATTTTGTAAAATAAAATGTCCTCCCCCTAGCCCCCTCCAAAGGGGGAAGATGAGGATGTCAATTAAAATACTGAATGGAAAATCATATACAAAAAGTACTTTCAAATTTAAAGATTGATGCTTTAAATGAAATGCAATTGGCTTCAATTGAAGTGAATCGTGGAAAAGAGGATTGCGTTTTACTTTCTCCTACTGGGTCTGGTAAAACGTTGGCTTTTTTAATTCCTTTATTGAATCAGTTGGATTCTTCCGCAGAGCATGTACAAGCATTAATTGTTACTCCATCTCGCGAATTGGCAATTCAAATTGAAGAGGTTTTTAGATCTTTAGGAACTTCTTTTAAAGTGAATTCAACCTATGGCGGACATTCAATAAAAGTAGAAGAAAATAATTTCACTCAAGCGCCTGCTGTTCTAGTCGGTACTCCAGGTAGAATTTGTGATCATGTCAATAGAGGTAATCTGGACTTAAGTTTTGTGAAAACGTTGATTTTGGACGAATTCGATAAGTCTTTAGAAATGGGTTTTCAAGAGGAAATGGGGTACATCGTTGGACAATTAAATAGTCTACAAAAACGGATGCTTATCTCTGCCACTGAAATGAAAGAAATACCTGCTTTTACTGGCGTGATAAACCCCGTACAGTTGAATTTCTTATCCGACAAATCGGAGGGACTAACCTTGAAATTGGTCATGTCTGATGATAAAGATAAATTGCAAACTCTCTTCGATTTACTCTGCCAAAATACGAATGAATCGACGATTGTTTTCTGTAACCATAGAGACACAGTGGAACGGATTTCAGAATATTTGACAGAAATGGGTGTGATAAATACGTTCTTTCATGGCGGATTGGATCAAACGGAACGGGAACGTACGATGATAAAATTCAGAAATGGAAGCTCAAATTATTTAATCACTACAGACCTTGCTGCGCGTGGTTTAGACATTCCTGAAATAAAGTATATTATCCATTATCACATGCCTCCAAAAGAGGATGGTTTCATTCATAGAAATGGTAGAACAGCGCGTATGTCTGCCACTGGAACGTCTTTTTTATTGATGTCAAAAGAGGAAGAGATGCCCGATTATATAAAAACGAGGCCAGAAATGGTGAAGTTGAAAGATGATAATTCAATGCCTAAAAAGCCTGAGTGGGTTACTCTTTATCTAAGTGGTGGTAAAAAAGATAAAATTAATAAAATCGATATTGTAGGCTTTCTTTCGAAGAAAGGAAATCTAGAAAAATTCGATTTAGGTTTGATTATAGTTCAAGATTTTAGTTCGTATGCTTCCGTAAAAAGACATAAGGTAACTCAATTACTTCAAGATATTCAAAACGAAAAAGTGAAAGGTAAGAAATTGAAAATCGAGATTGCTCAATAAAACTTCTTTTTGATATGGAAGAAAATTCTGTAAATTCAATACGTTTAAATAAAGCCATTAGTGATACTGGTTTTTGTTCTCGTCGCGGTGCTGATAAAATCATTGAAGAAGGTCGCGTTTTTTTAAATGGAAAAATGGGTGTACTTGGAGATCGAGTTACACAGGATGATGAAATAGTGATCGATGGGAAAACGTTGCAGAGAGTTACCAAATTAATTTATCTAGCTTTTAATAAACCAACGGGGATAACATGTACAACCGATCGGGAAATTGAAGGTAACATCATTGATTTTATTAATTATCCTGAAAGAATTTTCCCTATTGGTCGCCTCGATAAACCTTCAGAAGGACTAATTTTTCTCACCAATGATGGCGATATTGTCAATAAAATTCTTCGAGCAGGAAATAACCATGAAAAGGAATATGCGGTAATGGTGCATAAACCAATTACAGAAGATTTCTTATATCAAATGAGTAATGGGATTCCAATCTTAGATACCATCACTCAAAAATGTTTCGTTGAGCAAGAAAGTGAATTTGTTTTTAAGATTATTCTTAAACAAGGATTAAATCGACAAATTCGCAGAATGTGTGACTATCTCGGCTACAAAGTGTATCGACTGAAACGGTTGAGAATAATGAATGTGCAGCTGGATGGTATAGCGCCCGGAAAATGGAGGAATTTATCTGAACAAGAAGTATTCGATATTCAGAAATTGGTAGCTAATTCAACTAAAACGGAGGAGGGTTCGCAATTAAAAGGTGAGTCACTAGAGGAGCAATCAGAATAAGTCTTTGAATTCCTAGGATAAATTAAAAACTAATTTGATATTTGTCATCCTTGTAAAAAGTAATTTAAAAAGGGGTTTTTAGAAAAATTGAAGTTGCATAACATGAAAGAAAAATTAAAATCAATCTATAGATTCATATCTTCAAGATTTCAAACAATTCATTTGGATTATCAGGTAACTCCAAAGCCAAGAGCTGGTCATGGATTGCAACCACACTCCATTTTATACGATAATATCAACGCAAATAGAGACAGGTACGCTTCAACATTGCGCGACATTCTTCATCTTTCCGATGCGATTCAAGAAATTAAAGAGGCTAAAAATGAAAAAGATGACAATCAACCAGCCTGGAATAATGATTTTCTGCCTGGATTAGACATCGTGGCGCTTTATGGATTAATTTCAAAACATAAACCAGCTAAATATATCGAAATTGGTTCTGGTAATTCGACAAAAGTTGCTCGTAAAGCAATTACGGACTCAAAACTTTCAACAGAAATCACTTCAATTGATCCTTTTCCAAGAGCAAATATTGATCATTTAGCAAATAAGGTGATTCGCCAACCTTTTGAAAACTTGGATAATATTCAGTTCATTATTGATGAATTAAACGAAAATGACATTTTATTTATTGATAATTCGCACAGAAGTTTTTCAAATTCAGATGTGACAATTTGTTTTTTAGAATTATTACCCTATTTGAAAAAGGGAGTTATTGTGCATATACACGATATTTATTTGCCCTACGATTATCCACAATTTATGTGTGATCGATTTTACAATGAACAATATGTATTAGCTCCTTTTATCATTGCTAATCCCGAAAAATACAAACCTATTCTCCCGAATTATTTTATTAGCGAGGACAAAGAATTGAGTGCCATCATTGCTCCAATTTGGGCGCATGAAAACACGAAGAATGTAGAGAAGCATGGAGGGTCTTTTTGGTTGCAGATTGGTTAAAAAGTCTTTACCAAACGAATAGATCTAAGTCACAACCAAAATAAATTGCATTTACAGTGAAAATATCGTATTTTTGATACTATCAAATGATATTATCAATGAATCCTCCATACGATATTACTTCAAAAATTTTAAAACTAATTGCTTCAATATCAGTAAAAATAGGGGAAGTAAATGCCAACTATTTAAGTAAGCAATCTCCTCAACTTCGAAAACAAAATAGGATCAAAACGATTCATTCATCCTTACAAATAGAAGGAAATACTTTATCTGAGGAACAAATAACAGCCTTAATTGAGAATAAACACGTTATTGGGCCGGAGAAGGATATTTTGGAGGTTTTAAATGCTATTAAAGTGTACGACCAGCTATTGACTTTGAAGCAAAATTCAAGTAAAAGTTTTTTGGATGCTCACAAAGAGTTAATGAAAGGTTTGATTGAAGATGCTGGAAAATATAGAAAACAAGGAGTTGGAATTATGAAAGGTGATAAAGTGGAGCACGTTGCTCCTCCTTTTGAAAATGTCCCTCACTTGATGAACGACTTGTTCAACTATCTAGATGATTCAGATGAGCTAATACTGGTGAAAAGTTGTGTATTTCACTATGAAATGGAATTTATTCACCCGTTTATGGATGGAAATGGAAGAATGGGGCGTTTGTGGCAAACAGTAATACTACTTTATGAATATCCAATTTTTGAGTTTTTGTCTTTTGAAACATTGATAAGTGCAACACAAGATGATTATTATAAATCTTTAGCACTGAGTGATCGACTTGGGAAATCAACTCCTTTTATTGAATATATGTTGACTGTGATTGATGCTTCTCTTCGTCAGTTGTTAGATTATAACAATAGAATTTTAAAAGAGGAGGATAGAATTAACTATTTTATTAGTGTGTGTCAAAATGAGTTTACACGAAAAGATTACATGAATGTATTTAAGGATTTATCTTCTTCTACAGCAAGTAGAGATTTGAAAAAAGGGGTCCATTTGGGATTCTTTATTGTCAGTGGAGAAATGAATAAAACGAAATATAAAATAAAGAAAGATTTCAAAATTAAAAAGACTAATTAATCCTATTAAAACAAAACATTTTACTATCTTAGACGTAAGTAAAAATAAAACATAATAATACGCGATATGTCTACAGAAAACATCAAACCAATTAAAGGAGGTGAATTTTTAATCCGTTCGACAAAACCAAGTGAAATTTTCACACCTGAGGAGTGGACAGAAGAACATACAATGATTGCACAAATGTGCGATGATTTTATAAAACAAGAAGTTCTTCCCGTTCTAGACAAAATTGATGCTATGGAACCAGGATTAATGGTTTCTCTTTTAGATAAAGCGGGAGAATTAGGTATGTTAGGTCTTTCTGTTCCTGAAGAATTGGGAGGAATGGGGGTTGATTTTAAAACATCCTTACTTGCTACTGAGCATTTAGGAAAAGGATTCTCTTTTTCAGTAGCATATGGAGCACATACAGGAATTGGTTCTTTACCACTTTTATATTATGGAACCGAAGCTCAAAAAGCAAAATATTCCCCTTTATTAGCATCTGGTGAATGGAAAGCGGCGTATTGTTTAACAGAACCAAGCGCAGGATCTGATGCAAATTCGGGCAAAACAAAGGCGGTTCTTTCAGAAGACGGAACGCATTATTTAATTACGGGTCAAAAAATGTGGATCACAAATGGTGGTTTTGCAGATTTTATGACGGTTTTCGCGAAAATTGGTGACGATAAAAACTTATCTGCCTTTTTAGTAGAAGCGAAATCGGAAGGAATTACTTTAAATCCTGAAGAAAAGAAAATGGGGATCAAAGGGTCATCGACTCGACAAGTATTCTATAATAATGTCAAAGTCCCAGTTGAAAATATGCTCAGCACAAGGGAAGCTGGATTTAAAATAGCTTTAAACATCTTAAATATTGGTCGTATAAAATTGGCTGCAGGTGTCATGGGTGGGTCAAAAGCAACCATCAATGATTCTGTCAATTACGCGGGTGAAAGAGAACAATTTGGTCGTTCTTTAAACAAGTATGGAGCGATTCGATATAAATTAGCAGAACAAGCGATTCGCACGTTTGTCATTGAGTCTGCAACGTATCGAGCAGGACAAAACATTGATGATGCGATCAAAAATCATATTTCTGAAGGATTAGATAAAGGAGCTGCTACATTGAAAGGAATCGAAGATTTTGCAATTGAATGCGCAATACTTAAAGTGGCAGGTTCTGAATGTTTAGATTATGTGACAGATGAAGCAGTTCAAATTTATGGAGGAATGGGGTATTCTGCAGAATCACCGGTAGAAAAAGCATATCGCGATTCTAGAATCAATCGTATTTTCGAAGGGACCAATGAAATCAATAGAATGTTAATTGTTGATATGTTACTTCGTAAAGCGATGAAAGGAGAATTAGATTTAATGACCCCAGCGATGAAAGTTGCCGGAGAATTGATGAGTATTCCTGAACCTGGCGAAGAGGTGGAAGGTGTATTTGCGAATGAATACAAATACCTGGAAGGTTTCAAAAAAGCAATTTTGATGATTGCGGGATCTGCCGTTCAAAAATTAATGCAAACACTATCTAAAGAACAAGAAGTGTTGATGAATGTTTCAGATATTGCTATATTAATCTATCAAGCTGAATCTGTCTTGTTGAGAGTTGATAAAATGATTCAATCAAAAGGGGAAGCAGCTTCAGATGCACAGATTGCGATGGTAAAAACATTCTTTTATGATGCCTCATCAAAAATTGAAAAAGCTGGAAAAGATGCGCTTAATTCATTCGCAGATGGTGATGAATTGCGTATGATGCTGATGGGATTAAAACGATTCACAAAAACAGAAGCATTCAATCCACGAGATGCGAGACATTTAATTTCTTCCAAGATGATTGAAGCAAATGGTTACTGCTTTTAGGTCGACTTATATATGAACCTGATTTTGTGGTTCATCCGATTATAAAATATAAATGGGCATTCTTAGGAGTGCCCATTTTTTTTCTCATAAAAAAAGCCAATTTGAACATACAAATTGGCTTCTAAATTTGATTATTTTTTATTTCAAATAATTTATAAAAAATTCTTCTACTGGTAAGTCTTTTCCGTCAATATTTACTTTTTCCATTCCTGATGACATTAAAAAACGACAAATTACATGTCTACTTTTTTCATCATTGTGTACCATTGTAATAGCAGCTTCATGCGTGCTTTCATTAAAATTTACTTTGAAGTACATAGTGTATGCTTTCGCATTTTGTTCTACAGTGGAAGTTGCTGTACCACTTGGCAGCGTAAAAGAAAAACTACCACTTTCTTTTCCTTTTAGAATTTCTGCTTTTCCTTTCGTAAGTGCTGTTTTGGTTTTTTCTTGTCCAAAAGCAGTGATGGATAATCCTAAAAATAAGACGGCTGTTAAAAATATTTTATTCATTGTTTTCAGTTTTAAAAAATTAGCTATTCAAAAATAGGTAAAATACTTGATTTCAAATGCTAATGTACAATTATTTTGCCATCTTTACAGTATGAACAAACTTTTTTCTTTTTTTAATGAAAAACATATTGAAGCTGGTTGCGACGAAGCTGGGAGGGGTTGTCTTTCAGGTCCTGTAGTAGCTGCAGCAGTTATTCTCCCAAAAGATTTTAGTCATGAGTTTTTAAATGATTCAAAATTGGTTACCGAAAGAAAACGAAAAATTCTTAGACCAATTATTGAAGAACAAGCCATTGCATGGGGTGTTGCGATGGTGCATGAAACGGAGATAGATGAAATAAATATATTAAAAGCTAGTTTTTTAGCAATGCATAGAGCTGTTGATCAATTATTTATAAAACCGGAATCTTTGTTAATCGATGGAAACAGATTTACTCCTTACCCCAATATTCCTGAAGTGTGTATCGTAAAAGGAGACCAAAAATACATGAGTATTGCGGCAGCATCTATCTTAGCCAAAACATATAGAGATGAATACATGGAAAATTTACATCTCGAATTTCCCATGTATGATTGGATTCAAAATAAAGGATATCCAACAACAAAGCACCGAGATGCGATTCGAGAATTTGGGGCTTGTAAATACCACAGGCATACATTCACATTGCTACCGCGTTAGAAAAACTATAAATTCAACTTCAAGTAAACATTGTGTTGTTCATTTGTAATTATTTTTTACCCAAAACTATCTGAATCTTTCAACTATTTTTGAATAAATAAGTATGTACTATGATTGGGCGTTATTTCCTGCTTTTTCTGGGGTTGATTAGTTTAGTATGGATCGGCTATGTTGGTTCAGATTTGATCGATAAAAAAAATCAATTGTCGCCATCGCATATTTTTGGAAAAGAAGATGGTAGAGTATTGGTGATTAATCGATTAGAAGAGTGTTCTCATGAGGATCTTCAATTTTCACTTCAACCTGAAACGGCGAAACTATATGATGCAATTCATCCTCATTTAACGAATATAAAGTCATTAATTTTCAGTGAGTTAAAAAATAAATTATTGATTGAACGAACAGATGACTGGAATGAAGAAAGAATAAAGAGCCTTTTTAAAAACGCAAATTTAAGTGTAAAATTTACTTCTAGAAATGAATTTAATGTAGGAAAATTTCAAGGGAAGTATAATTTTTCTATTTTATCATTAGTAAAGAAAGGGACTTTAGCGCCATCTTTTGGGAATGACGAGTGGCTAAGTTTTGATGAGAAATCAAGTGCATCAATTATTACATTTACAAACAATACATTTTCAATTGCAGATGTTTATGTAAATGATAAGAACCAAATTGAATATGTGTCAAAAATAATGAATTCTAATTTAGGAAAGCAAATTGATGATGAGCTACTTTTTTCGCAAGTTCTTCCAAGTGCCATTTCTAATTATCATTTCTACGAGAAGAATTTCTATTGCAACATCGATAATAATTTTTCTAAAAGACCACTTTTTAATTGGTTAGAATCTGGTTTTGTGGAGTTTAATTACAACGGTCATGCAGTAATAATTTCAGATTATATTTCTGGTCAAGATCCTATCTTAATTTTAAATGATTGGAATGATGGAAAGATAATTTCATCAAATGAAGCGGAAGGACTTTATAAAAATATTCGCCTGACTGAAAAATTTCCAGAGGTAATTTCACTTGGTTTCTATATCAAAAGAATGGGGGATTTTGTAGTTGCTTCAACTTCTCAATCCGTTTGCGAACAGGTAATTGCAGATTATGAATTGGGAAATACTGTAGCCTTGAAACAAGGTGAAGAATTTTATCGTGAATTACCTAAAAAGGTTTCTGAGCGTTTTATTTCAACTAATTTGATTTATTCTAGTACTATTTATCGCAATAAGCTTTTGCAAACTAAGTTAAAACCAAAAACGCTAAGACCCAATATACAGAATGAAATATTGGATGGAGATGGATCTGAAAACAGTAAGACGATCTCTCTTCTGGCAGGAGGAACTGTAAAGAGTTTCAAAGTTTTTGCAGGCAAAGGCAATGTCGTTTCCCTCACAATGGATGGTCAACTTACCTTCTTTTCAGGAGGGAAAATTAGTTGGAAGAAAAAGATAGGAAAAAATCCCATAGGAGAGATTCAACTAATTGATGTAAATGGAAATGGTGAAGAACAGATCTTGTGTACGTTAGAGCATCAGATTCATTTATTGGACAAGGAAGGTAATGAGTTAAATGGTTTTCCGATACCTATTGAAGCAAAAGCTACGAATGAAGTGACGTGCTATAAATGGAATGGAGCATCTTATTTTGTTCTCGCAAATGATAAACAGCAACTTCTTTTCTATGATTCTAAAGGTCAACGTGTGAATAATTTCAAAACAGGATTATCATCTATTAAGCAAAAAATTGACGTCTGGGTGAGTAATTCTATTTTGTTAGCAAGTGCAAAAGATGATAGTCATTGTATCCTTTATAATATAAATGACAAGAAGGAACATAGGCATTTTGACATTGATAAAGAATCTTTCTCCGTGAAAAAGGCAAATGAGTTATTTCAGTTTTCAATGAAAAATAACCAACTAATGTCTATTGACCAAAAGGGAAATAGAAAAAATGGATCTTCCTATAATTCAGGAAAAATACTCTCAATAGTGAATGACAAGAGCGGGCAAACAATTGTAGTTCGAACCAATAATGACTTACATTTTTTAAGTAATCAAGGCAATGAACTAAAGTCTTTTCATTTACCTTTTTCTGAGTTGGATTATGTCTCTACTTTTACAAGTCCAAGTGGTGCTTCATTTTTCTCTATTATTGATGGTTTAGAAAATAATGTTTTTGTTTATTCGATGAATGGGGAGCTTTTAAGTAAAGAGCCTCTCACTGGCAGTCAACAAGTTATTTTAACTTGGGAAAATAATAAAGAAATGGTTATCAGCACAGTGGTGGATGGTTATATTGTTCAATATGTAGGAGGAGTTAAATAAGCCCTTCAAATTCTATCGTATTCGTGGAGTTAAAACAATCGTCAATCTTTCATTAATAAAGATTTTTTTGATGTGATTTCGATAATACATCTTCAAAAGGATCATTTTCACTTGAAGAGCAATAAAAGATTATATTTCATCCTAGAGAGAGAATCTGATACAACCTAAAAAAGTCCCCTTAATTCCTATTTTCAGAAACGTTTCATTCCTCAGGCTCACTAAATTTATAGCCAACTCCTTTTACAGTTGTAATATAGTTATCGCCTAATTTTTCTCTTAGTTTCCGAACATGAACATCGATGGTTCGATCTCCAACAATTATTTCTGTTCCCCACACTGTTTCTAATATTACATCTCTCTCAAAAACCGTATGAGGACGAGAAGCGAGTAAGGCTAATAGTTCAAATTCCTTCTTAGGAAATTGAATCACTTTCCCATTTAATTCCACCACATACTTTTCTCGGTTGATGACTAAATTTCCGGTAGGCACCTGCTCCGCGGTAATTTTCCCTTTTCGGCGCAATAATGCATTGATTCTACTAATAAGTACTTTCGGTTTTACGGGCTTAGAAACATAATCATCCGCGCCAGAATCAAGACCTGCGATCTGACTATAATCTTCATTTCTAGCGGTTAACAAACATATTATAATGTGCTCAAACTCGGGGGTACTGCGTATCATTTCACATACTTCAATACCATCCATTCCGGGCATCATCACATCTAAGATCAGTAAATCTGGAATATTTGTTTTTATTTTTAGTAGACCATCTTCGCCGTTACTAGCCACGTCGACAGAAAAACCATCTTTTTCAAGATTATATTTTAAGATATCTCTGATATCTTCTTCGTCATCTATTATTAGTATTGAAAACATATATGTGTAAATTTCAATTTTTTTTTTAGAAAATGAATTTAAATATAGTCATAATATTGGACAGCTAAAGCTTAAAACAAGTATTTAAAATATAATTAATTAAGAAAAATAGTATTTACCTCTATCTTCAATTTGTTATTTTACTTGATTTACTGAAAATTTAGGTAAAAAAAAGTAAAATAGAACAAGAAAAAATAAATTTCATTCTAGTATTTCTATTTGTAGAAAGATGAAAAACGTAAAAAAATAACAAAAAAAAATGTAGTTAAATCAACTTTTTTTCCTACATTTGCGTTAGTAGTAGGTTAGGTTAGTTGATAAAAGCTTTGGACGCCCGTCTGAAGCTTTTATTTTATAAGGTAAATCCTCCAAAAATCTCATTTATAAGTATAAAACTACTTCAAATGAAGCGAGTAAAAACATCTAGATTATTTATTTTTAGCTTTTTAACTAAATAACTCAAACTTTATTTATGCTCTAGTACCTTAATTAGAATATTCTTTGTTATTTTGGACTAGCAACATAGGTATATAAACCAATAATTGATGTATAATGATGAAAGTGAAAATTCTACTTGCTGAGGATGATACAAGTTTAGGTTTTATGATTTCAGATCAATTAAGGTCTGAAGGATACAATGTTACGCTATGTTCAGACGGTGCAGAGGCTTTTCAACGCTTCAATAATCAAAAATTTCATCTCTGTATTTTTGACGTAATGATGCCTAAAAAAGATGGCTTCACTTTAGCAAAAGATATTCGAAAAATCGATAATGAAATTCCTATTCTCTTCCTCACCGCAAAATCGATGACCGAAGATAAAGTGGAAGGATTTAAATCAGGAGGCGATGATTATTTAACAAAACCATTTAGCATTGATGAACTTCAAGTAAGAATAACAGCGCTTCTTAAACGGATTAATATTGTCATTGAAACACCTGAAGATAAAGTTATTACAATTGGTTCATATGTTTTCGATACAGAAAATTTCATTTTGAGACATGCAAAATTTGAAAAAACATTAACAAAAAAAGAAGCTCAGATTTTGAAGATTTTACATAAGTTTAAAAATCAAGTAGTTGAACGTGATGTTGTTTTGAATGCTGTTTGGGGTCAGGATGATTATTTTGTAGGTAGAAGTTTAGATGTATTTATCACAAAATTGAGAAAATATTTCACAGAAGATGATACGATACACATTGTAAACGTTCATGGGATTGGTTTTAAACTTGAATATTGAAAATTAACAGCGCTTCTAAAAAATGACGTATATTCTTCATCTTGAAACTTCGACAAAGGTGTGTTCAGTGGCTCTTTCGCGAAATGGTTCAGTAGTAGCAACGAAAGAAACGGAAGAAGAAGGATATTCACACGGAGAAAATCTAACATTGTTCATTCAAGATGTTGTTCAAGCGGCGAACATTACAATGAACGATCTTTCCGCTGTTTCAATCGCTTCAGGGCCGGGTTCTTATACTGGTCTTCGAATTGGGGTTTCCACAGCAAAAGGTTTGTGTTATCCGCTCAATATTCCTTTGATTTCTATTGATTCCTTGACTTCTCTTGCTCAAATTGCTCATGAAAAATATTCTGGTATCAATCTCTGTCCTTTGATAGATGCTAGAAGAATGGAAGTCTACAATACTATTTTTAACACTGATTTCATTCAACTTAAAAGCATTTCAGCTGATATTATCGAAGAGGATACGTATGGAGATTTCGAACCCTTTGTGTATTTTGGTGATGGCGCTGAAAAGCTGAATGACCTATGGAAAAATCGCAACTGTTCCGCTGATCTAGAAATTAAATCGTCAGCAAGAGGGCAAATTAAAATTGCTTTTGAAAAGTTTCAAAATAAACAATTTGAAGACGTTGCTTATTTTGAGCCGTTTTATCTGAAGGATTTTGTTAGTACCGCTAAAAAGAAATAATGAATTTAACACAAAATATTCAAGAATCAAATCGGCCTTTTTTAATCACAGGACCTTGCAGTGCGGAATCTCCCGAACAAGTAATGTCCGTTGCGAAGGAAATTGCTGCTAATGGGCATGCGAATGTTTTAAGAGCGGGGATTTGGAAACCAAGAACTCGTCCTGATTCATTTGAAGGCATGGGAGAAATTGCTTTGCCCTGGCTAATTGAGGCAGGAAAAGAAACTGGACTTCCCGTTACGACAGAAATTGCGAATCGACATCATGCAGAATTAGCGTTAAAAGCTGGGGTTGATATTTTATGGATTGGCGCTAGAACAACTGTAAATCCTTTTGCGATTCAAGAAATTGCTGATTTTTTAAAAGGAGTGAAAATTCCAGTCATGGTAAAAAATCCTGTGAACCCTGATTTAGAACTTTGGATTGGGGCCTTTGAACGTTTAGAGAAAGCTGGTATCACTGATTTAGTTGCAATTCACCGAGGTTTTTCTGTGTACAAGCACCCTAAATATAGAAATGTTCCCACGTGGGAATTACCCATCGCTTTGCGTGAAAGATTGCCCGACTTACCTATTATTTGCGACCCGAGTCATATTACAGGCAGGAGAGATTTATTGTTGGAAGTTTCTCAAAAAGCAATGGATTTAAACTTCGATGGATTGATGATTGAAACGCATCCGAATCCAGATAAAGCATGGTCCGATGCGGCTCAGCAAGTTACCCCAGATGGATTAAAAGATATTCTTAGTCAACTAATTCTTCGTACAAGAGATTTTTCTTCGATTGATACGGGTGCGATCGATGAACTTCGACTAAAAATCACCAATTTAGATGATCGCTTATTTGATATTCTGTCT
This sequence comes from Flavobacteriales bacterium, assembly GCA_947449575.1. Lineage (GTDB taxonomy): Bacteria > Bacteroidota > Bacteroidia > Flavobacteriales_D > Crocinitomicaceae > CAIUKX01. Next base: position 35,661 of record CANFRV010000030.1, read on the forward strand.
GCCAGAATGAACATGAGTGAGGAAGTGGGCCGCTTTAAATTACAACATAATATCACTATTCTGCAGCAAGAAAGGTGGATCAAAATAATTGAATCTCGTTTAATTAAATCGGATAACTATCAACTTTCTGAGCGGTTTATTCGGCAAATAATGGATGCTATTCATCAAGAATCCATTCGTCACCAGACAAAAGTGATGAACAAACGAAATGAACGATGAAAAAAGTAATTCAACCTGGTAAAAGATTTGGAACAATAGCAATTCCAGCTTCAAAAAGTGATGCACAGCGTTCGCTTTTAGCAGCGGCTTTAGCGCATGGAGAAAGTAAAATCCATAATATTGGTCAAAGTCAGGATGAAGTATCAATGATTTCCTCCATTCAAAAGTTAGGGGCAAAAGTGGATTTTATTAGTACAACATCAGCGCGTATTACTGGAATTAAAACCTTTCCCACACAAGTGGAGTTAAACGTGGGTGAAAGTGGGCTTGGGGTTCGCCTGCTGACTAGTATTTGCGCGGCGCATGATGGAATTTTCACTATTCTTGGTACTGGTTCTTTGGAAAGCCGACCTTTGACTTTTTTCAGTGACACACTGCCGAAATTTGGGGCTACATTTCAATCAAATGAAGGATTTATTCCTCTACACATTGAAGGTCCCATGGAGGGAGCAACCGTTGAATTAGACGGAAGTTTGAGTTCGCAATATATTTCAGGATTATTGATGGCATTGCCGCTGGTGAAAAAAGATAGTCATTTGTATGTTTCAACTTTAAATAGTCTTCCCTATATTCAAATGACGTTAAGCACTTTAGGGAAATTTGGAATTGAAATTCTTCATCAAAATTATGAGGAATTTATTATTCGCGGCGAACAAAAGTATATGCCAACATACTACACCATTGAAAGTGATTGGAGTTCTGCTAGTTTTTGGTTGGTTGCTTCCGCGTTGGGAATGAATATTCAATTAACCGGACTTTCAATGACAAGTCTGCAAGCGGACAAACAAATTATTGACGCTTTTGAGGCAGCAAATTGCATCTTAAGTTACAAAGAAAATAAAATTAGAATGGATGGTCGAAATAGAACTCCCTTTCAATTTGATGCCACTCATTGCCCTGATTTATTTCCTGCATTGGCAACGTTTGCAGCATTGTGTGATGGCCGATCCGAAATAAAGGGTGTCAACAGATTAGCGCATAAAGAAAGTAACCGAGGACTCGTTTTACAAGAAGAATTTGCAAATATTGGGGTGCTTATTATTATAGATGGCGACATCATGCACATTCATGGAAAAAACAGTATTGAAGGAGGAAAAGTAGATGCTCATCACGACCATCGGATAGCCATGTGCTTTGGAATCGCAGCACTTTTCGCAGATGAACCCATTGAAATAAAAGGTGCTGAAGCAGTCGCAAAAAGTTACCCTCAATTTTGGGATGACCTAGAAGAATTATTTATTGATTCACGGTTCAAAAAGACTTAACCTATTTTTTGTGATTTTTAGCTCTTCCTGTAGGTCTTGATTTTTCTCCAATAATTGAAAAATTACAGCCAAACCTTCCATATTTATAGAAAAATCGACATGCAAACGTATCATTTTCTCCACTATTTCTAAATAATCTAGGTGAAAATAAAATGTTTCTTCCCATTCTACTACTTCAATAATTGAATGTTCGACCAGCAAATGAATAAATCCAGGTTCAATCGTGTGGTGTTTACAAAATTGATGTATTACTATAAAATCTTCTCTTTCCATGGCTGTTACAATTTAGAAATTTCTGTAAATAGCTCCTTTTGCTTTTCTGTCAAATTGGTGGGTATTTTCACTTGATAAGTAATGATTAAATCACCAAATTCACCTTCTTTCTTATAGACAGGCATTCCTTTCCCTTTCAACTTTACTTTTGTTCCCGATTGTATGCCAGGAGGAACGGTTAATTTTACTTTAGAATTTAGGGTTTCGATTTCTAATTCTCCACCCAAAATCGCCTTGTATAAATCAATCGAAACGTCTAACAGCAAATTAGTACCATCTCTCTTAAAATTAGATTTATTTTCGATCACAAACGAAATGTAAAGATCACCTTTCGGTCCACCATTAGCCCCTTCCCCTCCATGACCAGTAATTTTAATCGTCTGCCCATTTTCAACACCCGCCGGAATAGTGATTCGAATATTCTTTCCGTTAACCGTTAACGTTTGTTTTTGTGAAACCAAAATATCGGTCATATTCAAACGAATTTCCGAAGCATAATCCTGCCCCTTGTAGGAAGTATTTCGTTGTTGACCAGCACCACCGCGAGCGCCAAACATTGATTCAAAGAAACTCGAAAAATCTTCGCCGCCATATCCCTCAAAACTCTCTTGCCGCGTTGATCCTCTTTGTTGCCTTTGCTGTTGCTGTCTATCAAATTCTTCCGAATGTTTCCAATCTTTTCCGTATTTATCGTATTTTTTCCTTTTTTCAGGATCACTTAAGACTTCATTTGCTTCATTAATACCCTGAAATAAAGCTTTTGCTTTTTCATCATTTGGATTTAAATCAGGATGATGCTTTCTAGCCATTTTACGATAGGCTTTCTTAATATCAGCCTCAGTAGCTGATTTTTCTATACCCAATACTTTATAATAATCAACGAATTCCATATGAATAGGTATTTACAATTCTACCGCCACAAAATTGCAAAAACAGATTTCGGTTAAAAATGATTTTGATCAGTTTCAGAAAATGAAGGGTTGAAGAATAGGATCCTTAGGTGTTGGATATTAAATTTAGTAATCATTTAAAGTTCAATTCTGGAGACGCTAACTTGCGTATATCCGCCCAAATTTAGAAATAGACGCCATAATTTTCTTTTATACACAACTTTTTCCTTAACTTAAGTAAGAAAAATTGACCCTGAAATACGCTCATTCTCTCAGGCATAGTTTTGCAACGCATTTACTTGAGAATGGAACAAATTTAAGGTACATACAAAGTTTATTAGGGCAAGCGAATAGTAAAACTAATGAAATATACACACATGTTACCACAAAGGGATTTGAAGGTTTAAAAAGTCCTTTGGATAATTTGGATATCTAAAAATAAAATGTAATTTAGAAGAAAAATTGTAAAAAAGTATGAACCGACCGCTTATGCTATTCATTAATAAAGAGTCAAAATCGGGAGCAATCGGATATATTTCTGATTTTGAATATATTACTAGAAATAGATATAGTGGATATTAACGCAATTGCGTATAGCGACACGTTATAGGCAAGTTTTGTAAATTGCAAACATATAAATGGAGACCAGAAACCATTAAAAAACGGGGTGTAACCGAAAAACCATACGAGTAGGTATATAAAATAAATTAAAAAAAATGAAAGACCTTTTAAAATTCTCTAAGTATCTCGAAACTGATTTCGTTAATTCAAATCCAACATATCAATCAAAAATGGATTTGGCAATTTCATCATTAGTAACAGGTGATTATCAAAAAGCCAAAAATATGTTTGATGCTGCAATTGAAATTGATTCTCAATTTCCATCTGCTTGGTTAGGTAAAGCTTTTTCTGAAATAGCATATGTGGAAGACGAACACTTTAATTCATTAACAATTGACGAATATTTAAGTCGGGCAATGAGAACGACAGACAATATACTTAAGTATAAAGTTGCGATTGCAGGATGTTTAGCTTATCGACACGCTGTAATAATTAAGAAATGTGTTCTAGCTGTGGAAGAAGCGCTCCGCCAGAAAAAAGAAGCAGAGAAGGCAAAAAGCAGAGGTATTACTACCGCAATCGTAGGATCAATGTTTACTGGTAAAGATAAAAGTATTGGTTCTAATATAGTTGGCGGGGCTTTAATTGCTGGGGGAGCATCTTATGCTATGCAATCTCATTTAAAAGCTAAAGAATTAGAATTATTAGGTAATAGTATATACACTTCTGCTTTATCTCAAACATATTTATCAACACCAATAATCCACTTATGTGGCACCCTTGAAGATAAAATTGAAGATAGTAATTTACGTAATAATTTCAATGTTGTTATGGATTCTTGGAAAGATTCCGTAATTTATCTTTACAATAAGCAACGTGAACAATTAGTAGCTCGTTTGAAAAAATTTAGCGTTTCAGAAGCTGAGAATATTCAAAAGTTACTTAATGACCCGAATTCAATTCAAGAAGTTGGAGAGTTTGTTGCATTTATGAAAATAATTGGTTTGTCTAATCATAAAATATTTGATTTACTTAATAAACTTTTTAAAGAAACATTACCAAAACATTTTGACAACCCTGAAGCTAAATCTGCTCTTGAAGAAGCAAAGAAAAAACAAAAAAACGCCATGGCATTAGCAGGTATTACTGTTGTCGCTGGAACAATTTTTTATTTTGTAAGAGTTCAACAAGTTCAAGCAGAGTATGGAGACACAAATAGCACAGTTGGTTTAAGTTTAGCTATTGATATAGCAGGTATTGTTATAGGAGTTTGGTTATCTCAGAAAGCCAGAACTACTGAAATGAAAGATTTCGAAAAAGTTTATGCGCAAGCAATAAACGACATAAATTCTATAAGTATAACCCGGAATGACTTTAATCTTAATCTAATTGATACGCAGAATAGTAATAATAACAACAACGCTTTGGGTAATTAATGAAATACTACAATTAACAGATGTATTTCATAAATACGCATTTTTTAATTATTTAGTTATTCATCTCTCATCGTTGTATGGAGCGATTATATTTTGTTTTTTAATAGCTTATTTGAAGCTCAATAAAACACTAATGATTGCACCAATAGCTATTGAAATATTTCAGTCTTGGCTGTCTTGTCGTTGTTTTGATTATTGGGATTTAATTTTTTCTCTAATTGGAATTTTAACAGTGTTGATGGTTCTAACTAAAGAAAAAAACAAGTTGATTTCAAATAAATAAAAGATTTATATGGAAAAAGATGAATTAATTAAAAGCGCCACAGACATTTGGTGCTTGTATGGTCAAGCTATTAACAAAGCTTTTGAACTCAATGGTTTTCTAATCGAAAGTAAGCCTTTGGAAATTATTTTAAAAAGTAATTCTGATGAAAAAATCATTCAATTTATTGATTATGTGAAATCACAAATTGAGTTATTGGATGACAAATAAATTAATAGATGACAATTGAAGAATTAAAAAAAATTATTGAACCATACATTGAGGAGCCAATAATTGAATTTGTTATTGAAAAAAAAATATTTTCTACTGAAAACGGTAGGAAAATGTTCAATAAAGAAATAAGAAAAAGCGTTGAAAAAAAATTCGGTGTTTACATTTGGCTTAATACCGCAACTAATAAAATAGTTTACATCGGTATGGCTGGGAAAATTAAAACAGACGGCACTCCTGGTGACCATTCGGTTCAAAATAGACTTTTAGCATCTAGAGGAAAAAATAAAGTCACGAAAAAAGACATCCAAACTAATGACTATGTTCGTAATTATATGATTGACAATAATGTTGAAAAATTGGATTTCTACATCATGTATTCAAAAACTGGAGAGCCGCCAGCTTTTATTGAAGCTCTTTTGCTTTATAAGTATTACAAGAAAAACAAAAGACTTCCTAAACTGAATAATTCCTTTTGAAAAAGCAGTTCTCTAATTTAAATAAACCAGCCTATAACAGCACCTACAAGAAATTGGCGGTTCAGTGGTTAAATGAAGCTTTGTGCTTCGTATCAAGTTCAGTGGTGGCAGACAGTTTTCGTCTCCGAAATCGCCAACTTCTTGTAGCTGCAAAACGTCAGGCTGTGAAAAAACCTACATTTTCACACTCCACCTGTCAAAATAGCTTTGTTTTTTTTCGATTTTAAGCGTTGTATTGGGTTGTATTTTTAGGCTACGGATTTGTAATTCAAAATACGAAAGTTGTCACAGAGTCTTAAAAATAGCTGTTTTTTGTTCGATTTTAGGAAAGCAGGGTATTTTGGTTTCCATTTCTTGAGTTTTTCCAATAACTTTTCTATTCCTAGTATATTGATGGCCCGTTTCATATTATAAACCGTCATGATCAATGCC